>NZ_LRHL01000043.1:0-723920 GCF_001647155.1 Haloarcula sp. K1
GATCGTTCAGCTTCGCATGGAATCAGCTTATCTGAACACGATGCTGGCCACATTCTAAACCCCTTTTTGCCTCGACCGCAAAGCAGTGGCGAACACGTGCCCTCCACGTACAACCCGGTCCGTGGCGTCCTGCTACTCGTCGGTAGCCTGCTCGCGCGGTTCGGCCTCGTCGAGCGCGAGCGGGTCCGCCGAGCGACGGACCTGTCCTGGCCCCGGATCGTCACCGGGCTCGCCCGGATGTCGAAGTCGACGGTCGACGTGGCGATGGTCGGGCTGGCGCTCGGGCCGACCGCCATCGCCGGCGTCGGCTTCGCCGCGCCGTTCTGGGAGTTGGTGTTCGCGCTGGGCGGCGGCGTCGCCGGGGGGACAATCGGGATGGTGTCACAGCGCTACGGGGCCAATGCCGACGAGGAACTGGCGGTCACCGTCACGACCAGCGCCGCCGTCGTGCTGGGGCTGACACTCCCGCTGACGGCGGCGTACTGGGTCGTCCCCGGGCTGCTCGTCGACCTCGTCGGAACGGGGTCCGAAGCCGTCGGGTACGGGGTCCAGTACCTGCGCGTCGTCGCCCTCGGAGTCCCCTTCGCCGCACTGAACCTCATCGCCAGTCGGACGCTCGTGGGAGCCGACGACGCCTGGACGCCGATGCTGTTGCGGGCCGGCGGCGCGGTCGTCAATATCGCGCTGAACGCCGTCTTCATCTTCGGGTTCGGCCTCGGCGTCGTCGGTGCGGCGCTGGGCACGGTCATTGCGAACGTGCTCGTCACGGCTGGGTTCACCGTCGGGCTGGCTCGCGGCGGCCTCCCGATAATCGGCGCGTTTCCGGTCCAGGTTCCGATGTCGCGGCCGTTCCTCGACCGGGGACTGGGGCGGGACCTCGCGAAAACCGGGACGCCGCTGGTTGGGGCCAACCTCGCGCGGACCGGGGCGCAGTTCCCCCGGCTGTTCATCGTCGGCCTGTTCGGGCCCGGCGTCGTGTCGGCCTACGTCGTGGCGCTCCGCGTCCGGGCGCTGCTCGATACGCCGAACTGGGGGCTGAGCCTCGCGTCGAGCAGCCTCGTCGGACAGGCCCTGGGCGACGATGACGAGGCCAAGGCGACCGTCTGGGCGCAGACGGTGCTCCGGCTGAGTATCGGCGTGTACATCGTCGTCGCAGCGACGCTACTCCCGTTCTCGCGGGGCATCGCCCGCCTGTTCGTCTCGGACCCCACAGTGCTCCCGCTGGTGACGGTGTTCGTCGCCGTCGCCTGTGCCAGCGTCGTGTTCCGAGGTGTCGACGGCGGCTCGACCGGGCCGCTCCGGGCCAGCGGCGACACGCGCTGGCCGTTTTACTCCCAACTGGCCGGGATGTACCTGTTCGCCCTCCCGCTGGCGTATCTCGGCTACGTCACGCCGCTCGGCGAGGTCGCGCTGTACGCCTCGCTCGTGGTCGAGACGGCCGTTCCCGCGGCAGTGACCTACTATCGCTTCCGGTCGGGGACGTGGCGGGTCGTGAGCCGGTCCTACCGGCCCGACGCGGCGCTCGACGACTGACGGGTGTCGACGGCCAGAACGACGGTCTGGCGTCAGCCAGTCGACAGTATATTTGGGGCTCCACCCCGAGATGCTCGCGTGGATCGCACACGCGCTGTCTCCGTCGCTCGGGATGTCGTCCGCACTGTCCAAGAGGAGGAGGTCTCCTTTCTCGCGGCCGGCATCGCCTACTACATGTTCGTCTCGCTCCTGCCGCTGTTGTTGCTGACGCTGGTCGTCGGCACGCTGGCGGGCGGGGAGGCCTTTGCCGAGCGAATCGTGACGGCTGCGGGAGACGTGCTCTCGCCGACGGCATCGACGCTGCTCGAAGACGCGCTGACAAGCGGGGCTGGCCGCGGGGGCGCGACTGTGCTCGGCGTCGGCGTCACGCTCTGGAGCGCGCTCAAGGTGTTCCGCGGGCTTGACGCGGCCTTCAGCCGCGTCTACGGGACGGACGGCCCCGGTTCGATTGTCGGCGAGCTCGTCGACGGGCTGGCCGCGCTGGGCGGCATCGTCGTGGCGCTGGGCGGGCTCGGCGTCATCGGCGCTCTCGGAACGGTGCTGGGCGTCCAGGTTGCGCTGGGCGGACTCGCACTCATCCCTGTACTAACGGTGTCCTTCCTCCCACTGTACTACCTGTTTCCCGATCAGGAGATGACGATACGGGCGGCCGTCCCCGGCGCGGTGTTCGCCGGTGCCGGGTGGACGCTGCTCGGAACAGGGTTCAACGTGTACGCGGCGCAGGCCGACTCCTACCAGGTGTACGGCGTCATCGGCGGGGTCCTCCTGCTCGTGACGTGGTTCTACTTCGCCGGACAGGTGCTACTCGTGGGCGCAGCGGTCAACGCGGCGCTCGCGGACCGGCAACTACAACAGGTATCGCGCCGACGGTCCGGCAAAGCGATGAGTGAGGACGCTGACGAGACCGACACACCCCCGCCAGCCGGAACCGGGCCGACCGGACGAGACACTGATGCGCTGACAGACGAGGAGCTACAGGAACTCCGCGAAGAGTTCGAGTCGTTCCGCGAGGACGTCGAGGACCGGACGCTCCACCGTGACGAGGTGCGGTCGGACCTCAAGCAGTACGTCCGCCGCCGGATGCGCCGCGGCCACGCCCGACAGTGGGGCCCCTACATCGTCTTGCTGTACGGCACGATCATGACCCTCGGCGCGTTCTACTACCTGAAGGGGCTCTGGGCCGTGCTGGCGATGCTGGTCATCTGGCTGTCGGTACTGGGCCTTTACGCTATCATGATTGCTGTCGGTGTGACGCTTACTGCCACCGGCCTCCCCGGACGACTCGTTGACCGCGTGCGCGACTGGCGACAGTGATACGGGCTGTCGGCGTCACCGAGGTGCTGTCGGCGCTGCCCGGCGCAGTCGTCGTGCTGTTCTCCCTAATCACCCAGCTGGGTGATTTCTGGTTCACGTTTCTGGCCTGTGGCCTGCTGTACTGGCTCGGCCCGTGGACGCCAAAACTCGGGCAGGACCTCACTCGCGACCGGACGGCGATGCTGGTGGCACTGCTCGCCGTCGGCGTCGCGCTCGTCGTGTCACTGAAAGGCGTGTTCGCGCTGCCACGGCCGCCCGGGGCGGGCACGGCCACCCACGCCGAACTGCTCCCGGCGGCGCTGCGGGGCGTCTACGAGTCGATGGCGACCGGCGAAGGGTTTGGCTTCCCCAGTGGCCACGCCACCCTTTCGCTGCTCGTCTGGGGCGGTATCGCGTGGGCGCTCCGGGTCGGCACGCGTCGACAGCGCACCGCTGTCGCCGCGACAATCATTGCCCTCGTCGGGCTCTCCAGGCTGGTGCTCGGCGTCCACTACCTCGCCGACATCGTCGCGGGCTTTGCCATCGCCGGGACAGCCCTCGTACTCGCCCTCAGCGCACTCAAAACGCCCGAGCGAGTATTCGGCTTCGCGGCCGTCATCGCCGTTGCAGGGCTGTTCGTCACCGGCGTTTCCCGCAATTCGGCCGGCGCGCTGGGTGTCGCTGTCGCGGGTGCCGTGGTCTGGGCGCTCTTAGGAGATTCAATCCCGGAACCGACCCGGCACGGTGTCGGTATCACAGCGCTGCTGGGCGTTGTCTCGGTTGGAACGTTGCTCGGGGTGACGTTCGGGTTAGACCCGACGCCGGGCGTCGTCACGTTACTTGCGGGGCTTGGGACCGGGGTCCTGCTAACGCTGCCGCTGGCCGGTGAGCAACTCGCGAAAAAATACTGAAGCGGCGGCCGTTTAGAACTTCTCGAGGTAGCGGTCGAGTTCCCAGTCGGAGACGTCGACGAGGTACTCCTTGTGTTCCTGACGCTTGGCCTCGACGAAGTTCTCGAAGACGTGCTCGCCGAGCGCGTCGCTGATGACCTCGTCCTTTTCGAGTTCGTCGACGGCTTCGCCGAGGTTCTCCGGCAGCGTGGTGATGCCGTACTCCTCGCGTTTCTCCTCGTCGAAGTCGTAGATGTTCTCGCGGACCGGGTCCTCACATTCGAGGTCGCGCTCGACACCGTCGAGTCCGGCGTGGATGAGCGCCGCGAAGGCGAGGTACGGGTTACACGACGGGTCGGGGAAGCGAGCCTCGATACGGCTTGCGGCCGGCGTGCGGGCGGCCGGCTTGCGGATGAGCGCCGAGCGGTTCCGGTCGGACCAGGCGACGTAGACCGGAGCCTCGTAGCCCGGGACTAGACGCTTGTAGGAGTTCACGGTCGGGTTAGTGACCGCGGTGATGGCCGGTGCGTGTTCGAGGATACCGGCGGTGAAGCTCTTGGCCGTCTCGGAGAGGTTGAACTCGTCGTCGTCGTCGTGGAACGCGTTCTCGCCGTCCTCGGTGAACAGCGAGATGTGCGTGTGCATCCCGGAGCCGTTGATTTTCGGAATCGGCTTTGGCATGAACGTCGCGTGCAGGTCGTGCTCGGCCGCGATGGCGCGAACGACGGAGCGGAAGGTCGCGACGTTGTCGGCCGTGGTCAGGGCGTCGTCATAGGTGAAGTTGATTTCGTGCTGGCCCTGTGCGACCTCGTGGTGGGAGGCTTCGATGTCGAAGCCCATGTCTTCGAGGCCGTAGATGATGTCACGGCGCACGTCGGAGGCGAGGTCCTTCGGCGCGAGGTCGAAGTAGCCACCGGCGTCGTTGGTCTTGGTCGTCGCGCGGCCCTCTTCGTCTTCCTCGAACAGGAAGAACTCTGGCTCGGGGGCAGCGTTGACCGTATAGCCCATGTCCTCGGCGCGCTTGATGGCACGCTTCAGGACGCCACGCGGGTCGCCGGAGAACGGCTCGCCGGTCGAGGTGTCGATGACATCACAGATGAGACGGGCACTCGAACCGCCTTCGACGTTTTCTCTCCACGGGAGCACGGAGAACGTCGAGGGGTCCGGGTCCAGACGCATGTCGGACTCCTGAATCCGGACGAAGCCGTTGATAGAGGAGCCGTCGAAGTAGATGCCCTCTGTGAACGCTTTCTCTGCCTGGTCGGCTGTAATCGAGACGTTCTTGATTGTGCCGAGGATGTCGGTAAACTGGAGCCGAAGGAAGTCGACGTTCTTCTCGTCGATTTCGTCGAGTACCTCCTGTGCCGCCTCTGAAAGTTCGCTTGTCATCTTTGGACACCCGATAGGAGCGGTGCTACTACTAAAACCCTGCTGATTTGCGCAAAGGTTTCGACGCTTTCGCTTACATTTGGACATTCGTAAAATTCTAATCCCTGGGGGGCGTCCGCCAATGTAATGACGTACGAAAATCTCGACCGTGAGCTAGTGAATGCACTTCTGGGTGACGGCCGTGCCAGCCTCCGAAGCCTCGGAGAGGACCTCGACGTATCGGTAACAACCGTCTCAAATCACCTCTCCGATCTTGAGGACGAGGGGATCATCAACGGGTACACCCCCAAGGTCGATTACGACAAGCTCGGCTACGACGTGACGGCAATCATCCAGCTCAAGGTGGAGGGGTCGTCGCTCCCGGCAGTCACCGAAGACCTCAAAGAACACAAGCAGATGATCTCCGTGTACGAGGTCACCGGCGACTACGACATCATCGCGGTCGGGAAGTTCACCGATACCGACGGCATGAACGCCCAGATAAAGGAACTCCTCACTGACCCGGACATCAGGGAGTCGAACACCTCCGTCGTACTCAACGCCGCAAGCGAACACGAACAGTTCGACCTCGACCTGAAGGAGTAGCGACTGGCCTTCTGCCGTCGTTCCGACCTCTCCCAGAGCGACGGCTCCCGCGAGTCTGAACCCGATATAGCAGGGCATGCGAACCCACCCGCAGACGGTACCGACGAATACTTGACTGACCAGTCAGTTAGTAACACGTAATGGATGACGGCGATACGGCTGACGATATTATGGATGCGACCTACCGTGCGCTGTGTACGCACGGCTACGCGGATCTGACGATGCAGGACATCGCTGACGAGTCGGACAAGAGCAAGGCTGCCCTCCACTACCACTACGACAGCAAACACGACCTCCTCTGTGCGTTCCTCGAATACCTCTATGACGGGTTCGTCGACCGGATCGAGGACCCCGCCGGCGAGACCCCACACGAGCGCCTGCTTTCGCTCATCGATTCCGTGCTAGACAAGCCGGACGACGGGAGCGAAGAGTTCGGGACGGCGATTCTCGAAATCCGCGCCCACGCGCCATACGAACCTGGCTTTCGCGAGCGGCTCACGAAGTTCGACGATTACCTCGTCGACGAACTCGAAGTGATTCTCGAAGACGGTATCGCTGACGGGACGTTCAAATCGGACCTTGACGCCGATGAGACCGCCCGGTTCATCGTCACCGTGCTGACCGGGGCTGCGACCGAGCGCGTCACGACCGGACGCCCGGTCAAGTGTACCAGACGGATGCTCACCGAGTACGTCGAGACGCACCTTCTCGACGGACAGCAGGAGGTCACAGCGTGAGCCTCCGGCAGAAACTAGGCCGCTTGGGAGCGCGACTCGGGAACCTGTTCAAGGGGCAAGAGGAACTAGAACTGACAAGCGGTGACATCGGCAAGCCGCTGCTGTTTCTCTCCTTCCCCATCGTCATCACGAACCTGCTCCAGGTGGCGTACAACCTCGCCGACACGTTCTGGCTCGGCCAGTATTCCACGACAGCGCTTGCGGCAATCTCCTTTGCCTTCCCGATGATCTTCCTGCTCATCTCGCTCGGCATGGGGCTGTCGGTGGCGGGCAGCGTACTGGTCGCCCAGCATACCGGGGCTGAGGAGCACCGCGAGGCCGAGTACGCCGCCTCCCAGACTGTGACGTTCGCGCTGCTGGCCTCCGTGCTGCTCGGCGCGACCGGCTACTTCTTCGTCGAAGACTTCCTGTCGCTTTTGGGCGCATCCAGCGAGGTGCTGCCGGGCGCAACGGGCTACCTACAGGTCGTTTCGCTCGGGCTGACGGCGATGTTCGGCTTCTTCGTGTTCATCTCACTGATGCGCGGGGCCGGCGACACCATCACGCCGATGCTCGTGATGTTCGGGACTGTCGTGCTGAACATCGTCATCGACCCGTTCCTCATCTTCGGCTGGTGGGTGTTCCCCGAGATGGGCGTCGTCGGCGCGGCCGTCGCGACCATCTTCTCGCGTGCCGTAGCGCTGGTCGTCGGCATCGGTATCCTGCTGTCGGGCAGGCGCGGCGTGCGGATTCACCTCAGTGATATGGCCCCCGACCTGGAGTACCTCCGGAAACTGCTCAGGCTGGGCATCCCGGCCTCCGTCGAAGGCACCGGGCGCGCCGTGTCAGTCAACGCCATGCTGTTCATCGTCGGGACGTTCTCCGTGACCGTGGTCGCGGCCTTCGGCGTCGGCATCCGCGTGTTCTCGCTGGTGTTCATGCCCGCCATCGCGATGGACCGCGGCGTCGAAACGATGACCGGCCAGAACCTCGGTGCCGAGCGGCCTGACCGCGCGGCGACGGCCAACCACTTCGCCGCAAAAGTATCGTTTGCCATCCTCTCTGTGCTGGGTGTGGTCACGATCTTCGCCGCACCGGCCGTCGTCAGCGTGTTCAGCGACGACCCCGAGGTCGTCCGCATCGGGGCCGAGTTCCTCCAGTGGGTCGCCCCGACCTTCGGCTTCATCGGCGTCGTCCGGGCCTACTCCGGCGGGTTCCGCGGGGCCGGTAAGACGCTCACCGCAGCGGCGCTGGCGGTTACCATGCTGGGAATCATCCGCCTGCCGGTCGCCTGGGTCGCATCCCGCCCAGTTGCGGTCCCGGCGTGGCTCGGCCCGCAGGTCGTCGACCTCTTCGCGTACTCGCTGGCCGAACAGGGCATCTGGCTGGCCTTCGCCGTCTCGAACGTCCTCGCGGCCGGCCTCGCCGCGGCCTGGTTCCTCCGCGGGACGTGGCGCGAGGCCGACCCCCGGGCCGGCAGCGAACCGGCCATTGCAGACGACTGATGGCACAATCGAGACAACCGCAAAACGTTCTAAAATCGCGTTTCAGCGCCGTTCGGCCCGCTCGAAGCGCTCGTCCGTGAGGTACACGTCGCCGTCCCGAACCGTGACCTCGATACTGTCGAGGGCGTCGCCGGCGCAGGGGCCGTGCGTGCAGACGCCGTCGTCGCGTTCGAACTGCGCGCCGTGCTTGTGACACACCAGACGGTCGCCCCGCACAATCGCGCCCCGGCCCGGGTCGAGCGGGACTTCGGGCTGGTGGGGACAGGAGTTGCGCCAGGCGGCGACGGCGTCGCCCGAGCGGTGCAGGATGCAGTTGACGCCGCGCCGGCCGTCGCGCGCCTCGAACACGAGCGTGCTGTCGGTCGGCACCGAGTCGAGTTCGGCGATGCAGCGCGGGTCGTCGTTGCCGTCGGGCGACTGCTCGTCGTCGCCCCCAGCCGCCTGCCCATCGTCTCCAGTGCCGGAAAAACTGAATCGGACGGTTGCGTCGCCGGCTTCGACCTCGCCACCGTCGTCGTGGATACGGACCGATTCCGACTCGTCGTCGGTGTCAACGGTCACGTCCACGGGGTCGCTCATAGCAATGGGTCAGCGGCTGACACACATAGCGATGTCGAAGTCGGTCGCAACGTGCCGGTTGCAAAACTGAGTTATGTCAGCCCCTCGGAAGGTCGGTATGGACCGAGACGACGTTTCCGTCGAAGTGGAGGTCGAGGTAGCGGTAGATACAGCGGAACTGGAAGCCGAAGTCGAAGACATGGCGGAGTTCGAAGCCGAACTGGAAGGCAAGGGCGTCGAAATCGAACTTGAGGCCGAAGTCGAGTTCGCCGAACACGACGAACACGAGGAGATGGACGAGACAGAAGACGAGACGGCGGCCTCCGAAACCGGCGACGAGATGGACGAGACAGAAGGCGGCGACGAAGACCAGGAGTAGTCGCGGGCAGCAACGGACGTGGGGCAGGGCACCCCCAGGAGCGCGGGTGAACTGCTGTCAAATCACAGGTGCGTATCGGCCTCAGCAGTGAATCTCGGCAGCGCTGTGACCGATAGAATTCGGTCTATGTTCATCGATATCAGCTGTCGCGACTGATTCACGATGTCACTACGGCCTGACCCGTGACTTCCTGTCAGAATACGCACTGAAACTTTTTTCTCAGAGTACTTACTAATTAGCGGTGGCTACGAACAGGCACACGATGCACGACACGCCACACGTTATCGGTATCAGCGGAAGCCTCCGCGACGACAGCGGAACCAGAATCGCCGTCCAGCGCGCCCTCGACGCGGCAGTGGGGGATGGTGCAACGATCGAGCACATCGACCTCCGGGAGTGGGACCTCCCGCTGTTCGACCCCGACGCGGGTGAGGCCGACTCCGGTGACGGTCCGGAACTCGCCGCCCGTGTCCGCGAGGCCGACGCCCTGGTCCTCGGAACTCCCGTGTATCACGGCACCATCGCCTCACCACTGAAGACGGCGCTTGACTACTGCAGTATTGACGACGTCGAAGGGGCGACCGTCGGTATCCTCGCAGTGGCCGGCGGCGGGTTCCCCACGCCGACGCTACAGCATCTTCGCGCCTCTGTACTGGAGTTGAAGGGCTGGCCGCTTCCGCAAGCCGTTGCCATCCCCGAATCGTGGGCCGCCTTCGAGGACGGACACATCGCCGACGAAGACATCGCAGCGCGCGTCGAGGAACTGGGCTCAAACGTCGTCGCGTACACGGGTGTTGCGGACCGACGCGAAGAAACAGAACAGTCGGAACTGGCGACCGGCGACTGATACTGTTGACTGTCCCTTCGTGAAGACAGTCGCCAGCTCGGGGTGGCAATATTCGTCAGGGGAGTACAGCCAACAGTATGACTCACTCGAACCAGTCGACGAAACTGCCCTCCAGCAGCGTCTCCTCCTGATGGCGGATGTAGGTGGCCTGCATCCCCCAGATCGCTTCGGCCAGCGGGACGTTCTCCTCGACGCGGCGGCGGACGTAGTCGTGTTTCCAGCGCGCGGGCGTGAGCCGGCGGTCGACGCGCTCGCGTAGCGGCCGGATGTACCCATGGGCTTCCTCCGCCGAGAGGCCGCGCTGTTCGAGGCCCTCGCGTGCGTGCTCGAACAGTTCGCCGTATATCTCCTCGGTGCTGGTCGTCGTTGCCCCGTCAGCGGTGATCCACTCGATTTTCGCCCGGAGGCCGCTCCGAGCGGCGGCGTAGAAGTTCCGCTTCGCCGTCTCCCAGTCCAGCGACCGGATGGGGTGTTCGAGCTGTGGCAGGCTCTCCATCAGGCCGGCGAAAACGGCCGCGAACCCGATTGCGTCGTCGACGGTCGGCTGTGCGGCCAGCGGGCGGAACTCGATGCGGGCGTTGGCCGCCGACCGCGTCGGCCCCTCGAACACCGGCCTGACCCATCGCCAGTACGAGCCGTGCTTGTGCCGGAAGTGAACGAAGTCGTCGTCGAAGCGGGTCCCCGACTGCAGGTCGACCGGGACGATAGTGTCGTCAGCGACGATGTCGTCGATAGCCTCCTCGATGGAGTCGAAATCTGGCGGGAAGCAGACTTTCGGTGGCGTCAAGTCGCCGTCGGGCGGATTAAGGACCGACTCGAAGACGCCGATGCGGTTCTCCATGTTCGCCCCGGCGACGATTTCGGGGTCGGGCGCGTCGTCGTAGAGGTCCGGCGGGAAAAACGGCGAGTTGACGCCGAGTGCCAGCAGCGGCGCGGCGATGCGGAGCGCGTAGGTGAAATACTCCGGCAGGTCCGGGGCGTGGGGAATCTGGTAGTGGGGTTGAATCGAGGTGATGAGCGACTCCGGCATCACCGTCTCGGCCTGTAGCGAGACGTGTGGCGCATCGATCTCGAACGCCGAGGGGTAGTCGGTGTTGGCCATCGTGTGATAGCGGACGGAGTCCGACATGTTCGTCCCGATGCGGACGCCGCTCTGTTCGACGCAGTCACAGAGGTACTCCCGGGCCGTCTCGCCGGCGGGCGGAACGGTCCACATGCCATCAGAGACGAGGCGGATACCCTCGTTGCGTACCCGTTGCTGGGCCGGCATCAGCGACGCCTTCAGTTCGTTGCGCTGGGCCGCCAGCCCGTGGGTGTTCAACGGCTGCGGGCTCGTCTGCATCTCGGCGTTGTGCAGGCCGAGTTCCTTTTCGAACCCGATGAGTTCGAGCAACTGACGCGGGACCCGCTGGAGCGCGTCGGTCTGCTCATCGACGGCATACAGCTCCAGCTCCATGCCGACGATCGCCTCCGAGTTGTCGAAGGTCCCGCTCCGGACCGCGGATTTGAGCGCTTCGGCTTCCTCGCGGGCCCGTTCGTTGAACGACTCGCTGTCCGCTGCAAGCACCTCGGCCACCCGGTCTGCCAGTTCCGAAGCCGACATAACTCCGGGTTTGCAGTCACGGGTGTTAAGCGTGCCCCAGACAGTACGGGAGAAGCGAGAGCAGGGGTTCCACACACGACACCGACTTGCCAGCATCGGTCCCAACTCAGCGAGAGAACGGTAGTCACGCACTCACAGCAACTCGCCGACGTCGCTCACCCCCGACCTCGCCGAGAGTGCAGATCACACATCCTCACAGCAGCTCGCCGATGTCGCTCACTCCCGACCTCGCCGAGAAAGCAAATCACACATCCTCACAGCAGCTCGCCGATGTCGCTCATCGTCTCCCCTAACGGGTCCCGTTCCGCAGTTGTGAGCGCCCCCTCCACTGCATCGCGAGCTGCGGGCAACGGCTCGTGCGTTTCGATGTACACCGCCAGGGCAAACTCCTGTTCAGTTACGTCAGCGAGTGCGATGGCATCGCTGCGAGAGAGGTCCCCGGCGAGCCAATCGGGGATTATCTCACGGCCCTGTGGGCCGACCGGTGACACTTGCTCACCGACGAGATGGAGCGTCTTGGCGGCCATCACAGGCGCAACACCGGCGGCGCGGCCCGCATCGCCGACGCTCTTGCCGGCTGCGTAGGCCTCGACGACGGTCGCCGCTGTCGCCGCCGAGCACGGGAGGTCGTCGGCCACCGGGGCCAATCGCTCCGGGAGCGGGGCGTCCGTCTCGTCGACGGCAGCGACGCCGCGATCACGCTGGTGGGTCGTGACCTCGACACCGGCAGCGATATCCGACAGCGTCATTGAAATTTCATTCTTTGTGCCGGAATTTAATGCTGTCGGTATACCGATAGGCGCGGGTGTCGAACCCGATAACTACCTACCGGTTACCGGTCGGCAGTTGCATCGAAAACCGCCCGGAAACCCGTCTTTGCATCGGTTTTTTAACCCCTCGCCCAGCCGTAGGTGGGAACATGAGCACGACGGTAACGCAATGTCCGGAGTGTAACGGGTCGGTCAAACAGCAGGGTGTCGAGTCGGTCTGTGGCAGCTGTGGACTGGTCGTCGGCGAGGACGCCATCGACCCCGGACCGGAGTGGCGGTCGTTCGACGATGACGACACTGACCGGGCACGCACAGGCGCGCCATTGACACGGTCGCGTCACGACCGCGGCCTCTCGACGAAAATCGGCCGGTCGACACGGCTGAAAGGGCGCAAGCGCCGTCAGTTCGCCCGCCTCCGCCGCGAGCACAACCGCGCACAGATCAGCTCGAAACGCGAGCGAAACAAGGTGTACGCCTTCACCGAGATCCGGCGTATCATCAGTTCGATGTCGCTCTCAGACGCGATTCGGGACCGGGCCTGTGTGCTGTTCGAATCCGCACAGAACGAGGATCTGCTGCAGGGACGGACGCTGGAAGGGTTTGCGGCCGCGGCCATCTACGCCACCTGCCGGACCGAAGGTGTTGCCCGGACCGTCGACGAGCTCTGTACCGTCGCCAAGGCGACTCAGTCGGAGCTTCGCGCGGCCTACGACGCTCTGAACAGGGAGCTCGGGCTGCCAACCGGTCCGATTGACCCACGCGAGTACGTCCCTCGGTTCGCGACGACGCTGGACCTGCCGACGGCGGTCCGCCAGCGCGCGGAACAGCTCGTCGACGAGGCACAGGACCGCGGGCTGGTCAGCGGGCGCAATCCGGCCGGCGTCGCGGCGGCGTGTCTCTACACCGCGGCCCAGGAACGGGACGTGGCGCTCACGCAGGCCGAGGCGGCAGAGACAGCGGACGTAACGCCGGTCACGCTACGTGGGACCTACACCGAGCTACAGGAATAGACGGCGTCAGCGAGCGATTCAATCGAGCGCCGAGCCGACGTGTCCGGCGCTGTTTCTCGAAGCGGCTGTCCATGGGCCTGTGCCGTCGCTAGCGGCTCACTTTTCGGGATAGCGACAGCTGGTGCACCGAACCGGTCCGCGACAGCCCCGGTCGCGGGGTTCGGACCGGCACGGTTGAGGACGACCCGACAGAGTCCGGCGTCGAGTTCGCGGGCCAGCGCCCGGACCCGAAGCGCATCAGCGAGCGCCGCGCCCTCCGGCGTCGTGACGAGTATCGCGGCGTCGGCGGCTGCGAGGGGCAGACCCACGTCGGCGTGCAGGCCGGCTGGCGAGTCTACGATGACCCAGCGATAGGTCCGCTCCAGCGCGGCGAATACGTCCGTGAGGCCCTGCAAGTCGGCGCTTCGAGCGCCGGCCAGCGTCCGCCCGCAGGGAACGAGGGTCACGGGGCCGGTCTCACGGACAGCCTCGTGCGGGTCGGCGCGGTCAGCGAGAACGTCGTGCAGGTCGGGGCCGTGACTGGACGGGAGGTCCGCCATCCCGAGGTCGCCGTCGACGACGACGCTCCCAGCGTTCGCGTTCGAGCGCGAGTCCCTGCTGTTAGGCCGTTCGAGCGCGCTGAGTTCCGCCGCGAGATTGTACGCGATAGTGGACTTGCCGACGCCGCCCTTGCCGCCGGTGACTGCCAAGATCATGCCAGGCGCGACAGCGTCTCGGTCGGCACTGTGGCGGCCGCCCGTCGGTCGGCGAGCCGTTCGGCCCGCCGGGCCAACGCACGGAGCATCTGCTCGTCAGTATCGCCGCGTGTCGTGACCGTCCGGACGCCGGACAGGCCGTCCGCCGCGCGAACCGCAGCTGTCGCCGCCGACAGCGAGTCCGCCTCGGCCAGCCGCTCTGCGCGGTCGACGCGTCGAGCAACGGTTTCGAGCCACTGCGAGACAGCGTCGGGGAGCTGCTGGTCCGGTCGCAGGCCCATCGGCGTCCCCGACTCGGCTGGCGATTTGACGGTCGCTCGCTGCGGGTCCATCTCCTGTTCGACTGTGGATTCATTCGACCGCCGACTCGCGGCTTCGGCCGCCTGCGATGGCTCGCCTGCAGGCACAGCATCAACAGGCGGCGACGGGTCGCCCAGTTCCCTGAGGACGGCATCTGCGGAGTCGAGTCGCTCGTCCGCCGGGGTCGTATCGGACGTCGGCTCGGCACGCACCAGATCTGCCGGCTGGTCAGATAGTGGGGCCGGCGTCGCGTAACCGAGCGCGTGCGTTCCCGGGCCGACGATGCCCTCGAAGCCGTCCTCGGTCCAGCCGGCCTCTGGAACGCCCTGCTTTCTCGGCGGCCAGAGAGGGCCATCGAGACAGTTCCGAACAGTGATTCGAGTCGGTTCGGTAACGTCGCCGACGGTCGCCGTGACGAGCGTCACGCCGTCAACTCGCTCGGCGCGACAGTCGAAGGTAACCATAGGGGTGGTGGTCCGGCCTTCCGATTTAAAAGTCAGCAGCGGACGACAGGGGCGTCGAGACAGTCCGACGCAGCCGTCGGTGACCTGAACCGATCCGTTCCGAGGACGACCGGTGCGGGCGTCCGGGCGACCCGGAGTACGGCCAGCGCGGCCGTTACTGGATCGGCGTCGAACGGGCTGTCCGGGACCGGCCCCGGAACGGCTTCGATGGCCCGAGCGAACGCATCGGCGCATCGGTCGACGAGGGTCGCCCGGGCACTCCGTCGGAGATTCGCCAGTTCGTCAGCAAGCCGTCGCTGCTCCTCCAGCGTATCCCGGTAGGCGCGTGCCCGCTCCCGGCGGAGTTCGCGGGTCTCTCTGGCGGCAGCCCGTCGGGTCTCCCGTTCGCTCAGTTCTGTCGCCGCGTCCCGGAGGTCAGCCTGTACCGCCCCGTCGTCCGCCCCGACCGCCTGCCGAGCGGTGAGACGGCCGCGGTGGGTCGCGACCGCTTCCTGCAAGCCGTCGATGGTCGACTCCGGAACCGGCTCGACAGGGTCCGGCAGATCCGGCGGCGAACATTCGAGCTCGGCCAGCTGGGCGCGGCACTCCGCGATAGCGTCGTCCTGCGGGGTCTCGTGTCCCCGTGACCGAGCGGCGGCCGCGAGCGCGGTCCGCGTTCGGAGTCCCATCGACGGGTGGACGTATCCGGCGTAGGCGTACACGGCCGGTGGTTCCGGGCAGGAAAGGGCCGGAAAGCACCGCCGCCCACGGATACTCGCGGCGATGATTCGACCGTCGACGTCTCGCGCTCGGAGGTCGACGACAGCGCCCGCGTAAGTGGTTCCAGCGACGCGGAGCTTCACAGGTCGATGCCTCGGAGTTGGTCCGGGTCCGGGAGGTCACGCCCCGACGCGAACCGCTCGTAGGGCGTCGCCGGTTCCTCGCGTGCCTCGTACCGTTTGGCCGCCTCGCGGACGTGCTTCGGGACGTCTGTCGGCTCGAACGGTTCGACGTGTTCGATCTGTATGTCGAGGTCGTGTTTCTCGTGGAGCCGGAGCGCCTGGAAGGCCCCGAACTCGGTTCCGGAGAACAGCGCTGCTCTCCCGAACTGCCGAACGACACAGTCTTCGTGGGCACGACAGACGTTCCGCAGGTCTGTGCGTGCCGCCCGGGAGTACGTGACGACGAGTAGCACTGGGTAGACATTACTATTATTACTATAAAATTTTACTGAATTGAATGTGGTTTAAATTGAATATATATGACGACTGCCCAGAAAGATAGCGGCGGCAGTCGGACTCCGGAGTCGACACTGTGGACAGCAGATGGAGACATCGACAGTACCCGCGGTGCTAGAGAACGTCCTACTCGACGACTGTAACGGTAAATTCGCCGGCGTCCGCGACGAGGTCTTGCACCCGTTCGCGGGCTGCTGTCTCGGATGGCGCGAGGACGACGAGGCCGTCCACGGCGGCCTCACCGCTTGCCCGGTAGGCCTGCAGGTCCCCCTCGAACTCAGTCGCGTAGGTCCGGAGCGTCCCGCGAACGTCCTGTTCGAGGTCACTGAGTGACTTCGACCCTGTCTCGAACTCGGCCAGCGCCTCCTCGATGTTGCGGAGTGCGGAAATGCGGTCCATATCAGGTCGTCCGGAGGTGGTCCGTCCGGGGCTCGTACACCTCACCTTTCTGTTTCAGCTTGTCGATCTCGTGTTCGGCCTTCGACTCGTCGATGCCGACCTCCTCGGCGCGTTCGATGACCACGTCGGCAGGCGCGCCCTCGTCGTACTCGTCTTCGATGTCCGAGATGATGCCCTTGATGTTCTGGATGCGGTCGCGCTGGGTCTTTGACTGGCCGGTCTCGACCACATCGGCGTCGAACTCGCCGGTCTCGGGGTCGACGCCGATCTCCTTCAGGCAGTAGTGGGCGATGTCGACCGCTCGGTCGGCGTCGGCTTCGTCGACGGTGTCAGAGAGGCGTATACGTGCAGAGGCCTCGGCCAATCGGACCAGCGCCTCCAGTTTCCGGGCGGTGACGGGCACCGGCGCGTCCTCGTCCTGTCCCTTCATCCGTAGGTCGACGTAGAAGTCCTCGATACGGCTCTTTGCCTCCTCGGTCATCGTCGGGAAGCAGTTGCGCTTCGCGTAGGCGACGTACTTCCGGAGGAGGTCCGGTTCGATTGTCGGCGCGACCTCCTCGGTGACGGTCCCGACCTCCTCCTCGCTGAAATTCGAAGTGGGGTTTTCCGTCCGGTGCGTGTGGAGTTCGCCGGCGTAGTTGGTCTGGATGATGTGCTCGGCGAGGTTCCGGTCTTTCTCCTCGTCGGGCTTGTCCGTCACGGTGAAGATGAGGTCGAACCGGGAGATGAGCGCCGGTTCGAGGTCGATCTGCTCCCCGATGGGTTCGTACTGGTCGAAACGACCGTACTTCGGGTTAGCCGCGCCCAGCAGCGAACAGCGGGATTTGAGTGTCGCGTTGATTCCAGCCTTCGAGACGCTGATACGCTGCTGTTCCAGCGCTTCGTGCATCGCGGAGCGGTCTTCCGGAGACATCTTATCGAGTTCGTCGATAGCGGCGATGCCCTGGTCTGCGAGCACGAGCGCGCCCGCTTCCAGCGTCCACTGCTGGCCGTCGCCGAAGTCGTCGCGCACGGCGGCCGCAGTGAGCCCCGCGCTCGACGACCCTTTGCCGGAGGTGTAGACAGAGCGTGGTGCGATATTCTCGATATATGACAGCATCTGTGAGTTATGCGAGACCACGCCGTTAGTGAGATAGTTGTGTGTTCCCTCGATTTCGAGGTCGTAGACCCACTTTTCGTCGTGTTCGATAGGTTCTATCGATTCGATCCGGTCCCATGCCATATCGCCTTCGACGAATGCAGTGAGTGAATCCAGGTCTTGACGGAGTGACCCCGTTCCGCCGCCGTCGCTACGCGCAGTGTCGCTGATAGGTGTGTCATTGTTCATCTCAGCCAACCGTGCCTGGAACGCATCGAGAACCGATTCGAAACTGTCACGGCTTGGGTTTCGGCGTCCCCGCTCGTAGTGTTGATACGTCGAACGCGGAAGGCCGCACTCGGATTGGGTCAGTCCAAGTGCTTCCCGGATGCGACGGAGTTCCGGACCCAGATTGGGGACAATATCGAGATTCGTATTTCCGCGAGTTCCCTGGAACTGCTGGCACGCCTCGGTCTTTCGCTCTGTAATAAATCCGATTTTTTCGGCGTAGTCATGGAAGGAGTTTCCGGAGATTCGAAGCCGGTAGCTACCGTTGTTCCGGGGTTGGAGTTGTGCCGTGATTCCTTGTGTGACGAGCAGAGTTCGAACATCTTCCAGCAGCGGTTTACTCATCGAAGCAACAGTAATCTCCCGCTGTGATGTCGAAACGTGTCCCTCTCCCTCGATATAGCCTCGAATAAATCCGGTGACAACGTTGTCGCTGGCTCGCATGATATCTTGCGGAACGCGTCTCTCCGCCGAGGACTGGAGCAACGTTTCGTCCAGAGATGCGAGGAAGCTCACGAACTCGCCGGCAGAACACAACAGTTCGCGGGTGGTCTTCCCCTCGTGTGAACTCCGTTCCGTAACGTTGAGGTTCAGTGTCTCCAGAACAGATTTCGCGTCATCGAGAACTTCGCGGTCGTTATTGGTTATCGAAACATACCCCGTGTTATCCGGACGTTGCTCGACGTACCCCTCGGCAACAATATAACCGATCAGACGGGCCAGTTCGGGTGTCCACTGCGGTGGAAGGTCAAGGTCGATTCTGTTGTGGGCCTGTGATTGTCGGAACGTGACATCCAGTTCGTTACAGGCATTTGTGGAAACCTTCCGTGGAACGGCAACGTGTGTCCCGCTCTCTAATTCCTCGGCTTTCCTGGCCTGGAACCGGCCGTCAGATTGGACGAACAGTGGATGGGACGGGGTTACATCGAGTTCACGACCGGTCGCAGTTCGTATCCGATACAGTGTTTCCGGTGCCTCGCGCTTCCAAACCTTGGTCGCGTTTTGCGTGGCTACTGTTCCATCGGATTGGAGTGACGGGACATCGAAATCAACGGTATCCCACACGCCGTCGTCGACTGGTCTGGGATCATCTAAGTTCGATTCGACGACCTCTCGTATCGGCCGTTCGCGGCCGTCTGCGAGCGTTACGCGAGTGTCGCCGTGAACGCATTTCCCCGTTCCCGGGTCCCCTATCAGCAACATATGGAGGTCCCCGCGTATTCGAGATCCGTCAGGAAGTTCCTTGGTCACGCCCGAGAAGAGCTGGAGCATCATCGCGAGCTTCTCCTTCTCGTAGCCGTAGATGGAGGGTGCGATGGCCCCGACCATCTTGTCGTAGATGTCAGCTTCGTTGGAGAGTTCGACGATCTCCTTCTTGTCGGCGTCGGTGATCTCCATGTCCTCGAACTGCTCGTCCTCGATTTCGACGCTGACGCCCTCCATGTAGATGTCGAACATCGGGGACTTCTCGTTGTCGTTGCCCCGCTGGTCGAGCTTGAGGATGCCGGTCACGCGGACGTGATCGCCCGCAGTGACGTGGCCTGTGATGTCGTCCTCGATGTTGATGTCGATGGACTGGGGTGTCTCCCCGCCACGCAGGCCTTCGGGGGACTCCTGCACGCGGAGCTTCTGGGCGTCGATGAACTGGGACTGGTCGGTGTTGAGCCGGAACGGCCCCTGTCGTTCACAGCCCTGGCAGTCGTGGGGTTCCTGGAAGTCGCCGGCGGTCTGGGGGATGCGCGTGAGCGTCCCACAGCGCTGGCACTCGAAAGCCGCCTCGATGACCTTCGGGCGCACGTCGGTCGCTTTCCGGATGATGCCCCTGACGGCGACGAGGTTGCCGTGGTGTTCGTGGCGCAGGTCGCGGATGTCCTCGGATTCGGGGAGGTTCCGGACCCGGACGTGAGCCTGCCCGAGCGAGACATCGACGGGGAGGTCGTACAGTCGAAGGGCCTCCTCGGCGTACTCCTGAATCTGCTCGGGCTTGGTGCGGTAGTCGTCGGCCAGGTCCGGGTCGAAGCGATAGAGGTCGTCCCAGTCGATATACAGCGATTTCTGGTCGTTCGGATATTTCTGGGCGAGCTCACCGATCTCGTTGCGGTAGTAGTTGCGGTAGAACTCCTCGAAGCGGTCGATGAGTTCGGTGTTCTCGGCGGTCGCCATTTGAGTGGACAGTGGTTATGCCCACTGGCCTAAGAAGGTTCGCAAACCGGGGTGGAACTGAAATGAGGCGGCATTGGGGTACTATTAGTATCAGTGCCGAGAATTGGGACCAGTAGTTTTTGCTGGTATACCTGATTCACTCAGAGTAGAATAACCGTGCGCGATCAAAAAATCACAAGGCGTCGGCTCCTCGCCAGCGGCAGCGCGGCCGCGACCGCAACGCTCGCCGGCTGTGCAGGCCGCTTCGGGGATTTCGGAGGGAGCGGAGACGAGGACACCGGCGACAGCCAGCAAGCGACGGAAAGCGACATCGACGTGAGCGATGCGGCGGCGACTGTCGGAATGGTGTACGCACTGGGCGGGCTGGATGACCGCTCGTTCAACGATGCGGCGAACCGCGGCATTCAGCGCGCGCGGCTCGATGATGGGGTCGAATACACGAACCACGAGCCAAACAGCGTCGCCGGCTTCGCCGAGGTACAGGCCGAACTGGCGAGTTCGACGAACCCACCATACGACCTGATCTGCTGTATCGGATTCCTGCAGGCCGAGGGGCTGTCTGAGACTGCACCGGAGTACACAGACCAGCAATTCATGATCGTCGACTCTGTCGTAGAGGCCGACAACGTGGCGAGTTACGTGTTCCGCGAACACGAGGGATCGTTCCAGGCCGGGAACCTCGCTGGGCTGCTCACGACCAGAGATATCGACCTCGGGGCAGGCTCGACGAACCCGGACGAGACGACCGTCGGATTCGTCGGCGGCCTCGACCAGCCCCTCATCCACAAGTTCGAGGCCGGCTTCAGAGCCGGCGTCGAGTACGCCAACACGGACGTCGATGTCCTCACGGAGTATCTCGGGAATTTCGACGACGTGCAGGGCGCCCGCGACATCGCAGCCGGGATGTACGACGATGGGGCGGACATCGTCTACCACGCAGCGGGTGGCGCAGGTGTCGGTATCTTCCAGGCCGCACAGGCCAGTGGCCGGTACGCAATCGGTGTTGACTCGGACCAGTCTCGCAGTAACCCCCGGTACGCTGATGTCGTGCTGGCGAGCATGGTCAAGCGGGTGAACGTCGCAGTCTACGACGCGGCGACGGCGACGGTCGCGGACAGCCTCCCCGCTGGTGAGGTCGTCTCTCTCGGGCTAGATAGTGACGGGGTCGGCATTGTCTATGGCACTTCCCTCGAGCCGGCGATTCCCGATGACGTCAGGACGGCACTGTCGACATCACGGGAGCAGATCGCCGCCGGCGACATCGTCGTCCCCACTGAGCGCTCCAGCACGGGTGGTGCCTGATGGCGAGCGGTCCGCTCGATGAGCTGGCGAGCGCACTTGATCGGGTCGCCCCCGAGTTCGTCCGGCAGCGGTTCGCTGCGAAGTTCGCTGTCGCGTTCCTCGCCGTGTTGCTCGTCATCGCGGGCGCTGGGGCGTTCACCTTCCAGGCGACATCCACAGCAGTCGAACGCCAGACGACCGGACAGCTCGCCGAGACCAGCCAGCTAGAGGGGGACGCTATCGGCTCGTGGGTCGAGCAGCAGCGCACGCACACACGCTCCGTCTCGCAGGGCGAGCCACTCCGGAGCGACCGGCGCGCCGCGGCGTACATCCTTCTGCAGGACCAGCTACTGCCCGATGATGTTGTCAGTATGCACCTCGTGAATGATACTCGTGGCGAGGTGGTCGCCAGCACGGAACTCCCGCTGGAGGGGCGGTCGCTGTCCGAACTTGACGCGCCGTGGACGAACGCCGAAGTGCCGGAAGGGCCTGGGAACAACAGTCAGGTGTGGTCGAGTAGTCGGTCGTACCGCTCACCGGTCCTCAACGACGAGCCCGTGATGGCGTTCGCTAGCTCGGTCCCGAAGCGTGACGGCTCGCATCTCGTCGTCGTCACGCGCATCCAGAGCCAGGTCGACCGCCTCAGCGATACGAACTCCACGAAAGAAACCACGATTCTGAACACCAACGACGAGACGGTACTGAACATCGACCGCGAGTTCGATGCCGACACCCACAGTGAGAGCCTCGCAGCGATCCGCGACGCAAACGGTACGGCAACACCGGTGACAGCAGTTTCCGATGGTCGCGTGTACGCGTTCGCACCCGTCCCGACGACGAACTGGGTCACGGTGACGAGCCTGGACACGGCGCAGGCGTTCAGTGTCCGTGATACGGTCGGGCAGACGGTCGGACTGCTTGTCCTGCTGGCGCTCGTTTCGTTGTCGGCTGTCGGCCTCGTGCTCGGGAAACGGACGGTCGACCCACTGAAGCAGTTGCGGGACCGTGCCGAGCGCATCGAGGCCGGCGACTTCGATGTCGACCTCGAGACGAACCGCGCCGACGAAATCGGTCGCCTCTACGGTACCTTCGACGATATGCGGCTCTCACTCCAGAACCGTATTCAAGAAGCGGAGGACGCAGTCGAGGAGGCGAAGACGGCGCGAGCAGAAGCCGAAGAACTGCGTACGGAAGCGGAGGACGCACGGGCAGAGGCAGAGGAAGCCAGCCAGCGCCTCCAGGAGCGCGCTGCCGAGTACAGCGCGGTGATGCAGGACATCGCCGACGGTGACCTCACGAAGCGACTCGACGAGGACGCAGAGGAGACAGCGATGCGAGAAGTCGCGGTGGAGTTCAACGCAATGCTCGACGGGCTCGAAGCCACCGTCAGCGAGGTCGCGGCGTTCGCCGACGAAGTCGCGGATGCCACGATTGAGGTCGCGACTGGGGCCGAGGAAATCGAGACGACGAGCCAGACGGTCAGCGACCGCATACAGGAGATCACAGACGGAGCCATCAGACAGCACGACGACCTTGAGGAGGCCGCCGCCGAGATGGACGAGCTATCGGCGAGCATCGAGGAGGTCGCAGCGTCGTCGACGACGGTTGCAGAGACGGCCAGGGACGCCGTCGACCGTGGCGAAACCGGCCGGGAAGCCGCTGAGTCGGCCATCGACGACATGGCGGAAATCGAGTCCCGGTCGGCAGACGCGGTCGACCAGATTCTCGATCTGCAGGAGCGTATGGACGACATCGGCGAGATTGTCGACTTCATCACAGATATCGCCGAACAGACGAATATGCTCGCCCTGAACGCCAACATCGAGGCCGCCCGCGCCGACAAGGACGGCGAGGGGTTCGCTGTTGTTGCTGACGAGGTCAAGAGCCTCGCGGAGGAGACAAAGCAGGCGGCAGCAGAGATAGAAGCCGAAATCGCGGCCGTACAGACGGAAACCGACGAGACTGTCACCGACATCCGCGCGACCAGCGACCACATTGACACCGGTGTCGAGACTGTCCGTGAGGCTGCCGATGCGATCGAGGATACCGTCGACGCGATAGAGAACGCCAACGACGGTATTCAGGAGATCGCGGACGCCACAGAGGACCAGGCCGACGCGACGCAGAGCGTCGTCCACCGCGTCGACGGGGTATCCGAGATCAGCCAGAACGTGACGGAGGACGCAGAGCAGGTCTCGGCGGCCGCCGAAGAGCAGTCCGCGTCCGTCGCCGAAATCGCCCAGAGCGCGGATGAACTCCGCGACCGTGCCGACTCGCTGGCCCGGACCGTCGATCAGTTCGACACCAGCGGCAGAGCGGTCGAGCGCGGCGATACCGCCGGTGTCGGCGGGGAGCGCACCACGCGTTCGGCTCCCGACAGGGCTGACGACTGACGCGACGTGCCCTCGCGGCGGGCTCTTTTCACAGTGTTGTTCGGAAAGTCGTTGCTGGACAACGGTAAGGACCGGCCGCGAAGACGGGTGAGAGCAGCGACGACAGCAGGCGACTGGCAGTACAGACCGCTAGAGAGGAGCGGGAGAAGCGACAGAACGGTCGCATTCGGAATCCAGCTATGGGATCGCCCAGATTTGAACTAGGGGCGCGGGCACCCAAGGCCCGAAGGTTACCAAGCTACCCCACGATCCCGTACTACCACCTCGACTCGACAGCGTGTAAAGCGTTTCGTTGCGAGGCGGCCGTGTCACGCGGGAGCGAGGCCCCAGAAGTACGCGATGCCGAGCGTCGTCGCGACGGCGAAGACGGCCTGGAGCGGCGCACCGACCTTCAGATAGTCGGCGAATCGGTACCCACCAGGACCGTAGACGAGGAGGTTCGTCTGGTAGCCGACCGGCGTCATGAACGCCGTCGAGGCGGCGAAGGTGACGGCGAGGACGAAGGCGAAGGCGTTGGCGTTCAGTTGCCGGGCGGTTTCGATGGCGACTGGGATCATCAAAACGACGGAGGCGTTGTTCGAGATGATGTTCGTCAGGAGCGCCGTGACGAGGTACATGAGGCCGAGGACGACCGCGAGGCCGCCACCGGCGGTGAGGACACTGCCGGCCCCCATGACGAACAGCTCCGCAAGCAGGTCAGCGCCGCCGGTCTCCTGCAGGGCGATTCCCAGCGGAATGACACCGGCAAGCAGGAAGATGACGTCCCACTGAACGGCGTCGTACAGCTCGGGCGGGCGGAGACAGCCGGTGAGGACCATCGCGAGCGCCCCGCCGAGCGCCGAGATGACGATGTGAATCGGCGTCAGGGCCGCGACACCCACAACGGCGGCGACGATGCCGACCGCGACGGGAATCTTCGACTGGCGGAAGTCCGGTCGTTCGACTTCCTGGGCGACGATGAAGTCGTTATTGCGGTTGAGGCGGTCGATGCTGTCTGGGGTGGCCTGCACCAGCAGCGTATCGCCGATGCGGAGTGTGACGTGGTCCATTCGCTGGCGGTACAGCTCCTGTCCGTGGCGAAGCGCCAGCACGGTCGCGTCGTAGCGCTGGCGGAAGCTCGTAGAGACGAGCGTCTCGCCGATGAGCGAGGAGCCGGGAGCGACGACGACCTCGACGAGATTCTTTCGCTCGGTCGCGGTTTCCAGTTCCGCGTCGTCAACCTCAACCTCGGGAATTACGTCCAGCCCCTCGACGTCGAGGAGGTCGACAAGTGTGTCCCGGTCCGTCCGAACGGCAAAGACGTCGCCGGCCTGGATCGCTTTCTGTCCGAACGGTTCGAGGAACGTGCGCTTCTCACGGACCAGTTGGACGATATCCACGTCGAACTCCGAGACTCTGAGCGCCTCCTCGACAGTCTGGCCGATGAGCGGGGAGTCTTCGCGGACGACAACTTCGGTCAGGTACTCACCCATCTCGAACTCCCGGGTGAGGTCCTCTTCGGCCGGGATACGCGACGGGACCAGATAGCGCCCGACAGTGAGCAGATAGATCGTCCCGATGATAGTCACGATAATGCCGAGCTGGGTGAACTCGAACATACTGAACGGACGGCCGATCAGTTCCGCCGAGAGCTGCGAGGCGAGGATGTTCGTCGAGGTGCCGATGAGCGTCAACATCCCGCCGAACATCGAGGCGTAGGACAGCGGCAGCAGTAGTTTCGACGGCGAGAGCTTGCCCTTGTGCGCGATATCGGTCACCATCGGCAGGAGAATGGCGACGGCAGCGGTGTTGTTGATGAACCCGGAGATAGGCGCGACCAGCCCGACGGTCGCACCGAGCTGTTTCGTTTCGCTGTCCCCGGTCAGGGAGGCGATTTTCGCGCCGAGGATCTGGACGATTCCGGTCCGCTGGACGCCGTCGGAGAGAATGAACATCGCCAGCACAGTTATCGTCGCCGTCGAGGCAAAACCCGAAAGCCCGCGATCCAGCGGCGATAGCCCGTCGCCCGGCTGATGTAACACGTACACCGGCTCGGCGAGCAGCCCGATATCGGCCGCGAGTACCGTCACCGGTTCGGCCAGCATCAGCGCCACCATGACGGCGATAGCAGTCACGTCGACTGGCAGCGCCTCCGTCGCAAACAGCACCAGCGCAGCGACGATAACCGCGAAGACGAACAACATCCCCGGCGTAACAGGTGGCAGCGACACGTCTGGCCCCTGCGCCGCCAGTGACAAAAGCATGGGTCGTTTGCGTGCGGTGGCGTCCGCTCACACCCTGACCAGGCAGCCGACGTTTATCCCTGTCCGGGCCGAAGGAGTGGCAATGAGCCTTTTCAACGATCTCGGTCGAAAAGTCGAGGAGCTGAAACAGGAGGTCGGGAACGCGTCCGACGACGAAGCCACCCACCGGTGTATCGAGTGTGATACGCTCCTCTACACGGACCACGACGAGTGTCCCGAATGCGGGAGCACGTCAGTCATACCCATCTCTGACTAGCAACAGCGAGAAACCGCCTGGCCGGTGTCGCGTCGCTCACCGCGTCGGCCCGTCACGACCCAGGTCTTCGAGCAGGGCGTCGTAGCTCCGGCCGAACACCGCCTGTTTTCTGAGCGAGGTTATCGCGACCTCGAAGACGGGGATGGCGAACTGCCCGCCCGGTCCGCCGACGACGACGGCCGCTTCGTGGTCCGTCTCGTCGGTCCACTTGCCGTCGAGTTGCCGGACGAGTACTTCGCCGAAGTAGCCGCCGAGTTCCCGCACGACACTGGTGAACGCGCGGTCGTCGAAGGAGTCGTCGCTCCCGAACGTCGTCTCGGCGAATCGCTCGTCGTCCCACTCCGCGTCGACCAGATCGTCGAGCCGCGAAAGCGAGGCCGGCGAGAAATCGAGGTCGTGTTCGCCCCAGAAGTCGGCGAACTCGACGGCGGTGTCGGCGTGGTCCGCCCGGACCGTGCCGGGTTCCCACGAGCGGGCCATCGAGCCAGCGGTCGAGTCGCTGCCGGTGGAAGCAGGCTGCTCACGTTCGTCAGCGGCCGCCGTATCAGGCGTCTCGTCAGCGGTTGCGTCCTGTGACGGTGCAGTCTCAGTGGCATCAGACGCCTCGACATCCCCGACAGGAGCCGATGTGTCGGGACGATCATCGGACTGTTCCACGGCGTCGGATTCCGCAACGGCTGCCGGCGTGTCATCGACCCCCGCGGCGTCAGCGGTGTCTGCAGGCGACTCGTCACCCGTGGTTTCGGAAACCGCCTCCGCGTCTGTAGCGACGTCTGACGACGCATCCGGCGAGATATCGGGCTTTGATTCGTCGTCTATCGATGTCCCGGCCGCTCCGTCGTCGGCTGTATCGGTCACTGCTTCGTCAGCAGATGTGTCGGTTGCTGCTCCCGCGGGCGCGTCGACAGTTCGGTCCTCGTCGCGAGTGTCGATAGCCGAGTCTTCGGGAAGTGTCTCGGCCGCCGGCGCTTCGTCCGAGGGGTCCGCTGTAGCACTGTCGGCTGTCGGTTCCGCTTCGTCGATGTACGCGGCCGCTTCGTCGGCAGTGGCCATATCAGCGGTATCATCGGCATCGGCCGTCGTCTCGACAGCATCAGTCGTGTCAGCAGTCGGTCCGTCTTCAGCGGCGTCGAAGGTCGAGTCCGATGCCGGTGTTTCGGCCGTTGGTTGCTCATCGGCAGTATCAACAGCCGACTGCTCGGCAGCGGGTTCGGTGGCCGGCTCCGCATCGCTTGAGTCGATAGTCGACCCCTCCTCGGTGGTTTTAGCGGCCGACGGCTCGCTGCCGGCATCGTCTGACGCTGACTCGGTCGTCTCGGGCTCTGCGTCCTCGCCGATGTCAGCGGTCGAACCGTCGGCGTCGTCACTGCCCCACGGTGGCTCGTTCTCTGGCTCGTCAGCGGCCTCACTGACGGCTGGTGTGGGGTCGGTGTCGTCCGGCCGGTCTTCGCCTTCCGACTCAGATTCGACCCGCCGGACGATTCGGGTCGGCTCTGTTTCGATGGCCTGGGACGAATCGGTAGCAGCGGTGTCGCCGGCAGTTGCCTCACTTCGCTCATCTGTCGCCGTCGGTTCGGGCGGTCCGTCGCGTTCGTCCGCCTGTCCATCGTCGACGCGGCTAACGACCCGCGTCGGTTCGGAGACGACGCTGTCGGCGTCGGTTTCGTCCGCGTCCGGCTCTGTCAGACCGTCGTCGTCAGTACTCTGTATGCTATCCAGTTCCAGGTCGGATTCCAGACGCGTCACGACGGCCGCAAACACCGGTTTGTCGGCGAACGAGCGAGCGGCCACGTCGAACACCGCGACACCCACCTCATCGTCCGGGCCGGCGACAGCGACGCCCCATCGACCGTCTGACTGGACCCACTTGCCGTCGTACGCCCGCACGAGGAGTTCGCCGAGGTAGCTTCCGAACCGAACCGTGTTCTCGGTGTAGGTCGTCACACTCGCGGCGTCGCCGACGGTTTTGCCGTCGTAGCTCTCCTCGATAGCCGTATCGAGGCGGGCAAGCGCGTCGGGGTCGAAGGTCAGCGGGTCCGCGCCGTCGACGACGTGCTCGGCGTACTCCCGGAACGTCGTCGGGTCGAGCGTCGCTGTATCCAGAAGGTCCGGCCCATCGTCGGACGGCGGGTCGCCCCCGGCCGCCCGCTCGTCCCCGTCGGTCGACGAGTCATCGCCACCGACGGCGCGACGGATCGTATCGAACAGGCCCATGGACACCGGAAGTACGTGCCGCTACAAGAATGTACGCCGAAAGGATACTCGGCCGACAGGTCTGCGGAACGAACGCGGCTCAGTGCTCGTCGCGCAGTTCCATGTCGGCGACGATCTCGTAGGGGTGCTGTCCCTTTCGGATGCCGTCGAGCAGCTGGAACGACTCGTCGGGCGCGAGGAAGTGCCGGGTCACGGCTCGGCCGAGCGGCGTCGGTGAGAGCCCGTCGATAAATTCGTACTCCAGTAGCTTCCCGAGCGCGTGCTTGGTCGGGACCTCGCCGACCATCCGGTCGTTGAGCCGCTTGGCCTGCTTGCCGGCGACGGTGACGTTCGCCAGCGTCTCCTCGACGGCCGCGCCCTCGTCGTAGCGGGTGATGACCGGCTCCATCTCGCCTTTCAGGAGCTTGAACGCCACCTCGTCCTCGGTCATCTCCATGCTGTTGTGGTACGAACAGTCCGGCTCGACCAGCATGTAGACGGTGCCCTTGTCGTGGTAGTCCGGGCGACCAGCCCGGCCGAGCATCTGGCTGAACTCCTGAACGGTGAGCCACTCGATACCCATCGCAAGCGAGTCGAAGATGACCTGCGAGGCCGGGAAGTCGACCCCCGCCGCCAGCGCCGCCGTCGTCACGACCGCCGCGAGGTCCTGATCAGCGAACTGCCGCTCGACCCGCTGTCGCTTCCGGTTGTCCAGCCCGGCGTGGTACGGCGCGGAGCTGTACTCCAGTTTGCGTGAAATCTGGTGACACCGGCGTCGGGAGTTCGTGAAGATGATGGTCTGGCCGCGGTACCCCTTGCTCGACTTGTTGTCGAAGGCTCGCTTGACGAGCTTCTTCTCCGTCTCGATCTTCTCGCGGCCGTCGGCGAACGTGACGTGGCGCTCGATGGGGACCGGCCGCTCCTCGAACTCGATGAGCGTCGCCCGGAGCTGGTCGGCCAGCTGGCCGGGGTTGCCGACCGTCGCCGAGAGGTAAATCCACTGCGTATCGCCGCTGTCGGGTGCGCCGCCGGACTCGCAGTAGTATTTGAGTCTGGAAATCAGGCCGTCGAGGCGGTGGCCTCGCTCGTCCTCGCCGAGCGTATGCACCTCGTCGATGACGACGGTCCCGACCGTCCCGAGGTCCTTGCCGGTCCGGAGCGCGTGGTCGATTCCCTCGTAGGTCCCGACGATGACATCGGCTTCGGGGTCGAAGCGTCCGCCCTCGTCGGCGATGCGGCTCGCGCCCACGCGCAGCGACACGTCGACCATGTCGCCGTAGCGGTCCTGGAACTGCTCGTACTTCTGGTTCGCGAGCGCGACCAGCGGGACGAGAAACAGCATCGTTCCCTTGTTGTTCAGGACGCGGTCGATGCCGGCCATCTCGCCGATGAGCGTCTTCCCCGTCGCCGTCGCGCTCACGACCAGCTGATCGCGGCCCTCCGTGGCTCCGTGTTCGACGGCGAGGCTCTGGACCGGGAGCAGGGTGTCGAACCGGGATTCGAGGTGTTCTTGCATGCCCGGGTGGAGGTCCAGCGAGTCGACGCGAACGGGGTCGACCTCGTCGACGGTCGCCGAAATCTCGTCGAACTTCGTCAGGTCCGGGTCCAGCTGGCCCGACAGGAGGTTCGTCACGCGGTCGAGGTCCTGCACTTCGAGCAGGAGCTCTTCGAGCCGGTCGCGAGCGTCGCCGCCGATGTTTCCTTTGTAGGCGAGTTCTCGGTCGAGCTGCTGGCGAGCGCACTCCGGGCAGATGGTCTCGTCGTCAGTCTCGATAGCCGTCTCGCTGGTAATCGGCGAGTAGCGCCCGTCGGAGGCACACAGCCGACAGGTCCGGACGACCTTGGCCTCGATCTGGTACGCGTCGAGCATCTCTCGGATGCGCTCGCGTGCACGCGGAGCAGTCTGCTCGGAAATACGAATGCGGGCCGCACGGCGGGCGAGGTCGACGAACTGGTCGGGCGAGCGAAGCTCCTCGCTGGTCCCGTCCTTGACGCGGAGCCGACGCGGGCGGGGGCCGGCGTCGGTCTCCTTGAGTTCGAGGATGCCGTGGAAGAGCCGCTCGCCGTCCCGGTGGGCGGCGACGCGGAACTCCTCGCCATGTTCGTGGAGGAACAGCGTCTCTACCTGTGCGGCCTGCTGTGACACAATTATCTAGTGGCGACTGCGCTACTTGAGCGGTTCGGACTAGCTGTGGGTGTTACTGGTGCTGTGACAGTTGATTTAAACAGCCGGAAAGCCCCGGTCGGCTACGCTCCCGCGCCTCGCTGTGCGCTTCCCTCGCTTCGCTCGGTACAGTGCTTGCGTCGTCGGGGTTCGCGTAGCCGACCGCCCCTTTCAGTCCCACCCAGCATGGCTTGTCCAACGAGCGACGGGTAGGGCAGTCTGGCCCGCACTGTTCCAAGTACGGGGAGAAGTGAACTGTTGCTCCGGGTCACCCTTGCAGTTTGATTTCGTCGTCGCCGGCGGGAACCGCACAGAGGAACGCGCCCGGTTCGTCGCCGTCGTTGCGGTACCAGTGGACAGCGCCGGCGGGGATGTGGAGGCTGTCGCCGGCTTCGACGTCGTGTTCCTCGCCTTCGATACCGACGGTATACCGCCCCGAAAGGACGTACTGCTCGTGTTCGATGTCGTTAGTATGTTTCGGCACGCTGCCGCCGGGGGCAAGCGTGAAGCGACGGATTGCGAGGTTGCCGCCGCCCCCCTCCTCGCCGATGAGGACGCCCTTTTCCAGCCCGTCGGCTGCGTCGACGGCCTCGTACTCGATGTCGTCAGCGCGGCGAATCAGTGGGTCGCTCATGTGCGGTCCATCGCGGGCGCGCCGCAAAGGCGTACCGGCGTCGGTTACCACGGCAGTTCCGCCAAGGGGGCTTAAGACCGTCCCCCGATAAGCGACGGGTATGCGCCGGTTCCGCATCGGAAGCGCGTTCGGAATCCCGATCCAGTTGGACCTGACATTTCTCCTCGTGCTACCGCTGTTCGCCTGGATTATCGGGACACAGATCGAGCAGACGACCGAGCTGTTGAACGGGACGCTGAACGCCGGGCTGGACGCGGCCGTCCTCACCGACGGCGCGCTCGTCTGGGTACTCGGCATCGGTGCGGCCCTCGGCCTGTTCACCGGCGTCGTCCTCCACGAACTCGGCCACTCCCTCGTCGCTATCCGCTATGGCTTCCCTATTGACTCCATCACGCTCTGGCTGTTCGGCGGCATCGCCCAGCTCAGCGAGATGCCCGAAGACTGGAAACAGGAGCTGGTCATCGCTATTGCCGGCCCCATCGTCAGTATCGCCGTCGGCGCTGTCTGTTTCGTCGCGTTCCAGCTTCTCCCAAGCGGTGCGGCGACAGCCATCGAATCAGCACGGTTCATCCTCGGCTATCTGGCGCTGATGAACATCGCACTGGCGGCGTTCAATATGCTCCCCGGCTTCCCGATGGATGGCGGCCGCGTCCTGCGCGCGCTGCTGGCCCGCCGGCGGTCGTACGCCAGAGCCACCACCATCGCCGCCGAAGTCGGGAAGGTGTTCGCCGTCTTCCTCGGCCTGTTTGGCATCTTCGTCCTCGGAAATATCTTCCTCGCCGGCCTGGCCTTCTTCATCTACATCGGCGCGGCGGGCGAGTCCCGCCAGACCTCGATGCGGGCCGCGTTCGAGGGCGTCACCGTCGCGGACGTGATGACGCCGGCGGACCACGTAACGACAGTCCCCGAGGACATGTCCGTCCGGGAACTCATCCAGACGATGTTCAAGGAGCGTCACACCGGCTATCCGGTCGAGCGCGGCGGCGAGGTCGTCGGCCTCGTCACGCTCGAAGACGCCCGCGCCGTTCAGGAGGTCGAGCGCGAGGCCTACACCGTCGGCGACGTGATGACGACGGAAATCATCACAATCAGTCCGGAGACCGATGTGATGGACGCGCTGACCTCGCTCCAGCAGAACTCCGTCGGTCGCCTGCTCGTCACTGACGAGGACGACTCCTTCGAGGGGTTACTCACCCGGACAGACATCATGACAGCGCTCTCGATTATCAAGTCCAGCGGCGACTTTACCCCCATCGGTGAGACGGAGACCGAGACTGTCCGGCCGGAATCAGGGATAGAGCGGTAACGGTCACTCGCCGTCGAGATACGACATCGCGTCCTCGTCGGAAACCTGGTCGAACTGCTCGTAGTACTGGCCGACGGCGCGGAACGCCGACGGGACCTCCAAGCAGACCACCTCGTCGACCAGCGCTTCGAGGTCCGAAATCGCCCGCGGCGAAGCGACCGGCACCGCAAGCACGAGTCGCTCGGGACCGGCCTGTCGGATCTGCTCGATGCAGGCCCGCGCCGTCGCGCCCGTCGCCACGCCGTCGTCGACGAGGCAGACTCGCTTCCCGGTAAGTGTCGGCGACGACTCCGAACTGCGGTAGCGCTGGGCCTTCTGTCGGGCGGCTTCCGCCATCTCCGCTCGTGTGCTCGCAACGTAGTCCCGGGGTATCTCGCGTTGCTCGATGACATCGGTGTTGAGCCAGACCGCTCCGTCCGCGGCGACGGCGCCGATAGCGTACTCGGGGTTGTTCGGTGCGCCGATCTTCTTTGCGACCGCGATGTCCAGCGGGACGTCGAGCGCGTCGGCGACGGGGCGGCCCACTGGCAGCCCACCGCGCGGTATCGCGAGGACGATGTCGACCGCGATATCTCGCTCGCGCAACGCCTCTCCCAGCCGTCGACCGGCAGTTTGCCTGTTCTCGAACGTCGGGGAGCGGTTGCGTGCCATACTGGTTAATTCGCTGTCGGGAAGCAAATAGCTCCGCATTCTGACGGTCAACTGGAAACCTCGCACCAGCCGAAGGGCACCGTTACTCGTCGGACAGCGCCGCGGCAATCGCTTCGAGTTCTCCCTTCCGGAAGGGCTGTTCCGCGTCCGCCGGGTCGTCGTCCTCGCGCTCGCCGATTGTCCAGAGAATCCCCGCCCGCATCTGCGGCTTCGACGGCAGTCGGTCCGTGTCGATATCGTACCCGACAGCTTCGCAGATGGCCGCCAGAGCTTCCTTGGTGAAAGCAGTCGAGACCGGGCGTTCGTACCGCCCGACAGCCTCGCGGATCTCGTTCCGCAGTTCGTCGACAGTTGGTGACATACGCGTACTGGCGGCGGGACCGATTGTGTAGATTCCGGTCCGGTTACGCCATCGCGCCGCCTGCGACGGGGGCATCCGTCCGATGGATGCCGGCCCGCCAGCGTAACTCCGCCCGCGAAACGTGACCGAACTCGGCTCGACGGTGACAGCCCGGACACAGCGAGACGACGTTGTCCAGCGTGTGTGCGTCTCGGACGGCGAGCGCTGGCATCACGGCGAACAGCCGAACCGGCACGATGTGATGGACGTCCGGGTTCCGACCCAGTTCGTCGGCAGCAGTGCCACACAGCACGCAAGCGTGGTCGTCCCGCGCCAGGGCCTGCTCGCGCACCGACCGCCATCCCGGTCCGTACTCGCCCACGCCACCGCCGCGCCAGTTCGGATGCCCGTCACCGGTGAACGCCGCCGAAAGCCACTCCGCGTGGCAGTCACGGCTGCAGAGGACGACTTCACTCTGAATCTGACTCGGATATCGCTCAATGCGGGCGTCGCAAACGTCACAGGAGACCGATAGTTTGCCACCGGACCACGAGTGGTGTGCAGCTCCAGAAATTTGTGGCGGGTCGCGCCACGCCGCGTTCTCGACACAGTCAGAGCAGTATACCCCATCTTTCTCCGACGGGTAATACTCGAACTTCGCGCCACAGACCTCGCAATTCGTCTGCTCTGTCGCATCCGAAAAGTTCGGATTGGCTTTTCCTTCGTACGATACAGCGGCATCGTGGCAGTGCTTCGAACAGTAGGCTCGGGCGGACTCACAGTAGAAGGAATCTCCACAATGGTTGCACTCTCTATTCGGTAGCCGTTCGTCGTGGACGCGGCTATGATGCACCCCAAGACCACGTCGACTATCGAATACCCGACCACATGTCGGACAGTCAAACTCTTTCACAGGGCAGACAAGAACGTAGTAGATAGTAAATATGAGCCGAGTGGGGTGAAAGTAAAACTAAACGTACTGATGTCCTCGGTTCAAAACATATAAGAAAATTGATACAGTCCGGGTGCGGGAATTGAACCCACGTCTCAGCCACCACAAGGCTGAAGGATACCACTACCCCAACCCGGACACGCTTATTGAGGCAATCATAGATATTCCGCTGGAACAGAAATACGTTACGAATCGGGGAACCAGTGAGTCGTGAGAGCGCGTGACAGCGGTGGCACGTCGGTTCGGAGTTGAGTTCGACTATAGTAGCCATTGAAAATCAGTGCACACCTGCTCGCACGCCTGCAATGCGGTCAGTGTGTAAACCATTTCAATTGTTACGATAGCTCACCGGCTGCTTCGAGACGCTTTTACACAGCCGACGCGTACAGAGAGGCACGCGTGGCCATCACGGACAAAATCTACGTCAAGAACCACCAGCAGCTCGCCTCCCAGCTAGAGACGAGCTTCCCGAAGGGGGCGTTCAAGGGTGCGACGCTGGACATCCTGTTTCAGGGCGAGGGGTTGGCAAAGCTCGACGAAGCCTCCAGAGAGCGAGTCCTGGATTTCGCTGAGGACTTCCTCGACTGTGACTGTGAGGCCAACCCCCACTGTGGTTGTGCCGAGCGGAAGTTCATCTCGTACCTGCTGGAACTGCGCGAACAGGGAATGGGGCCGGACGCAATCGTCGACGTGATGAGCGACGACTACATGCTGTATGCGTATCCGGGCGACGTGCTCTCTTTCCTCGATAACTCCGTCAGAACGTTAGAAGCCGTGGAAACCCTGGCCGATGTCGATGGGCGCGACGACGTCGCCGAGGACGTACAGCAGAAACGCCAGCGGTTACTCTAGGTCGTCGAAGCTGCCGATGCGATAGGAGGCGTCTTCCTCTTCGCCCTGATCGAGGTCTTCGAGATGAATGACCTCGTCTTGATCCATCTCGTCGAGTTGCTGGCGGAGCTTCGTGACGTAGCGCTTGTGTTCTTCCAGTTGTTCGCGGAGGTGTTCGGCTTCGAGTTCGAGTCGCTCGTGCTCGCGGACGAAGCTCTTCGGAACTTCGACTTTCGGCGGGAAGCTCTCGGTACTGGTCTCGGTTGCGTCGTCCTCGAACTCGTGTTCCGGCGCGACCTTCACCTGACCGTCGTGGGAAACAAGCGTGTCGACGTAGTCACGAAAAACTGCGGACAGCGAGATATCGCGTTCCTCGGCGATTTCGCGGAGGGTTTCGAATTTGTCCTCGCTGACGCGGAAGGAGATAGTCTTGTTTTTGTTGCCCATAGTTATGTACTGTTTCAGCAGCAACGTATTTAATCGTTTGTCAGACGCTACCGGACCGGTCCCTTGGTGGCCGTCTCTGACGACAGTCGAACCGCTGTGATTTAACAGCCGGCCGACCTCGGTTCCGGCAGAGATGGCGACAGACATCGACGCGACCGCTCACCACTTCGGTATCATCGTCAGCGATCTGGACCGCGCCGTCGAGTTCTACCGCGACGTGCTCGGACTCGACGTGCTGACGCGCTTCTCGGTCGGTGACGAGGCGTTCGGCACCGCCGTCGACATCGAAGGGGCCAGCGCCGAACTGGTGCACCTCGACGCCGGCGGCGCGCGTCTGGAACTGGCGAGCTACGAGCCGGAAGGCGAGGCGATGCCGGACCCGGACCTCAATCGACCGGGAGCGACCCATCCCGGGCTGGAAGTCGACGACCTCGATGCGGTCGCCGACCGACTACCCGATGATGTCGAAACGCTCAGCGGCCCGCAAACGACCGAGAGCGGGACGACGATCATGTTCGTCGTCGATCCAGAAGGGAACCGAATCGAGCTACTAGAGCCGTAGCGCCGGTCGACCTGCCAGCAGCGAAAAATCGAGGACGGTGCCGCGGTCAGTCCGCGCTGGCTTCGGCCTGTTCGTCCTGCAGGCTCTCCAGCGCGCCGACGACCGACTGCCGATAGTTCTCGATTGACAACTGCTCGTACTCCTCGTCAGCCATCGAGATATACTCGTCAGTGGCCGGGTCCTCCATGTCGGCTTCCTTGTACCGCTTGACCCGGTCAAGCGTTCGCTCGGCCGTTTCGACGACCCAGCGGTCCCGCGTCGCTTCGTCGACCTTCGAGATGGACTCGGGGCGGATCGAGACGTTCACTTCGCCCTCGTCGGTCTCGTAGGTGCGTGGCTTGCCGACGACAGCGACGTAGGCCGGCGGCTCCAGTTCGCGCAGCATCGACGCCGCGTCGGGCTGGTACTGCCCGGCGTACATGAAGAACGTGTCGCCGTTGGGGTCGACGACCCGGCCCTGCCAGTACTCGCTGTCCTCACCGACGTCTTCGGTTTCGGTGAGGGTCCCGACCAGGAACACGCGGTTGGCGCGCTGGCCGGTCGGCAGGAGGACGTACACCGGCGCGCGGTCGTCGTCGGATTCCTTGAACGTGTAGCTCGCGTCGTTGAACTCGCGTGCGAAGACGCGCCGTGCGACCTCGCGGGTGGGTGTACTCGCCATTTAGATCGACCTCGCTTTGATGAGAATCTCGTCTGCATCCACGGCCCCGGTCAGTCGCTCCTGCTCGTCGGCGAGCAAGTAGCGGCCAAACGTCGGACCGCGGACGCGGTAATACCGGCCGAGGATTTTCTGTCGCATCTCGTCGGCGACAACGGTGGTGTCGAGCGCGTCCATCGCCATCTCCTTCGCCTCTTCGAGGGCGATGCCGGTCAGCTCCTCGGTCGCGTCCTCGTCGAAGATGACCTCGGTGACCTCCTCGCCGTCGTCGAGGACGCCCTTGATTCGGAGGTCGAACTCGCCTTCGACCTCGCCGTGTTCGCTACAGCGGCCGTTCTGGAGGACGCGCGTGCAGTCGTCCTCCGGACAGCGCTTGATGAGCCCGGAGCCCGACTGGATGTCGACCAGCGCGCCCTCGGCCTCGACGCTGTCGTCGCCGACCTCAATTGCCTCGTCGAGTTCCTCGATAGTGGTCGTCCGGTTGAGCTTCACGGAGAAGCGGCCCTGGTACTCGTCGGTGACGACGTTGCGCAGGGCGTAGGACTTCCCTTCTTCGAGCGACGGGAGGTCGGACTTCGACCACTTCGTGAACTTGATCGTGCCCGTCTCGTCGCCCAACAAGCCGACCTGGGCCACGGCGTCGGCGCGCGGCTCCCAGAGTTCGACGACCGTCGCGCGAACGTCGACCCACTCCTCGGGGGCGTCGACATCGGCGACGTTCACTTGCTCGTTGCCGCCGCCGTCGCCGCCGCCCAGCTGGTCGCGGTCCATACCAGCCTCGTCGAGGTACGTGTTGACGACGCTCCGGCGGGCCTCACTGATGGGGACCTGATAGTCGTTCACCAGCGTATCGAGCCGCTCGACGACGTCGTCGACGTCGATCTCTAGCTGGTCGGAAAACTGCTCGTGTATCTCTGTCGCGTGGGTACGCAAATCTGACTCAGTCATTGGCTTTCACTGTCTCCGCCTGGTTTTCGTTGGGAGACATCCGACGCTTGGTCGCCTTCGGATATAAACACTCGCCCAGCGGAGTGAAAGTGAAAGTGAGTGAGGGTGTTGCGGTCCCACAGTCGCGGCGCGAGAGCCACGCGAGAAGATTGATTTGTCGCGGGGCACAACGGTCAGTATGGCCGACGACGACCGACTCGCACGGTTCATCCGAGATACCTTGCGGTCGGCCGAGCAGCAGCTCTCGGACGCGAAGAAGGCCTACAAAAACGGCAAGCGGTCGGCGGAGGCCGGCCTGCCCAGGGACGAGGAGGGCCGGGCTCGAATCGTCTGTCGCCGCCACGCCGAGTACCGCGCGGTGTCGATGGACGAGCAGCGTCGGCCAGTCTGCTACGACGCAGAGAGTCCGGACTGTCAGGGCTGTGTCGAAGACATCAGGGACGGGACGATAGAAACGTGGTAACTCGCTGACGGCAGTGGGTTCTGTTGGTACTCTCCTCGGTCGCCAGTACAACATTTTAGCACTGGCTGGGCAAAGCCCGAGTATGGAGCGACCAATCGTCGCGCTCGTTCTGGCCGGCGGCACCGGCACGCGCCTGTATCCGGCGAGTCGGAGCGACCGCCCCAAACAGTTTCTCTCCTTCGGGGAAGACGAATCGCTACTCGCCGAGACTGTCAGTCGGGTCGGGTTCGCCGACGAGACCTACGTGTTGACGCGCGAATCGTTCGCCGACGGGGTGCGAACGCGCGCGCCGAGTGCTGCGGTGTTGACCGAACCGGAACCCAAAGACACCGGCCCGGCGCTGGCGTACGCGGCCCACCGCATCCGCGAACAGGTCGGCGACTGCGTTCTACTGTGTCTGCCGAGCGACCACCGGATTTCGGGGCCGTTCGAGACGGTCGCACGGACGGCCGCGCGGGTCGCAGTGGAAACCGAGGGGCTCGTCACCGTCGGTATCGAACCGGACCGGCCGGCGACCGGCTACGGCTACATCAAGCCCGGACCGTCCGAGAACGGCTTCGCGCCGGTCGAAACGTTCCACGAGAAGCCCGACCGGGAGACCGCAGAGCGGTACGTCCGGGAGGGGTTCTACTGGAACGCCGGCCTGTTCGCGTGGACGCCGACGGCCCTCCTGTCCGCCGCGGCGTCGTCGCCGCTTGCACCCATGGTCGAGCGACTCGACGACGGGGACCATGACGCCGCCTTTGCCGCTGTTGACCCGGTGAGCATCGACTACGCTGTGCTCGAAGACGCCGAGAACGCCTTCGTCGTCCCGGCGGCGCTGGACTGGGACGACCTGGGCTCGTGGGACGCCTTCGAGCGCATCCTCGACAAACAAGACGGAAACGCGGTGCTGGGCGACGCGATTACCATCGACGCCGATGGGAACGTGCTGGCGAGCGACGGGCACGTCAGCGCCGTCGGCGTCGAAGACCTCGTGGTGGCGTCCTTCGACAACCGAACACTCGTCGTCCCGAAAGACGAGGCTCAGCGCGTTCGGGAGGTCGTGTCGGAGCTACGCGATGACGAGCGATTCTGAGCGGATCGGCGGCCAGGGCTGTTAGCTCCGCATCGCGCCGCCGTCGACGGGCAGGGCCGTCCCGGTGACGTAGGAGGAGCGGGCCGACGAGAGGAACGCCACCACGTCTCCGAGTTCCTCGGGCTGGCCAACGCGCTGCAGCGGCGCGTCGGACCACGATTCGATGCCCGTCTCGTAGGAATCGTACTCGCCGCGCTCGACGGCCGCCTCGACGAGTTCCTCGATGCGGGGCGTCTCGTGTGCACCGGGGAGGACGGCGTTGACGCGGACCTCCGGCGCGAACTCGCGGGCCTGGGTCTTCATCAGGCCGATGACGGCCCGGCGGACAGCGTTCGAGAGCACCAGGTCGTCGATGACCTCCCTGACGGATCGGGAGGTGATGTTGACGATAGTACCGTCGTCGGAGTCCCGGAGATACGGATAGGCGGTCCGGGTGGTCCAGACGGCGCTCATCACCAGCAGGTCGTACGCGCCGTACCAGTCCCGTTCGGTCGTCTCCATGAACGGTCCGGGGGCCGGGCCGCCGGCGCTGGTAACGACGTGGTCGAGGCCGCCGAAGGTGTCGACGGTCTCCTCGACGAGCGCTTCGATCTGGTCGGGGTCGGTGATGTCGGCCTCGACGGCCAGTACGTCGCCGTCGCCGATTGATTCGAGCCGGTCCCGTGCCTCGTCGACGTGTTCCGGCGTTCGGCCACAGACGGCCACGTCGGCACCCTCAGCGGCGAGGGCTTCGGCGCTCGCGAGTCCGAGGCCGCTCGTCGCGGCGGTACACAGCGCTGCGTTGCCATCGAGTTCGAGGTCCATGTCCGGGAGAAGTACCGACTGTCCCAAAAAGTCCCGCTCGCAAACTGTCCCAGTTACCGTGACTGCACAGCGGCCTAGCTGCCCCAGAAGTTGTCCCGGCTCCCGAGACGCCGGCCGTCGTCGTCGGGGTCGTCGTCCGTCTCGTCGGTATCGGTGTCGCTCTCGCTGGTTTCGGATTCGGAGAGCTCTTCGTCCATCTCCAGTCGCTCGACCTCCTCGGCGCGGGCGTGGTTCGAGTGGACGTTCGTCACCTTGACCAGCGAGCGGGCCGGCGGGAGCACGCCGTCCACCATGATGATGAAGCCGTCCTCGGTCCGACCGACGCCGGCACCGCTCTCGTGGATGTCCTCGACGTCGACGGCGACTTCCTCGCCCATCTTGACCGGCTGGCTCTTGAGTTCCGAGATGGGCTGGTTGTAGTGATTGCACCACTCGGCGCCGCCACGGTCGCCGTAGTGGGTACAGCCCATCCCCTGAATTCGTTCGGTGAATTTGGGACAGTCGTCTGCGAGCGGACAATCGGCCATATCAGGGGATAACGTGGCCGCTGGCAAAACGCTTGCGACCCCATCTCCGCGCCGCACAGCCTGTTATTACGTTTGAGATTTTCACCGGCACACACTTTACTGCCACTCGCTGGTTGTCGCGTAGCATTCGGCAGCGCCCAGAGCTATGAGAACGCAGATGTCGGCAGGGCTGGTTTGCCTGCTTCTGGTTTGCACGTCTCCAGTCGCCCTCGGTGTCGAGTCGAGTCCACCGGCACAAATCGGCACCAGCGACAGCGATAGTTCGATTGATGTCCGGTACGCAATCGACAGAGAGCCGACCCAGACCGGTCGGGTACGGGTGACCGCGACGATTGAGCGACCACGGCACGTCACTGGACTGTCGGTGCGGACGCCGGCGGAGACGACAGTCCTCCGAGCCGACGGCCTCCGGTCAGATGGCGACCGCTGGCGTCTCAGCGGCGATACGAGGACAGCACAGTTGACCTACACTGTGCCGGTCGGACTCTCGACGACGTTCGGCCAGCGGACCGCCGGCACCGACAACTGGACGCTGCTGGCCAGACAGGAAGTGTCACTGCGTGCCCGCTGGCGCTGGCGCGCCGGGCCGCAGCCCAGATGGAACGAGTCGCTCGTACTCGCGCCTGGCCAGAACGGTGTCGCCGGGCGTACGGCCGCCTACATCGGCCCACACGAGACAGAACTCAGAACAGTCGACGGGGACCGAATCACCCTCGTTGTCCCGGCGGCTGCGGACCTGCGACCCAACCGAACCGCCGTCTTGGACTCCATCAGTCACGCGAAGCGTGCCTCGACCGCCGGAACGGATCACGACCACATCCGCGTGTTCGTCGCGCCGAACGAACTCGCACCGGGCGGGTACACCCCGTCGAACGGCGAGTCGGATGTCATCGTCAACGCCGGCGAACCCGTCCGTTCCCCGGTCAACGTCTGGGTCCACGAGTACCGCCACACCCGGGAGACGTTCGAGACGACACCGGCGATGGACTGGCTCAGTGAGGGGAGCGCGGACTATCACACCGCGGCGCTCACCTACAGCGCGAGCGGTATCGAAAAAGACCAGTTTCATGAGAGGATTACGACCGAGCGCCACGAAACCGCTGACCTGACACAGCCCGATAGCTGGGACGGGCCGGGCGCGCAGTACCACAAGGGAACGCGTGTCGTCGCGGCTATCGACGCCCGCCTCCGGCAGGCGACCGACGGGAACCGAACGTTCGAAGCGGTCCTCGACGGGCTGACTCGGCGAGACGAGCGAATTACACTCAGGCTGTTCGCCGAGACAGTGTCGGCTGTCGCCGGGGACGACCTCGACGCGTTCGTTCGACAGGCTGTCACTGACACCGCGCCGTCGGTCCAGACCGACGCGCTCACTGATCGTGACCTGCGGCGAAGCGGCGTAGCGGATACGACCGACCGGCAGGCGAATTTCGCGCCGTCAGTCGATAGCAGCCCGGCCACAGCGACCAGCGGCGACGACGAGGGCAAGCACGGCGTCGGTACCGCACGGCCCGTCACCGACCGTCACGGGGAGTGGACCATGCTCGGGACGCTCGGCATACTGTCGGTGGTACTGGTCGGTCGGCAGCGACGGCGCAAACGGCTGTAGCGCTTCGATGAGCGCTTGGCCTACTTTGAGAGCGTCGCTAGGCCACGCATCGCGTCCGAGCGCCAACGCGGCGTTCTGTGCCGAATATGTTTTTCCACAACTGTCATGCCGGCCGCTTACCTGTCACCTGACAATGGCATCACAGTCCATTTTCGAGCGGATCGGCGGTCGCGACGCGGTCGACGCGGTGGTCTCGGACTTCTACGACCGGGTGCTCGACGACCCGGTGCTCGACCCGTACTTCGAAGCGACCGACATGGACCAGCTCCGCAGCCACCAGGCGCAGTTCATCAGTGCCGTCGCCGGCGGACCGGTCGACTACGACGGCGATGACATGCAGACCGCCCACGAAGGCATGGGAATCACCGAAGAAGCGTTCGCCAACGTCGCGACCCACCTCGAAGCCGCGCTCCGGGAGAACGGCGTCCCCGACGACGACGTCGAAGCGATTCTCACTGAGGTCGCTGCCATGGAAGACGACATCGTAGAAGCGTAGCACCGGGGTTCGGACGCATTCAGACACAGCGCCGGAGCCGTTCGGAGACCGGAACAGCTCGGTGTCGCTGTAGGGCTGGCCCTGTGAGCAGGCACAGCCCCAGTAGTAGCAGTACCGATGGTTCACCCGTGTTTTCAAAACAATAGCTGGGTGTGAAAATATCGCTGTTTCATACGTCTCGCCGGGAAAACCATGGTTGTGGAGGGTGTGAAACTGATACCATCCCCCCAAGTCGGGTTGCCGTGCCTCTGACAGGTCATGCGAGCCGACTAGGTATTGGCAGTAGTGCACCCTTCACTGCGACATTCTAAAGACTGGTTCTGGTGAGACATACCGACGGTGACAGGCATTTTCAGAGCGGTCAGCCGGCAGCGAACCGTGGGGGACGCTGGAATGCGACCGATGGCGCGCTTGGTTGTTTTGAGAATGTGACTCCTCGGCGTGTAGCGTGGCTGTCTACGTTGCTTTTATTCGGAGATAGCGGGATGGTGGGATTCTCACCCGAGGCCAGGCCTCACTTCGTTCGGTCTGGCGTGATTCGAATCCCCCTGCGTGCTGCGGTTCAGCACGCTTCACTATCGTTCAGCGGCTTCACGGGCACGGTGGGAACCTGAATATCGCCAATTCGCAACGTTGATTTTAGTACTCATTGTTCTCAAATATCTGGGAGGAAATCGCTACGCTGTTCAGCCTGTTCGCGATCAGAACGCCGGTCGTAGTGACGGTCGAGAATATCCGTGCTGGCGTTGAGTCGATCCTTCACGACTCGGCGGGGAACATCCTCACGACGGTAGTAGGTCACTCGGCCACTGCGAACATCGTGAGGAGATCGGGCCGAAGGGCACTTACTGGCGTGGTCGATGTGCGTGGCTTCGCAGTCATCGATATCGCGGTCATGCGGGCAGTCTTCACCGCGCCAGCAGGGACGAGTGATCCGATACAGTGTCGTTCGGAAGGTGTTGCCAGCTGGTCGACCGTGTGATGTTGTGAGCAGGGGTTCTCGTCCGTATTCGTCGGTCACGTCGTCCCGGTGGAAATCGATGTAATCCTCGATGTACCGAGCGGTCTTCTCGCTGATTCGGTTCCACCGAGTTCCTGCCTCGCGGTTCTTGAGCGGCGTGTCTGTTTCAGGACGATGGACAAACTGTAGGGCGGGCCCAGAGAACCGTGGGTGATCGCCCTCCAAGTCCACGTCTTCGAGGTCGAGGCCACGGATTGCGCCAGTGCGCGCACCGGTTTCCCAGAGCAGAGCGAGAATGATGTGGTCACGCGTGCTGGGACGGGCCTTTTCGAGATAGTCCAGAATCTCAATTGCGCGCTCAGGGTCGAGCGTGGTCTCCGACACGTCCTCGCCGTTGGTCATCGTCGGCAGCGTCAGCTTTTCATAGAAACCCTGCGGGACAGCGTCAATGTCAGCAGCAAACTGGAGGAAGCGACGGAGTGTCGCCAGCTGGCCCTTGAGCGTGACTGTCTTGATAGGGTCACGTCCGTCACCCTGCCCTTCGCGTCGCCAGATCCGATACTTGTAGAGGTCCCGACCAGTGAGTTCGTTCAGGTTCTCGATGCCTTCCTCATCGCAGAACTGCACGAACGCCTGGAGACGATGCTTGTTACTCTCCCGAGTCGACTTTGCGTGTTCGTCGACCATCGCGTCGTGAAACATCTCGACGGCCTCATGAGGCGGGATCGGATCGAGGTCAGTCAATAGAACCACCTCTGAGAGCCGGGCGAACGCTGGGCTTTTTATTTGGCGAGGCGACTGTCGTCGTGCGGGGCGTAGACCCCGTATCGGTTCCTGTTGACATGGATGCGGTAACGGAACCACTCTCGGGCCGTGTTCCAGCACGGCCCAGTTCTGAATGGCTGAGAGCCATCAGTGGGCGGCCCGCAAGAACACTATTACCCAGAAAGTGCATAAATGTATCGGGAAGCTATATTTGATTGGTTGGTAAGAAAATGCACGTAAGGACTGAAATAGGTGGGTCGAGTAATATTTGTAATTCAAATGCGCTTATCCGGTTCGTGGCAGAGCGTCTGGGACGACCGTATCCTCGAATGGATGCGAGAGAACGAGGGTACGGGAACACCCAAAGAAGTCCACGATAGCGGGTTAGTCCGCGTTTCGAGAACTCAGGTTGGCCGACGGATGAAGAAACTCGCCGAGAATGGGCTTCTAACTCACGTCGGTAACGGAGCCTATGTGATTACTGACGAAGGGAAAGCGTATCTCGATGAAGAATACGACGCCGAGGAAGGCGTCTATATCAACGGTAGTGGCCCAACGGAGCCGTCGACGAGTGCCGACGCAGAGACGAACGACGTGTAATCGCCCTCCACCATGACGATTCGCAAGACAGCCCGCTGGCAACGGAGTATCGACGACCGGATACTGGAACACCTTCGGGATGACTCGGTGTCAACAGCCAAGCAGATGGCTATCCGTGACAATATTCACGCGACAGAAGCGCAGGTACAAGACCGGTGTCGGGTGTTGGCCGATGCTGACCTGGTGGCGTTTCTGACTGAGGATCAGGATTTTGTCGAGTTGACGACTGAAGGCGAGCAGTACCTTGAGGGCGAGATCGACGTGGAACTGTATCCGTATCCGCGGCATCCGAAGGCAATGGAATAAGCCGACCCGAGGGGGTGGGTCGGTGGGTGGGTTGAGATATGTCTATTATATACAGCGGGTCTGATAAAAATTCAAAATGATCAGTTACGCATCAGGGCCGGAGTCTTGCGCGAGAGTGGCCGAGCTATCACCTTCTTGAGTCTCATAAATCACCCGTAAGTCGTACTTCGAACCGACACCAGGGTTGATTGTTTGTCCTGCAGAAACATCTGAGCCACCAGAAACAGATGCACCTTCGTAGGTGTTCCATGATCCAGCAGTTGTTTCTCCGCCGCTATCGAAGTCACCACGAATATAGAGTTCCTGTGCCTGGATTGAATCGCCACCATCGTGCGTGATTGTCACATTACCATCAGTGTCAGCTGAGCTGTTTGCACTGTATTCCCAGCTAAAGCTGGCTTGTGGGGTTGCCTGCTGTGCCTGGTCACCGAGACCGAGGACGAAGGATGCGATTACTGCTGCGAGGATAACTGTAATTGCGACCATCAGAATGACGCCGATCACCGGTGAGACGGCGTCATCTTCAGTAAGCAATTCTTTCAGGTTTGTTAGATCCATACGGAACAGTCCATGAGAGACAATGGTATAAACCTCTCAGACTGTTCAGAGCAAATCCGGCGTTACAAGGCCGCACTATAGATTTTCAAGACTATGTTGTAGCTTGCAAGCTCGGCTTGAACACCAATTATCAGCAAAACGCATGGATATCGGGGGGCTATCCAGGCCCGGAACACCGGTACAAAGCCGGTTATCCTATATCCCGTTTTCAGCGAGACGGGTCACTGTCTCGCAGTTATAAGTTTGGACTTGGAGTGTATCAAAATTGCGGATACACTCACAAATGTAGTTCCAATTGGTAGAAGATCAGAGGAGAGTGTTATTCAACAGATCCGCGTTCACGGAGCAGCTCGAGAAGTTGTGTCCACTCAACGTCTTTCTCGAATAGACCAGCTCGAAGGTTCCACGCCCACGGCGCGGCGTCATCAGGATCGTAGCCTGTTGCCTTCTCGATTTCTTCGAGACTACCACCAAACAGTCGGTCAGTCGGCGCATCAGCATCAGCGGGCCACGTTTCGAAGAACTCCGCGCTCTTCTTAGCCGCTTTGTACATCGCCAGCGTCGAGAGACGCTTACGTTCAGGATGGAGATCCTTGCCGGTATGAACCACGACGGCCTCCATGTCCACACCAATCTTCGCGTATCGCTTCGCCAACGGCGTGTACTGTTCGGCTACCTCACGACGGTTCGTCCGAGCATCGAAGTGCGTCGAGCCTTCGTCGATCAAGATGGCTTTCGGTCGGTCCCGATGTTCGAGCAGCTGCACGGCGAGATCGTGAGCTGAGGTGACGACAATATCCGTCTGTTCCCACGTCCGGACGTTCGAGAGTACCAGAAGGTCATCGAGGTCGAGCGCCCGCAGCGTGATCAGGAGGATAGCCGTGTTGGTCTTGCCCGTGTTCGGGTTGCCCGCTGCAGTGATGAACGCCGGAGCGCCGTTATTCTCAATCTCGTTTAGGAGCATCATCGGGAGCCGCAGCGCCGAGGCGTCGAGGTCCTGTTCCGTGACACCGACGATGTGCGACATGACCGAGCCGTTGCCAGCAGCGACGGCTTCCGTCGCCGTGTCGGTCAGGACCTTCGAGGAGATCGCCTGTCCGAGAGCCGTGTCCTCGAACGTGGAGCTACCTACCGGTGACCGGTCGGTTTCTCGCATCGCCGTTTCCATGAACGACAGCGCCGCGCGGTCTTGCTGATCCTCGACGATACCCGTGTGCGGTAACAGCCGGTCGTCGCCGTCGAGTTCGCCCTGTACCTGTTCGTAGAGCTTCGCAGCAGTCAGTAGATGTTCGTCAACGCTGTCAGTCATCAGCGGACACCTCAACAGAGTCGGAACTGTCCTCGACGAGCTGATCCCGGAATGCGTATGCGAAGCCGAGCAGCGGAACGACAACTGAGACGACAGGCAGGGAACCGGGAACAGGACGATAGGCAGGATCGTATATCTGTTCTCCAGCGTTCTGCGTCACCTCCAGTGGCACATCAAGGGCCTGCGGTGGAACCGACCAGATGCCGGCCCAGAAGCCAGCTACGAACGTCACAGCAGCAGTTACCACGACGATGCTTTTCTCACGATGGGTTAGATTGAGTTCAATCATCAGCGGGAACACCTCCGTCACCAGCGCCAGCGAGATCGGCGAGGTCCTGGTCAAGATCGATGCGGACACCCGGAACATCAGACTCCGGAGACTCGTCGTTCTCAGCAGCGCGGATCTTTCGGTCAAGGCCGAACTGTTCGATAGCCGACTCTATCTCGTCGGTCAACCCCTCTCCTTCATCTGGAAGGGTGCCGCGCTCAAACGTCGAGACGATACGGAGAATCGCCTTGCGCGTGGCGTTACGGATGATGGTGAACGCCTGGGCTTCGATGGCGAAGCCGCGCTTGGCGTCAGCTTCGAGCTGGCCGCGACACTCTTCGACGGCCTGGAGCGTTCGCATCAGCTCACGGTCAGAGAGCGTGCCGCGCCAGCATCCTTCGACGGTCTGGGCTTCGAGATCGACGTTCTTACCGAAGGCAAGATTGGGACTTACCCAGTCGAGTTGGCCGTCCTCGACGGACCACTCGCGGAACCGTTGCCCAGGTGTCCGAAAGATACCGCCTTTCGTGTGACGGGCGTCAATGTCGACGAGCCAGACGTAATTCGGGTCCCAGAGCAGCGACCGGACTTTCTTGCCCGTCGGTCGCCCGGCCAGCGGAATGGTCACGAGCGCACAGAGTCCGATCAGACGCAGGCTTCGCGGGAGTTCGTAGCCGAGAATCGACGCGATGACGAACAGGACAATACCGACACCCGACGCGATCAACAGCAGGTTGTTCGTGAGCCACCGGAACAGTCGATAGGTCCGACTGTGATCCGGGCCAGGGTCAGCGTTGTGCGCCATCTCGTCGCGGTCGAGATCGGGATTATTCTCGTCGTCGGTCATGCCAGTCGCTCACCTCGTTGAGCAGACCCAACCTTCGCAGAGACCGCTTCGTACAGGACCGCAATCACGACACCGAGCGTACTGCCAAGGGCAGCGTTGCGAACGTCCTCGCCACTCCACGGGCCAGTGATTATGAACGAGTTGGGCTTGCGGAGGTAGTGGAACCGCTGTTGTTCGATGGATTGCTCAGTCCAGAGTGTCACGCCACCGCTGGACGGTACGCGAACGGTGGTCGTCGTATCCGCATCGACGACAGCCGCACGGAAAGAGACGCTGCCCGCTTCCGATCCGGCGTCAACCTGCGGAGCAACACTGACGACCTTGTACTCGTCCGACCAGAAGTCGATGACAAGCTGGCCGTCTTGGTAGCGGTAGTCTGTGACCACCACGTTCTCATCAACGACGAGTTCGACATCACTGGGTGCGCCATCGGGTGCGGAGACGTTCGTCGAGGTGGCCGTTTCGTTCGTTGTTTCCTGCGCTGCCGCTGGTGCAGCGAGAGCGATACAGCTGACGATCAGTATGAGGAGTATAGGCGTACGTGGGTTCATAGTCGAAAATCCGAGTTAGTCACCAGAACCAGTCAAGCGAGGGTTCCGGGAGCCAAGACGACACCAAATCGATGGCTGGCCCGATCACGTCGACGGTTCCCGAGAGTTGCAGCGCGGCGAGTGCGACTATGACGAGCCACAGGTCCCGAGGAACGAGCTTGAGAGCCAGCCAGTAGACCATCAGTTGTTACCTCCCGTTCGCCGCTGGCTCACGGCGTAGAGTGCCCCAACGCCAATCAGTACCAGCACGAGCGAGGAAGATGAGCCTCCGAGCAGGCCACCACCAGCCGAGCCACGAAGGTTCTGTTCACGCGCCTCGATCTCCGCTCGCTTCCGCGCCAGATCCTCGTACTGTTGCTTGAGTTCGGTGACGTTGGTCGTCTCGTAGGTGGTTTTCTGGATAGTGACGTTCTGGACGGTCTGGCCGTCCTGTGTCGAGATACTGTCGATAGTAAACTCACCATCCAGTTCGACAATGCGATCCGAGGTAACGACGTACTGCGTGCCGCCAATGTTAGACGTGTTGTAGGTCGTCCCATTCTCGAACTGACCACTGGCTGGATTTTCTTGAGAGAACAGCACACCCTCGTACTGCGTACCGGATTCAGTAGTGACGTTGAAGCTCCCGATCTGATCGAAGTTCTCCGGAGAGTTCGTGCCGAGTAGGGTGAGCTGTGCGGCGGCCCAGCCCTGGAAGTCTTCACCCGCAGATTGCTGGTTCGACAGCACGTAAGGGTCAACGAGATCGCTGTTGTTGATTTCGCCAGCTTGGTACGCGCTATACGTGTTTTCGGCCAGCGTATCCATGTCGGCTTGGACCTCACTGTTCTGGCTTTGGATATCGGAGTTCAGCCTGTTGAACTCCTGCCAGCGAACGATCTTGAGGTTCTGATAGTTGTCGTTAGGCGCACGGATCATCAGCGATTCAAGATGAACACTGGAGCGACCAGAGCCAGCGGACGACTCAACAGAACTCGGGGCTGTGTGAGCGGTCAGCGTGGGATTGATGTTGTCACCGCTATCGTAACCGGCATCAACGAATACCTTCGGAGCCTGATACGTGTGGCTGCTACCGTTCGTGAGGGTGTAGCTAACCGAGTTCAGGCCTTGGTACTCGATAGTACCACCATCTCCGTACGGGTGAGTGTGGGACGTGCCGACGAACGTATCTTGGTTCCCGTCTAGTGTGGAGGCGATGTTTGACTCGTTTGCAGCGACGGAGTGCAGGTAATCGTAGTTCTGGGCCTCGACCTCGTACTGGTTCATGAGGTTGACCTGCTTGGTCGCGTAGTAGTCTGCGACAGCCTGCTTCGCTTCAGTCTTGGCGGCGGATTTACTGGCACCGCTGTTCAGCGCCTTGATGTAGGCATTTTTGCCGATGATGCGAGCCTGCGTTTTCGTATCCGACAGGTAGTTGTCCAGCGTAGTGTGGAAGCCTTCAGATGCCGCGTTACTGTTCTGTGCGGACTGGTAGATGTCCACCTTGGTCTGTGCAGCATCCGTTTCACTGGTATCGACCTTCGTACTGCCCGGCAGTCCAGTCCGGTCGAGTTGGACGACCTGGGGCATTACCGATTCACCGATCTGCTCGTTTAGTTCGTAGTTGAAATCGGCGTCACCACCAGTATCACCGAGGAACTTTCCGGAATCTCCGGGCGTCCATGCAGCAGTGACGCCGCCTTTCGAGAAGCCGGGTTCAGCGTCAGCACCTTCGACCTGAACGGTGAAAGTCTCATACGCACCAGCGTTGCGGAAGTGTGCTGATGATGTGCTGGCTGAAACACTCTTCTTCATGATCGTGACGTTATCACCAGCAGGTGACCCGGAAGTAATCACGGAGATCGTCGTCTCGGTGGTGACATTCGAGAGGTCGATTTCGACCTTGTGCGGACCAGTTGTGAATTCCTGAGCGTAGGTGTCCGTTGTCGACTGTGCCAGCGCAGGGCCGACACCAGTAACGACTGCCGACAGGACGAGCAGGCCAGCTAGCAAGATCGAGCGTGCGCGACTCATCGTAGTTCACCTCCGAAAGAATAGCGTCGTGTCATCGGTTTACTGAACAGCGACTCCCCAGGAGACGACCGTAGCGAAGAACGCCAGCTGCATCCCGAGCGGGTCGCCCAGACTGAGGAGGAAGTCGTTCACTTGCGGGACGAACTCGTTGCCGAGGATGACGAGCGGGCCTATGACAATCGCAATTTGCTCCCAGAGTCCGTAGTACTCGAAGCGTTTGGATTCGCTCGAAGCGAATCCCGCTGCGTACGTGCCGAGCGACACGAGCAGCGAGTGCTGGGTCGTCAGCGTGTACGACAGCCACGGGAGTTCGACCGTTGTGATGCCACCAAACTGGTAGAGACTTGCCGCCACGAACGCTACCGAGAGCATCGCTGGCAGCGAACGCATATTCATGTAGTCTCCGGCCACGTCGCTCAGGCGTCGCTGGTAGCTCATCGCTTCACCCGCACCTCGCGCGGATTGTACTCCTGTTCTTCACCGTCCTCGTTTTCGAACGACTCCGTTTCTTCGGACTTGCGAACGCCGATCTTCGCACCTTCGATAAGGCCAGCGATGATCTGTCGACGCATCGTCTGGTTGAGCCGAATCGGACGACCATCGATTTCGGCCACACCGTTGTAGCTCGCCAGCGGGTTGAACGCAGTAATGACGCCGGTCACTTCTTCGCCTGGTTCGAGGTCAATCCATCCGTTCGAGTTGTCGTCGTCGGAGACCTCAACAGAATCGAGGTCATCGAACGACGGGGCTTCGTTGGTAGCCATACTACATTCAGAAATACTAGATACTAGTTAAAAGAGAAGAACCAGATGAGATCTGGTGAAGTTTTAAATACAAAGAATACGGTGAGTTGCAGATCAAGAAACACGAATAGTATCGCCACACGAATCACACTCGAATAGCGATAGAGACTTATCGGTGATTTGCCGTTCGTACTGATAGCGTCCAGAGTCACAGGACAGACAACTATCATTAATTCGTGGATTCTGGAAACCAGTTTGGTTTTCTGAAAGTTGATTCGAGTCGTCCCAGCTCTCAACGTCGGTCGTGATCTCGGTCATTGTGACACCGTTACCGGAGCTGGCCGAGTGGAGTTCGCCATCAATCTCGATAGAATGTACGCGCCACTCCGGAACGCGCTCATGATTCAACCAATCAGGGCGGTGTTCCGGATCATCCAAGTCGGGACGGTCGAAGCCAGCCAGCACGCCACGAATTAGTGCTTCACCATGCTTGTCGGGTAGTTCCGACTGAAGCATTCCAAGCAAGCCAGCGACACCGACGTTCGGGTATCGGCGGGCTCTCTGCTCAATCCGTTCGACGTATTCGACAGCCTTGTTCTCGAACGCATCATCAGGGATGTAGGTGTCATCAGGTATCGGAACAGTTGCGTCTACAGCACCCTGATATTCCGCGCAAAGAGGGCACTGATTCGACCCATCAGGGTGGTAGCACTGCCGATCAGCCGTTGTCTGTTCACAGGCACGCCAGGCGTCAACCCAGTCGTCCCATAGCTCGGTCGAGCCACCGTCAGGAACGATTTCAGATGACTCGGCAGGAGAGGTATCAACCCGGTGGTTTGTGAGTGTCTGAGATTGGTCGATACCATGCGGTGAGCCACATTCAGCGCACTCGATAGTATTAGACCCTTTCTCGGAAACAGTGAGACGGTCGCCGTGTTGACCCTCCAGAACCGAGTGTGGCGATTCGTGCCGCTGTCGACAGCGATCAGCGATAGCCGCCCATCGAGCCGAATCAGACCGGGAAACGGTTCGGATGTTTCCGGCAGTCATTGCAGCTGCCCAAGCGATGTAGGAGGGAGATCGTTCAAACAGGTCAAGCGGATCGATAGAAGCGTAATCCGCAACGTATGCCGCGAGGTTCTCGACCGATTCAGGATCACGTACTGAAACAGGCGTGTCGCAGTCATCACACGCACCTTCGGCGGCGTCCCAAGGATTCGGTGCTGTATCCGCGTGTTCGGGACACGGAGTATTCGTGTGTGCATCACGTCCAGCACCCTCGGTGGCGGAAACGTGGCTTTGCATAACAGGAGCGAAATCAGACTGTGAGATTTCACCGTCGACGACGATGATCGAGTGTTCGTGAGCGTAGCACTGATTTTGACCACTGCCCGGATGTGGCTCTAAAACGCGCCAGAATTGCCATTCATTGTTCTCAAAACCGAGCTTGTCGAGTACATATCGAAGCTTCTGGTAGACCTCGCGCCATGGCTCACGGACCCTGTTTGCATGATCAACAGGACCGATCCGAGTTCCATCAGGGACAGAGGAAGCCGAGCGAGTCAGGAACGCGACAGAGGGATTATCGAACGTGGCTTCGGTTTCACCACCTGACGGGCGTGAGCCACCAGTGAGTTCGCGGAGCCAACCCTGACACTGGGCATAAAATTCGCGCTGATAATCCGGAGACCACCGATCAGACGCCGAAAAACTAAATTTCGTATACTCAGGGTCACGGGGCCAACCGTATTGGAGGTTAATTGTAGTCTTACGGGTCCGTTCGTGGGATTCAAGCAGGTTCTCGACTGCGACAGCCCACGGGACGCCTTCGATCTCAGTAACCCGTTCACCAGAGACGGATTTGCGAGCTACCCAAGAGTCGGCTGCATCAGCAGGTGAAAGGGAAAGTCGGTCAATCTCGTCGCCGTGGGATTCAGAAACATGACCTGCTGGGTCTTGCGTAGCGGGCATGAAAAACGATTCACAGCGTCCACAGTAGTAGAGAATGTCGGAATCCCAGGTCTCAGTAGAAAAATCAGTGTAGTCCTCTCGGATCGGAGTTCCGTCCTCGAAGGCAACAGGAACATCTACAAGATCGGGACACTCCTCGATGAACGACCAGAGAACGTCGTCAGTACTTGGTAAGTCGCGTTCGTCGGATTCGGAAGTGTGAGTTTCAGCGTCTGTCCCGGCAGTTTCACACTTATTCTGATTGGTTTGCCGAGAGCCGCTGGCCGCTGGTTGCCCCTCACTCATCGAACTTGGTAGAAGAATCGACAGCGTTCGACAGCGACCGCACAGCATCCCCACGTTCCGGGCCTTCGGCCGGGCTTTCGCGTTGGGATTGCCCCCGTCGCTCCGCTCGGGGGCGTGCGCTCTCTCGGTCGGTCGGACCCCCATGTGAGGGGGCCGCTCCCTCCGCTCGCTCGCTTGTGACGGAGTTTAGGACTGTTTCAGGAATGTCATCAAAGCAAGAATAGCAGAGGTCGAACCGAGCAGCGTCTGTATCGGTGTGATTGATACAGATCGCTCCGCAGTCATCGCAGTCGTAGTGAACGTACTCCGACCAGAAGGTCACGCCTGACCACCTCCTTCGAGATCGAGGATTACAGCTGAGACTTCATCTCGAGTATGTCGATGAGCCTCGGTTAGTGCGATTGCCGATGCCGTGGTATCGCTACTCGGTGTAACAGAGACTAAATCAAAACAGAGCTCGTCGACGAAAACCCAGTCAGTCATCGAGAATCACCGTCCTCTATCTGCGCGATGGCTCGACGAACTTCGTCGTCGGTTGCCTCCAGGAGACGGGACGCGCGAACGAACTTATTTGGAGGGAACGGCCAGTCCTCAGGAGCGGGGGAACTCAAGAATCATCACCCCGCTCACGTCCCGAAACAATGGAAATCGCCAGCAGGCAGCGGGGGCCGTTCAGCTGCTGAACGAACTCCGAAATCCGAGTTTCAGCTGAGAATCGCAAGCGGTCCAGAGACGGCCTGAACCGTGATATATCGGTATTTGAGAGTAGAAGCTCTAAACCGACGGTTTGAGGACGGGCACGGTGGGATTCGAACCCACGACCGTCGGATATCTTCCCCCGATGGCACAGCCAGCGGAGATAGAAGTCCGACGCTCTATCCGGACTGAGCTACGTGCCCTCGCTGTCGTGTACTTCCGGTAGTGACAAAAGAAATGCGGAACGCGGTCGCCGGTCAGTCACCGTGGTCGAGGTCTTCTTCGACGTCATCAGCCGTCGTAATGGCGTTGACGTTCCCGGTCTGAATCGCAGTCAGCCCGTCCAGCTCACAGAGGGCGTCGATTTCGTCCTGCGTGGTCGAGACCAGCAGGTCGTCGAACTGGAGGTGGCGCTCGACGGTCGCGCCGGCGGCCGCCGCGGCCGCGGCGACACGGTCGGGGTCAGCATCCTCAGCCGTTTCGAGAAGCAACTCGACGGGCTCGCCTTCGATTGGGTCCGCACGCAGGCTCTCGACGGCACGGGAGACGTACATCACTCGGACGAGGGACCGCCGGGGCCTTGATTGTGCTGTTCGGGGTGGTCGAAGCGGGCCTCCGCGACGGCGAAGGCCAGCGTGCTGACCAGACCAAGCAGCGTCCCGCCGGTGAGCATCACCGCAAGGTACTCCAGATCCCGAATCCCGAGGAAGAAGGCGCTGACGGCGTGCAACACGGCGGCAATCGACAGGACGTAGAAGGGGGCGTTGAGATACCGCCAGCGGAAGCTCCCGTCGAGGTACTCGTCGGTCACGCGGCCGAGGCTGGAGGTGATGCCGGCGGCGGCGAACCACTGGATCGCTCCCGAAACCAGCGACGCGATGACTTCGAGGGCGTCGGGGTCGGTCTGGCGTTCGAGTTCCTGAACGCCGCTGACGCCGCCGATAGCGAGCAGCGCGGCCGCGACGACGTAGGTGATGATCGTCACGCGCCCGGCGTACAGTCCGGACGTCGTCCGCTCGACCGCTTCGTCCAGTATCTTCTCAGCGCCGAGGCCCCGGGCGAGGATGTAGAGCCCAAGCAGGCCAGAGATGACACCCAGCGCGGAGCCGGGGTAGCCCAGTGCCTCGATGGCGATTGTCAGCGGGTAGATGAGCAGGAGTATGCCAAGCGGGACCAGAATTGTGCCGCGGGTCTCCGGGTCGTCGAGCACCTGCTTGATGGTGTAGTACATCGATTCGAGGTTCTGGGCCTGGCGGACGACGACGCGGCGGACGCCGTCGATACGGACCCGCGAGCGGATGACAGGGACCACCGATTCGTCCTGTGCGCCGTCGGTGACGATGAGCGCCCGCACGTCCTCGCTGGCCGCCAGCGACGCGAGAACGGTATCGACCTCCTCGCCGACCGCCCGGTTGGCGGCCACGTCGCTCCCGTCGACACCGGTGACGGCCGCGACTTCGACCGGTTCGTCGGTGATGTCGTCGTAGATGTGGACGCCCTCGAAGAGGACGTTCACGTCGGAGTCCTCCGGGTCGTTCGAGGCCAGCGCCACCGCTGCATCTACGACGGCATCGCGCCCGATGACTGGCGTCTCGATGCCGGTCTTACGGCCGAGGTCGTCGTCGAGGTCGATACACAGCACCAGCAGCATCTACCGGCGCTACGCCGTCTGTGTTTAACTTCTTTCGGGACCGCCTCACCCTGATTCAGGCAGCGTCCCCCGGGTCCGCCGCTCGACGAGCAACAGCGCGGCGAGCCCCAGAATGATGAGCGTGTACGCCGCTGCGGCGGTGAGCGCGGCCTGTTCGGAGCTGTACTCACCGGTGCGGAAGATGATAGCCTTCCGGACCATCGCGATGACGCCCGTGTAGATCACCAGACGGACGATGCGGCGCGTCTCGCTTTCCTGCGTGTACGCAACGACGGTCTGGTACACCTCGACGATAATAAAGAGGAGCAGGGCCGTGTCGATGAAGCCGACGACGACCAGCGGATCGGTGATGTCGCCGCGGAGCGCGCTTTGGAATATCTGGAGGGTCAGGTCGAAGACGCCGATGGCAAAGAGCAGGACCAGCACCAGCGCTGCGACGACCTCGACGTATCGGATGAGCGACTCGCTGACCCCAAGCACCCTGTCGTCGAACGACTCCGCTGCCGGCAGTGGCCCGCCCACGGGGTCGGACTCCTCGTCATCCATACGGACGAGAGGGGCCCCAGCCGATTCAACTTTATCCAGTGGAGTCCCCGTCCTCAAGGAGCAACGCAACGAGCGGAGCGAGTGAGTAGCGCAGTAGGATGGGGAGGAAACGATCATCATGTTCAGAGGTTGTCCGAAGCAGCGTGGCACTCGGAGTGGGCGTTCGACCGACTGTGCGAGTACGTCGAGTACAAGGCCGAAGCCGAAAGGTTGTTCGTGGATACGACGAATCCAAAGAACACGAGCAAGCGGTGCGCCGAGTGTGGGTTCATCCACGACGAGAATCGCCCGTCACGCGATACGTTCGAGTGCCAGAAGTGTGGGAATCAGAATCACGCTGACTACAACGCTGCCAAGAACGTGGCAGATGTGTATCTCCGACGCGAGCAACAGTCCTCGCGTGGGAGGGGCGTCAGTCAATACGCCCTGAAGTCCGGGACAGTGACGCCAAGTCGGGGATACACCCCGTACCCTGACGGGTTCGAGGCAGAGTCCACGGACAAGCCCCACCCTCAATGAGCGAACCCGTCAAGGTGAGCGAAGTAGGGTAGAGTCGTTGACAGCAGTCCCTATCTAGCGTGGCCCGGGTCCGCCGGCCGGGGCTCGTAAGCTTCCTGTGTCACGCCCAGTCGGGAGACGAGCCACAGGACCGGGAGCAACAGTACGCTCCCGACGACGAAGGGCGACCAGTAGCCGACGGCGAAGTACAGTCCCCCCATGACCGGCGGGCCGACGGTCCGGGCGAGACTGCCAGCGCCCTGCGTGATGCCGAAAGCGCTTCCCTGGAGGGCCGCGCTGGCCTGCTGGGAGACCAGCGCTGTCAGCGTCACCGAGAGGATGCCGTTGCCAAGCGGTAACAGCGTCAACACGAGCAAGAGGCCGAGCAGGTCGGCAGTGAGGAACGGGACAAGCGCGGTCAGGTCGGGAAGAACCGAGCCGATGGCCCGCGAAGCCGGGATCGCGCCGACGCCGACGACAAGCAGCCCGGTCCCGAACAGCGAGAGCCGGACCGGGCTGTAGCGGGCCGAGAGGCGGCCGACGAGGACACCCTGCGTGATGACCGCGACGACGCCGATATATGTCAACAGGAGCGCGCTCTGGGCGGCCGTGTAGCCGTAGATGTCGGCGACGTAGGGGACGAACATCACCTGAACCCCGGAGAAGGCAAACGAGACGAGGAAGAAGGCCGCGAGCAGCGGCCGGAGGCCTGGGGTCGCGACTGCCGTCCGGAGCTGGGTGATTCCCGACGTGCGCTCTATCGTGGTCGAGGTGGACGCGGTTCTGGACTCAGGGAGAAAGAACAGTGCGACGAACACACCGGCAAGACTAGCGGCCGCGGCGGCGAAGCTCGGGATCGAGAACCGAGAGATGGGCACAGCCGCCGGCAAGAGACCGGCGACGGCGGCGACCGTGGCGTCGAAGCTCAACACCGCTCCGATGCCGGGGCCGAAGATGAACCCGAGGCCGAACGCGGCCCCGATGAAACCCAAGGCGGCGGCCCGGCGCTCCGGCGGCGTCACGTCGGCGACGTAGGCCTGCGCCGTCGAGAGGTTGCCGCCCATCGCACCGGCCAGCATCCGGGACAGAAACAGGAGCCACAGCGCGTCGGCCAGCCCAAACACCGTCCACGCGACGACGGACCCACACAGCGAGACCACCAGCACCGGGCGGCGGCCGACGCGGTCCGACAGCGAGCCAAGCAGCGGCGCGAAGACGAACTGCATCGCGGAGTACGAAGCCGCAAGCAGTCCGATGACGAACTCCGTCCCGCCCGGGAACGTGCGCGTGTAGTACGGGAGGATGGGGATGATGATGCCGAAGCCCAACAGGTCCAGAAAGACGACGAAGAAGACGACCGCGAGGCCGCGACGGCGGCGGGACCCGGTGATTCCGGTCCCGGTGTCTGTCATACAACCCTCTGCGTCGGGAAGCCGGATAAGGGCGCTGGGGAACGTGCGCACCGTTCGGACCACGTCCATGCCGTCCCGTCCCACGCCAGGCCCGATGCGCACGCTTTTTCCCGCTGGGAGCGGTGGCTAGAGACAATGATTTCCGAGGGCTGCGAACAGTGCGCCAAAGGCGGCAAGATGGTGCTGTTCGTCTACGGCTACTGCGACCAGCGAGACTGCTTCTACTGTCCCCTCGGGGAGAACCGCAAGAACGTCACCCAGATGTACGCCAACGAGCGTCCTATCGAGGACGACGCGGACGTCATCGAGGAGGCCAAGCGCATGAGCGCGCTCGGTACGTCGATCACGGGCGGCGAACCCCAGGAAGTGCTCGACCGGACCTGTCACTACCTGGAACTGCTGAAAGACGAGTTCGGCGAGGACCACCACACCCACCTCTACACCGGTATCCCCGGCGGCCGCGAGAACATGCGCCGCCTCTCGGAAGCCGGCCTCGACGAGATCCGCTTCCACCCGCCTCTAGAGCAGTGGGGCGACCTCCACGGGACCGAGTGGGAAGACATCCTCTACATCGCCCGCGAAGAAGGGCTGACCCCCGCCTTCGAGATTCCCGGCATCCGCGCCGAGGAGGAGTTCCTCGAGTTCCTCGACGAGGGCGCGGCCGACTTCTGTAACATCAACGAGTTCGAGATGTCCGACGGGAACTACCGACGGATGCAGGAGGAGGGCTTCGAACTGAAGGAGGACCACATGAGCGCTGTCGAGGGCTCCCACGACATCCTGGAGAAGATGGGCGACCACGAGAAGGTGTACTTCTGTACGAGCGTGTTCAAAGATGCCGCCCAGCACCGCTCGCGGCTCAAGCGAATGGCCCGCAACATCCGCCGCCCCTTCGACGACGTGACCGACGACGGCACGCTCGTCTACGGGAAAGCGTGGACCTCCGAAGCGCGACTGGAGACGCTGGGCGTCCCCGAGGAGTACTACACCGTCAAATCCGACCACGTCGAACTGGCCTGGTGGCTGCTGGAGGAGATGGTCGAGGAAGGTGACGTCGAGAAGGGCGAAATCGTCGAGCAGTACCCGACCTACGACGGGACGGTCGTCGAGCGGACGCCGCTGTCCAACGGTGCTGACGCTGGACGGGCAACGGCTGACGACTGAGACCAGGGTTCTGTTTTTCTGTCCGGTTTCTGCATCACACAGGCCTGTGCTGTCCAGCCGTGGCTTTATCTATCAGCTAAGAGAAATGCCGGTGACCCTCCATGCGCCTGGCTATCGACAGCGGGAAACTCCTGTACGCACTCGGTATTCTGTTCGCCGCGGCGGCGCTCCTGTATTTCGTCCGGGACGTCGTGTTTGATCTCTCGATAACGGTGAAAGCGGCGCTGCTGTTGCTGGGCTTTGTTGCGCTGTTCGTTGCGGGCGTGGCCCTCGAACGGGACGTGCTTGACGTCGTAGCCTTCGCTCTCAGTGGCGTGACCTACGTCGTGTTCGTCGGCTACGTCGTTGTTCGGTATTCGCCGGGTGAAACTGGCACGTTCCTGTTGCTCGCCGCGTCGGCGGGACTGTTCGTTGGGCTCGGCTACGCGCTCCGGGCAGGGATTCCGACACCGTCGCGCCGAACGGCGACGGTCGCGCTCGGCGGCCTGCTCGTCGTGAGCGGGGTGCTCGTGGGAGCCGACGCGCTCAGTGGCGGGGTGACCTACGATGTGCAGACAAACGAGTCCGTCACCGTGTCGGTCCCGGAGCCGGAGACCCCGGACAGGTACCCGTACATCGAGGCAGAAATCGGAGCCGTTACCGCATCGAACCCGTCACCGTTCCTGCGAGCGCTAGACCTCCCCTCGCTTTCGGGCTGTCTGGTCGGGCCGACAGACCACCCGCAGGACAGCGTGTACGTAGACACCGATATCCAGTGGGACGAGGACACCATCGGCGCTTCGACGACGAAGTCCTACGCCGTCACCGCCGAGTTGCCGATTGACCCGAACCGGACGGAGCCAAAAACGTACGCCATCGAGCGGGACATCGACTGTAGCGCCGAGCGGCCCGAGCCGACGATAGCGATTCAGGTCGGCGAAAGCGACAGATTAGACTGACTACTCCAGTTCTGTGAGACACTCCTGACAGTAGGAGGCGTCTTGCATGTTCGGCGTACCGCAGGTGCCACAGGTCACGACCGACATATTGGTCTCCGACAGCGGTGACGCCTCGTCGTCGGTGAGCGTGTCGACTGGCCAGTCGGCTCTGGTAGGCGACTGGTCCCGCATCTCGGCGCGCTGGTGGACCTGCTGGATGAGCTCGTCGTCACGCATCGCTTCGAGGCCGCGCCACAGCCCCAGAAACAGCAGCGTCGGCGCGACGATAACGAACAGGCCAGCGATGACGCGCAACGCCAGTTCCACCTGGCCGAGCGACATACGGTCACAATGGGCTGGAACGTCGAGTATCCTTCGCCGCATCCGTCGGCTTGCGGGCCGTCAGGCCGCGTCGACGCCTTCTTGTCCCGTCTCGCTGAAGACAGGCTGTGAGTGACCCTATCGTGGCAATCGGTGGCGGGCTCGCCGTGGTCTTGCTCCTCGGGTTGAGCGCGTTCTTTTCGAGCTCGGAAATCGCGGTGTTCTCGCTACAGAAGGACTGGATAGCACAACAGGCGGCGACGGGCGACCGACAGGCCAAGGTGCTGGAGGAACTGTACGACAACCCACACCGCCTGTTGGTGACGCTGCTAGTCGGCAACAACATCGTCAACATCGCGATTTCGAGCATCATCACCGTCCTCGTCGCGAGCTATCTCTCCCCGGGGCCGGCGGTCGTTGCAACCACGGTCGTCACCAGCTTCCTCATCCTGATCTTCGGCGAGATCGTGCCGAAGGCGTTCGGCCTCGGCAACGCACAGAAATGGGCACTGACTGTCGCATCGCCGGTCCGGATCGTCGAGCGCGTGCTCTCCCCGCTTATCACGTTGTTCGATGGAATTACCAGTCGCATAAACGCCCTCATTCCCGTCGAAACCGACATCGAGAAGCCGTACCTGGACTGACCGTCAGTACTGGTACAGAGAGACGACGAACGGCAGTTTGTTGTACATCCAGATCGCCAGCGGGAGACCGATGATCGTCACCGATAGCGCGTACGCGACGCCGGTCCAGACGCCGCTGGCCCACCAGCCGACGAAGACGAACCAGACCGCGCGGACGAGCAGCGAGTGTTGCGAGCCACCGTCGGTCTCTGTGACGAGTCGGTCGCGTCGCTTGAGCGTCAGCACGAGCGGTACCCTGTTTATCATCTTGATGCCCAGCGGGATGCCGATGATCGTGACGTTCAGTAGCCACGCGACCGAGAGCCAGATGCCAGTGACCCACCAGCCGACGAGCAGAAACCACACCGCCCGAACGAGGAGGGACCGCTGTTCACTCATACTTGGAACATACCCCGGCCGGCATCATAAGCTTCCTGTCCGGTGTGTGAGGACAGAAACCGAGCCAGCCACACAGTGTGGGTCCGGCGTTACGCTTCGAACCCGTCTTCGAAGACGAACGTCCCGTTCCGCTGCACGACTTGCACCGACCTTTTTCGGCGTCGGGTCGCCGCTGGCGACCGCTCCTTGAAAAACGTCGTCCTCGTGAGCGGAGCGAACGAGGGCTCGGGAGAGCGTGCTCTCCCGGCGATGAAAAAAGCCGCTCACTCCGTTCGCGGTCAGTACTCAGACCTCGAACCCGTCTTCGAAGACGAACGTCCCGTTCCGCTGCACGACTTCGCCGTCGACTTCGATGAACGAGTCCTCGCTCATGTCGACGATCATGTCGACGTGGACGGCCGATTCGTTTTGCTCGTTGTCCTCGCCAACCGTCTCGTCGTAGGCTCGCCCTACCGCCATATGAACGGTGTCACCCATCTTTTCATCGAACAGCATATTGTAGGAGAACTGGTCGATATCCCGGTTCATTCCGATACCCAGTTCGCCGAGTCGGCTCGCACCGTCATCAGTCGACAACACCTCTGTCAGGAGGTCCTCGTTCTTGGCGGCGCTGTGCTCGACGACTTCGCCGTCCTCGAAGCGGAGGAAGACGTCGGTCACTTCCCGGCCCTGATGGTACAGCGGCTTGTCGAACAGCACCTCGCCCTCGACGCTGTCGGAGACTGGCGCAGTGAACACCTCACCGCCGGGCAGGTTCTTCTCGCCGTAATCGTTGAGCGTCTCGTTGCCGGCGATAGACATCGTCACGTCGGTCGTCTCTCCCGAGACAATGCGTACCTCCTCAGCGGGGTCGAGTATCTCGACCATCTGTGCCTGGTGCTCGCGAACGGCGTCCCAGTCTTTGAGGACGGCGTCCCAGACGAAGTTCTCGTACCCCTCTGTGGAGGTCTGGGCGAGCTGGGCGTTCGCGGGCGCGGGGTACTGGGTGAGACACCAGGTCTTCGAGAGCCGCTCGTTCAAGAGTGGCTGCTGGGACTGCTGGTAGGCGGCTGTCGTTTCGGGGTCGACATCGCTGGTCTCGGTGACGTTGTCGCTGCCCTTGATAGCGATGTACGCGTCCATCTCCTCGTACAGCGCCTCGATGTGGCTCGGCGTCTCGAACTCGTCCCGGTTGCGGAGGTAGGCGCGCCGGAACCGCTCGCCGAGGCGGTTCTGCACAACGAGCGGGTTCGCGCCGCGGTCAGCGGCGAACTCGTGTAGCGCGGTGACGAGGTCCGAAGCCTGCGGGTGGGCGTCGATAACGAGGTTATCGCCTTCGCTCAGGTCGATAGAGTGGTCGACGATGACTTCTGCGTGTTCGCGAATACGTGGGTCCATACAGATAGGCACCACCGACGGCCCCTAACCGTTACCCTCCCGGCTACTTCTTCTTGCTTTGCTGGAACCCTTCTTTGAATCCCTGGAAGGTCCGCCGGAGCATCAGATACATAAAGAAGAAAAACAGGAGCACAGCAGCGAGGAGCGCGTAGGTGAGCAGGTCAGCCATACCGGCGGTTGTCGAGCCGACATCAAAGTCCTTTCGGGCGACCCGACTTCGGGCGTCTACCGGTCGATATCGGAGGGTAAAATACGGGTTTGACCGATAGCTACAACGATCACTGTGCTTTGGCAAAGACTCATAATCCCATAGAACATACAGATAGTCATGTCGTTGCTGCCCTCTCGGGACCCGGCGACCCCGGACGCCGAACCCCGAGTAATCGGTGTCGACAGTGATGATGCGGACGACGTGCTGTCGGCACTCTCGGCAGAGACAGCGCGCAACTTACTGTCAGAGCTAAACAAGGAGCCAGCACCGCCGTCGGAGCTGGCTGACCGGGTGGATACGTCGCTACAGAACGCACAGTATCACCTGAAAAAACTCAAAAACGCCGGTGCGGTCGAGGTCGTCGATACGGCCTACTCCGAGAAGGGGCGCGAGATGGACGTGTTCGCGCCGGCCAACCAGCCGCTCGTTATCTGTGCCGGCGATGAACAGGAGACGTCGGGGCTGCGGGCGGCGCTAGCGAACATTATCGGCGGGCTCGCGATCATCGGCTTCGCCAGCCTGCTGGTCCAGCAGGTGTTCGGGAGCGGACTTGGGTCGCTGTTCGGTGGCCCGACAGTGTCCTCCGGGAGTGCGGACACTGACCCCCGGAATCCGAGTCTCTACGCCGAGAACGCTACCGTGACGGACGGCGGCTTCGAGGCCACTGCGGGTGCGCTCGACACCGCCGCACAGGGCGGCGCTGAAGCCGCCGCTGCTGTGATTCCGCCGGGACTGGCGTTCTTCGCCGGCGGCGCGTTCGTCATTGCAGGCATGGCGGCGCTGTGGTACATGCGCCAGTAGCCGCCGATTCGGTTCACTGTGACGCGAGCTTTTGACGGAAAGTTACCGTGTAACTGTCTCACCGTTCGACGATAGTCGTCGATATCGGCGTGCCATCCGGGGAGCGGAGACGGACGCGAACGTCACCGGCCATCACATCCAGTTCCGCGTGGGCCGGCTGATAGCGCCGCGGGTCCGCATAACTGCCCGGGTTGACCAGCGTCCAGCCGCCGAAATCAGTCAGTACGGGTTTGTGCGAGTGTCCGACGACGACGATATCGGCGTTTTCCTGCCGAGCCAGCATCCCGAGGGCGGTTTCGGTGTGCTCGTGGCCGTGGACAACGACGATGGTCAGCCCCTCCCAGGAGACGGTCGCAACGTCGGGGAGGCGGGCGCGGACCGCCGGTCTATCGTTGTTCCCGACGACGCCGGTCAGTTCGTCGCATTCGGCGTCGATAGCATCGAGGACCCGCTCGGTCATGAAATCGCCCGCGTGGAGAACGTGGTCGGCCTCGCGGACAGCATCAAGCGTCCGACCTGACAGTCGATGGTCGTCCGTCCCGTGCGTATCTGAGATGACAGTGAGCATACCGCCGGTAACGGAGCCAGGTATAAATCCAGAAGCATTTTGCGTGATGGATGTGACGGAAAAATAATGGCAGGGAGCAAATCAGTCGTCATCGCCGCACTGATAGCCAACGGCGCGATTGCGATTCTGAAGTTCTTCGGCTTCCTCCTTACCGGGAGTGCCGCGATGCTGTCGGAAACGTACCACAGCATCTCAGACACCGGAAACCAGGTGTTCTTGCTCATCGGGATTCGGTTCAGCGAGCGGGAGCGGGACCGTCGCCACCCCTTTGGCTACGGCAAGGCGCAGTTCTTCTACAGTTTTCTCGTCTCCGTGTTCCTGTTCGGCATCGCCGGCTGGGAGAGCGCGAAACACGGCTACAACCAACTGACCGCCGGCGGGCACGGCGGCGGTGGACACGCCGGGGAGGCAGTCGAGTTCCTATTCATCTCCTTCCAGCCGCCGGCGTGGCTGGACCCGCTGTGGGTCAACTACACCGTCCTCCTCGGCGCGTTCGTGTTCGAGACGTACGCGCTGATAAAGGCCCGCGCCGAAATGAAACGCCAGATCGACCGGAACGACTGGTCGGGCTACCGCGAGGCGTTCCGCAAGACCAGCGACGTGACGACGCTGACCGCACTCACTGAGGACACCATCGCGCTGGCAGGCATCGTCATCGCGCTGGTCGGCCTGTTCCTCGAACAGCAGACCGGCAACCCGTTTTTCGACCGGATCTCCGCGCTGCTCATCGGGATTATGCTGATGGGCTTCGCCCTGGCCCTGGCCTGGGAGAACAAGCGCCTCCTCCTGGGGGAAAGCCTCCCGACGGACGAGGAACAGCGACTCCGTGACGTCATCATGCAGAACGAGAACGTGACGGAGATCATCGGCTTCCGGACGGTCTACTTCGGGCCGAACGAGGTCATCGTCTTCGCGGACCTACAGTTCGACCCGGCACTCGATACTGAGTCGATGGACGACGAGATAACGACCCTCGAATCAGCGATGCAGGACACTAACGGCGACATCAGGAAAGTCTACATCGAGCCGGAGTCGTAGGGGTCGCTGTCTTCGAGCCACCACGGAATCGGGACGCGCTCGGTGTCGGTCGTGACCGTCACTGTCGTATCGATGTCCGGCCGGTCCGGTCGACGTTCGGTGTGTTCGACGTATCTGATTACCCCCTGTCGGTCGACGTACAGCCGCGACCGCCCGATTTCGGACTCGTTCTCGCCAATCGGTGTCTCGACCGTCTCCGTCGCGGCCAGAACAGCGACCGGTCGTCCGTTCCACTGGACGGAGTCCACCTGCCGATACTCGGTATTCGACAGGAGTTGTCGGAGCAGATTACTCCCGGCTGTCGAGGTGACCAGCGAGGTGTTCGGTGTCGCGGGCGTGGTGGCGTACGGCGTATCAGGATCGTCTCGGACGTTGGTGTACACCGTCCCGTTGGCGAGGATCACATCGTCCGATATCGGACCGAACCGACGTCTGACGCGCTGGACCTCTCGCTCACGGTCTACCCAGACGTCGAGCGTGTTCTGTGGCCCCGCCTGTTCGACGTGGCGGTGGAAGCTCCGGGTCGAAAGCGCCTGCTGGTGACGGTCCAGTAGTCGGCCCACGTCGACGGTTCCGTTGCTAGTCGGGACTGTCACTGTCGCGTCCGGCGAGGGAGTGGGGACGGGCGCTGGCGTCACCGGGTCGCCGCCGTCCGCTGTCGACCCGGCCGAAAAGAGGCCGGAACAGCCCGCGAGAAGCGCGATGGCGACAGTGAGCGTGACACGCCACATACGTTTCAGGAAGGGCGCTCGCGGCAAGTAGCTGTGGGGCCGAACCCTTTTGCCGGTGAACGGCCAATCGAGAGTACGTGGCAACGACGGACGACGGCTACATGCGGTTTTTCCCCTTCGAGGAGCCGTACGACCATCAGCAGGAGGCGATGGGAACGATATACGACGCCCTCGACGAGGGCCGGGATGTGCTGTTCGAAGGGGCCTGCGGGACCGGCAAGACGCTCGCCTCGCTGGTCCCCGCGCTGGAACACGCCCGCGAGACGGGCAAGACCGTCGTCATCACGACGAACGTCCATCAGCAGATGCGCCAGTTCGTCGAGGACGCCAGAGCGATTACTGATCAAGAGCGCCTGCGAGCGGTCGTCTTCCGCGGCAAGGGGTCGATGTGTCACATCGACGTGGACTACGAGGAGTGTCAGGCGCTGCGGGACACGACCCGTGACCTGGTCGAAGTCGAGAGCGACATCGCCGAGCTGGAACAGCGCGAGGGGGAACTGCTCTCGGACGGCCAGGCGGGCAGCAGCGAGGCGATGGAGGCCCGCAACGCCGTCGTCGAGGAGCTCCGGGACCTGCAAGACGAGCGCGAGGAGATCGAAACCGAGCGGTCGACCTGCGACCACTACTACCGGAACCTCACCGTCGACACCAGCGAGTTCTACGCGTGGCTGTTCGACGACGTTCGGACGCCCGACGATGTGTACGAGTACGCCCACCAGCAGGGGCTGTGTGGCTACGAACTGCTGAAAGAGGGGATGGACGGCGTCGACCTCGTCGTCTGTAACTACCACCACCTGCTGGACCCGACCATCCGCGAGCAGTTCTTCAACTGGATCGGCCGCGACCCCGAAGACATTATCGCCGTCTTCGACGAGGCCCACAACGTCGAGTCGGCTGCCCGCGACCACGCCCGGCGGACGCTCACCGAGAACACGCTCGACCAGGCGCTGGAAGAACTCGACAGCGAGGAGGACGCCCGAACGGACGCCGCGGCCAACGTCATCGAAACGTTCCGGGACGCGCTCGTCGAGGCCTACGAGGACTCCTTCGAGTTCGGCGCACGCGCGGCCGTCGACGAGCACTGGGACGACATCACCATCGCCAACGACGACCGGAAGGACGACCTGACGCTTGCCTTCCTCCAGGGGTACACCGGCCCCGGCTTCCACGAGGAACTGGACCGCGCGCTGGAACTCGGTCGAGACCTCGACGCGCGCTACCAGAAGGCATTCAAAGAAGGTGAGCTGGACACCAGAAAGGAGTGCCAGACCCTGCAGGCCGCCGGCTTCATCGCCGACTGGCTCGACGAATCCGACGAGACCGGCCAGTACCCCGTGGTCAGCGTCCGCCGCGACGAGTCGACCGACGACGTGTACGGCCGCGCGGAGCTGTACACCTGCATCCCCGAAGAAGTCACCCGCGACCTGTTCGAGGACCTGCACGCGGCGGTGCTGATGAGCGCCACGCTCCGCCCCTTCGACGTGACCGAGAACGTCGTCGGCGTCGACGACCCGGTGACGATGGCCTACGGCGCGCAGTTCCCCGAGGACCGCCGCCGAACCTACGCCGTCGACGGCCCCGCGCTGTTTTCCAGCGAGCGGGACGACCCACAGACCCAGCAACGCATCGCCCGCACACTCGAAGACATTGTCCGGTTCACGCCCGGCAACACACTCGTGTTCTGTCCCTCCTACAGCGAGGCCGAGCGCTACCACGACATGACCGCCGTGAGCGCGACCCGGTACCTGGACGAACCGGGCACGCAGGCGCGTGACCTCCGAGAGGCCTTTACCGACGGCGACAACGGCGTCCTCTACACCTCGCTGTGGGGGACGCTCGGCGAGGGCGTGAGCTACGACGGCGACGACGCCCGGACGGTCGTGGTCGTCGGCGTTCCCTACCCCCACCTCGACGACCGCATGGACGCCGTGCAGGACGCCTACGACACGACCTTCGGCGATGGCGAGGACGATGCCGGCTGGCGCTACGCCGTCGAAATTCCGACCGTCCGCAAGACCAGACAGGCCCTCGGTCGCGTGGTCCGCTCGCCGGACGACTTCGGCGCGCGCATCCTGCTGGACAAGCGCTACACCGAAGCCGCCGAGATGGAGATGCACGACTACGCCGTTCGCGGAACCTTCCCCCCGGAGGAACGCCGCGAGATGGTCGATATCGGCCCCGAGAAGCTCAAGTTCGCGATGCTGAACTTCTATCAGGACATGGACGCCTACGACGGACCACCCCCGAAGCCGTAGAACTGCTCTGTGACGGCTTCCCGTGAGTCCGTCTCCAGCAGGCTTCAGACAGAGGAGTCTGCCCCAGTCGCTGTGTTCATCACGGGATAATTTTAGATTTGACATCATTTTAAACATAAAGTTGTCGATACGTCGGATCGTTTGCAGGGTTTGGAAAACTACTCGTGGCTTTATTCTCCGGTGTTTTGAACCGGCCATCCCGAGAGAGCGCGATGAAACCAACGACAGACATCTCACGTCGCGAGTTCGTCACGGTGGCCGGCGCAGTCACTGCCAGTGCGCTAGCGGGCTGTTCCGGGAGTTCTATTGACACCGCCGAATCAACGACTGAGACCGCTAATGGGAGCACAACAGGCGCGAATACGACCGATGGCGGAGCAACAGAGACAAATGACCTCGTCAAGGCTATCGATAGCCAGGCAGTTCCGTTCGAACTGAGATCCTCGTCCAGTGGACTCGACGACATCGCCACCCGACTCGCTGAGACGCCTATCGTCGGGATCGGAGAGAGTTCACACGGGGTGAAGGAGTTCAAAACAATTCCTCGACAACTCGTTCAGCGACTGGTCAGCGACCACGGCTACCGTCTGGTGGCGATAGAAGGGACGCTCGGGGACTTCGCTTCCGTGAACGCGTACGTTACTGGCGGGGAGGGTGACCTCGACGCGGCGCTGTCGTCACTCGAATTCTACTTCTGGCAGACCGACGAGATCCGCCGGCTGTTCCAGTGGCTACGGGAGTTCAACGACGGGCGACCCAGTGCGGACCAGGCTGTTGTGCGGGGGTACGATGCCCAGTTCTATCACATCAACGCGAGGGCCATCCGGTCGTACCTCGATAGCGTGGATTCGGAGTATCTGGCGGAGATCGAGGACTCGCTCGAACCGTTGACGACGCGGTTTCAGGCGACCGATCCCTCCACGGTTGGGACCGATTCCAAGATGGCACTGATCGAGGATCTCGAAGAGCGGCTGCGGACCCACGAGAGTCGCTACGTGGAACAGCGTTCGGAGACCGAGTTCCGGCTTATGCAGCGCCACGTCTGGACGCTCGAACGAGGGGTACGGTTCGTGGAGAAACTCGCCGCCGAGGAGTACACACAGGGTAAAACGATCCGTGACGCGGCGATGGCCGACAACGTCGCGTGGCTCCGTGAGTGGACGGGTTCGGAGCGCGCCATCGTGATGGGGAACGCCAACCACACGATGAGAAACGTCGGGGACGCGTCGGAGGACGGAGCGCGAATGGGGCAGCACCTGACTGAACGGTTTGGCTCGGACTACTACTCGCTCGGGCTGCTGTTCGGGTCGGGTTCGTTCGCAGTGCCGGCAAACCACGAGAGAACCGAGTTCGAGACGTTCGACCTCGGTGGCCCAGTCGGCAAGACGCTGGAAGCGACGCTGGCGGAGGCGTCACACCCACAGTTTTTCCTTGATTTCGAAGACGTACGGGAGCGGGACTCGATCGACCGCTCGGTCGCGAATACATCGAAGATGCAGGTGACGGCCCCGAAGGCACCCGAAAAAGGTGCGATGGCGATTCCGGAACCCCCCGGTGAACTGATGGATGGCATCGTTTTCATCCGCGATGTCTCGCCCGCAGCGTTCTCCGGGTCAGCGTAGCCACAGCGAAGTTGTCTTTTTACAAACCGGTCACGACGGCTGGTTCAGGTTCGCGTCAGTATGTCCCGTATTCGCGACGACTGCTGTCGCTCCCGAATCAGGATCTGAAGGGGCTGTGAGAGAAGGGCGGCGAGACGGAGAGCCTATTGTGGCCCGTCGACGACCCGCTCGGCGTTGTCGGCTGACCAGCCGAAACCGGATGTTTTGAAACCCTCCACGCGAAACTCGCGGGCAATGCTAGTCGCTTTCGACTTCGACGGGACGCTCTCCGATTCGGAGATGACGGTCCTGCTGGGAAGCCAGAACGGGACGGCCGAGGACATGGCCGACATCACAGAGCGCGCGATGAACAACGAAATCGAGTACGCCGAAAGTCTCCGCCAGCGGTGTGCGCTCCTCGAAGGCCTCTCCGAGGAGAAGGCACAGGACGCCTTCGACGAGGTCGCCCTGCGCCCCGGCGCGGCAAAGATCATCGAAGCTCTGCGGGACGCCGGCGTCTACGTCGCTATCCTCACCGGCGGGTTCGAGCGCGGCGTCGAGGCTGCACTCGAAACGGAGGGGGTCGAAGTCGACGCTATCGTCGCCAATCGGCTGGTTATGACAGACGGAGAACTCACCGGTGAGGTCCGCGGCCCGCTCATCTCCGGGACCAAAGACGATGCGATGGAGGTTGTGACCGCTGTCACCGGCGAGGACCGGGACACGACCGTCGCGGTCGGGGACGGAGCTAACGACCTGCCGATGCTCGAAGTCGCGAACCTGGCTATCGGCTTCGACCCGAAACCGGCCGTCGCACCGTCGTGTGACACGTCGGTCGAGACGATGGACGAACTGTACGACCTGCTGGAAGCCGAAGACGTCCTGTAGCGCAGTTTCCGCGCTCGCGCTCCGGATTGTGCATTGAAGCCGTTCTCGCCGCTGACCAGTATCGGATGAGAGATTGAAGCAGGGAGAGGCACGCTCCCCACGGACGCGAGCGTTCGTTGTCGGACCAATGACAGAGTATGGTTGAGCGTGAACCGACGCGTGCTCGCTACCGGCGACGGTTCATTGAATACATTATCCTCTCCCGTAATAAACCTAGTGAACAGGTGAATTCTTGCGCCACTTTGGTACGGGTGTCCAGATATTGTCTCTAAAATACTGTATCTTCAGTTAGTTGGTTGCCTGACCGATAGCCTGGTCGAGGTCGGCTTTGATATCCTCGACGGATTCGGTGCCGACGGAGAGTCGGACCATGTCATCAGTGACGCCGGCGGCGGCCTTCTCCTCGTCAGTGAGCTGCTGGTGGGTGGTCGAGGCAGGGTGGATGATGAGCGTCTTCGCATCGCCGACGTTTGCCAGCAGGGAGGCGATCTCCGTCGATTCGACGGTCGTTCGGGCGGCGTCGTACCCCGCGTCGAGGCCGAACGTTATCATGCCGCCGTAGCCGCCGTCGAGGTACTCGCTGGCGGTGTCATGCGTTTCGTGGTCTTCGAGGCCGGGGTAGGTGACCCACGAGACCTCGGGGTGGTCGGCGAGGAACTCGGCGACGCCTATGGCGTTGTCGCAGTGGCGGTCCATCCGCGCGGGCAGCGTCTCCAGGCCCTGCATCGTCTGCCAGGCGTCGAAGGGTGACTGCTGGCAGCCCAGGTCGCGGAGGCCGCGGGCGATGGCGGCGTAGGTGAAGGCCGCGTCGTCGAACCGCTCCCGGAAGTTGACGCCGTGGTACGCGGGGTTGTCGCCGGCGATTTCGGGGTATTTATCGGCGTGTTCCTCCCACGGGAAGGAGCCACCGTCGACGAGAACGCCGCCGACGGTGGTGCCGTGGCCGTGAATCCACTTCGTCGTGGAGTTCCAGACGAGGTCGGCCCCGTGTTCGATTGGGTTGCAGAGGTACGGCGTCGCGAAGGTGTTGTCGACGAAGAAGGGGACACCGTGGTCGTGGGCGATTTCGGCGAGGCGCTCGAAGTCCGGTGTGACCAGCGACGGGTTGCCGATGGTCTCACAGTGGACGTAGGCGGTGTTCTCGTCGATAGCCTCGGCGTAGGCGTCGTAGTCGAGCGTGTCGACGAAGCGGGTCTCGACGCCGTTTCGCGGCGCGGTGTGGGTGTAGTAGGTGTAGGTCCCGCCGTACAGTGACGACGCCGTGACGACGTTGTCGCCGACATCCGCGAGCAGGAAGGTGGCGAGGTTCAGCGACGCCATTCCCGAAGCAGTGGCGACCGCGCCGACGCCGCCCTCCAGCGCCGCCAGCCGTTCCTGTAGCATGCCGACGGTGGGGTTCATCAGCCGCGAGTAGATGTGGCCCGGCTTCTCCAGCGCGAACTGCTTTGCGGCGTCCTCGGCGTCCTCGAAGACGTAGGAGGTGGTCTGGTACAGTGGCGGCGCGCGGGAACGGGTTTCAGCGTCTGGCTCTTCCTGGCCGACGTGCAAGGCGTCGGTTTCGAATCCGTGGTCTTGGTCGTCGCTCATACACTCCGCTTTCACCTGATGGGTCTTAATAACGACCACACCGGTGAGCCCCGCCACTGCTACGAGATAGCGGTGATTATTCGGGCCGTTTCCGGACGTATTCGGGCGCGGAAGGCCGTGTGGAGTCAGTATCGTGCTTCTGGAAGAACACGAAGAGAAGTACTCGGGCCGGGAGCGAGTGGTGCGACGACTGTCGCACCCGAAGCGACCCGGGGAAGGGCAGGCATGCCTCAGTTACAGATAGACATGGTTGACAAGTATACCGCGCGCCGCCGGCGCGCGGTTTCCCCGGTCGCGAACGCAGTGAGCGACCGGCCTTTTTCGCCCACGTTTTTGTACGGGGGTTGAGCGCTCGCCGCAGGCGAGCGCGAGGCCCCCGTGGAAAAAGGTGGTTAGGTAAACTTCCGGACCGTCATCGAAAGCGTATCGAGGTCCAGAATCGGCGCGAAGCCGGCGTCCGGGTCGATGTTGACGCTCTTCTGGAACTCGGTCTGGGCCTGCCAGCATCCTGAGTTCAGCGCAACGACGTTGTGATACTCGCCCCAGCCGAGCTTGTGGACGTGGCCGGTGTGGAACACGTCCGGGACCTCCTCCATGACCAGATAGTCGCGGTCCTCGGGGGCAAGCCGGATGTGGCCCCCGTACTGCGGCGCAACGTGGCGCTTTTTCAGGAGCTGATACATCGCCTTGTGTGGCTCCTCGTAGCTCGCTTCCTCGTCGGGGAGTTCGGCGATGACCTCGTCCAGCGAAACGCCGTGGTACATCAACACTGTGACGCCCTCGACGGTGACCAGCGAGGGATTAGAGTGGACCTGAGCGTCGTGAGCAGTCATGATGTCTCTGAGTTCCTCGTCGAAGCCGGGCTGGGGCTCAGCCAGCCGAACGGCGTCGTGGTTGCCCGGAATCATCCGAATCTCCATGTCGCCCGGGACTTCCTTGAGGTACTCCGAGAACGCGCGGTACTGGTCGTAGATGTCGATGATGTCCAGTTCCTCGTCCTGCTCTGGATAGATACCGACGCCCTCGACCATGTCGCCGGCGATGAGCAGATACTCGACGTTCTCGGCTTCGGAGGTGTGGAGCCAGTCGGTGAAGCGATGCCAGGCGTCCTCCATGAACTCCTGGCTCCCGACGTGGACGTCTGAGATGAGCGCCGCCTGGACGTGGCGGTCGGCGGTCGAGGGGCTGTGTGTTCGGGGCACGTCCGGGAAGTACAGCGAGTCCACGAACAGGATGCCGGCGTCGTCGGCCAGCGTCCCCTCGACGGCGATGACCTCGTCCATAAGCAACTGCTGGACCAGATCGGCGATAGGCCGGTCTTTCATCACGAGGCAGGGGAAGGTCCCGTTCGTGTCCTCCAGTTCGACGAGCCAGTGCCCGCTGGCGGTCGAGCGGATGTCCGAGACCATGCCGATCAGCGCAGCGTCGCTGCCGCCACCCATGTTCTCGATTGCGTCAGTCGGTCGGTGGTTCACTCTGCCGCGCAGCTTGCTCGCCAGTTTCTCGTAGCGGTCCCGGAACACCGAGACGAAGTCCGAGTACTCGCCGGTCCCGGTAGACTGGCCGGTCATGTCGTTCGCGACTTCGATTGCCCGGAGGGATGTGTCCACGTCCCGTGACCCCCCCGTTTCAGGTGGAACTGACCCACCCGGTTCGGTCGACGTGGCTGCACCTGTTCCAGTCGAAACGGAGGGGTGTGAATTGGGTGGAGCGCCGGTAGTTTCGTTTCCGGGGTTTGGTTCGGTATTCGGCGATCCCCCGGTGGATTCTGTCGCTTCAATCACGGAGTCGACGTGGTCGGTTGTCAGCTTCAGTGCGTCGTCGGGGAGGGTTTCGAGTGCACGTTCCAGCGTCGCCGATGGGTCCGATGTATCGGCGATCCGAGTCACTGCCTCGCGCTCCGCGTTGTAGCCGCGGCTCGCGAGTTCGCTGACGATTCGTGCCGGCGTCTCCAGAGGCACGTTCCACACTCAGTGTCTGCGGCCAAAAGGATAGCGAACCAACGGCCGTCACAAGATTGATACCCCGCTGTCGGCAATCCGAGATAGGATGGGCCGGGACGAACCGACCAGTAGCACGCCTCCAGACGGGACAGAGGAGTCTGTGGAGGCCAGCCCTGCGTTTCGTCTCGCGCTATACGTCCGTGACATCGGTACGAGCGTCGGGGCAGTGGTGCTCGTCGGCGCGTTCCTGTTTGCTGTCAGCGGGGTGTGGCCGCCACTGGTCGCCATCGAAAGCGGGAGCATGGAGCCACACATCGACACCGGCGATATGGTGTTCGTCATGGACGCGGAGCGCTTCTCGGGACAGGCGGCCCGTCACGGCGTTGTAACGGCAGCGGCCGGGACAGAGACCGGCTATCGGACCTTTCAGCAGCCCGGGGACGTCATCGTCTTCGAACCCAACGGTAACGAGCAGCGAACGCCGATCATCCACCGGTCGATGCTGTGGGTCGATGCCGGCGAGAACTGGTACGACCGCGCGAACCAGACGTATGTCGGGAGCGCGGACAGTTGCGACGAACTACAGAACTGTCCGGCGCCGCATGCTGGGTTTATTACGAAAGGTGACAACAAAGTAACCAACACTAGATACGATCAGGTCACCGGGGCAAGCACCGTTGTCCGCCCGGAGTGGGTCATTGGAACCGGGACCTTCCGAATCCCTCGTCTCGGATACGTCCGAGTCCAACCGTCTCAGCTATGGCACACGTCGGTGTCGATACCGGTCGGAGGAGCTACAGCACCAGCGGCAGCCTGAGCAAATCGGAAGATAGCGTTCGGTCCAACAACAGAAAGTTGATTGGCCGCCTCCGAGTATTCGTGGTACGAATGGCCGGGTCAGACCGTCGGTCGTCGGATGGAGACGAAACCGAGAGGCCGGGAGGGATGATGTACGTGGCCGATATCGTCAGTAGCGCCGGCTCGGTCCTGCTCGTCGGGGTGTTGCTGTTCGCCGTCAGCGGTGTGTGGCCCCCGCTCGTCGCTATCGAAAGCCCGAGCATGGACCCCCATATCAAGGAAGGCGACCTCGTGTTCGTGATGGAAGAGGAGCGGTTCTCCGGCCCGGGTGATCACGAGGGTGTCGTCACCGCAGCGAACGACGACAGCTATCGGACGTTCCAGCGTCCGGGCGACGTTATCGTATACGAGCCCGACGGCAACAGTCGGCAGACTCCGATCATCCACCGAGCGATGCTGTGGGTCGAGGAGGACGAGAACTGGTACGACCGCGCGAACAAGGACTACATCGGCAGTGCGGACAGTTGCGACGACCTCAGCTCCTGTCCGGCCGACCACGCCGGCTTCATCACCAAGGGCGACAAAAACGGCCGATACGATCAGGTCGGCTCTCCCCCCATCAGCGAACCGGTCAAACCCGGGTGGGTCGTCGGTACGGCAGAGATACGGGTCCCGTTGCTGGGACAGGTCCGACTCCAGTGGAACAAGGCCGGAGCGGCTGGTGAAGTAACGGACGAGACGGAGCCGACGATGACGAACGAGACAGGACTCACAGCGGTGAACGGAACCGCGGCCGGGTAGCCGTATCACTCGAAGGGGATTTTTTCACCTGGAACGGCCGAGCTGTCGAGCGCGAATACAGTTCGCAGGTCAGTTGTCGAACCGGGCCTGGACGAACGGCTGGACGTCGTCGATATCGCCGAGTCTCGAATCCGACAGGAGCACCGCCTCCGTCTCTTCGGTTGGAACCGAGAGGGAGATCTCTTTCGTGCGCCCGTAGCGGCCCTTCGAGACGACGACGGCGTTGACGATGCCGAGCATGTCCAGCTCCGAGATGAGGTCTGTGACGCGGCGCTGTGTCAGGATGTCGGCGTCGATCTCCTCACAGAGGTTCTTGTAGATGTTGAACACCTCGCCGGTGTTGATGTTGTGGACGCCGTTCTTTTCCAGCAAGATGATGGCAAAGAGGACAATCTTCGACTGCGTGGGGAGCGTCCGGACGACCTCGACGACGCGGTCGAGTTCGATCTTCTCCTGAGCCTGCCGGACGTGGTCTTCAAGGACGTTGTCCGTCTGGTCACGCTCGGCGAGTTCGCCGGCCGTCCGGAGGAGGTCGAGCGCCCGGCGTGCGTCCCCGTGTTCCTGTGCGGCGAAGGCCGCACACAGCGGGATGACGTCCTCAGTGAGCGCGTCGCCTTTGAACGCCACGTCCGAGCGTGCCTGGAGGATGTCCCGAAGCTGATTCGCGTCGTAGGGGGGGAAGACGATTTCCTCTTCACCAAGGCTGGACTTGACCCGTGGATCGAGGAAGTCGGTGAATTTCAGGTCGTTCGAGATGCCCATAATCGAGACGCGGGAGTTCTCCAGTTCGGAGTTCATCCGGGAGAGGTTGTACAGCGTGTCGTCGCCGCTTTTCTCGACGAGCTTGTCGATCTCGTCGAGCATGATGACGACCACGCGCTCGTGGTAGTCGACGGCATCGAAAAATGAGCTGTACACCCGGTCCGTCGGCCACCCCGTCATCGGGACTTCCTCGAACTCCGCCTTGTCGGCTTCCAGCGATTCGATTTCGGTTTCGATGTCGTCGAGGGAATCGAACGCCGTCTCTTCGAGTGCAGCCGCGTTCTCGCGTGCACGCGATCGGAGATCTTCGAGTTCGGCGATGCGGTCGTCGATGAGCTGGGCGTTCTTGTCGATGAACTTGTTCGCGAGCTGGGCCAGCACGCGGTACTGGGTGTCGGTCACCTCGCAGTTGATGTACTCCACTTCACAGGGAACCTCGTACTTCTGTGAGGTCGTTTCGAGTTCCTCGCTGACGAACTTCGCGGACGCGGTTTTCCCCGTTCCAGTCTTGCCATAGATGAGGATGTTCGACGGCGTATCGCCGCGCAAGGCGGTGACGAGAATCGTCGCCATGTTGTTGATCTGCTCCTCGCGGTGGGGGAGTTTGTGCGGCGTGTAGGAGGGGCGGAGGACCTCCTTGTTCTCGAAAATGGGTTCCCCTTCGAGAAGGTCGTCGAACAGGCCGCGGGACGCCTCGTCTGAGGGATCGTCGGATCCGGCATCGAGATTGTCGAGAATAACGTCGTCGAGATCGGATGGCCCGGTCGATGTCCCGGAGTCCGTTTCGACATCGAGTTGCTCGTCGGACCCGTCGGCGTCGTTCGACGTCTCTGTCGTCGACGGGTCGGATGCCGGGGCCGAGTTGTCGCTTTCGTCAGTCATAGTCGAGAGAGTCCCCTTCGTTTCGTGTGGAGAGAGTTGGAGACACCGGAACAGAGGGAGCGAGGAGTGCGTCAGTACCGTCGTTAGTGAGCATCAGCGCTCTCCGGTGCGTCCAGTTGAACCACATGAACCGTACCGTGAGTCGATATTAAATATTTCGGTACACCACCCATGAAACATATATGTTGGCATATTTATGAGTCCTCCCGCATGGGTTCCGTTGTCGTAAAGAGGACTATAGCTTCAGTTTCACTGGGTTAGACGGGCATGGTACGGCAGGGGAATGAGTGGAAGGGAAGGGGAGCCATGGAGTGGTTCCGGGAGCTGGTACGCTGTGTGAACACGAGTGGTGGTACCACGGCAGGACGGGACCTGTAGGACAAAGCGACCGTAACGGGCCAACCCCCCCACCCCTTCGTTTCCGGTGGAACGGGAAACAGGCCCGGGGGGAGGGGGTGAGGGTGACGAAAATGTCCTCTAGTAAGGGGAAAGGTTTAATACACTACCTCATAAACCAAAGCCGCACCAGATAAAACAAATCCCTAGTAGAGGGTAGTATACAGTTTTCTAGTGTCTAGGCCGTTCTAACTAGCGGTATGGCGAGTCGCGCCGATTTGAACAGCTGGTCCGCTCCCGATTTGATCGGTAATTCTCCACCCCCTCCCCAGGGATGTCTGTCGTTCCACCTGAAACAAAGGGGTGGGGGGCTAGGATGGTCCACCCCTAATCCGAATCGCTGGGTTTCGGATGACCGGACTCCACCCGAACAGTTCCCGTCCCGATTGCATCCGCGGAAACGCGCACACGCTGATCTGTGCTATGCCTCCCCATGTCAGAAAAAGGACTAATGTCTGACGTAGGCTTAAGTGAATTCGCCTATCTTTTACGGGCAGAGCCGCCATACCGGACGACTCCGGGCGGCGGGAGGATAGGATGGGATTGTTAACAAACCTCAAAGATAGCATCTCACGCGCGGCATCGACGCTGTTCTCCGAAGAGGATCCGAAGCGGATCGGTATCTACGGCCCGCCGAACGCCGGCAAGACGACGCTGGCGAACCGCATCGCACGGGACTGGACTGGCGACGCCGTCGGTCCGGAGAGTCACGTTCCACACGAGACTCGCCGTGCGCGCCGAAAGGAGAACGTCGAGATCGAACGCGACGGGAAGAAAGTGACAATCGACATCGTCGACACGCCCGGCGTGACGACGAAGGTCGATTACACCGAATTCCTCGAACACGACATGGAGAAAGACGACGCCGTCCGTCGCTCCCGCGAAGCGACCGAGGGCGTCGCCGAAGCGATGCACTGGCTCCGCGAGGACGTCGACGGCGTCATTTACGTGCTTGACTCCGCGACTGATCCGTTCACGCAGGTCAACACCATGCTCATCGGCATCATCGAGAGTCAGGACCTGCCGGTGTTGATTCTTGCAAACAAGATCGATCTGGAGGAGTCCTCCGTCCAGCGCATCCGAAACGCCTACCCCCAGCACGAGACGATTCCGCTCTCGGCGCTCGAGGGAGACAACATGGACGAAGTCTACGACAAAATCGCGGAGTACTTCGGGTGATATAATGGCAGAAGTCAAAGACCCAGACGACGGCGTCCAGATCGACCTCATCAGCGGCGAACGCATGGCCGGACTGGCCTCGATGGAGAAGATCCGAATGATTCTCGACGGGGTTCGTGACGGCAACATCGTCATTCTCGAAGAGGGACTCTCCCCCGACGAGGAGTCCCGCCTGATCGAAGTCACGATGACGGAGATCAGCCCCGACGAGTTCAACGGCATCGAAATCGAGACCTACCCCAAGTCCGAGGCCGCCGACGCCAGCATCCTCGACCGGCTGATGGGCAAACAGTCGACCCAGAAGCTGACAGTCATCGGGCCGGCGAACCAGATAGAGACGCTCCACAAGGACGAAACGCTCATCAGCGCCCTCGTCTCCCGGAAATAATGCCCCACCAGTGTACGGACTGTGGCCGTGGCTTCGACGACGGGTCGAAGGAGATGCTCTCGGGCTGTCCCAACTGCGGCGGGAACAAGTTCCAGTATCAGCCCGAGGGGGCCGACATCTCCGAGACGCCGGACGCGGAGCCACCGGAACCACCGGGACCTGACAGCACTGTCGCCCGTACCGTCGGCAAGACCGCCGCCTCGGTACGTGACTTCGTCAGTGGCTCCGCTCCGGACGGCGACCGTCCCGCCGAGCAGTCCCATCTCGACGCCGACCGGTCGGCTGACTCACAGCCGAGTGACCCATCCCACACGTCCGGCTCGCCGTCGACCGAACCCGACCGCACGTCTGCGTCCGAGGATTCAGCCCAGGCTAGTGCCCGCGGCGATATCGTCGAACCGGACGAACTTCCGTCCGACGCACCGTCGGCGTCCGAAGCAGAACACCAGTTCCGCCCTGTCGGTGCGGACCCTGACCCACCGGCGGAACCAGAGCAGGAAGACCGGCCCGACCTAGAGGAACTGCGCGCGGAACTCAACGACCAGTTCGAGTCGATCAAGGTACTGGAACCCGGCCAGTACGAACTGAACCTGATGGAACTGTACGACCGCGAGGAATACATCATTGCGCTGCAGGAAGACGGGCACTACTCGATTCAGGTTCCCGAAACCATCCGTTCCGAGTGACCGAACGGTCTTATTGCCGCTTTCATATATTCGTTAGCCCGAATTACGCCGTAGAACGGCTGCACACTCCATTGAGTATCAACGCGGGCACAACCATTATATAATATGCCGTGGATGCTTCGGATAACGCCATGAGCCACCGAGAACTCTCGACATCGGATTCACACCTCGAAGAGTGGGCGTCACTCCTCGGTGCTGATATCGACGACGACGGGCGCGACAGCGACTTGCTTGACGACCAGGACGAACCCGCTTGACATCCTCTCCGCCCTGAAGGGCGAAGATTCCCGACTGCCGTTGGGATATTGTGGTCTACGGGACAACCTGTTCTTGTGGGCGTAATCTGCCCGTTGATTTATCGAACAGGCGCACCGATGGCTGTGCCAAACAGCCGTTACTCCTATCCTGTGACGGACTCGGAGTTACCGTCGCTCGCATATTCTCCGCCGCATTCAGATCACTGTTCGCAACCAAATCACACTCTGAACACACATACAACCCGCGCTCAACACGGTTAGAATCCGCTTCTGTGCCACACTCACAGCATGTTTTCGAGGTTTTTAATCCGCCTTCGGGAACGCGCTCTATACTGATGCCGCGTTCTTCGGCTTTGTATTCAATGTGGCTCAACAGCGTTTCAAACGCCCAATCGTGCAGCCGCTTGTTCCCGTGGCGTCCCCAATCAGAGTCGTCACGAATCTTTTTCGGATGACCTATTGCTATCGTCCCGACATTGCGAGTGGCGCATTGCTCCACAATATCTTTCGATAGTGCGTGCAAGAAATGGTCTTGCCGCCGGGACTTCTTTTGTCGAAGTCGCTGTGCCTCATTGCTCGGGCCGTTTTCACCCTCTGTGTTGTATTCTTCATGACGGAAGTAGTGAGTATCTTCTTTCAGGGCGTTGCCCGGATACAATAGCGTCTCGTCACCGATAGAGACAGCCGCCGTGTTGCAGATACCAAGATCAACACCAGCCGTCTTCTCGCCGGGACTCTCCGACGTTTCAATCTGCATTTCGCAGACGAAATGCAGTTCCCACTGGTTGCCAGTCCAGACAGAACGCACCGTCTGGACGGTTTCAACATCGGAAAGCGTCTGGTCGTCTGCTTGGATCGTGTATTCACAGAGGATGTAGTCTGCGGCGTACCGAGACTCCTTCATATTCGTGCCCTTTGAGAGACGAACGCGGTTGTACTCGGTATCCAGTTTGAAGCCCTTATTTTTCCACGTCACGGTTGAACGCGGGTGTTCGTCGCCGTGTTTGCGATAACCGGGCGGATTCGCGTCAGGATCGTCCTGCTCGTACCACGAGACGAACGCCTCACCAAGTTCTTGGAGAACTCGTTGACTGGACTGAGAATGTAGGTCCGCGTAGCGTTCGTGATTTTTGAGGTACGAGCAGAGTTCGTCGGCGCTTGGGATATGGTCGATAGCGTCCCAAACACGAGAGATTGTCCATCGCCCGATGTTCCAGAGTTTGCTGGCGGCGAAGCCATGCGAATCAAGGTCGTCAGAGACTTGCGAGTGATTAGTGACACTCGCTTTCAGTGTCCGAGTGACGACCTGATTCGACACACGTAAGCATAGTATTATTACTTATATAATTGTTCGGGTGATGTCTAATAGTGGAATATCCAGCCGTAGCTACGGGTGTAGCATGACGCCAATTTGTCGGATTCATGCCCGCCGTGAACGGCGAGGCTTTCTCCTCGTTTTCCCGTAACGATCACGGTTCGTCAGAGAGCGCTCCTCGCAGTGACAGCCGCGTCTTCACACCGCTGGCGAGGCAAAATAATATTCGGGACGGGTGCCGTCCTGGACCCTGCCGACCGCGAGTAATATCTGGTTACGAGATTTTGTCGTACTGGTCCGAGAGCTTCTCGGCAGCGTCGGCCATCAGGTCCTGCTCGTAGTCGTCAAGATCCCACTCGACGATCTCTTCGACGCCGTTGCTCCCGAGACGGACCGGGACACCGAAGGCGGTGTCCTCGTGCCCGAACTCGCCTTCGAGCTTGACCGACGCCGGTAGCACTTCGCCGGTGTCGTGGAGGATGGCTTCGACCATGTGCGCGACGCCGCGTGCCGGCCCCCACTCGGTCGCGCCCTTGCGCTCGATGACATCCATCGCCGATTCCTGCAGGTCGCCGAGCAGTTGCTCTTTCTCGTCGTCGCTGAACTCGGGGTCGGTGCCGTCGACGCGGACCTTCGAGAACACGGGGACCTGTGCGTCGCCGTGTTCCCCGAGGATTGTCCCTTCGACGTTCTGAACTGGCGCGTCGAACTCCTCGCTCAGCACGTAGCGGAACCGCGCGGAGTCCAGGCGGCCGCCGAAGCCGATGACCTGCTCGCGCGAGCGGTCGCCGGCCTCGTAGAGGTGGCGGTTGAGCAGGTCGACGGGGTTCGAGGTAGTCAGCGAGACGTAGTCGTCGTTGTGCTCGTCCAGCGAGGACTGGATGTCCTCCATGATCGGCGCGTTGTCGCCGGCGAGGTCGATACGGGTCTGGCCGGGCTGGCGGGGAATCCCGGCCGTGATGACCACGACGTCCGAGCCGGCGGTGTCCTCGTAGCCGCCCTGGCGGACACGCGTGTTCGAATCGTAGGCGATGCCGTGGTTCGTGTCGGCGGCCTGCCCGACCGTGTCGTCTTCCTTGTCCGGGATGTCCACGAAAACGACTTCGTCAGCGATGTCACGGAGCGCGATGTTGTACCCTGCGGCTGCGCCGACTGTGCCGGCTGCGCCGACTACGCTTACCTTTGTCATACCATTCGGAAAGGCTCGGGCGCGAACGTTAAACGTGTCGAAACCCCGATTCCGCCGCACAGCGTTCAGCCAGTACCGACGTCTCGCACCCGTAAACTGTTTTCAGCCCCGTGACGTTGTGACTCGTATGAGTGATTTCGACAAGGAAGCCGAACGCGAGAAACTCCGCGAGAAATTCGAGCAGGAGGAGGACAACCGGGCGGCGACCGAGCAGATGAGTGAGCTCCTGTTGAAGGGCGCGACGATGACGAACGCCCACTGCAGCGAGTGTGGCGACCCCATCTTCCGCTACGACGGCCAGGAGTTCTGCCCGACCTGTCAGAAGCCAGTCGCTCGCGACGCGCAGGCCGACGGGGCGGAGACGGACGACGGCGACGAGGAGACGGCGGACAGTACGGGCGACGGGGACAACATCGAGATGGCCGCCCCCAGCGACGAGGCCCGCGTCCAGTTCGGCGACGACAGCAACGAGCCGGACCAGACTGCAGCCGAAGCCGGAGCGGCGGACGGGCAGACCACACCGGACGCTGCTCCCTCCGCACCTCAGGAACCATCCCAGTCGGACTCGTCGACGAACGCATCGCATTCTCCACCCGAAGCGGGGGGCGATAGGACCACACAACCCCGGAGCCAGCCCGATTCACCCGCCCAGAACGCCCGAACCGGCGCTCCGAACCCCGCTGACCGGACCACTGAATCCGAGCGGCAGCCCGGGAACAGTTCACAGGACCCCCCCGCTTCCGCTCGACAGCCCGCGCCATCCGAAGGTGGGGCCGGTGACGTTGCGGCAAATCTCGATGCGGCGTCTGCGCTCCTGGCCGAGACAGTTCACCGCTTCGCAGAGCGCGCCGCGGCGACCGAGAACCCACGCGAGGCTCGCGAGCATCTGCAGGCAGCGAGAGAAGCGGCGGAAGCGCTGGACGCGACGCGGTTCTGAGCGGAGCTACGGGTCGTAGTCGCTGGCGATGACTTCTCGAATCCGGTCGGCGGTCACGTCGCCGATGCCGGACACCTCCAGCAGGTCGTCTTTGTCGGCGGTCATCACCGCCTCGACGCTACCGAAGGCTTCCAGCAGCGTGCGCGCGGTCACCGGCCCGACTTCGGCGATTGAAGCGACGACGTACTCCTGTTGCTCCGGGAGCGTCTTCGACTGTTTCTCGCCGTGGACGCTCACCTCGCGGTCGGCCACCTCCTGCTCCCGCCCGGCGATGACTTCCAGCAGGTCGGCGGTCTCGTCCTCGTCGCTGGTCCGCAGCACGCTCGCGCCGAAATCGACCGCGAGCGACGCGAGCGCGCCCTGGATCGCCTTGTGATGGACGTTCCGCGCGCCGAAGAGGTCTTCGCCCTCGATGACGACGACGGGCCGACCGTAGTTGCGCGTGGCGTCCCCGACCTGCTCGAACATCGACCGGTCGCCGCCGGTCAGCGTGTCCATGAAGTCAGCGACGGTCTTGCGCTCGACGACCACGCGGTCCGAGAGGACGTAGTCGCCGACGGCCAGCGTTTCGAGTCGGGTCTCGATACCGTCCCGCGTCGAGAGGTCCCGGGCGATGTTCGAGTCGAGTTCCCGCTGGTCGGCGACGATTTCGACGGGGTCGTCCTCGTCGTCGTGTCCGGCGCTGGCGACCGTTCCCTCGTCGTCCCCTGTTCCGGTATTCTCCTCGTTGGCCGTGGCCGCTTCGCTGTCGACCTCGGCCGCTTCCGACGGGTCGTCTGCGAAGGCGTCCAGTCCGGCCTGACCGTCACTGCCATCGTCATCCTCGACTGACTTGTTAGCTCCGCTACCCCTTTTGTTTCGAGTGGAATCCCCGCTCCGTGTTGCGGTTTCATCCTCGCTGGTTCCACCCGAAGCGGTCCCTTCGCCGTCCTCGTACTCGTCGAGCCCGGTCTGGTCGAGGCGGGCCTCCAGTTCGCCGGCGACGCTTTTGAGTTCGTTCAGCTCGCGTTTCATCCGCTTCTGGTCGTTGCGGGCCTTCCAGAAGTACGCCTCGTCGCGGGTGTCCTCGGCCAGCAGGACGACGACCCGGCCCTCGGCCTGTCGGCCGGTTCGGCCTTTCCGCTGGATGGCCCGAATCGCGGTCGGCACCGGTTCGTAGAACAACACCAGGTCGACTTCGGGCACGTCCAGCCCTTCCTCGGCGACGGACGTCGAGACGAGCACTTCGAACTCGCCGTTGCGGAACCGGTCCAGCGTCTCCTGTTGCTGGCTCTGTGTCATCCCCTCGCTGCCGTCGGTGTCGCTCTGGCCGACGAACTTCTGGGTCGTGAAGTGGTCCGAGAGGAAGTCGACGAGCGTTTCGGCGGTGTCGCGGGACTCGGTGAAGACGATGACGCGCTCGCCGTTCTCGATGCCCAGCGTCTCGGCGAGCAGCATTCGCGTCTGGCGGAACTTCGGGTGCAGGTCGTCGTAGTCGCTGGCCTTCCGCATCGCCTCCCGTACTTTCGGCTCGCTGACGAGGCGCTGGTCGGCCTTCGACGCGCCCGAGGAGCGGGCGGCCTCCTTCAGCCGCTCGAAGTACCGCCGCAGGGACTCGACGCTCTGCGTTTCGACGTACGTGACGGCAGTCCGGAGCTTGCGGACCTCCGCGAGAAAGCTCATCCCCTGGTAGCCCTCGCTCTGGTCGTTGTTCATCAGGTCCCGAAGCTGGCCCTGAATCTGCTGGATTTCGCGCTCGGAGATGTCCGCCGAAGACTTGTTCGTGACGCCGAGTTCCCGCAGCTGGTCCAGCCGGTCCTCGATGACCTCATTGATTGCGTCACGGATCTCGACGACGATATCGGGCAGTTCGATGCGGTTCCAGTCGACGCTGGTGTCGTGGGTGTACTCGGCCACGTCGGCGTCGTTTTCGGTCATCACCGCGACCTCGTTCAGCCCGAGGTTCTCGCACACTTCGAGTATTGCCTCCTCGTCGTCGCCGGGGGAGGCGCTCATCCCCGTCACCAGCGGGTTCTCGGCGTCGGCGTGGTAGCGGTCGGCGATGTAGTTGTAGGCGTAGTCGCCGGTCGCCCGGTGGCACTCGTCGAAGGTGCAGTGGGTCACGTCGGCAAGGGAGATGCGGTTGCCCACGAGGTCGTTCTCGACGACCTGCGGCGTCGCGATGACGATGCGGGCGTCCTCCCAGAGGGCGGCCCGGTCGTCGGGTCGGACCTCGCCGGTGAACACGACCACATCTTCGTCGTCGATATCTAGGGCTTCACGGTAGAACTCGGCGTGTTGCTGGACCAGCGGCTTCGTCGGGGCCAGCATGAGCGCTTTCCCGCCGACGGCGTGCAGCCGTTCGGCGGTCACCAGTAGCGAGACGGTCGTCTTGCCCAGCCCGGTCGGGAGACAGACGAGCGTGTGGTCTCCGCTCGCCGTTTCCGCCAGTTCGGTCTGGTAGCGGCGGTTCTCCAGGAACTCCGGCGTCACCAGCGGGCGCTCGACGTGCTCGCCACCGGCGTCGGTGGTCGCCATTACCCACGCGTTCGTCCCGCCGGTGGTTAAGGGTTCAGATACCGCGGTGAAAGTGAACGGACGGCCTTAGAGGCCGAAGCCGGGCAGGTACTGGACGCCGACCCACATCGCCAGCGCCCCGAGCACCGGAATCGAGAAGTTGTCGTCGATGACGTAACCGGCGATACGCGGCTTGACGCCGTCGGCGAACGTCGCAGCGATACCGCCAAGCACTGCGGCGGCGGGGGGAACGAACGGCGCGGCGAGTAGCGTACAGACGCCGAACATCACCAGCAGGACCCAGGCCTGTTTGACGTTGCTGGCATCAGCCGAGCCCAGCAGGCCGCTGATGGGGTCGCCGATAGCGAGCATCAACATCGCCGGGACGGCGACCGTCTCGGTCATACTCGGGAGTTCGACGGCGAAGGCGACGATGGCGATCCCGACGATGTACAGCGCGTAGCCGGCGGGGTTGTCCTGCTCGTACTCCCGGGTGAGCCGGTCGTACACCACCCAGTCCAGTCCGGTGGTCAGCCGCACCGCTTCGAGAATCAGCACCACGACCAGCGCCACAGCCAGGAATCCTTGGACGACGCGCCACGTAATCAGGTCCGGCCGGAGCAGGTGTGCGAGCGGGACCGCCGCACCGGTGACGTGGACGAGCCGCCGGGATACCTCGTCGGCCATCTACAGGTCGTCGAAGGTCAGATCGCCGGTTGCGAGCCGTTCGAGCCGGTCGGCGAGCCCGTCGATGGGGAGGCGTTTCTGCTCGGTCGTGTCTCGTTCGCGCACCGTGACCGTCCCCGCTCGCGGCTCATCGCCGCTCGCGCTTTCCGAGGCGCGTTGCGCCCCGCCGTCTTCCAGACTTTCGTAGTCCACGGTGACGCAGTAGGGCGTACCGACCTCGTCCTGCCGGCGGTAGCGCCGGCCGATGGCACCGGAGTCGTCGTAGGTGACCGAGAGACCGGCGGCCCGGAGGTCCTCGGCGATATCGGTGGCGAGGTCAGCCATCCCGTCCTTGTCCATCAGGGGGAAGACGCCGACCGTGGTCGGGGCCTGCTCCGGCGGGAGGTCGAGGTAGGTCCGCTCCTCGCCGTCGACCTCGTCGCTCTCGTAGGAATGTGCGAGCACGGTGTAGATGATCCGGCCCACGCCGAAGGAGGGTTCGACGACGTGTGGGCGGATGTGCTCGCCGTTCTCGGTGACCTCGTCGACGCTGAAGTTCGTCTGTTCGACGGGGACGGTGTGGGACTCGCCGTCGACCTCGACGGTGACCTCGTCGTCATCGAAGGCGTCAGGATTCCTCTCGGCCAGCGCTTCGAGTGCGTCGGCGACCGCGCCGGCGTCCCCGCCGAACTCCGGCCCGAGGTAGCTCATGTCGGGATCGACGGTCGCGCGCTCGACGGTAATCGGCTCGTCGTACTGCTTGAACACTGTGTAGTCCTCGCCGGAGTGCTCGGCGTGTTTCGAGAGGTCGTAGTCGCCCCGGTAGGCGAAGCCCGTGATCTCGATCCAGTCGCCGTCGACCTCGCTCTCGGCGTCCCAGCAGTCGGAGGCGTAGTGGGCGCGCTCGCCGGCGAGGTGCTGACGGTAGCGAAAGCGGTCCATGTCGACGCCAACGCGCTCGTACCACTCTCTGGAGACGCCCAGATAGTAGGCGACCCACTCGCTCTCGACGACGCCCTCGTCGACGGCCTCGCGGACCGTGAGTTCGCGCTGGCCGCCGTCCTCGCTCTCCTGTGCTGCGGCGGAGTACAGCGGCAGCACCACGTCCTCGACCTCGGCCAGCGGCGGATCGTCTTCCTCGGGGTCGACGAAGTGCTCCAGTTCGGCCTGGGTGAACTCCCGGACGCGGACAAGCGACTTCCGCGGGGAAATCTCGTTCCGGTAGGCCTTCCCAATTTGTGCGACGCCGAAGGGGAGCTGATTCCGGGCGTACTCGGAGAGCTGCGGGAACTCCACGAAGATGCCCTGTGCGGTCTCCGGCCGGAGATAGCCCGGCGACGACGACCCCGGACCGATGTTGGTCTCGAACATCAGGTTGAAGTTGTCGACCGGCTGGTCGGCCAGGGACGTGTGACAGGAGGGACATTCGATGCCGTGCTCGGCGATGAGGTCCATCACTTCCTCGTTGGGGAGGGATTCGGCCTCCTCGATGTCCGTGTTGTCCTCGACGAGGTGGTCGGCGCGGTGGGTCGCGCCACACTCGCCGCACTCGACGATCATGTCGTCGAAGCCGTCGAGGTGTCCCGAGGCCTCGAAGACGGGCTCGGGCATCACGTCGGGTGCTGAGATCTCTTGATGGCCTTCCTTGACGACGTAGCGGTCCCGCCAGGCGTCCTCGATGTTCGATTTCAGCGCAGCGCCCTGTGGCCCGTAGGTCCAGAAGCCCGCCGCGCCGCCGTAGGCACTCGACGAGGGGAAGTAGAAGCCGCGACGCTTGGCCAGCTCGGTGAGGCGTTCGCCTTCGCTCATAGGCCTCGCAGCAGGTCGATGTCCCGGACGATGCCGGTGAGTTCGTCGCCCGACAGCAGCGGGATCTGTTCGATGTCGTGCTCGATCATCAGTTGGGCCGCCTCCTCGGCGGTGCGGCGCTTGTTCACCGTCACGACCTCGGCGGTCATGAACTCGCGGACGGGCTCGGCAGGGAGCTCGACGTTGCGGGTGGGCATGTACCGACCGCCGACGGCTTTGATGCCCTCCCAGGCCCAGTCGTCGTCCTGATTGGCGATTGAGTCGCCGGTGTCGTCCTCGCCCTCGACGACGCGGGCGACCGCGATGATGTCGACCTCGGTGAGCATCCCCGACATGTCGCCGTCGTCGCCGAGCACGACGCCGTATGGGACGTTCGCGTGGGAAAGCTCCCGTTCGGCGACGGTCAGCGGCGTGCCTTCGTACACGCAGTTGATGTCGCGGTTGGCGAGATCACCGACGATCTTGTCGCCGTCGACGTCGCCGTTGGCGATGGACCGAATCACGTCGGTCACTGTGATGATCCCTTTGAGCTGGCCGTCGACGATGGGGAGGCGTCGCTCGCCGTCCTCGACCATCACCTGCGCGGCGGCTTCGATAGACGTGTCCTCGCTGATCGCCGGGACTTCCTCGACGAGCAGGGCTAGCTGGTCTTCGTCGGGGCTCTCGATGAGCGCATCGCGTGAAATAATCCCTCTGAACTCCTCGCCCTCGTCGGTCTCCTTGATGACCGGGACCGACGAGAAGGCCTGCTCCTGGAGGTACTCCAGTGCGTCATCACGGGTCCCAGGAATGGTGACCGTGACGACCTCCGAGCGTGGCGTCATAGCGTCTGCGACGTTCATACTGCCAGAACTTCCTTCCCGCATCTACTAAGTCCTTAACATCCGTCCGTTTTCGGCATCCGGGTAGCACGCCGGGCGGCCATCGGCTATCGCCGACGACCGCGCAGACGCCATCTCGGAAACCCAGGGACTGCACCGCCCCGGAAACAACTACGCTTTCTGTCATATTGATATTCCGAATCTGGGTATGAATAGAACTGCGGAGGCAGACTCTAATGGTTGAGATGTAAGGCCCTATCCGTATGGGCCACGAACCATCTCGTCCCAGTACTGACAGGATACGAACTATTGTCAGACAGTTGGCTCTGGATCATACTCCTGCCCTCTATGGGTTTCGCTAAGTTTTTATATGGTTGTTACATATTATCATGCATGGAGTCGGATACTGTCGCTCCGGTTGAGATGGTCGCGGACGGAGATATCATGGCATCCGTCGAAGAGGGTCCAACGGATCAGTTTATCGTCGCTGACGTGACCCGAGACGACGCCTATCTCACAACCCCGCTCGCGGACGCTGCCTCGCTCCCGGCCTGGCGATAGGCCGCTGTCTGTCGGTTCGATTTTCGCTGACGGTCCCACCAAGCAGGATACCCTATCAGCGGCGCGGGCGCTCCGTCCCGAGTGTCCGCACGCAGTCGTTCGGACGGAGAAAACAAGCGTTATGCCGCCCCAGTAAGTTCGATTCGGTATGAAGGTACTCGTCACGGATCCTATCGCTGATGCCGGTCTCACGCGGCTCCGTGAGGCGGGCCACGATGTCGAAACAGCCTACGAGGTCGAGGGCGACGCGCTCCTCGACGCGGTGGCCGACGCGAACGCGCTCATCGTCCGCTCGGGCACCGAAGTCACCGAGGAAGTGTTTGCGGCCGCGCCCGACCTCATCATCGTCGGCCGGGCCGGCATCGGCGTGGACAACATCGACATCGACGCCGCCACGGACCACGGCGTCATCGTCGCCAACGCCCCCGAGGGTAACGTCCGCGCCGCCGCAGAACACTCCGTCGCGATGGCGTTTGCCACGGCTCGCTCCATTCCGCAGGCCCACGACCGCCTGAAAAGCGGCGAGTGGGCTAAAGGTGAGTTCCTCGGCACGGAAGTCAACAACAAGACGCTCGGCGTCGTCGGCTTCGGCCGCGTCGGCCAGCAGGTCGCCAAGCGACTCGGCAGCCTGGGCATGGACATCGTCACGTTCGACCCGTACATCAGCCAAGAGCGCGCTGACCAGTTCGGAGCGGAACTCGTCGACGAGCTCGACGACTGTCTCGCCAAGTCCGATTTCATCACCATCCACACGCCGCTGACCCCCGAGACGGAGAACATGATCGGCGAGGAAGAGCTCGCCGAACTCGACGGCGGCTACGTCGTCAACTGCGCCCGCGGCGGCATCATCGACGAGCCGGCCCTGGCCGAGGCCGTCGAGGACGGCGTCCTGAAGGGCGCAGCGCTCGACGTGTTCGGCGAGGAACCGCTGCCGGACGACAGCCCGCTGCTGGACGTCGAGGACATCATCGTCACGCCCCACTTGGGCGCGTCGACGGAGGCCGCTCAGGAGAATGTCGCCACCTCCACGGCCGACCAGATCATCGCCGCGGCCAACGGCCAGCCCGTCGCCAACGCCCTGAACGCGCCGTCGCTGGACGAGGCGACGTTCAAGCAGGTCGGGCCGTACCTCGACCTCGCCGACACCGCCGGCCGCATCGCCGTCCAGTTGTTCGGCGGCCACATGTCCGAAGTGCAGGTCACCTACGCCGGCGACATCGCCGAGGAAGACGTGGAGTACGTCACCGCCAGTGCGCTGAAGGGTGTGTTTGCGCCCTCGGACCTGCAGGTCAACGCCGTCAACGCCCCACAGATAGCTGAAGACCGGGGCATTGACGTGACCGAGTCCAAGACCCGCTCTTCCGAGGACTACCAGAGCCTCATCACCGTCACCGTCTCCGACGGTGAGGAGTCCGTTTCCGTCTGTGGGACCCAGTTCGGCGGCGAGGAGCCCCGCATCGTCCGCATCGACGACCACCGTATCGAGGCCGTCCCCCACGGCCACATGCTGGTCGTCCGCAATCGCGACGAGCCCGGTACTATCGGGTTCATCGGGACCGTGCTGGGCGAGGCCGACATCAACATCGCCGGGATGTTCAACGGCCGCGAGACCATCGGTGGGGAGGCCCTGTCCGTCTACAACCTCGACGAACAGCCGCCACAGGACATCATCGAGCGACTCAACGGCGACAGTCGCATCATCGAGACCACCTACGTCGAACTCGGCGACGAATAACGTCAGCGGAATTTTTCGAAAGCCAGTCGCAGTTTATTTGCCGTCGATAAGGCGCTCGTACCGGTCGACGACGGCCTGGCGGTGTTCGCGCTCCTGTTCGAGCGCGGTTTCGAGTGTCGCCACCTGCGAGCGCAACAGCGCGATCTGTATCTGATAGATCGTACTGGGCGTCTGTCGGGACGATGGTGACGGGGAGCCCGACCGGTCCCCGGAGTCGAACGGCGGCGCTGAATCGCGGGACGAGGCCATACCCGTGACAGGACCGCCACGGGCAAAAACACCCGTCGGACGACCGTCACGCGCCCGTCTGTCGACCTGATACGTCCGGGTGACGCTGTCGCTCACATGAAGTCGGCGATGCCCGACTGCTTGTTGTGGTCGTTTTCGAACACCGACTCTATTTTCCGTTCCAGTATCTTGAGCCGCTGTTTCGTGTAGTCGCGGGCTCCGAACTCGTCGGCGACGCGGATGGCCGTGTCGATGTACTTGTTGACCGAGCCCTCGTGGACGGTGAGGTTGACGCGGCCGCCACACTCTCGGCAGTCGCCGGTCAGAGGCGCGCGGCGGAACGACTCCCCGCAGTCCAGACAGCGGACCTCCTGCCTGGAGAACGCCCGGAGGTTCCCGATGAGGTCCGGCAGGAAGTGGTACTCGATGATGCGCTCGGCCACGTCGCTCTCGACGACGGCCCGGAGCTTCCGGGAAATCTCGAGCTGGGCGTCCATCTTGTCCTCCATCGACCCGAGCGTCTTGTACGCCGAGAGGTCCGGCCCGGCGGCGATGTTCGCCGTGTCGTGGGTGTGGCGGAACTCGGTGTACTCGCGGTCGGTCCCCAGCGTCTCCTCGGCGATCTTCATCACGTCCTCGACCTCGGTCGGGTCCTTCATCTCGCGGGTGGCCTCGTAGAACTCCCGAGGGTAGGACGACATGATGTCCATGTTGTGGGCCTCGTCGTCGATTTCGCTGGGGTCGATGCGAGAGGACATCACCAGCGGGGCGTCCATCTGTCCGCCGCGCTGGTTCGGGAGGTAGGACTTCGAGAAGTTCAGCAGGCCGTCCATCAGGAGCATTACGCAGTCCTCGTCGCCGTCGCACTGGCCGACATAGGTTCCTTCGACGGCAACGCGGTGCGTGTCGGCGACCGTGAGACAGTAGACGTGGTCCACGTTGCTCTCGACGTACTCGACGGTCTCGACGGTGTCTGTCGGGGCTGCGCCGTCGGTTGCTGCCGTCGAGGCCTCGCCGCGTGCCGTCATCGTGGTCGTCTCGCCGCCATCGTAGGCAGGGAGTTCGTCGCCGGCAGTCAGGTCGCCCGCCGGGACTTCCTCAATCCCATCGGAGCCGGCACGGAGCATCGTGTGGTCGGGCGTAACCCTGAGGGTTCGGTCGCCGACGGAAATCTCGACGAGGTGGTCCGGCGCGGGGTGTTTCGAGACGGCGTCGACGGGCTGGCGACAGGGACCGTTCTCGCCCAGCGACGACACGGTGAGGTCGCCGTCTAACTCTTGAACGAGCGTCCCGAAGTCGTCCTCGTCGGGGTCATCCAGTCGGTTTTCGACCAGTTCCTCGATGGTCCCGTACTCCCAGTCGTCATTCTCGTCTTCGTACCACAGCCGCGTGTCCGGGTGGAAGCAGTTCCGGCGTTTGGCGGCGTGGAAGTACGGATGCGCGTAGCCGACGGCGGCGGAGGTGAAGCCGACCACGCGCCCGACCGTCGCCGCGCTGGTGTGGGGGGCCATCCCGAAGACGAGTTCGCCGACGAGGTCCTCGCGGTCGTCGAACTCGTAGAACCGCTCCAGCCCGTAGTACTGCTCTAAGAGGTCGTCGACGAAGCGAGCGGTCTGGAGCATGTGCTCGGCCGCGCCGTCCGAGAGGACGATGTCCTGGACCTTCAGTTCGACCAGCTGGTCATCGTGAGTCAGCGGATCGCCGTGGATGTCCTCCGTGTAGCCCAGCCCTCGGAGTCGCTCGGCGGAGACGTCCAGTTCCGAGGCTCGGACCGCCGTCACCGGCAGGTCCGTCATGTCGTAGCGCACTGTCCCGTCCTTGAACGCCGACACGTCGTGTTTCGCTCGAAGGATACCTTTCTCCATCGGCTCCGGGACCTTCTCCTCGGAGGTGAGCCCCTTGACCGCTTTCAGTTGCTCGAAGGCTGTCTCGCGCTCGCCGACGTTCTGCAGGGCATCGCGGTAGGCCTCTTGCAGGTCGAGTACCTTGTACTGGGTCGGCGAGGCGAGCGTCTCACAGCGCGTACACTCCGCGCGGCCGGACTCGTCGCGTTCGACCTCGGCCTCGCAGTCGGGACAGACGTACACCGGTTCGGTGGTGCCGCCACAGTCGGGACAGCCCGCCTGGTGGGTCTCGGTTCCGCAGTCGGGACAGCGCCGGCGGGCGATCTCCACCTCGACGTGGCCGGGCGTGTCGCTCATCCCGTCCGCGTGCTTCGTCGCCTTGGCCACGTCCCGCTGTGCGCCGCCGGCCTCGCCGATGGGGCTGAGCGTGTGGACGGCCGGCGAGAGGTCCCGCCGCTCGGATTTCTCGGGGCGACCCATCCGGTTGCCGATGCGGGTCGGGGCTCGCTCCCGGACCTGAAACGGCGCGATCTCGTTGATCGCCTTGATTGCGTTCTGGCCGTCTTCGCGCTCGGCGTCTTCGGCAACCCCGATTGCGTCGAGCGACTCGCTGTCGCCGTAGGTCCGGGCGTGCTCGGAGAGGTCCGATGGTGTCCAGTCCCGCTCCAGCGACCGGGAGAACCCGAGCGTGCGCACCAGCGGTACCCAGTCGGTGACCGTAATCGTGTCCTCGCTCTGCGTGTGCTCGATGAGCAGGTGTTCGAGCGTCCGCTGGACGGTGTCGCTCCGTGGCAAGACGAGCGCGCCGTCGTCACTGCGTCCGTCGCCCGCTGTGCCGTCCATCTCTGGGTCGGCGTACGCACCGTCGGCCTGTGCGACCTGTGCGTCCTCGACGGCGTCGGCGAGCGCGCACACCTGGTCGACGCTCACGTCGTGCCAGAGGTAGGTGTATTTCGGGTGCAACGGCACGTCGTAGTCGGTCGCCCACTCGATTGCCTCCTCGGCGCTCGGGTCGGCGAGGTCGACGTGGGGCGAGTCCTGCATCGCCTGCACGTCCGCGCCCGCGGCATTGAGGTCCTGCTCCCACCACTCGACAGTGTAAGAGGCCGGCGCGAGCGGGTGGTTGTTCTCGACGAACTCCCCGTAGTTGACCAGGTACTCGCCCAGGTCGAGTATCTTCTCGACGCCGTTGCGGACTTCCAGCGCCTCCTCGGCATCGTCGATGCGGCGCACGTCGCCGTTGGCAAGGCGGACGGTCGGCCCCTCGATAGTGTCGACCGGCACGACACCGGCGGCTTTCCCCGGCCGCTCGGTCTTGATCTGGGTCCCAGTCGCGAGGAAGTCGTCGACGAGATGCATCGTCGCCGGATGGACGCCGGCGGTCGCGAAGCCATGGTTACGTGACCGCCCGTAACGAAGCCGGAATCCGCCCGCCTTCGACGGGTGAGAGAATACTGGCCGGCCGGCAATGAGGTCCCGGAGGTATTTGTCGGCTGGCTCGACGCGGGGCGGTCCGTCCTGCTCGTCACTCTCGTCCTCGCCGCCGTCGTCCGCTCCCTCGCTCGCGTCGTCTCGACTCGCGTCTTCCGAGCCGTCCGCCTGGTCGGCCTCGTCCTTGCCGATGGTCCCGTCGATGAGGTCCTGCAGCCACGGCCAGTCGACCTCGTTCAGGTTCCGGGTGTAGCGTTGGATCTTCGGCGCTTTCAGGGCAATCCCTTCGGCCAGTACCAGACACATCCCGCCGCGCGGCGAGTTCGAGTCGACGCGTTCGAGGTCCCGATAGCCCGAGACTTCCTCGTCGCCGGTCGCTTCGCCGTCGAGCATGATCGGCATGTGCTCGGCGATGAACTTCGTCTCCTTCTCCTTGGGCGAGTACTGCAGCCCGGTGTCCTTGTCGTAGAGATCGATCTCCTCGGCGTAGCGCCCGATCTCGTCGTCGCGGGCCTTGTACTGGTCGATGCCCAGCAGTGCGCGGGCGTAGTCGGCGACCAGCACCGACAACGCCTGCGCGGTCCCGCCAGCCGACCGAATCGGGCCGGCGTAGTAGACGTTGATGAACTCCGTCCCGTCGTCGTTTTCCAGCAGTTCGACGCGGTCGATGCCCTCGATCGGTGCGGCGACGACGCCCTCGGTCAGCAGGGCAACGGCGGTCCGGACCGCGCCCTCGACTTTCCCTTCGCGGCTGTCGTAGTCGCCGACAGTCCCCTCGACGAAGTCCTCGACCAGTTCCAGCGCGGCCTCCTCGCGGGACATCTGCCCCTCCAGCTCTCGAACCCGCTCGGCAACGCCGTCGATGCCGAGGATGTTCTCGACCCGGTCTGCCATGTCGCGCGCGGTTGGAATCTCGACCTCCGGCTTCGGGTCACCGCCGCGCTCTTTGGCCCGCTCGGCGACGTCGAAGGCGGCTTCGAGCTGTGTTTCCAGCGTTTCGAAGTACTGTTCGTCGGCCTCTCGCATCTTAGATATTCCAGAGGTCCAGGTCGGTTGGCTCGTCGTGCTCCCGCTTGAGCTCTGTATCGAATCCGCGGACGTACAGTTCGCCCGCCCAGACGGTGCCGGCGTTCAGGTGGCCGGCAATCGCTTCGCCGTCGGGCCGCGAGAGAACAGCGTGGGTGTGGGCGAACCGCTCTCCGTCCAGCTGCGAGATGTTGCCCATACAGGCGGCGACTTCCAGCGGTTCGTCGAAGGTCACCGAGTCGTACTCGGTCCGGTCCTGGTCGTAGAACATGAGCTCCGCGTCTTGGACCGCCCCGAGCCCGTAGAAGAAGCCGGCGTCGATGCCCTGTTCGTCCGCGAAGGCCTCGATTTCGCCCCGCCAGTCCGCGCCGTGTGCCAGTCGGCAGACGTACTCGGACGTACTGTCGACTTCCCGGTAATCCATATACGTACTCGATGGCAGGCCGCTCCAAAAGCGTTGCTTTCGGTGCGACCGTTTATATCCGAGGCCGGGATTACCGCCGCCGTGACGTAGCCACGACCCGGCGCGCTCAGCGATTGCGCGGCACACCGCGCCGGGACCGACCCGTGCCGCCTGTTCGCCATTGTGCCGGGACAGACGACCGACCGGCGTTATCCCGGCAGCGACACCCGACTGACCGGATGGTTCCGGTCGGCGTCGTAGAACGAGAGTTCGTCGACGGTCCACCGGATCGGCTCGATGTCCCGCTCGACCAGCCGAGCGGCCGCGTCGCGGTCCCCGCCGCGGGCGACGGTTACGTGCGGGACGTACGCGTCGCCCTCCATTTCGTCGACGGGATCGAACCGCTCGCAGAGCCGCTCGTGCAGGGCGACAAGCCCCGGGCTCTCGACGGCGAGATACACCACCGGTGATGGACCGGTCACGGCCGTCTCGAACTGCTCGACGCCCGAAATCCGCGCCTCGAACGCCGACTGGCCGCGAAGCGCCTCACGTCCCTGCGCTTCCAGCCGTGCGTAGGCCGTGTGGTCGCCGCCGCCCAGTCGCTTGGCGACCAGCGTGTGCTCGCCCCGTCCCCGCCGCTGTGCGAGCGGCAGGTCGGCCGCGAGGTCGGCCGCCAGCGACGTGACTGCCGACGGGAGCGGGACGTTGATGCTGTACACAGTGGGCGCTCGTCCGCTGTGGGCAAAAAGAGCGCGGTCCTACAGCCGGTCGAGCAGCCACAGGACGATGAGGACGATCAGAATCACGCCGAGGAACGGCTGTAGTATGCCGAGCAGGCCGGTCAACAGCCCGAGCGCTGTATCGAGCACTTCGAGCCCTAGCCAGACCACAATGAGGACAAGGACAATCTTCAGCAGAGTGTCCACGTCGAGTTTGGCTCTGTCCATGCTCGATAGGATTCCCTCGCGGGGCAAACCCCTTGTGGCCATGGGGGCAGGCGATCCAGTCCAACTACCAAACTTGCCTGGGATGTAAGGCCCCTGACTATCAGTTCACACAATCGGCAATAAACGATATACCTGCTGAGGGGATAGCCGCGGTAGGATGGGCCGGAGCGCTGGAACGCTAGTAGTCGTATTCGTCGCGATAGCATTGCTTGTACCGACAGCGACCGGAGTCGGTTTCGGCAGCCTCGGCCAGCAGTCCGTCGACGCGGATGTGGTCGTGATGACGGCGGACGTGGACTCCGATGGAACGGCCGACTGGACGGTCGCCTACCGAATTCGACTCGACGACGATAACGCAACGCAGGCATTCGAGGACCTGCGGACGGATATTCAGGCCAACCCGTCGGCGTACACGGACCGCTTCGAGAACCGGATGCAGGACACTGCCGGGGCAGCCGAAAACACGACCGGCCGCGAGATGGCCATCGAGAACGTCACCGTGAGCGCGCGCGAGGAGACGTTCGGCCAGACGTACGGCGTCATCACCTATCGGTTCCAGTGGACGAACTTCGCCGGCGTCTCCGGCGACCGCATCGAAATCGGCGACGCGCTCTCGGGGCTGTTTCTGGACAGCGAGACCTCGTTGACCGTGCGCTGGCCGGCGGACTATCAGGCTGACTCCGTCGCGCCACAGGCCGACGAACGGGAGAACGCCTCTGTCACCTGGCGCGGCCAGCAGACGTTCGGGGAAAACGAGCCGCGAGTGGTCGTCAGTCCGGGGGACGCCGCTGACGGGGAGGACGAATCGAACGGACTCCTCGTCGGCGGACTCCTCGCGCTGGTCGGTATCGCCGCCGCAGCGTATGCCCTTCGGCGGTACGGCGTGCTCGGCGGCGGTAAGCCGGCCGAACCGCCGGCGTCGATGGTCGACTCGGACGAGTCTGAAGCGGAGCCGGCCGCCGTGACGGACGCCGACGCTGGCGCACCACCGGCCGAACTCCTGAGCAACGAGGAGCAGGTCCTGCAACTGCTCGAATCCAACGGCGGGCGGCTCAAACAGCAGCAGGTGGCCGGCGAACTTGACTGGACCGACGCCAAGACGAGTCAGGTCATCGGGGGCCTGCGCGACGAAGACAAAGTCGAGACGTTCCGCATCGGCCGCGAGAACGTGGTGACGCTGCCGGACACCGACGTGACTGGTGGGGAGGGTGACGGGAGCGACGGAGCCGACAGCGGCGGCGAAACCCAGTGATAAAGGAACCGACCGTTTACTGGAATCTGCCGTCTCATATCACTGCTGCCGGGCGGTTTTAATTCGGCTTAATCGGCGCTAACCCGGCATCACTGACTCCTGTTTATAGGGTGTTCGGTGGTCAAGTAACGGCTATAATGAGACGAGCCACTCCGGTATTGCTGGCAGTCGTGCTCGTGGTGAGCACGCTCGCCGCGGTGCCCGCCGCGACGATGGCACAGGAGACTGAAACGGTGACCGAACAGGCCGACGAGAACGCGACGCCCCCCGGCGCACAGCTGGCGGGCGTCGTCAGCGTGCAGGAAGCCGAACTTGACGGTGAGGTCCAGTCCCGGACGTTCGGGGTCCGCATCGCGCAGGCGAACACTGACGCCGCGAAGGCGTCCGTCGTCGCCGACCAGGTGAACGACTCCGAGGCCCGGCTCGCGGAACTCCAACAGCGCAAGCAGGCGCTCGCCGAGGCCCGCGAGAACGGCTCGATGAGGGAGGGCGAGTACCGGGCGAAGGCTGCACAGCTCCACGCCGAAACGAAGAACGTCCAGCGACTGGCTAACGAAACGAACGAAACCGCCAGCCAGCTCCCCGCCGAAGCCCTGGATAGGCAGGGCGTCGACGCGGCGGCAATCAAGACCCTCTCACAGCGCGCGAGCGAACTGAGTGGTCCGGACGTCGCCGCTATCGCACAGGGTATCGCCGGGCCGAACGTCGGACAGCAGGCTCGACCTGACGCTGCCGGCGACCGTGGCGGCGATGCGGTGAACCGCTCCGAGGCAGACGACCGTCCCGGGGTCGAGCGGGAACGAACTCAGGCAGGTGAACGGACAGACGATATTGATGCCACGCCGGCCAACGAGACGGCCACCGATGGCGGTGAAACTGAGCCGCCGACCGACGTCGGGTCCGACACTGTCGACGCTGGCCAATAGCACAAAAGAAGTCGAAGATACTGTTTAACCTCGTCACACAGCGGTCTGCGTGTCGCTACTGGCCGCTACGGGCGACGCGATGGCTACTGTGTCCATGTGTCTGGGGACCATACACACGCCACTGTGAACACGGAAACTATTAGTACCCGAGTCACACAGCAGAAAGTACATGACGCGGACCTCTCGCTCCACGATGCTCGCTGCGGACAGCGAGGGGTCCCTCCGTTTCTCCCCACGACGACGACCGGGCCGTTTCTAGGCCCACTACTACTTACTCTTCATTCGACAGGTTCGTTTCGCCGCTAGACGCCGTCGTCGTCGGTTCGATGGGATACTCGATCTGTTGTTCGATCGAGAAACCGACAGGCACACCACGGAACCAATTCAGAACACATCCATGCCAGAAGGAAACGGAACCGTCGCGCTCGCCTTCTCGGGCGGGCTCGACACGACAGTCTGCGTATCGCTGCTGAAAGAAGAGTACGGCTACGACGAGGTCATCGGCGTCACCGTCGACGTCGGCCAGCCCGACTACGAGTTCGAGGAGGCCGAGGAGACCGCCGAAGCGCTGGGCGTCGAACAGCACGTCGTCGACGCCACCGAGGAGTTCGCGGACCTCTGTATGGAGGCCGTCAAGGCTAACGCCGACTATCAGGGCTACCCGCTCGGAACCGCCCTCGCGCGCCCGGTCATCGCCAAAGCCATTCTCTCAGTCGCCGAAGAGGAGGGCTGCTCGGCCGTCGCCCACGGCTGTACTGGCAAGGGCAACGACCAACTGCGCTTCGAGGCCGTCTGGCGCGACTCCGACCTCGATGTCATCGCACCGGTCCGTGAACTCGGACTGACCCGCGAATGGGAAAACGAGTACGCCGCCGAGAAGGGCCTGCCCGTCGAAGGTGGCGACGGCGGCCGCTACTCCATCGACACGAACCTCTGGAGCCGCTCCATCGAAGGCTCCGAACTCGAAGACCCGAGTACAATCCCGTCCGACGACATCTACAAGTGGACCGACAACCCCTCGGACAAGGACGCCGAACTGGTCGAGGTCGCGTTTGAGGAGGGAATCCCAGTTGCTGTCGACGGCGAAGAACTCGGCGGGGTCGAACTCATCGAGCAACTCAACGAGCAAGCGGGTGCCCACGGCATCGGCCGCACGGACATGATGGAAGACCGCATGCTCGGGCTCAAGGTCCGCGAAAACTACGAACACCCCGCAGCGACGGTGCTGCTGACGGCCCACGAGGCGCTCGAAGGACTCGTCCTCACGCAGGAGGAGCGCCAGTTCAAGGCCCAGGTCGATCAGGAGTGGTCCCAGAAGGCCTACCAGGGCCTCGTCGACGCGCCGCTGACGGGGGCGCTCGAAGCGTTCATCGACGACACCAACGAGCGCGTCACCGGTACCGTCACGGTCAAACTCGAAGGCGGTCACTGCCGCCCGGTCTCCCGCGAGTCCGACTACGCCGTCTACAGCGAGTCGGCGGCCTCGTTCAACGAGGAGGACGTCTCCGGCGGGATCACCCAGCAAGACGCCACCGGCGTTGCGAAGTACCACGGCTTCCAGTCCCGCCTCGCGAACAAGATCCTCGACGACGCGAAGAAGGGCGCTGCCGTAACGGACGGCAGCGGCGACCAATCTGACGCCGCGACTGAGGACACGGAGGAGTAAGCGAATGAGCGACGGCGAGGACCACGAGACGGCGGACGCGGACCACGCGGCCACAGCGGGCGACGCCGACCGAAGCGGCGAGACGGTCGTCCGCCGCGACCGCTTCGCGGGCGGGCCCGCCCGGTCGTTCCTCTCCTCGCTGTCCGACGACGAGCGCATCTTCGCGGCCGACCTGGCCGTCGACCGCGCCCACGTCGTGATGTTGGCCGAACAGGAGATCATCGACCGCGAGACGGCCGGCGACGTGCTGGCCGCGCTCGCGGACGTGGAAGACGCGGGCCACGGTGCGCTGCCCGACGGCGAGGATGTCCACGAAGCCATCGAGAGTGCGGTCATCGAGCGCGTCGGCCCGGACGGCGGGAAGATGCACACCGCTCGCTCGCGCAACGACGAGGTGGCGGCCTGCATCCGCTACCGCCTGCGCGAAGACGTTCTGGACCTCGTCGAGACCGTCGTCGGTGCCCGCGAGCAACTCATCGAGGTGGCTCGTGCCGAGCGCGAAACGGTGATGCCGGGCTACACGCATCTCCAGCCTGCCCAGCCGACCACGGTCGCCCACTGGGTGCTGTCCTACGAGCAGGCGCTCCAGCGCGACACCGCGCGCCTGCTGGACGCCTACGAGCGCGTCAACCAGAACCCGCTCGGGTCGGCCGCGTTCGCCGGGACGCCCTTCGATGTGGACCGCGAGCGCACGGCCGAGTTGCTCGGGTTCGAGGGCGTCGCCGAGAATTCGATGGATGCCTCGGCGACGCGGGATTTCCTCGTCGAGACGACCAGCGCCGTCGCCACGCTGGCGACGAACCTGTCGGGGCTGTCCGAGGATGTGGTCGTGATGGCGAGCAAGGGCCACGTCACCCTCGACGACGACTACGCCTCGACCTCCTCGATCATGCCCCAGAAGAAGAACCCCGACACGCTGGAGCTGGTCCGCGGTCGGACGGGTGACGCCGTCGCCGGGCTGAACGGCCTGCTGACCAATCTGAAGGGCCAGCCCCGGGCGTACAACCGCGACCTGCAGCGCGCCGGTCGCCACGCTTGGGACGCCATCGACAGCGTCACCGAGAGCGTGGCAGTCGCCGCGGGCGCGGTCGCAACCGCTGACTGGCCTGCCGAGACGCTCGAAGCCGCAGCCACTGATGGCTTTGCGACGGCGACTGGCGTGGCGGACTTGCTGGCGATGGCCGGTGTGCCGTTCCGCACGGCCCACGAGGTCGTTGCCGAGGCCGCCGCCGGTCTGGGGTCCGAGGAAGACGCGCCCGACTACGAGGCACTGTCGGCCGTCGCCGAGGACGTGCTGGGCGAGCCTCTGTCAGCCTACGTCGACCGCGACGCGCTGGAGGCCGCACTCGACCCGACCGAAAGTGTCGCGATGCGGGACTCTCGCGGCGGCCCGGCCCCCGACGCTGTCGCCGAGCAGGTGTCGACGGCAGAGGACGTGCTCGCGGCGGATACCGAGGCACTGACTGACCGCTGGCAAGCGGTTTCACAGGCGGCTGACCGCCGCCAGACGGAGGTGGACCGATATGTCTGACCGACCACCGTCCCCTCGCGGGACAATTATACCATACTTCTGATACACGATTCGGAAACGTGGCGGATTTGGAGCTTTGATACGATTAGAAGGCAGTATATCTTGTTAAACTATTCTGATATGTTCGAAGGCTTTAAGTGGATCCCTGTCACAGGATGAACTACAATGGCAGAATGCATCGAGTGCGGGGCGGACGTGTCCCTGCACGACAACCTCGAAGTCGGAGAGATCGTTGACTGTGCCACCTGCGGTGCCGAACTGGAAGTCGTTGGCGCCGACCCTGTCGAGCTCGACAGCGCACCCGAGCTCGAAGAGGACTGGGGTGAGTGAGGTGTTCGCGGTGGCGCGGCGCTCGGCGCCGTACGTGACCGTGGCGCTCGACGCCGCGAGCCGCGAACCCACGGAGGACTCAGTATGAAAGTCGGACTCCTCTACTCGCGCATCCGCCGGGACGAGAAGCTACTCCTGTCGGAACTGCGCGAGCGCGACCACGAGATCGAGAAAATAGACGTTCGCAAACAGCAGTTCAATATCCACGAGGCCCCCGAGGCCTTCGAGGATCTGGACATCGTCGTCGACCGCTGTCTGGCGACCAGTCGTAGCGTGTACGCGACGAAGTTCGCGGAGGCCTACGGCGTGCCGGTCGTCAACGGTCCCGAGGTCGCCGACACCTGTGCGGACAAGGTCAACAACAGCCTCGCGTTAGAGGCCGCGGGCGTGCCGACGCCCAACACCGACGTGGCGTTCACGAAGGACGCCGCGCTGGAATCCATCGAGAAGTTCGGCTACCCCTGCGTCCTCAAACCCGTTGTCGGCTCCTGGGGTCGCCTGATGGCGAAGATCGACTCCCGCTCGGCCGCCGAGGCCATCCTCGAACACAAGGAGACGCTCGGCCACTACGAGCACAAGATCTTCTACGTCCAGGAGTTCGTCGACAAGCCCGGCCGCGACATGCGCGTGCTGGCCGTCGACGGCGAGCCCATCGCGGCGATGGTCCGCTCCTCGGACCACTGGCTCACCAACGCCGCCAAGGGCGCTGAAACCGACGAGTTCGAACTGGACGACCGCGCACTGGAACTGGTCGAGAAGGCCTCCGACGCGGTCGGTGGCGGCCTGCTCGGTATCGACCTGATGGAGGTCGGGGTATCGGAGAGCGACACCGAAGGCGGGCGTAAGTTCGAGGACTACACGGTCCACGAGGTCAACCACACCGTCGAGTTCAAGGCCTTGAACGAGGTCACCGACGTGGACGTGCCCGCGAAGGTCGTCGACTGGCTCGAACAGAAAGCGGCGACCGAGACTGACGCCGAGGTGACAGCATGACGTACACCGCGAGTGTCGTCGGCGGCTCCGGATTCACCGGCGGGGAACTGCTTCGCATCCTCGACGGTCACCCCGAGTTCGAACTGGCACAGGCGACCAGCCGCTCGAAGGAGAACAAGACTATCGGGCACTCGCACCCGAACCTTCGCCACTCGGACCTGCGCTTCTCCTCGCCGTCGGACCTGGAGTCGGTTGACGTGCTGTTCGCCGCGACGCCCCACGGCGTCTCGATGGAACAGATCGACGCGTTCCAGGAGGCGGCCGGCACTGTCGTCGACCTCTCGGCGGACTTCCGGCTCGATTCGGAGGCCCAGTACGACGAGTGGTACGACGGCCACACACGCCCGGAACTGCTTGACCAGAGCGAGTACGCGCTACCGGAACTCAACCGCGACAACCTCGCGGGCGCGGACCTCATCGCCTCCGGCGGCTGCAACGCCACGGCGACAATCCTGGGCCTGCTCCCGCTGTTCGAGGCCGACATCCTCTCCGGTGACGAGCAGATCGTCGTCGACGTGAAGGTCGGGTCAAGCGAGGGCGGAGCCGGCGGCGGCGAGGCATCCTCGCATCCGGAGCGCTCGGGCGTCGTCCGTCCGTACGCGCCGACGGGACACCGCCACGAGGCCGAGATCCAGCAGTTCCTCGGCATCGACGTGTCCTTCACCGTCCACGCGGTGGACATGATTCGCGGCGCGAGCGCGACCTGTCACGTCTTCCCCGAGGGCCCGGTCTCGAAAGGCGACCTCTGGGGAGCCTACCGCGGCGAGTACGAGGACGAACCGTTCGTCGAACTCGTCGCGGGCGGCGGTGGCGTCTACCGCTACCCCGAACCCAAGTCGGTCGCGGGAACGAACCGCGCCGAGGTCGGCTTCGAACTCGACCCCGGCAACAAGCGACTGGTCGTGTTCTCGGCCATCGACAACATGATGAAAGGGTCGGCGGGCCAGGCCGTTCACGCGGCCAACGTCGCCCTCGGCATCGAAGAGACGGCGGGGCTGGAGTTCCAGGGGCTCCACCCCGTCGGCGCACCGTAACCCCTGACCTGAGTTCTTATGACAGTCGTTATCAAAGTCGGTGGCGCTCGCGCGGTCGACCCCGCGGGGGCGCTTGCGGACGTGGCATCGTTAGTGGCCGATGGTGAACAGGTCGTCGTGGTTCACGGCGGCTCCACCAAAGTCGACGAGACGCTCGAACGGCTCGGCGTCGAGCCCGAATACGTCGAGACGCCGTCGGGCGTCGTCGGTCGGTTCACCGACGAGACCACGATGGAGGTGTTCGAGATGGCCTTCGGGCATCTGAACACCCAGCTCGTCGCCGGCCTCCAGAGCGAGGGCGTCGATGCGGTCGGGCTCACCGGCGTCGACGGCAAACTGCTCTACGGACCGCGGAAGTCCGCAGTGCGGGTCGTCGAGGACGGCAAGAAGAAGATTCGCCGCGGCGACCACTCGGGCACGATCAAGCAGGTCAACGGCGACCTGCTGGAGACGCTGCTTGCGGACGGCTACACGCCCGTCGCCGCGCCGCCGATGGCCGGGGACGACGACGGCGAAGTCATTCCGGTCAACACGGACGCCGATCGCTCGGCGGCGGCCATCGCCGGCGAACTCGATGCGCAGTTGGTGCTCCTCACTGATGTCGAGGGCGTTTACGCGGACCCCGATGACCCGTCGACGCTCATCGAATCGGTCGAGACGGCAAGCGACTGGGACGCTCTTGAAGACGCTGCAGAGGGATTCATGGGCCGGAAAATCATGGCCGCCGAGGAGGCGCTCGACGGCGGCGCATCGGAGGTCGTGGTGGCAGACGCCAACGCCGAGTCACCGATTCTCTCGGCGCTTGACGGCGGCGGAACCCACGTTCACGCGAGCGCACTCGAACAGGACACAGACCAGACAGCGACGGAGGAACAATGAGTGGATTCGTTTTCAACGAGAAACCTATCCAGATCGAACGTGGCGACGGTGCCTACGTCTACGACGACAGCGGCACAGAGTATCTAGACATGGGCGCGTCCTACGCCTGTGTCCCGCTGGGACACGGCCACCCGGCGGTCCAGAGCGCCGTCAGCGAGCAGCTAGAGAAGATCACGTACGTCCAGGCGTCGTACCCGAACGCCGAGCGGACGGCGCTGTACGACCTGCTCGCCGACACCGCACCGGACCCCATCGACAAGACCTGGCTCTGTAACTCCGGGACCGAGGCCAACGAGGCCGCGCTGAAGTTCGCCCGGTCGGCGACGGGGGACTCCAAGATCGTCGCGACGATGCAGGGCTTCCACGGCCGGACGATGGGCGCGCTGGCGACGACGTGGAAGAACAAGTACAAGAAGCCCTACGAGCCGCTCATCGGCGACGTGGAGTTCGTCCCCTACGACGACAGCGAGGCGCTCGACGAGGCCGTCGACGAGGACACCGCCGCGTTCATCGTCGAACCCGTCCAGGGCGAGGGCGGTATCAACCCGGCCTCGGACGGCTACCTCGAAGCCGCGCGGGAGATAACCGAAGACGCTGGCGCGGCGCTCATCTTCGACGAAGTCCAGACCGGAATCGGCCGGACGGGCGCGCTGTGGAACTCCCAGCGAGCCGCCGTCGCACCCGATATGATAACCGCGGCGAAGGGGCTCGGCAACGGCCTTCCCGTCGGCGCGACGCTGTGCCGGGACTGGATCGCCGAGGACTACGGCTCCCACGCCTCGACGTTCTCGGGCGGCCCGGTCATCTCGGCGGCCGCCGGCGCGACCGTCTCGACCGTCCTCGAAGACGACCTTCCCGAACACGCCGCCACGATGGGCGATTACCTCCAGACGGAACTGGAAGCGGCCATCGGCGACGACGTGCGGGACATCCGCGGCGAGGGCCTGATGATCGGCGTCGAGGTCGGCCGCGGCGCGAACGCGGCCCTGAAGGAACTCGCGCTGAACCACCAAGTGCTCGCGCTGCCGGCCGGCCGCACGGTCGTCCGCCTGCTTCCGCCGTTGACCATCGACGAGTCCCACGCCGACGCCGTCGTCGACGCGATGGCGGAGGTGGTGGGATGAGCGAAGCCGCGAGCCGCGAGGCCGACACGGAGGCCCGCGACCTGCTCGAAGCAATCGTTCGCACGCCGTCGGTGTCCCGCGACGAGGAAGCCGCGGCCGAACGGCTGGTCGAGTTCTTCGAGGCCCACGGCCGCGAGGCGTGGCTCGACGAGGTCGGCAACGTCCGCGCGCCTGCTGACGACGCCGTCCTGCTCACGTCCCACATCGACACCGTGCCGGGTGACATCCCGGTTCGCGTCGAGGAAACCGACGAGGGCGACGTGCTGTGGGGCCGTGGCAGCGTCGACGCGAAGGGGCCGCTGTGTGCGATGGCCGTCGCGGCCGTCCGCACCGGGGCCTCCTTCGTCGGCGTCGTCGGCGAGGAAGTCGACTCGAAGGGCGCTCGCCATCTGGTCGAGGACCGTGAGACAGCACCCGGTGCCGTCGTCAACGGCGAGCCCTCCGGCTGGGAGGGTATCACGCTGGGCTACCGCGGCCTGCTGGCCGGGACCTACGTCGCCACCAGCGAGTCCGGCCACTCCTCGCGCCCGGAGAACAACGCCATTCAGGACGCCATCGACTGGTGGTCGGCGGTCGACGACGAGTTCGAGACCGACGAGTGGCACCCCGTCTTCGAACGCGTCACCTGCAAGCCCGTCGAGTTCAAGGGCGGCACGTCCAGCGACGGGCTGAGCGTCGAAGCGACGATGGACGTCCAACTGCGGGTTCCGCCGGAGTACAGCACCGACGAGATCCGGGAGATTGCCGACGGATTCCTGGAGAACGGCACGGTCAACTGGGACGACAAGGTCGAGCCGGTGATGCAGAGCCCCCGGACCAGCGCCGCCCGGGCGTTCCGGGCCGCGATCAGGAAGCAGGGCGGCGAGCCCACGTTGCTTCGCAAGACCGGCACCAGCGACATGAACGTCTACGCGAAGGCGTGGGACTGTCCGATGGTGACCTACGGGCCTGGCGACTCCGACCTCGATCACGCACCGAACGAGCACCTCCCGCTCGACGAATACGACCGCTCCGTCGCGGTGCTGGAAACCGCGACCGAACGCCTGCTGGAGGACTGACATGGACATACTCGACGTCGACGACCTCACGACCGACGAACTGGCGACCGTCCTCGACCGCGCCGCGGCCATCAAGGCCAATCACGGCGAGGGGAGTACAAGCGACCTGCTCGACCAGCAGACGCTCGGCATGATATTCGAGAAGCCGTCGACCCGGACCCGGGTCTCCTTCGAGACGGGGATGACGCAACTGGGCGGCCACGCCGTGTTCCTCGGTCCCGACGACATCCACCTGGGCCACGGCGAACCGGTCAAGGACACCGCCCGCGCGCTCGGGCGCTACGTCGATTTCATCATGGCCCGCGTGTTCGACCACGCGGACGCCGAGGAGCTGGCCGAATACGCCGAGGTCCCGGTCATCAACGGGCTGACCGACGACGCCCACCCCTGCCAGACGCTCGCCGACCTGCTGACCATCCGCGAGCGGTTCGGCGACTTCGAGGACGTCTCCGTCGCGTGGGTCGGCGACGGCAACAACGTTTGCCAGTCCTTCGTCATCGGCGCGGCGATGGTCGGACTGGACCTCACTGTCGCCACCCCGGAGGGCTACGGCATCTCCGATGACGTGGCCGACCGCGCCGCCGCCTTCGGCAACGCGCCCGAGACGACCCACGACCCCGAGGCCGCCGTCGCCGACGCCGACGTGGTGTACTCCGACGTGTGGGTCAGCATGGGCCAGGAGGACCAGCGCGGCCAGAAACTCGAAGACTTCGAGGGCTTCCAGATCACGACGGACCTGCTCGAAGATCGGCCGTTCATGCACTGCCTGCCCGCCCACCGCGGCGAGGAGGTCACCGACGACGCCATCGAGTCGGACAACGCCATCGTCTGGGCGCAGGCAGAGAACCGCCTGCACGCTCAGAAGGGGTTGTTGGTGTGGCTGTCTGAGCAGGCGTAGACCCGTCCCGAACGGGAAAACGTGGCCTAGAGAAACACCGACGAGGCCCGCTTGACGAAGTCAACTGGATCTGACCTGAGCTGATCGACGTACCTGAGCGGGTCGGATTTGACGGCCTCGATGGACATCCGGCCGTTTCTGGCGACGCGGGTCAGATACCCTTGCTGGAGCATCCGGTTTTGCTCCTTGCTGTAGACGGGTTTGTTCGTCTGCATAGCGATCGTTCGGGCCTGGGAGTGTGAGCTCTCGATGAACAGCTTGGCGTCCGAAGACCCGTACACCTCGGCCTTGTACTCGCCGTGGTTGCCCGCGGCGACCCGCGTAGCCTTGTCCGGGTACTGCATCATCACCAGCTCGTCGTACTCGATTCCGTGCTCGTCGAGCCAGGCGGCGGTCTCGCTGCGATACTTCTCCAGTCGGCAGGTGACGATCTGCCCGATTTCCACCGAGGGAACACAGATCGGGTCGACAGTCGAGATAAACTCCCGGTATTTCGGCCCGTCGTCGTTCTCTTCGGGCGTCGGGTCACGACAGAGGATGCCGTCAAGGTCGACACAGGAGTCCACGAGGAAGTCGTGGTGCATCATGTTCCACTCGAATACTCTCGGGAACGGCAGGGTCTGGGCGTAGGTATCGACGAACCGCTCGGACCCCTCGTCCACGTACACAGCGCCGTAGTACACGTCCGCGGACAGATCAAACCCGTCAATGGTCGACTGCGCATCGGTCATTTCGCTCCCGGTGTAGACGGTGTCGTCGACGACCAGTATCGTCGAGAACTCCGAGAGGTCGAACTCACCGTCGTACCGTTCCCCCGTCTGTAGGAGTCTGCCCTCCCGCAACCCGTCGATATCCGTCATCGGGAGATTGAGATGCAGCGAAAGTAAGTTTGACACTAGCATCCCGCTTCTGGGTATTCCGACGATCAGATCCAGGTCGTCTGGTAGATCGACGATCCACTCCTGCGTATCAGCACTGAGGTGGTCGAAACTCCTGTAGTTCATTGGTTTCTGGGATCGGGAAGTATTAGCATCCTCGTCGTAGCTCGGACACCACGAGGAGAAATGCGCTTACTTCTTTTTAAAGTGACATTAGTCAGTGAGTATTAATGCTTTTGATATGTACTCCGACGAGACATTCTTATGCGGATATAGGTGATCTGTGGCAGCTCTGGTTCGTATGAGGACAATCTCCACCCGAAACAGCACCCTTTTCGATGTATTCGGCATTGTTTCACACAGTACTAGTTACTATTGGAATCCTGCTAGCTGGTCCCTCTAGCTGAAACAGTAACTATCCCTATATATTCGTCAACTGTTCACAGGGGCCTGTTTCCCGAGCCGCTGCCGACAGCTCGGAACCGGATAGAAGCGGACAGTCAAGACTCCGTCGCGGTGAGGTTGAGGTAACGACCCAGTTTATCCGGGTTGGCATAATACAGACCGGTATGTCTGTCAACCCCTCTCCGGACCAGTTCCACGAGCTGATGGTCGACGACGAACCGAACCTCTCGGACGTGATGGCCTGTGTTTTCGGCGTTCAGGAACACGAAGTACGGACGTATCAGACATTGCTCGAAACACCTGCAAGCACTGTCGAAGAACTCGCTGACGAACTCGGTCGGGATCGCTCGAACGTCAACCGGTCGCTATCGACGCTTCGCGAGAAGGGGCTCGCGACGCGGAAACGGCGGTTGCTCGACGGCGGCGGCCATGTGTACCAGTACACCGCGACACCGCTGTCGGAGGCCCGCGAACTGATGCACGAGACCCTCGACGAGTGGACTGTCGCGGTTCATCACCGTATCGACGAGTTCGACGCCAGGCCCAGCGAGTGATAGCTGCCGCGCCGTGAACGCTGGCAGTATAGCCGACAACCGTCCGACTTTTGCCCACTGGGAGCATGGTCCCGACAATGGCTGACCTGCAACTCACCGACGACGTGCCGCCGGTTGCCGATGACGGCGTCTGGCTGGCCTGCATCGAGTGTGGTGAGACGTTCGCTCCCTTCGACGAGATTCGCTACACCTGCGACGACTGTGACGGCCTGCTTGAAGTCCGCTACGACGACCTGCCGACCTTCGACGAGTTCGATGGCTCGGGGGTCTGGCGGTACAACGCTGCCCTGCCCTTCGAAGAGGGTGTCACGCTCCCCGAGGGTGACACGCCGCTGCACGAGATGCCGCGCCTGAAAGACGACATCGGCGTGGACGCGCTCCGCGTGAAACACGAGGGGATGAACCCCACTGGCTCGTTCAAGGACCGCGGCATGACCGTCGGTGTCCGGGTCGCCCAAGAGGTCGGCGTCGACCGACTGGCCTGTGCCTCGACGGGCAACACCTCCGCTGCGCTTGCGGCCTATGGTGCCCGCGGCGGCATGGAAACGCTCGTGCTCCTGCCCGCCGGGAAGGTCGCAGCCGGCAAAATCGCACAGGCGAGCCTCCATCGCGCGCGCATCCTCGAAGTCGACGGCAACTTCGACCAGTGTCTCGACATCGTGCAGGACCTCGCACAGCGCGGTGAGGCGTACCTGCTGAACTCCCTGAACCCCTTCCGCCTGGAAGGCCAGAAGACCATCGGGCTGGAGATCATGGAGGAGTTCTACGCCGACCACGGCGAGTACCCGGACCGCATCGTCCTGCCGGTCGGCAACGCCGGCAACACCGCGGCGCTGTACAAGTGCTTCCGCGAACTCGTCAAGGCCGGCGCAATCACCGAGGAGCAGGTGCCCAAACTCACCGGCGTGCAGGCAGAGGGAGCCGCTCCGATGGTCGAGGCCATCGAGAACGGGTACGAGGACACCCGCCGCTGGGAGGACGTCGAGACCCGCGCGACCGCCATCCGCATCGGCAATCCGGTCAACGCGCCGAAGGCGCTGCCGGGCATCCGGGAGACCGGCGGCACCGCCGTCGCCGTCTCCGACGAGGAGATCACCGAAGCGCAGCGCGACATCGCCGGGGAAGGCGTCGGCGTCGAACCGGCTTCCGCGGCCTCCGTCGCTGGCCTCCGGAAACTCCGGCGCGAGGGCGAGGTCGATAGCGACGAGTCGGTCGTCTGCCTGACCACGGGCCACCTGCTCAAAGACCCCGAGGCGGCCGCTGAGGCCGGGAACGAGCCGGAGCCGGTCGAAAACAGCACCGAAGCCGTGCTGGACCTCATCGAAGAACCGTCGTCGGTCGCCCAGACGGTTCGGCGACAGGCGTCGAAGGCCGCCGACGCGCCGCTGGTCCCGGCGCTGGTCGCCGGCGGCCTCGGCGTCGCGTACCTCTACCGAAAGTTCCTCTCGAAGAAGTAACGTCGGCGAACGGGCCGCCAACGGCGAGGCCCTGCCCGACTTTCTGGTCGAAAACTGACTGCGCTGGCTCTTTACTCAGTATTTTCCGTCTTCTACCCAGTAGAAATATCTATCTTCCCCGGGAACAGCCAACCAATGGACGCACAGACGCGAAGTGCAGTACGACTGAGCGCTGCCGTCGAACCGTCGATTGCGTTGCGGATGCCACCAGCGCGGGTGAGACTGTGACGGGCGTCTACGAGCGGGCGCTGGGCGAGGCCGCGGCCGACCTCCACCCGAAGGTCCGCGACCGGTACAGCCTCGCCCCGGACGACGGGACGGTCTGTGTCGGTCGCGGCGAGATGGATATTACCCGCGGGACGCTGGTCCTCCCGGCGCTGTACGCGATGACGACCCAGAACATGCTGTTTCCCGAAGCCGGCGAGGACGTGCCGTTCTCGGTGACGACGGTGGCCTACACGACGGACGGCGGTCACGAGGCGATGACGACCCGCCGCGCCTTCGACTTCGGCGACACCACCCGCCTGTTCGACTCGCTGACCGTCTGGGACGCCGAGGCCGAGCGACTGCTCGACTTTCTGGGGACACACGGCCGGATCGCCAGCGAACTCCACCCGCGGGTCGAGGACGGGGCGCTCGTGGTCGCCGGCGGCCGACAGTGGGCCCGCCTGGGCAACCACTACGTTCCCCTGCCGGGACCGCTTGCCGCCGACGTGGAGGTCCGGGACCGCTACGACGAGACCGACGAACGCTACCACGTCACCGCGACTGTCGAGAACGACCTCGTGGGCCACATGCTCGGCTACCGCGGGACGTTCACGCAGGACCAGACTGCCAGCGACGGGACGCCCGACGAGCTACGCATCGTCCGCGGGCTCGACCGGCTCCCGCCGCGATGAGCGACCGCGCCGGCGGGTCCCGGCAGCCAGCACTCGGCAGTGTCGCCAAGCCGTCTATCCGGGGCATCGCCGTGGCGGACCTGAGCGCGGTGCTTGGTGCGGTGGTCTGGCTGGCGATGACGGTCACAGGCGAACTGGCCGCTATCGAACGGGCGCTCGCCCTCGCGCCGCTTGTGCTGGTCCCGCTCGCCCTCCGCACGGCGGTGACCGGAGCGTTCGAGGCACCTGTCAGTCGGCTCACGACCACAGCCATCTGGCTCCAGCCGGTCGGTGCACTCCTGTTTGCGGTATCGCTGGTCGTTCCGTCACCAGCACTGCTGGCCGCCGCGCTCGCAACGCCGTGGCTTGCGGTCACCGGCCTCCTCGGACTCGCCGCGCTCGCACGGATCCGGGTTCGAAGCGGCCTGACGCTCCCGGAGACGGCTATCGACGCCGGCTTCGCCTACGTCTCAGTTGGTGCAATCGCGCTCCTGCTGGCCCATCTCGACCTGACGTTCTGGTTCGACCGCGTCATCATTCGGCTGACGGCGGTCCATTTCCACTACGCCGGGTTCGTCCTCCCGGTCGCGGCGGGACTGACCGGCCGACACCTCGGTGACCGCTCGCGGGGATTCCGCACCGTTGCGGGTGTCATCCTCGTCGGCCCGGCACTCATCGCGGTCGGCATCGCCTTCTCGCCGCTGGTGGAGGTCGTCGCAGTGAGTCTCTTCACCGTCGCCGTGGCGGCCTTCGGCGTCGTGGTCCTGCGTCGCGTCGTCCCCACCTGTCACCAACTGCAGGGGCTCTTGCTCGGCATTTCGGCCGTGGCGCTCCCGATCTCGATGGCGCTTGCGCTCGGCTACGGGGTGTCGACGTTCACCGGCCGCTCGCTGGGTCTGACGATTTCGACGATGGTCGCGCTCCACGGCTCGCTCAATGCCTTCGGGTTCGGGCTGTGTGCGACGCTCGGGTGGCGGCTCTCGGTCCAGTGACGCCGGTCAGTGCTCCGCTCGCTCCGGCTCTAACCGGTAGCGCGTCGTCTCCTGTCCGTCGAACCGGGGGCCGTTTCCGGTCGAGGTGAACCCAACCGCCTCGACGGCGGCCCGGACTTCTGATTCGTCTTCCGGCAGCAGTAGCTCCACGGACATGTGTTCCCGGCGCGCGAACTCGATAGGGTCGGTCAGGAGTACTTCGCAGGCGTCGCTCGACCCGGCCAGTTGCGTTACGTGGACGGTCCCACGCTCGGCGTCGAAGCTCACGAACCCCACGATGTCGTCGTCCTCTTCGGCCACGCGGACGGTGCGGTCGTGAACGAGGTTCTGCATCACGTCCGGCGGCCCGTCAGCGAGGGTGGCCAGTCGCTCGGCGTCGTCCTCGATAGCGTCGCGGATATCCATGCATATGTGTGGGAACCCCACGCAAATAAACGGTGTGTCGGACGCTTCGGGTCGCGTTCGCTTCCGTAGCAGTAGGTCGTCACGCGACGGACTCTGTCGGGTCCTGCCGACAGTGCGGTGTGGAAACAGATGGACACAGTTATCCCGAGCGACGGATAACGCGAGGGCAATGACTCACGTACACATGGACACGGTGGTAGCATGCGCGTAGTCGCCAAGTTCGGTGGGACGAGCCTCGGCAGCGGCGACCGCATCAACCGGGCCGCTGACTCGATTGCTGCGGCCGTCCAGCAGGGCCACGAGGTCGCGGTCGTCGCCTCGGCGATGGGCAACACGACCGACGAACTGCTCGACGAGATCAACTACGACGCCGACTCCGCGGACCGCGCCGAAATCGTCTCGATGGGCGAACGGACCTCCGTTCGGATGCTCAAGGGCGCACTCGCCGCCCGCGGTATCGAGGCCGTCTTCCTCGAACCCGGCAGCGAGGACTGGCCGATCATCACCGACGAGTACGGCGAGGTCGACGTCGAGGAGACACAGAAGCGTGCCCACGCGCTGGCCGGCCAGCTCAAGGACGTCGTCCCGGTCATCACCGGCTTCCTCGCCGAAGATTATCAGGGCAACGTGACGACGCTCGGCCGCGGCGGCTCCGACACCAGCGCCGTGATGATGGGCGACTACATGGACGCCGACGAAGTCGTCATCGTCACCGACGTCGAGGGTGTCATGACCGGGGACCCGCGTGTCGTCGAAGGCGCACGGAACGTCGGCAAAATATCCGTCGACGAACTCCGTTCGCTGTCGTTCCGCGGGGCCGAGGTGGTCGCGCCGTCGGCGCTATCATACAAGAGCGACGACCTCGGCGTTCGCGTCGTCCACTATCAGCACGGCGACCTGCTCTCCGGTGGCACGTCCATCGAGGGCGAGTTCCAGAACCTCATCGACCTGCAGGAACAGCCAATCGCCTGCGTGACCGTCGCCGGCCGCGCTATCCGGAACAGCCCGGGCATCCTCGCGGACCTGTCGGGCGCTATCGCTGACGAGGAGATCAACATCGAGGCCAACTCCTCAGGGATGGACTCGCTGACGTTCTACGTCGACGAAGACGACGCCGAGGAAGCCGAAGCACTGCTGCACGCCCGTATCGTCGACGACGAGACGCTCTCGTCGGTCACCGTCGAGGACGATATCGCCGTCATCCGTGTCACCGGCGGCGATCCGAGCCAGTCGGCGCTCGCCCATCAGGTCGTCGAACCGCTGGCCGACGCGCACATCCATCTCTACGACGTGATTACGTCCGCAACATCGGTCTCCGTGTTCGTTCCGTGGGAGGACCGTGAACAGGCCCTCTCGCTCGTACAGGACGTGTTCTGACCGCTGAATTCTTTTTAATCGGTTGAGGAGGCCTGCTCGAACCGGCTCGCGGGCAGCAACAGTTCGCTCACTTCGGGGAGGTGTTTCAGGTTGTAGACGATCTTCGCGTCGTCAGACACCGGTGCGGCGATACACGACAGGCGAATCCCCTTTTCGGTGAGGTCCGGCGGGAGAATGTGGCTCGCCGGCGACGGCATCTCGCCTTCGACGACTGCCACCGCGCAGTTCGTGCACGCGCCGCCACGGCAGGCAAACGGCCACGCGAAGCCGTTCTTTTCGGCCGCTTCAAGCAGCGTGTCGTTCGGGTCGACGTAGAACCGCCCGAAATCAGTCGACTGCAGGTTCGCGTCGGCGGCTTTCGCGAACAGGTCCTCGTCTTCCAGTGCCCAGCCGTGGTCTTCGAGCACCTCGAAATTGAGAAATTCTACCATCGGGTCGTCCGGTTCCGGCGGGGCCTCCTCGGCCTCGGATTCGGACTCTGACGCCTCGTCGGGCAGGGGGTCTCCGGGCTCGTACCCGTTCTGCAGTCGCTCGTAGGCTGTCTTGACTGCCTGGAACTCGGCCGCCGACCCGCCCTGATCCGGGTGTGCCTCTTTTACCCGCTCGCGGTACGCGTCGACGATCTCCCCGTCGTCGGCGTCCGGCGTGATTCCGAGGACCTCGAATGGAGACGCCACGCAACACAGTAGCGGTCACGGACATAAATCCCCTCCTCCCGCTGCAGTATCTGCAGGCTACCGACGACAGCCGACGTGCTGTTCCCGGGCTACCGGCCCTGTGTCAACCGGAAACCGATTTGCCGCGGCAGGTCAGCGTCGGTAACCGCGTCGATGACCTCGCTCGTGTCGTAGGCCACGCGGTGCTCCTCGACAGTCAGGTCCGCGAGGTCGAGCACGGCGTAGGCTGCCCGGTGGTCCTTGTCGCGGGGCTGGCCCACGCTGCCGGGGTTCATCACGATGCCGTCCTCGTACACCTCGTGGTGCTGATGGTGTGTGTGCCCCATCACGAGTACGTCCTCGTCGCCCAGCAGGTCCGGGCCGAATTCCTCGGGGAACGTATAGTGGTCCGGGTCGTCCGGGTGGCCGTGGACGAGTTTTACCCGGCCGTCACACACGCGGCGCTCGTCGGGCAGCGCCGCCAGCCACTCGATCTGCTCGTCGGATAACTGCTCCGTGGCGTGTTCGACGCCGGCCTGGGCCATCCCGTTGAACGCGAACGGCGTCTCGGCGGCGACCGCCCTGTCGTGGTTGCCCATCACCGTCGGGACTTCTTCGGTCGGCCAGGGAACGTCCGCTGGGAGCCCATCGGTGTGCCCCCGCATCGCGTCGACACAGTCGGCGTGCCAGGGGTTGTAGCCGACCACGTCGCCCGCACAGACCAGCCCGTCAACCGGCGGCATATCCGCAAGCACCGCCGCTAGCGCCACCCGATTGCCGTGGATATCAGAGAGGATGCCGAGTTCCATTGCTAGTGTCTACCCCCTGTGGGGTCTTGAGTGTCGGTCCTGGCTCAGTATCTGTGTCCGCTGCGTGGCCATCTGCTCACTCCCCGTTGTACACTGCCACGTCGAACTCGCCAGCCGACCCCGCGACGCCGGCCGAACAGACGGCGTGCTCGTACTCGTGGTCGTACACCTCGCGGGCCACCTCGCTGGCGTCGGTCGCGGCCAGGTCGAACGCCGTCGGACTGTCCTCCTCGTAGGTCGCCACCAGCGTCGGCTCGGTGACTTCCTCGACCAGCAGCGCGTCCCGGCGGACGGTCCCGATGACCGCCCCCGGCCCGTCGGCGTTGGTCGTCGGGTCCGCCCCGTCGACGCCGACGATGCCGGCGACCCGCGGCGTGTCGTAGTCGTCCTTCTCGAAGTCGAGCGAGAGGAGCGGCTCCGCGATAGCGTCCCGTGCCGGATAGCCGAGTTCGAGCTTTTCGGCGATTGGGTCGACGTGAGAACCGTTCCCGATGACCGCGCCGCGCTCGGTGACGCGGACGCCGTTGTAGGAGATGTAGGGGTTGTCCGTCTCCGGCGCGTCTGGCGTCGGCTCGACGGTCACTGTCCCGTCGCGCTGGACTGCCTGGCGGTTGGGGAACGAGCGCGAGGAGACACGGTACGCACCGACCTCGGGACTGACGACGACAAATCGTCCAACGTACATACGCGAGTGTGCACAGCACCCCGAAAAAGCGCTGTCGATGTCTTGCCGTCTAGCGTAGGCGTTACGCTGTTGTCTTCCCGATAGTATTGTGCGGGCTGCTGACACGCTTCATGTCCGACCGAATCGCGCAACGCTTACAAAGGGGCACCCGATACTGTAGAGTGCGCACAGTCCATTGGGGTAGAGGCCAATCCTGAAGCCTTCTGGGGGCTTCGACCCTGGTTCGAATCCAGGATGGACTATTTCTGTGGCGAACAACTCGTGAGCGACAGCGTCGTTGTTACTGGACTATTCTCTGGTGCCGACGGAACCAGCAACGCCTCGCTTGCCCCTGGCTACTTGTAGCTCCCTTCCAGAGAGAACATATGACACCGACACACGTCCTCGTCCCGCTGGACGGGTCACCGCTGGCTGACGAGGCGCTGACGTACGCGCTGGAGACGTTTGACTGTCGGATTACAGTCCTGAACGTCGTTGCGCCGCTCGACACGGGAATGAGCGAAGGTGGGATGCTCGAACCGGGCGCGGATCGCCGGGCGGCGGCTGACGAACGGGCCACGAATCTCGTCGACCGGGCGGCACAGCAGGCCAGCGAGGTCGGCCAGCAGATCGAAACGGCTGTCGAGACAGGTGATCCGGCAGAAACGATTCTGGACTACGTCGAGGCGGTCGACGTGGATCAGGTGGTAATGGGTGGCCACGGTGGAACGCGAAACGAGATCGCCCGGCGGTTGCTCGGAACGGTCGCGACGGCGGTCGTCAGCGAAGCGCCAGTGACAGTGACGGTCGTCCGATAGTCACCGACGCCGACGACTCGGAGACAGCACGCGGCGACTCACGCTTGGCTGCCGAGGACGGCTTCCAGCCCCTGATACACGCCGAAGCCGATCACGACGCTGGTGGCGAGCGTGATGAGCCAGAACCCGACAGTCACGCCTATCTTCCGGCGCGAGACCCCGGCGGAGCCGCCGGCGAGGCCGCCGCCGATGACTCCGGAGATGATGATGTTGTTGAACGAGATGGGGATGCCAAGCGCGATGGCGGCCTGTGCGATGATGAAGCCGGGGACCAGCGCCGCAATGGAGCGGCGGACGCCGAGTTGTGCGTACTCGCGGGAGGTCGCCTGTAGCAGGCGGGGGGCACCCATCCACGCGCCGCCGAGGATACCCACGGAACCGAGCGCCAGCAACACGATCCCGGGGAGGCCGAGTTCGGTACCGTAGAGGTTTTCGAGTGGCCCGGTCGCGAGGCCGACCTGACTGCCGCCACTGGAGAAGGCGACGACGCTGCCGAGAACGACCAGAAACGTCTTGATACCCTTGTCGACGGAGGCCTGTGTCTGCAGGCGGATGTAGTAGAAGCTCCCGGCGGCGACGAGCAGCGTCGCGGCGACGGCGGCGATATCCGTCCCGGTGACCATCGCGGCGAAGCCGGCCAGCGAGCCCTGGTCGGTGCCGGCAGGCGACGGGATGATGCTCAACTGGACGTTGGCGACGATACCGCCGACAACGCCGGCGAGCAACGGGACGCCGACCGTTTCGGGGATGTCGTCCCGACGTAACACAGTCGCGGTGAGATAGGCCAGGCTTCCCGAGACGGGCGGGACGAGCAGCCAGAAGGTGGCGATGCGGCGGTAGGTGTCGAAGACGGGGTCGCCGCCGAGCGAGAGGCCGACGCCGACCATCGCGCCCGTCGTCGCGAACGCCGCCGGAACGGGGTAGCCCGAGTAGATACCGAACGCCATGAACCCAGTCGCGGTCAGCAGGCCGGCGACTGCCGCCAGCGAGGTGATTGCGACGCCGTCGATGAGACCGGCCCCGACTGTTTCCGAGATGCTCCCACCCTGTGTCAGCGCTCCCAGCGCGGCGAGGATGCCGATCAGGAAGGCGGCGCGCATCGTCGAGATGGCGTTTGCACCGATGGCTGGGGCGAACGGCGGTGAGTTGCTGTTCGCACCGAGTGTCCAGGCCGTTACAAGGCCGGTGACTGTCGCGAGGACGACCAGCGCCCAGAAGACGACGGTAGTCACCGCGTGCTGAACTCCGCTTGAGCCTGCCAGTTGTTGCTGTGTGAACGCGACCAGACTGTCATTGCCAGCCGTTCACACCCAGTACATAAAATGTCCGCGGCGTCGACAGCGAACAGTAACCGGCCCGCCTTGCCATGGTTTGTCGCCGATGTGGCTAATGTGCGACACCGAAGTCTTTAACGCCTATCGACACCGCTGGTGGGACATGTCACAGCGAAGACGCACGTTCATCAGTAGTGTTGGTACCGCAACTGCAATCGGGTTAGCCGGCTGCCTTGGCGGCGGCGACGGTGGCGACGGCGGCGACGGCGGAGACGGCGGAGACGGCGGCGACAGTGGTCCGGCCGCTCGTATCGGAATGGTGTACGCGACGGGCGGACTCGGCGACGGGTCGTTCAACGACCAGGCCCAGACCGGTGCTATTCGGGCAGCAGACGAGCTAAACATCGAATACGACGAGTCGCAGCCGGAAGCGGTACAGGACTTCGGCAGCCTCCAGCAGCAGTACGCACAGTCCTCGAACCCGGACTACGACCTCGTCTGCTGTATCGGCTTCCTGCAGGCGGACGCCCTTACAGAAACCGCCGAACAATACCCGGACCAGAACTTCATGATCGTCGACTCCGTCGTCGAGGCGGACAACGTCGGCTCGTACGTGTTCGGTGAGCATCAGGGCTCGTTCCTCATCGGACTGATGGCTGCGAAGCTGACCAGTCAGGACTTCTCGGCTGGAGCCGGATCCACGCAGGGTGACTCCGCGAGCGTCGGTTTCGTCGGCGGTGTCGAGGGTGACCTCATCGGTCGCTTCGAGGCCGGCTACAAAGCCGGCGTCAAGCACGCGGAGGAGGACGTCGAGGTCCAGTCGGCCTACGTCGGCGATTTCAACGACCCTTCCGGCGGACAGGAGGCGGCCCTCTCGATGTACGAATCCGGTGCTGACATCGTCTACCACGCGGCCGGCAACACCGGGACCGGCGTGTTCCGTGCGGCCCAGGAGGCGGGGCGCTTCGCAGTCGGCGTCGACCGCGACCAGTCGGTCACGAAAGCGGACTTCAGCGACGTCATCCTCGCGAGTATGGTCAAACGCGTCGACAACGCGGTGTACACGTCGGTCGAATCCGTCGTCAACGACAACTTCGAGGGCGGTGCCGTGAACACGCTCGGTCTCGAACAGAACGGTGTCGAAGCGGTGTACGGCCAGCAGCTCGGCTCGGAGATCCCACAGGGCGTCAAAGACGAGGTGTCCGAGGTCCGCCAGAGTATCATCGACGGCGACATCAGCGTTCCGACTGACCCCGACAACGCCTGAGACGGATCGTTAAAGCGATTTGCCGATCTGTTCCGCCTCCGCGGTCGGAATTATCCGAAAATAATATACAACAATCCGTCCGAGTCACCGCGGCCACACACGCGGTTGCCGCATATTTTTGCCAGACATGTGGAACCGTGAAGTTAAAACAACGGGAAGGTAACGGCTCAGAGTATGGAACAGGCCGTCCACCTCGATGGTATTACAAAGCGGTTTCCGGGGGTAGTCGCGAATGACGACGTCGATCTGGCGGTTGAGAAGGGGACGGTTCACGCACTGCTCGGCGAGAACGGTGCGGGAAAAACCACCCTGATGAACGTCCTCTACGGGCTCTACCAGCCCACCGAGGGGACGGTCAACGTGCACGGCGAGACACAGCAGTTCGACTCGCCACGCGACGCCATCGACGAGGGTGTCGGTATGATCCACCAGCACTTCATGCTGGTCGATCCGATGACCGTCACCGAAAACATCACGCTTGGGAACGAGCCCCGCAAGTGGCTTGGACTCACGGTTGACAGCGAACAGTCCCGAGAACAGGTCCGTGAACTGTCCGAGCGGTACGGGTTCGACGTGGACCCCGACGCCCGAATCGAAGATGTCGGTGTCGGCGTCCAGCAGCGCGTCGAGATCCTCAAAGCGCTCTATCGCGGCGCGGATGTCTTGATTCTGGACGAACCGACGGCAGTACTCACGCCACAGGAAGTCGAAGATCTCTTTCGCGTGCTCGAAGAGCTGACCGACCAGGGCAAGACGATTATTTTCATCACGCACAAGCTCGGCGAGGCGATGGAGGCTGCCGACGAAATCACTGTGTTGCGCGAGGGGAAAAACGTCGGGACGGTGCCGGCCGACGACATCACTCGGGAGGAACTGGCCGAGATGATGGTCGGCCGAGAGGTGCTGCTGGATCTCGACCGGGAGCCCGCCGAGCCGGGCCGGTCTATTCTTGCGGTTTCGGACCTCGTCGTGGAGGACGACCGGGGTGTCCGCGCAGTCGACGGGATTTCGCTCGAGGTCCGGGCCGGCGAGGTACTCGGTATCGCCGGCGTCGACGGGAACGGCCAGTCGGAACTGGTTGAGGCAATTACCGGGCTCCAAATGCCTGACGAGGGGACGATTACCTACGACGGCGTCGACCGGACCACCGACAGCCGCCGGGAGCGCATCGAGGCCGGGCTGGCCTACATCCCGGAAGACCGACAGGAGCGGGGACTGGTGATGGACTTCGACCTCGTCGAGAACGGCCTGCTAGGGAGCCAGCACGCGGCCGACTACACCTCGAAGGGGCGCATCGACTGGAACCACACGCGCGACCACGCGGAGGAGATAATCGAAGAGTACGACGTTCGGCCGCCGGATGCCAACGCCCACGCCAAGTCCCTCTCCGGCGGGAACCAGCAGAAGTTCGTCGTCGGCCGGGAGTTCGCCCGGGACCCGCGTCTCGTCGTCGCCTCCCACCCCACCCGCGGCGTGGACGTAGGGTCGATGGAGTTCATCCACGATCAGATCAACGCGCTCCGCGAAGCGGGCCGGGCCGTGTTGCTCATCTCCTCGAACCTCGACGAGGTCCAGTCGCTCTCGGACCGTCTCGCCGTCGTCTACGAGGGCGAGATCGTCGACATCGTCGACCCCGAGCGCGTGACCGAGGAACAGCTCGGACTGCTGATGGCCGGGCAGCAACCTGACGCCGTCCCGACCATTGCGGCGAACGGGGAGGGTCACCAATGAGCGACGACGGCCCGTCGCGGAACGGCGACGACCCGCCGGCACCGGCCTCGGACGACCGGTGGTCACAGTACCGGCAGCGACTCATCAGGCTGGGCCAGACCTCCGTCGGCGAGCGGATTCTCATCGCCGTCTCGGCGCTGTTGCTCTCTCTCGTCGTCGGGACGGTCATCGTCACCGCTGCGGGACTGATGGCGACGTGTCGGTCGCCGGTACTTTCCTTTGGTTCCACGACGCTGTGCTACGACCCGTTCTACGTGTTCAACCGCCTGTTCCTCGGCGCACTGGGCGACCCCTTCACGGGCGGCTGGTCGCCGCTGAACGCGCAGTTCGCGGCGACGCTTCGGGAGACGACGATTCTGGTGTTCACCGGACTCTCGGTCGCCTTAGCCTTCCGTGCGGGCATCTTCAACATCGGGACGCAGGGCCAGCTCATCATCGGCGCGCTGGCGGCCGCACTGACGGTGTTGTGGGCCGGCTCGCTGGTCTCCGGAACAATCGCCCTCGTTCTGTTCATCCCGCTCGGGCTGCTCGCCGGCGCAATCGGTGGCGGCCTCTACGGTGCGATACCCGGCGCGTTGAAAGCTTACGCCGACGCGAACGAGGTAATTACCACTATCATGCTCAACTTCGTCGCTGTCCGGGTCTCGCTGTATCTCGTCCGGAACCACTTCGCCGACCCGACGAGCCAGGCGACACAGACCCGAACACTGCCCGTCGAGGGACAGTTCCCCTCGATCCTGTTCGACCCGCGGACGGACTTCTCCTTGCTCGCGCTCCTGATTGCGCTCCTGTTCGTCGGCGGCGTCTACTACCTGCTCGAACACACGGCCTTCGGCTACGACCTGCGGACCGCCGGCATCCAGCCCGCGGCCGCGGAGTACGGCGGTGTCGACTCCGCCCGGACCATCCTGACGTCGCTGACGCTGTCCGGTGCACTCGGTGGTATCGGCGGGGCCGTGTTCGTGATGATGACGCTCGGGAAGTTCCAGACTGGCATCCCGAGCTACGGCTTCGACGGGATCACCGTCTCCATCCTCGCCGGCAACAACCCCATCGGGGCCGTCTTCGCCGCGCTCCTGTTCGGCGTCCTCAAGTCCGGTTCGAACGTGGTGGCGTTCGCGACTAACGTGCCGCCACAGCTGGTCGGTGTCCTGCGCGGGCTCATCATCCTGTTCGTCGCGATGCCGGAGTTCTTCCGTATCATCGGTCGGCGGCTCGCAAGGGGACAGCGCGACAGACAGGCCACCGCGACCGCGGGAGGTGGTGCCGATGACTAACGACAGCGCCATGGAGCGACTCTCGTCGATGTCAGGCCGGCTGTTCATCGCCGCCGCGGCGTTCCTCCTACTGGCCGTCCTCGCCGGATTCGGCCTCCTTGCGCCGGCGTCGACGCCCGGTCAGATATTCTGGGTACTGGCCTCGAAATCGACGCTGTCCTCGACGCTACGGCTCTCGGTCCCGATCGTGCTGGCCGCGCTTGGCGGCATCTTCGCCGAGAAGAGCGGCATCATCAACATCGGGCTCGAAGGCCTGCTCATCATCTCGGCCTTCGCAGCTATCTTCGGGGCCGACGCCACCGGCTCGCTGTGGCTCGGGTTCCTCATCGGCATCGTCGCGTCGACGCTGCTCGCTGCCGTGTTCGCCGTCGTCTGTATCGAGTTCCGCGCCGACCAGATCATCGCCGGCCTGGCCGTCTGGCTCATCGCGCTCGGCCTCGCGCCGTTCGCCTCGCAGGTGTTCTACGGCGGGCCGAACACCAGCAACGTCGGCACCTTCGATACGATAACAGTCCCGGCGCTGGCCGACATCCCGTTCTTCGGCGCGCTGTTCGACGCCTCGCCCGCGGTGTACATCATGTTCCTCGCCGTGGCGGCGTCGTGGTACGTGCTGAACCGCACCACCTTCGGCCGCTGGGTCCGGGCCGCCGGCGAGAACCCGAAGGCGCTGGACACCGCCGGCGTCGACGTGTCCCGCGTCCGCTACGCAGCCGTCCTCCTCTCCGGCGTCCTCTCGGGGATGGGCGGGGCCGCGCTGGCCATCAACATCGGCCAGTTCACCGGCAACGGCCCGACGATGGTCAACGGCAAGGGGTTCATCGCCATCGTCGCCTATCTGTTCGGCAACTACAACCCGGTCGGCGCGCTGCTGTCGACGACGCTGTTTGCCGGCCTCGACGCCGTCCAGTTGCGCCTCCAGACAGCCGATGTCATCGCCGTCCCCGATTCACTGGTCCAGGCCATTCCGTTCGTCGCCGTCATCGTCGTCCTCGCCTTGGTGGGCAAAACCCGCCTGCCAGAAGCCGCTGGCGAGCACTACGAGTCCGGCGAGGAATGAGCTAGACACAACCTTCTCTGGACTTGTTTCTGCCCGCAGCAGTTGATCAAATGCGAACAGCCAGAAAGCCCCCGCACTATCGACTCCCGCGGCTTGCTGCGCCCTTCACTCACTGCGTTCGCGCCAGTGCTTGCTGCGCCGGGGTTCGCCGATGGTGCGGCCCCTTTCAGTCCCGCCCAGCGTGGATTGGCCAACCGGCTATGGGTGGGGATGAAAGGGGCGAGGCGCTGGGCGTTCGAGATCGTCCGAAAATCTTCGATTTTCGGGATGATGAGAGAGCTCTGCTCTCTCGGACCACGACACAAGCACCGCAACGAAGTGAGGAGCGAGGGACCTGCGGTCCCTCGGAACGTGCGAACGGCGTTCCGCGCCGTGAGCAGAGAGCGCAGCGAGCCGCAGGAGCCCAGCGCCTCGGGACTTTCTGGTAGCCACTGGAAGAGAATAGTCCAATCCTAGCCGAACACTCATGTGCGCGGCAGGCACAGGACGAGGTAGCAAATGTCGCGCCGATATGACCACGCCCGGGTTCAAGAATACTGGCAGCAGGCCTGGGAGCGAGACGGAGTGTTTGAATGCCCCACTGACGCCGAGAACCCGACGTACGTGTTGGGAATGTTCCCCTATACCTCTGGCTCGTTGCATATGGGGCACATCCGGAACTACGCCATCACGGACGCGTCTGCTCGGTACCGGCGGATGGCCGGCGACGACGTGCTTCACCCGATGGGGTGGGACGCGTTCGGCCTGCCGGCGGAGAACGCGGCCTACGAGCGGGACACGGACCCCGAGTCCTGGACTCGGACGTGTATCGACCAGATGAAAGCCGACCTCCGGGAGATGGGCTTTGGCTACGACTGGTCCCGGGAAGTCACCACCTGTGACCCCGAGTACTACCAGTGGAACCAGTGGCTGTTCACCCAGTTCTACGACGAGGGACTGGTCGACTACGGCGCGGCGACGGTGAACTGGTGTCCGGACTGTGAGACAGTGCTTGCTGACGCGCAGGTCGAAACGCCGCCGGAAGCTGATGAAGGCGAAACGACTGCCGGCACTGGCCACAGCCACACCCACGGCGGCGTCTGCTGGCGCTGCGGGACCGGCGTCGAGCAACGCGACCTCGACCAGTGGTTCTTCGCCATCACCGACTACGCCGAGGAGCTGTATCGCGGGTTGGATGACCTGGAGGGATGGCCCGACGGCGTTCGGGACAGCCAGCGCAACTGGATCGGTCGACAAGAAGGTGCTCGCGTCGCCTTTTCGGTCGACCACGACGACCACGACACTGTCGAGGCGTTCACGACGCGACTCGACACGGCGTACGGCGCGACGTATCTGGCGCTGTCGCCGGGCCACGACCTCGCGCGAGCGCTGGCCGAGACGGACGACGCCGTCGCCGACTACGTGGAATCAGTGGCGAGCACGGATGACGCCGGGATGAGCGGCGTCGAGACGGACCTCACCGCGACCCACCCCTACACCGGCGAGGAACTGCCGGTGTACGTCGCGGCGTACGTGCTGGATGACGTGGGAACAGGCGCGGTCATGGGCGTGCCGGCCCACAACGAACAGGACCACGCCTTCGCCGACGAACACGACCTGCCCGTCGAGCAGGCTGTCGAACCGGTCGACGGCAGCGGGACGGACCTGCCGCACGCGCCCTACACCGGCGACGGGATGCTCACGGACAGCGGCGAGTACGACGGGCTCGCCAGCTCCGCCGCCCGCGAGCGCCTGCGCGAGCACGGGGCCGCCGAGTCCGCGGTGACCTACCGCCTGCGGGACTGGCTCATCTCCCGGCAGCGCTACTGGGGGACGCCGATTCCCATCGTTCACTGCGACGACTGCGGCCACGTCCCGGTTCCGGAAGACGACCTGCCGGTGGAACTGCCCGACTACGTCCAGACGACCGGCAATCCCCTCGATGCGGCTGAGGAGTGGAAGCAGACGACGTGTCCCGACTGCGGGGCCGACGCGGTGCGAGAGACGGACACGATGGACACGTTCGTCGACTCCTCGTGGTACTTCCTGCGATACTTGTCGCCGCATTTCGAAGATGCCCCCTTCGACCAGGAAACCGCCGACGAGTGGCTCCCGATCGACGTGTACGTCGGCGGCGAGGAACACGCGGTGCTCCACCTCCTCTATATACGCTTTTTCACTCGTGCCCTGTCGGATATCGGCCTGCTGGACCGTGAAGAGCCCGTCGAGCGGCTCATCAATCAGGGAACGGTGCTCCACAGCGGCGAGAAGATGTCCAAGTCGAAGGGCAACGACATCGCGCCCCACGAGTACGGGGCCGAGACGACGCGGCTGTTCGTCCTCTCGGCGGCCCACCCCTCCCAGGACTTCGAGTGGACCGTCAAGGACGTCTCGACGGCCTACGACTTCCAGCAGACGCTGTACCGACTTGTCACGGAGTACACTGACAGAACCGAGACACGGACCGAAAGCACCGACCACGACGCGTACCTGGAGCGGGAAATCGACCGGACTATCGCGGCCGTCACCGAAGAGTACGACCGCTTCCGGTTCCACCGCGTCATCGGCGAGCTACAGCGGTTCGCCCGGCTGCTGGGGCGCTACGCGGGCTACGACCGGCCCTACCAGTTCGCCTACGGTCGCGGCCTGCGGGTGCTCGCCGGCCTCGTCGCGCCTATCGCCCCCTTCCTCGCCGAGGAGATGTGGCAGCTGCTCGACGAGGACGGCCTCGTCGCCGAGAGCCGGTGGCCGGAACCGCTCCGGGACGTGGAGGACTATCGCATCGAGCGCCAGGTCGTCCGGCGAACGCTCGACGACGTGCGCGAGATCACGGAGGTTGTCGACATCGACGAACCGAACGAGATCGAACTCGTCGTCGCCGCCGACTGGAAGTACCGGGCCTACGAGATCGCCCGCGAGTCGGACCCCGACGACGCCATCGTCGGCGAAATCATGGCCGACGAAGACATCAAACAGCACGGTGACGCGGCCGCCGAGTTCGCCGACCGCCTGGCCGACCGCGGCGCGGGACTGGAACCGATCATCGACGGCGAACGCGAACTCAACACGCTCCAGCAGGCCGCGTGGCTGTTCGAAGACGAGTTCGGCTGTGACGTCGTCGTCCGGCGGGCCGCACCCGACGACGACCTCGCGGCCAAGGCGCGACCGAACAAGCCCGCGATCCACATCTCCTGACTACTCGGTCGCGGCCGTCGTTTCCGCCTGGGCGGCCTCGTGGGCGCCGGTCACTGCGTCGACCAACTTCTCCCGCTGTTCGTGGCGTATCAGGTGCGAGCGGCAGTCACAGTCCGAGCAGCCGAAGGCGTCGACGCGGTCGAACCCTTTTGCCGCCGGCCCGTCGACCCGTTTGGCGACGGCGCACTCGACGTCGGCCTCGGTCGTGACGACCCGGTCGACGGTCGTCGCCGCGTCGCCGAGCAGATAGTCGATGTGCCAGTGCCGGGTGTCGTTGTCGCCTTCGGCGACGGCGCGGTGGCGGTCGATGCGGCCGAAGCCGCCGCTGCCCAGCGCACTCCCGGTGTAGGCGTACCAGCCCGCCGGGAACTCGATTTCGCCCAGCGCGCCGACTGCAATCGGCCCGCTGGCGTCCCGTTCGAGAACCAGCGTGTAGGTCCCGCCAGGCATGCGCGCTCAGGTCCCGATGTCGGGGTCGGCGGCGAGTTCGCCAAACCCGTCGATGCGGAACGCCCGGGAGTCGGTGCAGTCCTCGTTTTCCGCGGCGAGTTCGCCGATGACCCAGTTGAACCGGCGGCCAAAGTCGTCGTATGGCGCGTCCGCGAGCAGGTCGGTGACGCGGTCGCTCGTCAGCTCCTCGTCGTACTCCTCGGCGAAGTCGGCGATGTTGTCGGCGGCTGTCTGTGCGATCTCGTCGTCGGTCTCGTCGGCGAACGCCGCGGCGAGCGTCTCGCTCAGGTCGGACATACGCGAACGAACGCGACGATGCCACCTATGCGTTCTGAAACAGAGGGCTGTCCGAGCGTTTCTTGTGTTGAGAGCGACAATATCGGCACAATGAAGCCGTTGCGACAAAGCCCAACCGTGGTCACGCTGGCGGTCATCGGTGCTGTGTTCCTCGCACAGCAGGCCGTCGGCGTGGTGACCGCCCCGCGGAGCCTGTTCGCCCTCTCGCCCCCGTTGTTCAGTCGTCCCTGGACGCTCGTTACAAGCGTGTACGCACATGCTGGCCTGTCACATCTCCTCGCAAACGCCGTCGGATTGGCTCTCGCCGGCGTCGTCCTCGAACGCCGGACGTCGCCGCTCCGGTTCCACGCCTTCTTCGTCTCGACCGGCGCACTCGCCGGCGTCTCACAGGTTTCGATTACCAGTCTCGTCGGCCCGCTGGTCCCCGGGATGGTCAGCCACGTCTCCGTGCTCGGGGCCAGCGGCGCGGTGTTTGCCCTCTTCGGCTACCTGCTCGCTGCCAACCGCCTGACCGACACTGTCATCGGGGGCTTCGAACTCGCGCCGCGCGTCCAGTTGGCGCTGGCCGGCATTGTTGCCGCCGCGATCACCCTCGCGACCGCAAACCCTGGCGTCGCGCTCATCGCACACTTCACCGGCCTTTTGCTAGGGTTCCTTGCCGGGCGCGTCCACCTGCTGCGGCCGACGGACTCGTCACAGACGCCCGAGGCCGCCAACTACTGAGCAGCACGTCGTTCCGAGACAGTTTCGCCACGCCCGTTCTGATAGGACGCTGCTGATACAACTGGCCCCACACTTCGTAGGTGCCTGGTAACAATATGTACTGAGTGCGTAGCGCAGTGTATGTGGGACAGTGACATAGAAACGGCCGACCCACCGCTGGGGAGGTGTCCGGTCTGTGACGTGAGGATTCCCGCAGCGAATCTCGTCATCGCGTACGACACGGCCGGCGACTGGCCGCGGATGCTCGCGACGTGTCCGGATTGTGAGGGCGCGGTGAATCCGGTGTGATTCCTGCTGGAACAGACATGACAGAAACCGTGGACGTGAATATACATAGACACGCCGAAGCGGCCGCCTATATGTGTAACAACCACCGATTAGGTGCGGTATACTGTTGTTTCGACCAATGATACCAAGGCCAGACAGGGTGAGTGACAGTGGGGTCATCGAGCAGCGATAGCCCCCCGCTGCCCCAACGGAGCGACACCGATAGATTACGACCGACGGACGCCGGCCGATACCTCGACACGCTCGTGTTTGCGGTCCACGGAGTCTGGACCGTGACGCTCGTCGGTGTCCGACCGTTCGCGTTCTGGGGAGCCGTACTACTGCCGCTGTTGTATCTCCCGTCGCTCTACGGCGTCGGCACCGGACAGGATACGGCGCTGTTCCTCGAACTTGTTGCCTGGCACGTCGCTTCTATCGTTCTCGGACACGGGCATACGCCCTTCTGGAGTCGATAACTCGATACGCCTGGGTTCACCAGGATCATTTGATATTCCGTCACACTTCCACACTCCACTCGAAACAATGGGGGTATGGTGACGGTTCACGACCGGTTTGTCAACCAACGAAAACCTGCTCGTCAAGCCGCTCGGTGGCTGTCTCGGCCAGCATCTTGAGGTTCACTGTATCCTCCCGGTTGTACGACACCAGCGTTTCGAGTGCACCGTCTCGGCCCTGTTCGTGTTCCCGCCAGAGCCGCACCGCGTCCCGGCCAGAGATGTCCGGTCGGTCCCGTTCGATGCCGATGTCCTGCTCGACCTGCTTGAGGCCGCCGGAGAGCCCGATTTTCTTGCAGGTGTACATCAGGTCCAGATGTGGGCGGTCGAGATTGACATCGAAGTTCGCTTCGAGGAAGGGCACGTCGAATCGCTTGCCGTTGAACGTCACCAGCAGGTCCGCGCCGTCGAAGGCGGCCCGGAGGTTCTCGGCGGTCAGGTCGTCACCGGCGATGAGCGTCTGCGTCTCCCCGTCCTGATGGAGGCTCACCGTCGTCACCTGATTGCGGTCCTGATCGAGTCCGGTCGTCTCGATGTCGAAGAAACAGGCCCGCTCGCGGAAGGTCTCGTACAGTCGCCAGCGCTCGCTGCTGGGAAACGCGTGGTCGAAGTAGGACACGTCGGTTTCGGCCACGCGGTCCCGCCCCTCGTCAATGAACTGTTGGATTCGGTCGCCGCGCTGGCCGCCGACGACGGACGGTTCGAACTCGTCCCAGTGAGTCACGCCCTGCTCCCAGATGGACCGCTCGGTCTTCTCCCCGACACCGTCGGTTCCGATGAAACTGTTCTCGACGCGCACGCTCTCGGGTACAGGTTGGGCTGTATGTAAGCCCGTCGGTGCGCGTGACAGGCCACCGGAGCGTCATGTCCCTCCCCGCCTAATGTCCACACATCGGAAGGATGCTGTTGTACACTGATTGACTTTCCACGGAGACGACGACTGTGCTATCGCAGCTATCACACACTGACTGGGGCCGGCCGAACGTCCGCTCACAGAACGGACAGACGAACCGTACCGGGTCCGGGGTTTCGGATAGGGGCATGGCTTCGCAAGGAGTCCCGTATATGAGTAGCCAGCCGCTATGTGTATGCTACGCCCCTGATTCTGTTGCTACCTGTATAGCTGCCCTTCGTTGTGGGCGCTGCTGACGAGCGAAAGCACGAAGCCGAGCGACGCCACAGAGTAGCCCATGACGACGTTTCTACTCGCCACCAACTCGGTCCACGTCACTGCGGCCGCCGCTGACTACCTCCAGAAGCGCCTCGACCCGGCAGCTGATGACGACGTCATCGTGGTCGCCGTCCGCGACCCCGATGCACCGTCGCGCGACGCGGGCGACGCAGTCAATGTCGCCCGGTCGCGGCTTGCATCGTTCATGCCCGCAACAGAAACAAAGGACGGAGAGCCAGTAACGGAGATACTGGCGGCTATTGACGAGCACGACCCGGACGAACTCCTCATCGGTCCCCATCGCGGAACCGACGACAGCGAGGGCGTCGGGTCGACGGCCCAGGAAATCCTGGCTCGGGTCGACCGCCCAGTCATCGTCCTCCCGCTTCCCTAGCGAGAGAACAGGCCATCGTCCTCGAAGGTCAGACCGAGGTCGACATCGAGCAGGTCCTCGGCCATCGCGGCGACGGTCGGTGCGACATCGGAGTTGGGGTCCGTCGCAAGTGGTCTGGGCGCGCCCGCGCCGATGTGCGGAACCGTGTGTGCGGCGTCCTCGACGGGTTCGCTGTCATCGCCGTGGACACGCGTCGCGACGACGGCTGTGGCCGGCGCACCGATGTCTCGAAGCCGGCCCTGCTGTCTCGGAAGGAGGTCGCCGCCGCGCCGGCTGGCCGGCACCACGAGCGCCCGCCGCTGTGCGGTCGTGGCAGCGGCGACGGCCTGATTCGACGCAATCGGCGGCACGTCGAGCAGGACGTGGTCGAACCGGCCGGCCACCTCTTCGATAGCCCGTTCGAGCGTCTGTGCGCTCTCGGCTGACTTCGCTCGCGCGAGGCGCTCGAACGGCGCGTGGGCCGGACAGAGCGCAACCCGCCCGTCGGCGTCGATATCCCACTCGAACAGCGCGCTGTCGACCGGCACGTCGCCGACGGCTACCGCAGTCACGTCGGCGTCGAGTCGCCCGTCGACGTACGTTGCCAGTCCCTGCGTGCCGAAGGCCGCGTCGACGACGGCGACGGACCGCCCACCCCGGGCCAGCGTCGCCGCCGTCTCGACTGTCAGCCTGGTCGTTCCAGCCCCACCGGTACACCCTACGAACGCGAGCGTCGGAACCCCCATGCGTCGCTGTTGGACTATCTTTCGATAAAAAGATACGGAATTTTACGCCTGTTCGGCCACGATATCGTCCTCGATGGCGTCCAGTTCGTCATCAGAGAGGTCGGGGCGGTCGTTGACCAGCGCGTGGATCGGCCGGCCGCCGTCGTCCTCGAACCGCGGGATGATGTGGCCGTGGACGTGCGGGACTTCCTGGCCGGCGACCTCCCCGTTGTTGAACGCGACCGTGCTGGCGGGGGCGTCGACCGCTGCTTCGACGGCGGGGACGAGTTCGTGCAGGGTCGACAGCACCTCCGCGGCCACGTCGGCGGGCGTGTCGTTCAGCCGTTCGTGGTGGGCCTTCGGGATGACGAGCGTGTGCCCCGGCGAGAGGGGATTTGCATCGAGGAACGCGAACACGGTGTCGTCCTCGTAGACGGTTCGGCTCGGGATGTCACCGGCGACAATCTGGCAGAAGATGCAGTCCTCGCTCATGGTCGTCCCTGTGTCCGGCGGTCACAAGAAGGTTCTAGGTGTCATCGACACTGGTGACCGTGTCGGCGATGGCCGCCGTGTACTCGTCGTAACTGTAGCCCAGCCGCGAGAGCCAGACCTCCTGATACGAGGGGTGGAGCAGCGGGACCACGGGAACGCTCAGCGCCTCGCTCTGCAGCGGGTCGAGCACGCTGTCGAGAAACCCGTCGAGGCTGTCGTCGTCCAGCGCCAGCACGGTCTTCGTCGCGTGCTTGCCGGTGGTCAGCACCGCCGCTGGCTCGATTGCTTCGACTTCCTCGACGAGGTAGGGGCGGCAGTTCGCCAACTCCGCGTCGGTCGGGTCGCGGTTCTCCGGCGGATGGCACTTCACGGCGTTGGTGTAGTAGCAGTCGTCGTGGCCGAACCCGGCGTCGGCGAGCACCTGCCGGATTTTCCGGCCGGAGCGCCGCGAGGTGTAGGCCATCCCGGTCAGGTTGCCGCCCCGCCACTGCTCGGCTTCCGGGTCGCCGTCAGCCGGTGCTTCGCCGATGACCACGAGGTCGGCCGACGGCGGGCCGTTGCCCCACGAGATACAGGTCCGGCTCTCGGCGAGTTCCGGGCAGCGTCGGCAGTCCTCTGTGAGGGCGTTTTGCTGCTCGTCGGTCGGGAACGCTGGCACATGCGCTGGCACGGCCGTCGGCGGCAAAGCCGTGGCGGTCGCCACCACAAGACGTTTATCGCCGGTGGCCGCTCCAGCATCTGTATGCCCTCCTACGAGTACCGCACTATCGAGGTTGACAGTGATGTCATGATCGCCGGACTCGGCGGCGAGGTCACGCCGCCGGTCGAACAACTGAACGAACTCGGAGCCGAGGGGTGGCATGTCGCCGCTCCGCTCACAGACAAGACCGGCGAGACGGTCAGCTTGCTCCTCCAGCGTGAGCGCGAGCCCTGAACAGCACACATACAACCGATTGTCCTTTATTGGAGGCGGCGAATGTGCCGGTATGGAACGTTTCGCCGCTGTCGACGACCAGTACAACCCCGACGCCGTTGAGGACGGCATCTTCGAGTACTGGGACGACGTCGACGCCTACGAGCAGACGAAGGCCCACCGGGCCGACGGCGAGGACTACTTCTTCGTTGACGGGCCGCCCTACACCTCCGGCGCGGCCCACATGGGGACGACGTGGAACAAGACCCTGAAGGACTGTTACATCCGCTACCTGCGGATGCAGGGGTACGACGTCACTGACCGGCCGGGCTATGACATGCACGGCCTCCCCATCGAGACGAAAGTCGAGGAGCGCCTCGACTTCGAGAACAAGAAAGACATCGAGCGCTTCGGCGAGGAGAACTTCATCGAGGAGTGCAAAGACTTCGCCGAGGAACAACTCGAAGGCCTCCAGACCGACTTTCAGGACTTCGGCGTCTGGATGGACTGGGACGACCCCTACAAGACGGTCAACCCCGAGTACATGGAGGCCGCCTGGTGGGGCTTCCAGCAGGCTCACGAGCGCGGCCTCGTCGAACAGGGCCAGCGCTCTATCAACCAGTGTCCGCGCTGTGAAACTGGCATCGCCAACAACGAGGTCGAGTACCACGACGTTGGCAAGCCGTCGATTTACGTCAAGTTCCCGCTGGCGGACCGCGAGGGCGAGCGGAGCGAGACCTCGGAACGAGCGAGCGGTGAAACCGCGAGCCGCGAGGGCAGTCTGGTCATCTGGACGACGACGCCCTGGACAATCGTCGCCAACACCTTCGTCGCCGTCGACGGTGACCTCGACTACGTGGGCGTCGACGCTGAGAAAGACGGTGATACCGAACGGCTCTACGTCGCCGAGGCCTGCGTCGAGGACGTGCTGAAGGCCGGCCGCTACGACGACTACGAGGTCGTCGAGGAACTCACCGGCGAGGAGATGGTCGGCTGGGCGTACGAGCACCCGCTGGCCGAGGAAGTGCCGGACCACGCCCAAGGCGAGGGCTCTGGGCAGGTGTACACCGCCGACTACGTCGAGGCCGACCGCACGGGCCTCGTCCACTCCGCGCCCGGCCACGGTGAGGAGGACTTCGAGCGCGGACAGGAACTCGACCTCGAAAGCTTCTGTCCGGTCGGGAGCGACGGCGTTTACACCGACGACGCGGGCAAGTACGCCGGGACGTTCGTCCGCGACGCCAACGACGAGGTCATCGACGACCTCGACGAGAACGGCGTCCTGCTCTCCAGTGAATCTGGCCACACCGTCCGCGAAGGGCAGTGCTGGCGCTGTGACACCGACATCGTCCGTATCGTTACCGACCAGTGGTTCATCACGGTGACCGACATCAAGGACGAACTGCTTGCGAATATCGAGGACAGCGAGTGGTACCCGCAGTGGGCCCGCGATAACCGCTTCCGGGACTTCGTTGAGGACGCGCCGGACTGGAACGTCTCGCGGCAGCGCTACTGGGGCATCCCGATCCCCATCTGGCTCCCTGAAGACTGGTCCGGTGACATGGACGACGCCATCGTCGTCGGCGACCGCGAGGAACTCGCCGAGCGGGTCGACCAGGACATCGACCCCGAAAACGTCGACCTCCACAAGGGCACGGTCGACGACCTCACCATCACCGAGGACGGCACGACCTACACCCGCGTCGGCGACGTGTTCGACGTCTGGCTCGACTCCTCCGTGGCGACGTGGGGGACCGTCGACTACCCCGAACAGACTGAGGACTTCGAGGAGCTGTGGCCCGCCGACCTCATCATGGAGGCCCACGACCAGACCCGCGGCTGGTTCTGGTCGCAACTGGGCATGAGCACCGCCGCCACCGGTGAGATTCCGTACAAGCAGGTGCTGATGCACGGCTACGCCAACATGCCCGACGGCCGCGGCATGTCCAAGTCCAAGGGCGTCCTCATCGATCCCCACGAGGTCATCGAGAAGCACGGCCGCGACCCGATGCGGCTGTTCCTGCTGTCGGTGACTGCCCAGGGCGAGGACATGAACTTCTCCTGGGAGGAGACCGCCGAGATGCAACGGCGGCTCAACATCCTCTGGAACGTCGCGCGCTTCCCGCTGCCGTACATGCGTGCGGATGATTTCAATCCGGAGGAGACCACAGTCGAGGATGTCCGCGAAGACCTCGAACTCGTCGACGAGTGGGTCCTCTCCAGGCTTCAGACCGTGACCGAGGCGATGACCGACTCGATGGACGACTTCGAGAACGACAAGGCGGTCGACGAACTGCTCGAATTCGTCGTCGAAGACGTTTCCCGGTTCTACATTCAGGTCGTCCGCGAGCGGATGTGGGAAGAAGAGGACAGCGCCTCGAAACAGGCCGCCTACGCCACCCTCTATCGCGTGCTGGAATCGGTGGCCGCGCTGTTCGCCCCGTTTACGCCCTTCGTCGCCGAGCAGGTGTACGGTGCGCTCACCGGTGATTCGGGGCACCCGACGGTCCACATGTGCGACTGGCCCGAGGTCGACGCCGACCTGCACGACCCCGCGCTCGAACGCGAGATTGAGGTCGTCCGCGAGGTCGAGGAGGCGGGCTCGAACGCCCGCCAGCAGGCCGAGCGCAAGCTCCGGTGGCCCGTCACCCGCGTCGTCGTCGACGTGGACAGCGACGACGTGGCCGACGCGGTCCGCGCGCAGGAAGCTATCATCGCCGACCGGCTCAACGCCCGCGCCGTCGAGGTTGTCGGCGCTGACGACGAGTGGGGCGAACTCCAGTACTCCGCCGAGGCCGACATGAGCGAACTCGGCCCGGCCTTCGGCGACGACGCCGGCCGCGTCATGAACGCGCTCAACGAGGCCCGCGTCGCCGAGCAGTCACTCGATACCCTCGAAGGTACAGTACGCGAGGCGCTCGGTGAGGACGTCGACCTCACCGAGGAGATGGTCGCGTTCCGCCGCGAGACGCCCGAGGGCGTCACCGGGACGGAGTTCGCTGCGCTCGATGGCGGCGGCGTCGTCTACGTCGACACGGCGCTCACCGAAGGCATCGAGAGCGAGGGGTACGCCCGCGAGGTCATCCGCCGCGTGCAAGAGATGCGAAAGGACCTCGAACTCGATATCGAGGAGCGCATCGTCGTGGACCTGGCAATCGACGACGAGCGCGTGGATTCGCTGGTCCGCGAGCACGAGGCGCTCATCAAAGAGGAGGTTCGGGCTGACGAACTCGGCGGCGTCGAGGACGGCCATCGAAAAACGTGGGACGTCGAAGGGATTGAGATGGAAATCGCGATAGCACCGGTCGCCGCGGCTGAGGCGTCGGATTAAGCGGCATGCAGTCGCGTTACAACGAGCGGGGTTTTTTTGCCCCTCGTGTTTCAGCACCGGTGTCTACAGCTCTTCGGCGACGACCGGTGCGGCGCTGACCTCGCTGACGGCGCGTTCAAGCGTGTCCGTGCCGTAGACGGCTTCGACGCCGGCGCTGTTGAGCTTCGTCAGGGCGTTGCTGGCGAGCATCGGGTGGATACAGGTGACGAACACCCGTTCGGCGTCGCGGTCGTCGAGGACGCCAACGGACTCGCTCATCGTCGACCCCGTGGCGATGATATCATCGACCAGCACCACATCACGGCCCTCGACCGGCGCGTCGCTGGGGCTGATCTCGATGTCGCCGGTGTCGTAGTCACGATCCTTCTCGAAGAAGTCCGTCTCACCCTCGCCGTACGCGTCCCGGACCGTCGTCGCGAGGGCGATTGCGCCTTCGTCGGGCGAGAGAAAGAGGGGGTTCGTCAGGTCCGCAGGCAGCGGGTCGGCGAGAACACTCGCCGCGTCGACGTTGGTGGCTGGCACGTCGAAGAAATCACAGACGGCCGGTTCGTGGGGATTTACGGTCAGTACACGGTCGGTTCCCGTCGAAATGGCGCGGGCCATCGCCCGCGAGGAGACCGGTTCGCCAGGCTTGAATGCCTCGTCCTGACGGGCGTAGCCCATGTACGGGATGACGGTGATGACCTCACTCGCGCCGCTTTCGCGGGCCGCGTCCTGCAACTGGAGCAACTGGAGGTGCGCGTCGCTGTCGACAGTGGATGCGACGACGACGGCACGCTCACCGGAGACGGCTTCGGGCACCCGGACGACGTGCTCACCGTCGGGAAACCGTTCGTACTCGACCCGTCCAAGCCGCTCGCCCGTCGCCTCGGCGAGGGTCGCCGCGAACGCCTGCGTGTCCGCCCCGGGGATAATCATGTGCGGTGGGTGGCTGTCCGGGCTAAACCTCTTTTCGATTCCCCGACATCGTGGCTGACTCTCCCTTCAGACAACTGTGCATTGTAATTGACACCCCTAGCGACAACACTCACGTAACTTGTGTGATCATGCCTATTTTCCGATACAATGATATATTTTCATAATATTATTTACAACTAGATGAGGTATTTATCTCTGCTCGATTCCAAAGTACGAACAGCGCAGTCCCTCCAAAATCATGAAGGTATTACATTTAGATGACGAACCTGATTTTGCGGATTTGACCGCCCAGTTCCTCGAACGGGAAAACGAACGGCTCGAAGTTCAAACGGCAACGAACGGTACTGACGGTCTTGCGATTCTTCGGGCGGAGAACATCGATTGTATCGTCTCGGACTATGATATGCCAGTAATGGACGGGCTGGAGTTCCTGGCTGCAGTCCGCGAACAGTCTCCTGACCTGCCGTTCATCCTTTTTACTGGCAAAGGGAGCGAAGAGATCGCGAGCGAAGCTATCACGGCCGGCGTGACGGAGTACATCCAGAAAGAGCATGGGACTGACCAGTACGCGATCCTGGCCAATCGAATCACGAACCTTGTCGAACGCTACCGTGCCGTCCGTACAATCGACCGTAGCTACAGGGCGATGAAGACTGCCAGCGAAGGGATCAGCCTCATCGACCCGGACGGGACGTTTTCGTATGTGAACCCTGCCTTTGCGGACCTATTTGGATACGAGCAGGATGAACTGGCCGGCGAGCCCTGGACAATTCTGTACCACGACGATGAAGCGGACCGGCTAGAGAACGACATCATCCCAGCGGTCAAAGAAAACGAGTACTGGTCGGGTGAAACAGTTCGACTGATGAAAGACGGCGACAGGCTCGTTACGAACCATCGCCTGGCTCACGCTGACGACGGGGTACTCGTGTGTACGGCGCGGGACATCACCCCCGAACGGACGCAGTTGGTGGGACAGAGCACTCAGTTCGACGTTCTTATCGATGCCATGGACGACCACGCCTTTTTCACCCTCGACCATGAGGGCTACGTCACTCGCTGGAACGACGGTGCTCAACAATTCACTGGCTATAACGCGGAGGAAATCATCGGAGCGCACGTTTCGACGTTCTTCGAGGAGTCTGATCTGGCGAACGGCCTTCCCGAGCAACTCCTCGATACCGCGAAAACAGACGGGACCGTCTCCCACGAAGGGTTACAGATCCGTCAGGACGGCACGCGCTGCTGGACAGACATGACGCTCTCTGCGAGCTTTGACGAGTCCGGAGCGCTCCGTGGCTACGGCATTATTTTGAAAGAGGCCGACAGACAGCAAATACCGCAGTAAGAGTGCATGGACGCCGGTCGATACTGATCTATTGCCATGAAGGCCGGATAGAACCGCGAAGTCCCGCTTAGATACTACTGATCGAATCAGGCCACAGCGACGCCAACGACGTCGGGGACGCCCAGCGAGCGCTGTCGCCAGCCGCCCTGTCCGTCGGCGGTCGCCTCGGCCGCGGTTGCGACGAGGAAGGTCCCGTTCTCGGTGATCGCGTAGGTGTCGTCGCCGTAGGTCACGTCGACGACGCGCTCGGTCGCTGGCAACGTGCAGGGCTCCCACGCGCCGGCTGTCAGTTCGTACAGGCCGTCCGCCGCGGCGGCATGGACCTGCTCACCGTCGCTTGCAACTGCCAAGTGTCGGCCCGACCGGACCTCGGTCCACTCGCCGTCGCTGTCGGTGCTCCCGCTTTCGTAGCGGTACAGCCCGCTCTCGGTCGCGGCGTAGTCACCGGCTACGTCGACCACGTCCACCAGGCCGAGTCGGTCGAGCGACGGGAGGGCGTACACGCCCTCGGCCGCGGCGAGGCGGTCGCCGTCGATGGCACGGACGTCCGCGACCTCGCCGATATCTCGCCACTCCCCGCTGTACCGAGCGACGCGGCCGTCGCCGGCTGCGAGCAGTCCGTCGCCGTCGTAGCCGACGGCGGTGGCTGGCCCGAACCCAGTCGGAACGAAGCCGTCGTCGGTCAACACGAGCACGTCCTCGTCGGTGGCGACCGCGACTTCGCCGCTTGCGCCGGCCACATCACGGGCATTGCACCGTTCGCTCAGGCTGAACCGCCCGATCTGGCCGCCGGCCGTCTCGACGCGGGTGACGCCCAGTCCCGACGCGACGTACGCGTGGGTCTCCGGACGTTTCGCCCCGTACATTCGCTTCTCGGACAGTGCGATGTCGTCGTCGCTCACCTCATATCGCCTCTTTGTATGCTTCGAGCGCATTCTCTATGTCTTCACCTGTGTGGGCATCACAGATGAACTGTGACTCGAACTGGTTCGCCGTGAGGAACACGCCCTGGTCTTTCATCGCAGGCCAGAACAGGCGCTCCCACCGCTCGGTCTCGGCCTGTGTCACGTCGTGGCCGGTCTTCGGACAGTAGTCGAAGCGTGGACAGGACTCCCGCTGCCGGCAGCCAGCCTCGCAATGTCCGTCGAAGGAATCAGGCCCGTCGCGGGTGAAGATGACCTTGAACATCGAGTCCCGGCCGACGACGGTGTACTCGGGGGCCTGGTCTTCGAGGATGTCCTGCAGTCCCGCTCGGAGCCGGTCGCCGAGCTCGTTGACGTGGTCGTATACGTCGTGTTCAGCCGCATACCGTAACGTCTCCAGACCGGCCGCCATCGTCACGGGGTGGCCAGAGAACGTTCCGGACTGGAACACATCGCCGGCAGGGGTGAACTGCTCGATGATCTCGCTTTTGCCACCGATTGCCCCGACCGGGAAGCCGCCGCCGACAATCTTCCCGAACGTGGTGATGTCGGGGTCGATGTCGAACGCGCCCTGGGCACACTGGAGGCCGCCGACGCGGAAGCCGGTGATGACCTCGTCGAAAATAAGCAGGGAGCCGTGGTCGTCACACAGTTCCCGGAGCGTGTCGTGGTAGCCCTCGACCGGGTGGACGATGCCGTAGTTCCCGAGGATGGGTTCGGTGAGCACCGCGGCGATGTCGTCGCCGTGTTCCTCGAACACCTCGTGGGCGGCTTCCTCGTCGTTGAACGGCACGGTCAGGGTGTGCTCAGCGAAGCTCTCGGGGATGCCGGGGCTGGACGGGGCCGTGTGGTCGCCCTCGCCCTCGACCAGCGTGGACTCCTGTGCCCCGTGGTAGCCACTCTGCATCACGACGATTTTGTCCCGCCCCGTGTAGCCACGAGCCAGTCGGACCGCCGAGACCGTCGCCTCGGTCCCGCTGTTGACGAACCGCAGCATCTCGACACTGGGGACGTGCCGGGTGACGAACTCGGCCAGTTCGACCTCGACTTCGGTCGGCGCGCCGTACATCGGCCCCTCAGCGGCGTGTCGCTGGATGGCTGATTGGACCTGCTCGGGCAGGCTGTGGCCCAGCAGCAGCGGACCGTAGCCCATGACGAAATCGATGTATCGGTTCCCGTCGGCGTCGATGACGTGCCCGCCGTCCCCTTTCTCGACGAAGAACGGGTAGGGCTGCGTGGCTCGCACGGAGGAGTTGACGCCGCCCGACAGCACCGACAGGGCGCGGTCGTACAGCGCTCGCGACTGCTCGTGGTTCATACGCTGCCGTTTGACCGCTGTCAGAAAGAAACTGTTGTTAGCTCGCGGTCCCACCGACCTAGTGGACGGATGTCATGCGTTCACCGGTAAAATAAATATTTCGTAAAGAGTCACTGTTATACGGTGCGTATTCATCTATGTAATTACGATAATGGCATCCGAACGTACTTCGATATCATGCCAAATTGGACAAATGGGCGTCTTGACGGCGCGTGGGCGGCTGTGAGCGACTGGGTACCGACGACGTGTATGCGGTGTGCCGTTGGCTGTGGCCACATGCACCAGGGCGCTGACGAAGGGTACGGTATCGACGCTGTTCGTGGCGACGCCGCCCATCCGGTCAGTCAGGGACTCGCCTGTGCGCGTGGCCTCCGGGAGAGCAAGGCCCCCGACGGCGAGTGGCTCACCCGACCGATGGTCCGCAGCGACGGCGAACTCCGTCAGACCCAGTGGGACGTGGCGCTGGCCCGCGCGGTCGAGGGGCTTCAGGCCGTCCACCAGCGGGACCCCGATTCGGTCGCCGTCCTCGGAAGCGGTCAGCAGACCAACGAGGCCGCCTACGCGCTGGGGAAAGTCGCCCGCGGCGGCTTCGGGACGCGCAACTACGACGCCAACACGACGCTGTGTATGGCCAGCGCCGTCACCGCCTACTACCAGGCCTTCGGCAGCGACGCGCCGCCGTGTACCTACGCCGACATCAGCGACGCCGACCGACACGTCGTCTGGGGGGCGAACCCGGCGGTCGCCCACCCCGTGATGTTCCGCTGGATTCAGCAGTCTGCTGACGAGGATGGCGTCGAAATCATCGTCGTCGACCCCGTCCGCTCCGAGACCGCAGAGAACTCCGAGCACCACGTCGCGCCCGACCCGGGGAAGGACCTCGCGCTGGCCCGGGCCGTCCTCGCCCGCATCGTCGAAACGGGGCGGGTCGACCGCGAGTTCGTCGACGCAGCAACCGAGGGATTCGACGACCTGCTCGCGACCCTGCCCGACGCCGCCGACGCGGCAGCCGAGGCCGGTGTCGAGATGGCCCAGGTGGACCTGCTGGCCGACGCGATGGACCAGCAAGCGCTGGTCTACTGGGGCATGGGCATCAACCAGCACGTCCAGGGGACCGAGACCGCCCGGGCGCTCATCGACCTGACGCTGGCGACGGGGAACCTCCGGCCCGGCGGCGGCCCGTTCTCGCTGACCGGCCAGGCCAACTCGATGGGGACCCGCATCTGCTCCTCGAAGGGGTCCTGGCCCGGCCAGCGGGCCTTCGAGGACCCGGACCATCGCCGTCTCGTCGCCGATCACTGGGACGTGCCGGTCGACCGCCTCCCCGACGACACCGGCCCCGGCCCTGTCGGGATGCTCGAAGGCGAGCCAGACGCCGTCTGGGCCGTCGCCACCAATCCCGTTGCCGGGATGCCCGAGGCCGACTCTGTGCGCGAGACGCTCGAAGACGCCTTCGTCGTCGTGCAGGACGCCTTCCACACCGAAACGACGGAAATCGCCGACGTGGTCCTGCCCGCCGCGACGTGGGGCGAGAGCGACGGGACGACGACGAACATGGAGCGGACCATCTCCCGGGTCCGGTCGGCGACTGACCTGCCAAGCGGCGTCAGGCCGGATCTGGACATCATCGCCACCATCGGCTCGCGGCTGTTCCCCGGCCTGTTCGAGAGCACGTCGCCGGACCCCTCGGACGTCTTCGACGAGTTCACCGCCCTCACCGAGGGGACAGTCGCCGACTGCTCGGGCATCACCTACGAACGCCTCGACGACAGCCACGCCGTCAGGTGGCCCGCGCCCGACGGGGTGAGTTCGGGCGGCTACCGCTACTACGACGACGAGTCGTGGTCGTTCCCCACCGCCTCCGGCCGCGCACAGTTCTCGACGGGCCGCCAGGAGTCGCTCCCGGAGCCGACCGACGACGACTACCCGCTGACGCTGACCACGGCCCGCGAGGCCGACGGGTATAACACCGGCGTCCGGTCCCGCGGGGGTGAGGCCGGTCCGCTGGTGGCCCGCATCCACCCCGAGACCGTCGAGGAACACAGCGGCCTCGTTACCGACGACCGGCTGACCGTCGAGACCCGCCGTGGCTCCGCGACGGTCGCCATCGACCGCGACGAGGGCGTCCCCGAGGGGATGGTGTGGCTCCCCATTCACCACCCGGCAACGAACCGGCTGACGCTTTCGGACCGCGACCCCCAGTCCGACGAACCGAACTTCAAGCAGTGTGCCGCCCGCCTCGTCGCCGCCGAGGCTGAACTCCCGCCCGCCACGGCCGACTGAGCCGATATCGGGCGCGGCCCCGACGGTTCGTCGACACGCGCTTCTCCATCGCCGTCCGAAGTAATCTAAATATGTCCAATTATTCCCCCGTCCGCTGGGCGTTCAATGTCCTTAAACAGGGGATATCCGATGATATATTTGCGGTCTATCCACTCAGGCTGGGTAGAATAGCCGTTCTGTAAACGGTTACTGTTATTAAATGGTGGGACTTTCGGACTTCATGTACTGATGTGGGCACACATCCAAAATAAAGGCGGATTGGTGAACAAAGTCTCGTTATCGACCGTGAACAATACCGCGTCCGTAACCGAGGTGTCGGCATGGGACTGATCAAGATGACGAAGTACCGGACGCTGTTGCTGGCGACTATCGGGTTCAATTTCTCGTTTCTCATCTGGTTCTCCTTTGCGCCGTTTACCGGCCCGATGGCAGAGGAGTTCGGGCTCTCGACCGCGGAAATCGGTATTCTCGCCAGTTCGGCCATCTGGATGGCACCGTTCGGCCGGATGCTCACCGGCTGGCTCTCGGATAAGTTCGGTGCGCCGGCCATCTTCGCCATCGTACTGGCCTACGTCGGCGTGTTCTCGATAGGGAGCGCCTTCGCACAGGACTACTCCGTGTTCTTCGTGTTGCGACTCATCGTGGCGACGGCCGGCATCACGTTCGTCATCGGCATCCAGCACGTCGCCGAGTGGTTCGAAGAGGAGAACCTCGGCCTGGCGGAGGGCATCTACGCCGGCGTCGGGAACGCCGGTGCCGCCGGCGGGGCGCTCATCCTGCCCCGTGTGTTCGGGTCCGGCTGGAACGGGCCGCTGTTCTCGACGAACTGGCGGGCCGCCTTCTTCTACACCGGCATCGTCTCCATCCTCCTCGCAATCGCCTACTACACGCTGGGCGAGGCCGCGAAAAGCGAGGCGAAACGCCAGGCGACCAAGGAGGACACCAACTTCAAGGGCTGGCTACACACGGCCACGCGCTACGGCACCGTCGTCCTCGCCGCCGCGTACATCATGTCCTTCGGCCTCGAACTGTCGATGAACGGGTGGCTCGCCACCTACTACCGCGAAGCGTTCAACCAGGACAACCTCGTCATCGCGAGCACCTTCGCGGCGACGTTCTCAATTGCCGCCGGCCTGCTCCGGCCCTTTGGCGGCTACGGCAGCGACCTGCTGGCCCGCAAGGAGAAGAACCTCCTGCCGTTCTTCAAGGGCCAGTACCGCGAACAGTGGACGTTCCTCGGGCTCTGTTTCATCGTGGTGATGATGTTCGCCATGACGCTGGCCGGACTCTCCGGGGTCCTGATGAACGCCGTCGTCATCGGCTTCCTCGTGGGCACGGGCTGTGCCTGGGCCGAGGGCGCTATCTTCGCGCAGGTGCCCGCGATGTTCCCGAACGACTCGGGTTCGGTCGCGGGCGTCGTCGGCGGCGTCGGCACCGTCGGCGGCATCGTCTACCCGCTGTTTTACTCCGCGCCGTGGCTGGCGAACCTCCACCTGGGGTACTCCGTGGCCGCCGTTACCATGATTCCGATTGTGTTGCTGTCTGCATGGGTGTTCCAGCCGGAAATCGCGAAAGTCGCTAACACGGCTGGGTTCGTCGGAAGCACGCAGGAAGGCACCACCGTCGCCTCCGGCGACGACTGACGCTCATCGCTCTCGAACGAGCCGTTCTTTCTCTTTTCCGCACGCGTGACGCACTGAACAGGCCGGTGTGTCGCGTCCCTCGTCGGTTCGGCTCGCGCGCGACTGACACCTCAGTTCTACGGGGTCGCGCTCCGGTCGGGCGAATCACGCCCGCGGAGCGTCCCCGACGCACAGTCCCGAACTCGACCGGACAACCGATTGCCGTCCTGCGGTTTCATCTCTGTCGACGGGGCAGTGTATAACCTCTTTAAACACCTCTCAGACGGTATAATTCTGGACGGCCATTTTCTAACGCTCTATTATTCTTTATTTCTTTAACGAATAGCGTTATAAGGAATCAACCTCAGTACTTAGACGTGAATTAGCGGACATTCAGATAGATATGAGAGATGAAAAACTACATCCATTAAGAACGGGGGCGCGCGAAGATGGCACATAAAAAGGAGGAGTACAAGGCGGAGCTGTACGGCGACGAGGTACGGGAGAAGTTAGAGGAGTTCGCCGAGAAGGGCTGGGAGTCGATTCCCGAGGACGAACGGGAGAAGTGGTTCTCGCGGTTCAAGTTCTGGGGGGTGTTCCACCACCGCGGCGGCCAGGAGTCGTATTTCATGATGCGGCTGACCAACTGCGGCGGCGTCCTGGAGCCCGACCAGCTTCGGGCCATCGGCGAGGTCGCTCGGGACTACGCGAAGGGACCGGCCGAGAACCCCGAGTTCGGGAACGGCTGGATCGACCTCACGACGCGACAGTCCATCCAGTTGCACTGGCTCAAGCTCGAAGACATCCCGGAGATCTGGGAGAAACTCGAAGCCGTCGGCGTCTCCTCGCGCTCGGCGGGCGGGGACACGATGCGGAACATCTCCGGCTGCCCGGTCGCCGGCAAGGCCGAGGAGTACGTCGAGTCCCGCCCGATTCTGGACGAGATTCAGGAGACCATCCGCGACGATAACGACTTGGCCAACATGCCCCGGAAGTTCAATATCTCGGTGACGGGGTGCAAGCAGGGGTGTGCCCAGGACAGCATCAACGACATCGGGCTGGAGCCGGCGCACAAAATCATTGCTGGCGAGGAAGTCGAGGGGTTCAACGTCCGCGTCGGCGGCGGCCTCGGCGGCCGCGAACCGCGCGAAGCCCGTCCGCTCGACCTGTTCATTCGGCCCGAACACGCCGTCGAGACCGTGCGGGCCTTCGTCGAGTACTACCACGAAGCGGGCAACCGCCAGAACCGCTCGAAGAACCGCGCTCGGTTTTTCGTCGACGAACACGGTACCGACGCCATCCGGGAGGAACTCGACGAACGGCTTGATTTCGAGTTCGAAACCGCCGGGACCGACTTCCGCGGGGAGTACACGTACAACGCCGGCAAGCACACGGAGTACGGTGCCCACGACCACGTCGGCGTCTACGACCAGAAAGACGACAAGAACTACGTCGGCCTCTCGGTGCCGGTCGGCCGACTCTCCGCCGAGGACGCCATCGAACTCGCGGATCTCGCCGACGCCTACGGCTCCGGCGAGGTGCGACTGACCCGCCGGCAGAACCCGCTCATCATGGACGTCCCCGACGGGAATCTCTCGAACCTCCTCAACGAGCCGCTGCTGGAGAAACACTCGCCCGAGCCGAACCCGTTCGTTCAGGGCGCGATGGCCTGTACCGGGACGGAGTTCTGCTCGCTCGCGCTCACGGAGACGAAGGCGCGGATGGCCCGCTTGCTCCGCTGGCTCGGTGACAACGTCGACGTGCCCGACGACGTGGACCGCATCAAGATGCACTTCTCGGGCTGTACGGCCGACTGCGGCCAGGCGATGACGGCCGACATCGGCTTACAGGGGATGCGCGCCCGCAAGGACGGCCAGATGGTCGAAGCCGTCGACGTGGGCGTCGGCGGCGGCATCGGCGAGGAGCCGACGTTCATCGAGTGGGTCCGCCAGCGCGTCCCTGCTGACGAGGTGCCGGGCATGATCGCCAACATTGTCGAAGCCTACGCCGCGCTTCGCTCGGAGGGTCAGACCTTCCGCGAGTGGGTCGACGCCACCGGTCACGAGACCATCGTCGAACTGGCCGAACCCCACGAGGTCCAGGGGTACACCGACCCGTGTCTAGCCGACGGCAAGCAGTCGTGGTATCCATTCGACGACGGCGAAAGCCCGGCCCCGACCGACGCCGAGGGCCAGCCGATTTCGGCGGACGACTGACCATGGCTGAGACAGACTGCCTGACCGACCACGACGGAGACGATCCGCCGGAATCCGCGGTCAAGGGGGTGGCATACGACGCGGCACCGGAGCTACTGGAGTAACGCGGCCCCGGCTCCGAACAGCCGGATACGCCGACGTGACGTGTCCGTCACAGCGCGTCCGTCTGCCTCTGACAGCTGGGGACTGCTCGTGTCCACGTCCCCGTTCGGTTCTCCGTTTGCCGTATTTTTCCGTTGCGCAGTAGTCGCTGCGCTCTGGCTCTAGTCCCCGTAGTCTCCGAGTTCGCACTCGGCGGCCGGGCCGCCGTCACAGTCGTATCCGACCGCCTTCGTGACGCTGAGCAGGTCGTAGAACCGGCCAAGGGACTGCTCGGACTCGGAGAGCCCTTCGACCACCGGCACGCCACGCTGGGCCTGATGGTCACAGCGCCGCATTGTCTGGCTGCCAAGCCCGACCGAGTACTCGTGGTCTTCCAGTTCCCGGATAACCGCCGGCGGGTAGAAGGTGCCGGCCCGCTCGACGGCCGCGGCGTACTGGAGCGTCTGTGCGTAAGCCAGATGGGCCACGCCGGAGGGCCGCTGTGCGTTCCCGTACTCGGCGGTGAAGGCGTTCTTGAACTCGTTCGAGAGGTCAGACGAGACGCTGGTGTCCCACGCGACCGTCCCGACGACGCCGTCGAGCGCCTTCGAGGCGTTCTGTGCCACGATGCGGTTGTACAGCGGCACCACAATCCCCACCTCGTCCGGGAGAATCTCCTGGGCTTTTGTCAGCGAGTTCGCGGCGTCGAGTCCGTAGTGGTCGAGGAAGACGACCTCCGCGCCGGCGTCCCGGGCCTGCTTGAGCGGCTCCTCGTAGTCCGTCGTCCCGAGACGCGTCGGAATACTTGTGAGTTCGACCCAGCCGCTCGACGTGAAGAAGTCACGGATGGACGACTCCATGGTCTTGCCCCAGTTGTAGTCCGCGTAGATCTGGACGTACTGAGCCTCCCGGCCGAACCGTTCCTTGAGTACCGGAAGCAGCGCCTGTGCTGTCATATACGCGTTGAACATCTCCCGGAAGCTGTAGCGGACACAGTCCCGTCCCGTCGTGTCGTTCGAGTGGGTCAGACAGCACATGTACGGGACCTTCTGGGCCTGTGCGACGTCCTGCTGGGCGATGGCGACGGAACTGGACGAGCCGCCGGAGAACATGATGACGTCGTCTTGCTCGATCATCTCCTCGGCGTTGGCCGTTGCGACATCCGGTTTCGTCTCCGTGTCCGCGGTGACGTACTCGACGGTCTTCCCGAGCACGCCGTCGCCGCTGAGCACGTCAAAGGAGCGTTGTCCGACCCAGCCACCGCCCTCGTTGAGATGCGTGACCGCGAGCTCATACCCCCGGAGTTCGTCGCGCCCTTCGGCGGCGTAGGTCCCCGACTGTGGGACGTTGAAGCCGAGCGTGACCGTTTCTCCTTCGACCGGATAGTTCCCGAGCGGTGGATGCTCCGGTGTGCTTTCGATTGTCGAACCCCCGCCCTGACATCCCGCCAGCCCGGCGAGCCCTGCGGTACCGACCCCACCGGCGATCTGTAGTACGGACCGCCTGTCAACTGCTCCCCCTCTTTCCGATCCCATACCAGCTGTTTTGATGGTAAATATATATAATACTTTTTTCAATAGGAATAAGTGAACAATTAGCATAGAGGGCGCTGGTATCTGGTAGTGACGGCCTTCAGACTGTCTTCTCGGTGATTACATCCACCCTGGCCGCGCGAGGAAAAGGGGGAGAAGAGATAGGGGACCGATGTTAGTCGAGAATGTCGCTGGCTTCGGTGTCTACTGCGACGTCGGTATCGAGGTCGATATCCTGGATGAGCGCGACGAGGTCCTCCAGTTCGGGGAACGTGTACACGGTCATCCCGAGGTCGCCGTCGTCGACGGTGATACGCGAGTCGACGACGAACACCAGGTCGGAGTCCGGCCAGCCGCCCATCTCGTCGACGATGCCGTCGGCCGGCCCGAACACGAAGTTCGGTGTCCCCATGTCGATGGTCGTCTCCAGCACGTTGGCCCACCCGTCGATGAACGCGGAGGTCATGATGTTGCCGATCTCCTGCATCGCCGACCGTTCCATGTCGGAGAACCCCTCGCCCTCGCTTGGCTCACCCATTCCACCCATCATCGCGCTGGCCATCTGCTTGCTGTCGTCTGGTTCGAGCAGAAACAGGACGTAGCCGTAGGGCGGTTCGTTCAGTTCGACGTAGATGCCGACGCCCTTGTCGTCGCCGATGTGTGTTTTGACGTCCGCAATGTCGAGAAAATTGATCTGTGAGGTCCGAACTGTCGCGTCGAGCCCGGTCAGCTGCCCGAGGTTCTCCGCGACTGTCCCAGACCCCTCCTTTGCCATCTGATTGAAAAGGTCCAGCTTCCGCACGTCCACTTTCAAGCCCATATCTTCTGGAGCGGCGCGAGCGGCTTAACGCCACCGCCCCTCAACTGTCGGCCGTCTCGGGTTCGTACGGCCCCAGGTCAGTACACTCGCTTGCGGGATACTCCTCGCAGCCGTACGCGACGTCAGTCGAAAGCTGAATGACGTCGAGTACCTCGGGGCCCTGACTGGATCCTTCGACGACGGGAACAGGTCCCACCGACTGGTGATCGCATGCCCGTAACGTCGCCTCGCCGCGTCCGGCCTGGTACGTGGTGCCTTCGAGTTCACGGATGACGGCCGGCGGTTCGAACGTCCCGGCCCGCTCGACGGCCGCGGCGTACTGGAGCGTCTGCGCGTAGGCCAGTCGAGCCTGGTCTGACGGGACCCGGACCTGATCGTCGGCGTACGCCGCATCGAACGCCTCCGTGAACGCCGTCGAGAGCGGTGTCTCGATGCTGTAATCCCACGAAATAGTGCCGACGATACCGGCCATGTCGGCGCCGACATCGCGGGCCAGTTGCCGACTCACGATCGGCATGACGATGTCCATCTCTTCCGGGACTATATCCGTCGCCTGGTTCAGCGCGGTGACTGCGTCGCGCCCGCGGTAGGACAACACGATGGCGTCGACGTCAGTGTCCACGGCCTCCTGCAACTGCGGCCTGAAGTTCTCCGTTCCGACCCGCGTCTTCGTCGCGCCCATCTCGCTCCAGTTCTCCGACTGGAACCGGCGCTTGAACTGCTCGGACTGCGTGAAACCGAAATCCGAGCTGGCGTGCAACTGGTAGAACTCCGTTCGCCCGTCGAACCGCTCGGTCAACACCGGAGCCAGCGCGTTGGCGGCCATCCGACCGTTGTGCATCTCCTGAAACCCGTACCGCGAGCAGCCGATCCCCGTAACGTTCGTCCCCGGCGCGAACCCGAGCATGTGGACCACGCCGCGGGTCGGACAGTACTTGAGCAACTCCCGGGCTGTGTTCGTCGACCCGCCGCCGGCGACCATCACGGCACCGTCCTGCTCGACCAGCGTCTCTGCCACGTCACGGGCCGTTTTCGAACTGGACTCCGTGTCAGCTATGACGCTCTCGACCGTCCGGCCGAGAATGCCGTCCTCGGACAGCGCCTGCCACGCGTCGGTGTCGACCCAGCCGCCGCCCTCGTTGAGGTGGTCGATGGCCAGTTCGAACCCGCGCTGCTGGCCGGTCCCAAGCGGCGAGAACGACCCCGACTGCGGGACTGTGAAGCCAAGCGTCACCTGGTCGTCGTCGACCGGCTGGTTCGCGTACGCTGTGGCACTGCTTGTCGGCGTCGTGGCGCGACTGCCCCCGCCACAGCCAGCAAGTCCGGCGAGCGAACTCGCTCCGACGGCTCCGAGTAGCTCCCGTCGCGTCACCGTTGACCCCCGAGCATCCCAATCCATGATGAAAAATATATTACTACTGCTGTAATTAAACCTTCCTTCATCGCTCAATAGGTCTCCAAACCGATACGGGACGCTACTCACTGCTGTGGTTGCCAGTCGGAAAACAGGCGTCGTCCTCAGGCGTCAGTTCCGTCGACCGGGAACTGCTCGTGTTCGCACACCGTATTCAGTACGACTGACGTCGAGGCAGATCGGATATCCTCGTCGGTCAGCAGCGTCTTTATCCGCTCGTTCATCGACTGCGTGTCGGTGAACTTCCCGACGGCCACGATGTCGTGGTCGCCGGTCACTTCGTAGACCGCGATCATCTCGCGTCGATCCCGTAACTGGTCCACCACCCGTCCGAGCCCGTCGCCCTCGACGGAGAGCTGGAACACGGCGGTCACGTCGTAGCCCAGCGCCCCGTAATCGATGTCGACGGTGTATTCGTCGATCACACCGGTCGCCTCCAGGTCGTCCATCCGGCGAGACACCGTGGTCGCCGCGATACCGGTCGCGGCGGCGACGTCACGGGCGCTCGCCCGGCCGTCCTGAAGCAGTGCGTTCACTACCTGTCTGTCGGTATCATCGACCATTTCGTCCGCTCAGACTGCCTCTGGGCCTTCTTTACCGGTTCGGACCTGGTAGGCGTTGTCCACGGGGAGGACGAATATCTTGCCGTCACCTTTCTCGCCGGTGTGGGCACCGTCGGCGATGGCGTCGACGACATCCTCCGCGGGGATGTCCGCGACCACCGTCTCGACTTTGACCTTCTGGTGCAGGTCGACGACGTACTCCTCGCCGCGCCACTGCCCCTTCTTTGCGGGCTGTGAGCCGCGACCGGAGACGTTCGTCACTGTCAGCGAGGGCGCGCCGACCTCGGCGAGCGCCTTCTTCACGTCGCCGAGTTTGTCCGGTCGAACCATTGCGACTACCATCTTGATTTCAGAGTCGTCGGTTTCGTCAGTCATCTTGGGAACCTCCGTCAGTACGCATGCTCGGGCTCACTTTACCACCATCGGCGACGACGCTCTCGCCACCACCGAACTCGGGGTAGGTCTCGACGCCGTGTTCGCTGACGTCCAGCCCTTCCTGCTCGTGTTCGGGCGTGACCCGCGCCTGGCCGGCCGCCTTGAGGGCGTACCAGACGACCCCGGTTGCGACAATCGTCCAGCCCGCGATGGCGGCGACGCCGATCAGCTGTGCGATAAAGGCGTTAACGACCGACCCGACCGTGCCGGACGTGGCGACGAACGGGAACAGCAGCGTGCCGAGCACGCCGGCGCTCCCGTGGACCGGGAAGACGGCACAGACGTCGTCGATTTTCATCCGGTTCTCGATGAAGCTGAACACGACCGGCAGCTGTCCGCCCGCGAGGCCGCCGACGACGATTGCGCCCCACCACGTCGTGGTGTCGGGGATCGCCGTGATGCCGACCAGCCCGGCGAGCAGCCCGTTTGCCACGTACAGGGTGTCGACCTTCCCGGTCTTCAGCCACGCGACCAGTCCGGCACCCATCGCACCGCAGGCCATCGCGATGGTCGTCGTCATCGCGACGCGGCCGACCGTCGCGAACGCGCCGAGGGCGAGCGATCCGTCCTCAACGACGAAGACGGTCGCCGCCGTCCCGACGTTGAAGCCGTACCAGCCGAACGCGAGGATGAGCGTTCCCAGAACGGCGAACGTCAGGGAGTGGCCCGGAATGACGTTCGCGGAGCCGTCCTCGTTGTACCGGCCCATGCGTGGGCCGAGGACGTACGCCGCCGTGAGGCCCGCGATGCCGCCCATGCCGTGGACGATCATCCCGCCGGCGAAGTCGTGGAACGCCTCGCCGCCGAAGCTGATGTACGCGCCGGCCCACGTGATCCCGGTGACGACTGGGTAGATGACCGCCGCCAGCAGGAACGTGTACGTGATGTACGCACGGAGCTTGGCCCGTCCAGCGACCGCGCCGGAGACGATGGTCGCCGCCGTCATCGCGAAGACGGCACCGAACAGCCAGCCGACGTAGTCATTTGCGGCCCCTGCGCCGAAGGCGGGCGAGAAGCCGCTCCCGCCCACGAGGGACTCGATCCCAGCCCCGATCAGGAAGAACACCGTCACGCCGACCGACCAGGTCAGGAGGTTCTTCGTTAGCTGGTTCGCGACGTTCTTCGAGCGCACCTGGCCCGCCTCCAGCATGGCGAAGCCCGCGTGCATGAAGAAAATCAGGAACGATACCACCAGTACCCACAGCAGGTTAACCCCCTCTGCGAGTACGCTCGGATCTACCTGTAGTGCAGTGTAGCTCATTTCTAGCTCACCTGTTTCGTTTTCGTATCGGCAGGCGTCTGGATGTCCAACTTTGCCCCACTTTGCCTCAACTTCTTCAACTCTTTCACGAGAAAGGCTCTGGTAACAACACTACATAAGGTTTGCCTTTATGAACACGGAAATTAGAGGGGATATGGTAGACGACCGTCCAGATTAGGGTATGATATTATGGATATAAGGTTGTTCTCCGTCAAGAAAGTCCGTATATGCACACTGGAATTTTGGACGTTTGTTGCCCCCAGTTCCGGCCAGAGGGGGCCAAATAGGCCGTTTTCCCTTGCGCGCGCTCCCGTCTGGCGGGTGTTGCCAGCGACAACAGGGTTATATCTCGCGAATACAGATTCTGATTCAGTATAAATATCCGGAAAACAGTGGCGTTTCGTGGCACAACGTCCCGAGAAACTGTACAACTCGACTATGAATCGGAGGGACAGTAGCTGATTATGGCTTCAGACCACTATCCCTCCGTTCCGGACCAGTCGACGGCCGTGACAGAGGAGCGAGCGGTCGCAAACGCACAGGGCGCACTTGATGTCGTTCAGGCGGCGTCGGCGACCGTCGGCGAGCAACTCGCGGCGATTGACGACCGCGCAACGGCACAGGCGACCGACGCACAGCAGATCGCCGACGACGTCTCGTCGCTTTCCGCCACAATCGAGGAGATCGCTGCGACCGCGACCGAGGTCAGCGAGCAGAGCCAGCGGGCGACGGATGCGGCAAACGACGGCCGGGAGGCCGCATCCGACGCCATCGAGTCGATGGACGAGGTCCGCGAACTGGGGCAGGCAGTTGCCGCGGAGGTGGCCGCCCTGGAGGACCGGGTCGACCGTATTGCCGATGCACTGGCCGGCATCGACCGTATCGCCGACCAGACGAATATGCTCGCGCTGAACGCCTCGATAGAGGCGGCGCGGGCGAGCGACACCACCGACACAGACGGGTTCGCCGTCGTTGCAGACGAAATCAAGGGGCTCGCCGAGGAGTCCCAGCAGCAGGCTGCGGAAATCGAAACGACGCTGGCTGCGGTTCGCGAAGCCACAGACGACACCGTTGCACAGCTCAACGAGGCCATCGACGGAATCGACACTGGGGCCGAGCAGGTCACCACGGCGATGGCGCGGCTCGACGACGTGGCCGATACCGTCGCGGAGACGGCCGACGGCATCGCGTCTGTCTCGGCGGCGACCGACGAGCAGGCGACGACGAGCGAAGCGGTCGCCGAGCGGTGTGAGACGGTTTCGGACCGCGCCGCCGCCATCGAAGACGACCTCTCGGAGATACGCGCCGCCCGCTCCGAGCAGACCGCGATGCTGGACGAGATTGACGACGTACTCGCCGCTGCAGAGGCTGACCGGCAGGACCGTCTGGCGGACGCACCGACAGTCTCGACCGGTATCGACGGTATCGACGACCTCTGTGGCGGCGGGCTCGTCATGGGGGGCCAGGCTGTCTTCCGGTACTCTGACGGAACGCAGGTCGACGGCGCTATCGCTCAGTTGTGCGCGACGGCCGTCGCCGCCGGCCGGGCGGTCTCGCTGACGCCACCCCCGTCCCTCGACCGGTCGACGCTTGCCGCTGCGTTCGCAGCAACCGACCACTCGCTCGAAGACGCGCTTGATGACGACGCCCTGTTCATCCTCGATGCGTTCGGGAACTGGGACGCCCGGTACAACGTGTTCGACCTCGAACGGACCTCGCTGGCTGCCGCCAACGAGACGACGGCCACCAGACGGGACGCCCCGCTGGTCATCGTCGGAAACATTCAGGGCGAGATACGGATGATGGGCGAACAGGCGGCCAGGGAAGCCCGGTACGAGAACGACGACGGCGTCTTCGCCCCTCACGACACAGTGGTCAACGTCATCAACGACGACGCGGTCCCGGCCACGCTCGGGGCGTTCTACTCGGGCGCTGCCGACCAGGAACTCACGCTGGCACGGACTGACGGCCGCGAGTACCTGACGCTCACGGCCTCGCCGCGTGGTACTGTGGGTGAGAAACAACCGGTCTCACAGCTGTCGAGCCCACCCTTCCTCCGAGTCCGAGACGACTGATGTTCGGCATCGACGACACTGGTCGGTTCACGTTCGCGACGGACGAATTCGCCGCATTGCTTGGGCGGACGCCTGCCGAACTTGTTGGAACACCTGTCGAGGCGGTGGTCGCAGCCGAGGACCGTGAGCCACTGACCACAGCGAGACAGGCCGTCAACAGTGCGCCAGACCGGCTGACCGAAACCTGTCAGGTCAGGCTCCCGCAAAGCGACCTCTCCGGTCCGGTTACGATTGAGCTCACGACGGCAACCGACGGGTCTGTCGTCGGATCGCTCTGTCGGACGGCCGAGACGGCCGACCCGTTCCAGTACTTGTTCGACCTCATTCAGGATGCGGTCGTCGGCTTCGAAATCGTCAATTTCGTCCCGATTGTCCGCACGGTCAACCCCGCGTTCGTCGACACCTTCGGCTACGACCGCGAGGAAATCGTCGGCGAACCGCTCAACGAGTACATCGTTCCCGGCGACCGCGTCGAAGAGGCGGTTAACTACGACCAGCGGACGGCCTCGGGCGAAATCAACTACGCCGTCGTCTCCCGGAAAACAGCCGACGGCTGCCGCGAGTTCATCTACCGCGGCGTCCCGTACGACACGACCGACGGCCGTCGCTGCGGGTTCGCGATGTACACGGATGTGACTGACAGCCGGCGGCAAAAGCGGCGACTCCGCGTTCTCCACCGCGTCCTGCGGCACAATCTCCGCAACGAACTCTCTGTCGTGCTCGGGACGGCTGAATACGTCCGAGCCCACGCAGCTGACTCGTCCGTCTCGTTGGCCGCGTCTCGCGCCCTCGATGCGGCCGACCGCCTCGCCGCCGTCAGCGAAAAGGCCCGAAGCGTCGAGACCGCGCTCGACGGCGAATCCGATCAGTCGGTCGACGCGGCGGCGCTGGCTCGGTCCGTCGCCGACAGTTATCGCCCCGATACACCGGTCGAAACAGCACTCCCCGAGACACTCCCTGTCACCGGCGGGACGGCCGTCTACGATGCGCTCGACAACCTCGTCGAGAACGCGGTGAGCCACACACCAGAGGGCACAGCCGTTCGAATTACGGCCGAGCGGACCGGTGGAGACGCGTTCGTCCGCGTTCGCGACGACGGCCCCGGTATCCCCGCCGTCGAACGGGCCGTCGTGTTCGAGGACGCGGATATCACCAATCTCCAGCACGGGAGCGGCCTCGGTATCTGGCTCGCTCGGTGGGTCGCCGAGGCGGCCGGCGGCGGCATCGAGTACGAACGAGCCGACGGGTGGACGACCGTCTCGCTCAGGCTCCCGCTCTCCGATGCCGATGACGTTCTCACACTGGCTGACACCGCGGAATCCGAGGTTACACCGACGCGGAAGTGAGCGCTGTCCCGTCCGCTGTGACGCTAGCGCCTGAGCGCCGCGGTCAGCGCGATTGCGCCCAGCACGACGCTCGCCAGCGCCAGCGGTGACAGCGGCGGCACGTCGAGCTGAAAGAGCAGCGTCGTCACCACGACGCTCGCCCCGACAAGCCCTGTCGTTCCCGCGACATGGGTGAGTTCCACGGGCGTTCCGGGCGCTGTTCCGAGGTCCGCGTAGAGGTCGATAGCCGCGTGTGCGAACGTCCAGGCCAGCACCGTCGCGCCGCCGGCGACCAGCACCGTGGTCGTCGTTGCCCCCTGAAGGGCGGCCACCAGCAGCGCCAGGAACAGTGACGCGCTGGCGACGTCGATGAGCCGGCCGGACTGAATCAGTTGCCCGCCGGCGAGCAGCACAACGCCGACGAGGGCGGCAGCGGTCGAGACCGCGCTAATGCCGGCGACGAAAAGCGTCACGACGCCCGCCGTCAGCGCCGCACCGCCACAGACGGCTCCGGTTCGCGGTATCATTGGCCACCCCGCCAGGCCCGTTCGGTTACCTGTTCCAGCGGCTCAGTTGCGGGCCAGTCGTGGACGGCGATGCCGGCGGCTCGCAACCGACGGAGCCGCTCACGGCGTTCGAGCCGTGCCAGCCGGTGGCCCGCCGTGTCCGTCGCGGTCGGGTCGGGACTCAGGACCGTCACCGGGTGGCCGCTGGCGGCGAGTCGACGGACCAGCGCCTCGCTGTCGTCGTCACACAGCGGCCCGAGGAAGACGACGTTCGCCGCTGTCGGCAGTTGTGCGATGAGCTTCGTTGTGTCCGGTGTTCGGGTGACCGATGTCGCGGCGAACGCGCGGTCGGTCCTGAGCAGGTCCCGGGCCTGTTGCTGGTGCGCGGCGCTCGTGCCCGGTGCGAGCCACGCTCCGTGTGGCGAGTACGCCGCGACGCCGACCTCGTGGCCGTCCTCGGGGAGCCCCTCGACGAGGGCGACGGCAGCCATCGTCGACCGCTCGATGGCTGTCTCGGCGTCCGGACGCGGCGCGAGCGCGGCGGCTGCTCTGGCGTCGACGACCACCACGACCGTCGCGGATTGCTCGCGGCGGAACTCGACGGTCCGCAGGTCGCCGGTGCGGGCGTACTGATTCCAGTCGACGCGGGAGAGCGGGTCGTTCGACCGGTGCTCCCTGACCGCGTAGAAGGAGACCCCTTCGCCGCCCTCGTCGACGGGTACCGTCCCGGGTCGGCGGGCCACTGCGGGGACCAGCGGCAACAGCGCCGAACTGGTCGGCTGTTCCCAGGTGACGGTGTCGGGTTCGGTCGTGACGGACGTTCGTCGGGCGACGACGCCGACCACGTCCCTGACGACGACCGTCGCCGGGTCGAACACGCAGCGGTCGGTCCCGCCAGTAATCTCGTAGGTAATCGTCGTCGATGCGCCGGGCCGCAGCGCCGTCCCCAGCGACGCCGACCCGTCAACGACGCGGACAGAATCCGGCACGCCGTCGGCGAGCCGGAGGTCCGGAATCGTCCGTGATCCGTCGTTGCGGACGGTGAGCGCCACGGTGACCCGCTCGCCGAGTGCGGGTTCTGTCGGTGTGATGGACCGCTGTATCGACACGTCCGCCGCTGGCGGGACAGCGACCCGGTCGTACGCGCTCAGCGTGACGCCGAGCCCGCCCAGCAACACGAGCGCGGGGACTTGCCCCACCAGTCCGACGCCGACGGCGACCAGTGCGGCCCCGGCCAGCCCGAACCAGCGGCCGGTGCGGTGGACCTCGCTCATCGCTCCTCGTCGCGCCGTCGGAGTTCCGCCGTCGCGTGGGCGACGCGCCGCTGGAACGGACGGATACCCGAGAGCCACCCGGACAGCCGCGCCCGGAGCGATATCGGTGTCCCGTCGAACAGTTTCCGAGCCGGCTCCCTGTCCGTCCACGCGCCGGACCGGAGCGCGTCCGCTGCCTCGTCGGGAGAGAGCCCGTCGCGCTGGAGGACGGTGACAGCGACCCCCTCGACGCGCCGCCGGATCGCTTCCTGTCCGGCTCCAGCAGCAAGCGCCTCGTCGATATCGTCGCCGGGGACCGTGACGTACTGGCTGTCTGTGTCCGGCAGCGCCATCCCGCGTTCGCTGTCGAGGGAGCGAACCAGGAGCGCGAGGAGCGCGACACCGCCAGCGAAGACGGCCACCGCGAGTATCGGGAGATCCGAGACAGCGCCCGAGGGCAACAGCGGCGCGCCGAGCGCGGCGAGGCCGAGGCCGATGGCTGTCGCGACGAGGCCAAGTGCCAACGGGAGCCGGCGCAGTGTCACGCCTTGCCCTCCCCGGCGGACCCGTCGGCGTCTTTGTCCGCAGAAGGCATCTCGTCGGGGCTCGCCGCGATATCGTCCGCGTTGTCGGCGGCCCGTTCCAGCGCCGCACGGGCTTGGGACTCCAGGTCAGCGTCCGGCCGCTCCCGGCCGTAGCGAACCCGCTCGAACACCGACCGGAGCGAGGCGACGGCGTCGGGGTCGGCCCCGGCCGCCGTCGCGTCCGCCTCGATGTCCTGCGGGGACGATGCATCGTCGTCCACGGTCACCGCATCTTCGAGGGCGGCCCACGCGCGGTACACGTCGTTAGTCAGGGGTACGTCGATTGCAGCCGCGCTATGCGAGGGGGCCTTCGCGGACTCCGCTGTTGCGACGGCTGGCGTTTCGCCGCCCGTCTCGTCGATGGTCCGGCTCTGACCGGCCAGCCGCCAGAGGACGACCAGACCCACTGCGAGGCCGACGGCGAGCGCACCGACTGCCGGGGCGGGGACACTCGGCAGCAGCGCGCGAGCGCCGTTTTCGCTTTCGGGTGGGTCGATGCTACCCGGCGGGTCGCTGAGGCCCTGTCCGTCGGGGTTGTCGATCTCGCTGTCGTCACGGGTCATCTCCGCCTGGTCGGACCCGGTGGCGGCGTCGAGGCTCGCGGCGCCGACGCTGAACGACAGCAGCGCAATCGCGGCGACAACCGCCACGAGGAGGGACTGTCGCTGCATACGGCCACTCCGCCCCTGTCACATGAATAGGTTAGGGACCTGCCGTTCGCTGGAACCCATGGGCGCGGTTCGAACGGGTACACACGGGGACTGGTCCCGCCTATAGTAGCCATTGAAAATCAATGCACACCTGATCGCACGACTGCAGTGCGATCAGTGTGTAAATCGTTTCAATTGTTACTATAGAGTTCGTCAGCGAGGTCCTCGGCGAAGTAGGTCAGAATGAGGTCCGCGCCGGCGCGTTTGATGGACAGCAACGACTCGTAGGCGACCGCTTCGAGGTCGAGCCAGCCCTTCTCGGCGGCGGCGTGGAGCATCGCGTACTCGCCGGAGACGTTGTAGGCGGCGACGGGGTGGTCGTAAGACTCCCGGATCTCCTTGACGATGTCCAGATACGGCAGGGCGGGCTTGACCATCAGCACGTCTGCGCCCTGCTCGACGTCGAGGTCGACCTCGCGGCTGGCCTCGCGTGCGTTCGCGGGGTCCATCTGGTAGTGCCGCCGGTCGCCGAAGGCCGGCGCGCCGTCCGCGGCGTCCCGGAACGGGCCGTAGAAGGCCGACTCGTACTTCGCGGCGTAGCTCATGACGGGCACGTCGGTGTCGCCTTGGGCGTCCAGCGCCTCCCGAATCGCCCCGACCATCCCGTCGATCATGCCCGACGGGGCGACCATGTCGGCCCCGGCCGCGGCGTGGCTCGCGGCGATTTTCCCCAGCAAATCGAGCGTCTCGTCGTTACGTACCGTCAGCCGCGGGTTCTCGGCAGCGTCATCTTCGAGGACACCGCAGTGGCCGTGGTCGGTGTACTCACAGAGACAGACGTCCGTGATGATGTAGGCGTCCGTCTCACTCGTGATGCGGCGCGTGGCTTCCTGCACGACGCCGTCTTCGGCCCAGGCGCGGCTCCCGCGCTCGTCTTTCGACTCGGGGACGCCGAACAGCATCACCGCTTCGACGCCGGTTTCGAGGACCTCCTCGACGCGCTCGACCGCCTCGCCGACCGGGACCCGTTCGTGACCCGGCATCGTCTCGATTGGGACTCGCTCGTCGGTCGTCGCGTCGACGAACACCGGCGCGATGAGGTCCGACGCAGAGAGCTCCGTTTCGCGTACCAGCGGTCGCACGCCGTCGGTTCGCAGGCGGCGCGGGCGCTGTGTCAGGTTCATACTGCCATTTCAGACCGTGGCCGGCATGAACCCACCGTTTGTGTGCTTAAACGCAACCACTTTTTTGACAGACGGAAGCCTATATCGGGGTAGTCGCTCTGTCGTCGGGGCCCGATTTACGAATACATCGGTGAACTGGCCGTATTATAGGCTGTAACTGAATATTCCGGCTAGTCTGGACAGTCAGGACACGCACTGCACACGAATCTGAGCGAAGCTCTCCCATCCACACACTGGCTTGTCCCGATCCATTTCTTACCGGTAGCATTGACGCCCAATAGGTGCAGAATACGCAACTCAGCAAGGAGCGACGGTATCACCGGACAGTCTTTCAGTCCCTGTTTTGGTTACGAGATAGCGGGCATAGTGCTCAGCGTCATACACTGCTTCGCCCTTTGCCGTCGAATATGGTCGTCTAACCCGAACAGTGAGACCACGATCTGATCGGTTTACGACGGTCACCTTTGGACCAACAGTGAATGAACCGACATCCCAGCTATCAAGACAACTCGCATTCTGAAGCCGAGCAGTCACATAGTCCGTTTCCGAGTTTAGTGCGCGTTCTTTGGCTTCAGAGACGTTTATTTGTGCGCCAATGGTTGGGGTTTCCTGACCACTGTCTACGGCCGATTCTGGGGTTGCTGGGCCGTCGGAAAGCGTAGAACATCCCGTGAGCACAAGGCTACAGACAATAGCGAGAAGTAGAGCCCTTTGATCGTACATACAGAGAAATAATTTATAACTGACAAATGCCTTGTGGGAAATCCCATCTTATGACGTGTCATCTATTGCCGCTTCAGCTGTACCCGCAGGAGTAGCTACCAGATACTGGGTCCTCGTGCACCGGTCTGGACAGTCACCAGATAGCAGGAGCCTGTGACGCCTTCGAGGGAATCTCCGGAAAGCAGTTCACTCGATGTCGACGACCTCGATTCGCTCGCGGAGCCACGCCGCCGCGTCGGCAACGGTTGCCGGGTCGTCACCGGTAATCTTCACCCGTCCCGGCGCATCGTCCTTGCGCGGATAGCTCCCGACGGCAACCGCGAACTGCTCGCGGGCCGCCGTGATGTGGGTGACCAGTGCGCCTTCGGGTGCAGGCGTGTGAATTGTCTCCGTCGTCCGGTCGCCGTCGAACTCGTCGGCAACGGTCTCGTACATCGCTTTCAGTTCCTCGGGGATACCCGGCAGGACGTACACGCGGTCGATGACACAGCCGGCGGCGAAGCTCTCGTCGGTCAGCAGCGCCTGCCCACCTTCGGGGACCGACGCCCACGCATCGAGGTCGAGGTCCATGTCGTAGCGGTCCACCATCTCGGGGTTGTCATCAGCGAACCGCTCGGCCTTCGCTTCGAGGTGTGCCCGCACGTCGTCGGGAACGACGAGGTCGCGGCCGAACGCCCGCGCCACGGCGGCTTTGGTTATGTCGTCGGGTGTCCCGCCGATGCCACCGGTGACGATGACCGCGTCGAAAGCGTCGTGATACCGCGCCACGGCGTCGGCGATGACCGCCTCGTCGTCGGGCACAGTCAGGACTCGGGTGACGCTTGCGCCGGCGGCCGTGAGCTGGCGGCCCAGCCACGACGCGTTCGTGTTCTCCGTGTCGCCAGCGAGCAGTTCGTCACCGACGGTGAGCAGTGCGACCTCCATCATCTCGCTGTGAGTGTCTGGCGGCGTTAAGCGTTTGGCTGGACGCAGGTGGACACAGACTCAGGTGTCGTCGGCCCGCTACGGACCGAATGAATATGAATGGTGTATAATGACATTATATCTAGTCTAGCCATATTTCGGTAACATACATATACTGGGTCCGGCAATTCAAAATCATGGTACTTGTCACCAATTGTGCCGATTGCGTCAAACGGGTGTACCCGAACCGAAGTCGCGTGCCGAGTACGGACCGCGACAGCGCTGACCCGGTCGACGAAGCGTCCACAACATCCGCTGGAACGCTGACAGACTGACGCTGCTGGCAGCACACCGCGTCGTCGCGCTATCGGGCTCGTCGCGGTGTGTCGTAACGGCAACTCTTGGCAGGTAGCTACAGCAATGGAACACAGCGATAGCACAGGGCCGGACCGCTCGCTGCTCCGTCGGCTTTCCAGACCGGTTCTCGCGTTCGTTGGACTCGTCGCCGCCGGTGTGTTCGGATTCGTCACGTTCGGTGGCGTCGGCGTCGTCAACGCCCTGTTCTGGCTGCTTGACCCCACGAGCATCGAACTCCACTTCCAGACCCACGAGGGGCCCGCGACGCTGGTCAAAGGCTACGCCATCGTGGTGCTGACCGGTCTCGTCGTCGCTGGACTGTGGATAGGTGAAACAGTGCTGTCGGCAGCCTTCGGCGGCCAGATTCAGCAGGAACTTACACGTATGCAGATTTCGCAACGACTTCAGGAACTGGACGACCACATCGTCGTCTGTGGCTACGGGACGTTCGGACAGACTGTCGCGGAGCAGATAGGCGGCACGGACGCACAGGTGGTCGTCATCGAGAAACAGACAGAACAGTACGAACGGGCGCTCGACGATGGCCATCTCGCGCTGGAGGCCGACGCGAGCCGCGAGGACGCGCTGACGGACGCGGGCATCAAGCGAGCCGACACGGTCGTCGGGGCGATTGATGACACGAACGCAAATATTCAGATTGCGGTGCTGGCGAGCCAGCTTGCGCCCACTGTCCAGCTCATCGTTCGGGCCGGCGACCGACAGGACGAGACCGTGGCCCGCCGCGTGGGCGCGGATGAAGTGATAATTCCCGAAGTCGTCAGCGGAAAACAGGTGTGTGAGCGGCTGTGGCGGCGGTTCAGGCGTTATTCCTCGGATAGTTCGGATTCCAGTGTCTCGACCCGGCGTTCGAGTTCGGAAACCCGCTTCTCGTAGCCGCGTTTACCGTCGAGAAAGTTGTAGACGAGTACCATGCCAGCGGCTGGTAGTCCGATGTACACCGCCAGTACGAGTACCATGAGGATAAGTTCTGTTGCGCCGGGTAGTCCCGGTATCTGGAGGAGGGCCATGGTGAGCCTTTTCGTTTCAGCTACTTGAAAACTCACATCTGAGCGATCAGACTCCCGCTTCCCCGACCGCTTCAGCGAGTAGCTCCGTGACCCCGACGATTTCAAGGTCCTCCTCGTAGCCGCCGGTTTTGCGCCCGTCCTCGTACATCGTCATGCACATCGGGCAGGCAACGACGAACTTCTCGACGGCCGCGCCCGCCTCGGTGTCTTCGAGGGCCTCGCGCAGGCGTTCCTCGCTGGGTTTGCTCTCCTCTTCGAGGTCCATCCAGAGGCCGCCGCCGCCACCGCCACAGCAGAAGGAGTCGTCCCTGTTGCGGGGCATCTCGTGGAGGTCGGCTCCGGTCGCGTGGATGAGGTCCCGCGGCGCTTCGAACTCGCCGTTGTACCGCCCGAGGTGGCAGGGGTCGTGGTAGGTGACAGTGTAGTCCAGTTCGGTCCCGGAGAGGCCGAGCGCGCCCGCATCTGCGAGGTCGGCGACGACCTGCGTGTAGTGGAACACGTCGTCTTCGCCCCACTCACAGGCCTCGAACTCGGGGTACTCGTTCATGAACGTGTTGTAGGCGTGGGGGTCCGTCGTGACGATGGACTGGAACTCACAGTCCAGTATTGCCTCGGCGTTGTCCTCGACGAGCATCTCGTAGAGCCCTTCCTCGCCGACGCGGCGCACGTCGTTGCCGTCGGTCTGTTCGGCCTCGTAGAGGATGCCGTAGTCCACGTCGGCGGCCTCGAAGACGGTGGCGAGCGCCTGCGCAATCTTCTGGTTGCGCTCGTCGTAGCTCGGGTAGTCGCCGACGTACCAGAGGTACTCCACCGGTTCGTCGCGGGCGTCCGGCACCTCGAAGTCGAGGTCCTCGGTCCAGTCCGGCCGGGCGCGCTCGGGGTCGCCGAAGGTGTTGCCGTGCTGGAACACGTTCATCATCGCGTCCTGGACGTGTTCATCCATCTCGCCGGCCTCGGTGAGCCGGCGGTTCATCTCAGTGAACTGCGTGACGTGTTCGATGTCGACCGGACAGGCGTCCATGCAGGCCATACAGGACATGCAGGACTCCATCGTGTGGGCGTCGATGACCGAGGTGCCGCCGTCGGCGATGATAGGCACGTCCTCGCCGCCGGCGTCGCGCTCCTCGCGGTAGCGTTTCAGGTCGAGGATGACGTTCCGCGGGTCCAGCGGCCGCCCGGACGCTTTTGCCGGACAGACCGACGAGCACCGGCCGCACTTGGTACAGGCGTCGTGGTCGAGCAGTTGCTTCCAGGAGAAGTCGTCGATGTCGCTGGGACCGATGTCGTCGGGGTCAGCGTCGGCCGGGACGCCGGGTAGTCGCACGCCGGCTTTCTCGTCGCGGGCGACGAGGTTGGCAAACGACGAGAGCATGTGGAACGGCTTCGCGTACGGAATCCAGGCGACGAACCACAGCGCGACCAGCGAGTGGCTCCACCAGACGAACGGGTACGCACCCGCTGCCATTTCCGGTGTCATCCCGGCCATGACGAGCACTTCTTTGACCGACCAGCCGACGAAGCTCACCGTCTCGAAGGAGACGTCACGCACCGTCGAGGTGCCGAGAATACGGATGCCCTCGGTGAGGTAGCCGCCGACGCCCAGCACGAACAGCGCGCCCAGAAACAGGTCGTCCTCGCGGGAGGTGTGGCGGTCGTGGAGGCGGTCGAGCTTGCGACCGTAGCGCCGCCACAGCGCGACACCAACGCCGACGACGAACAGCAGCCCCATCGCGTCCATGACGAACGAATAGGAGAGGTAGAACTGGCCGACGAAGAAGGATTCACCGGTCAGCGGCCGATAGAGGTCCATGTCGATACCCAGAATCGTCGTCCCGATGAGCAGCGTCAGAAAGCCCCAGACGATGAACGCGTGCATCACGCCGGCGACGGTGTCGCGGTCCAACTGCTTCCGGTTCGACAGCGCCAACTGCGCCGCCGCGACCGTTCGCTGGGGCAACTCGTCCAGGCGGTCGAAGGGGTCATCGCTGCCCTGGGCATAGCGGGTGACGCGGTCGTACACACCGTACAGAAAGACGATGATGGCGAGCGCTGCCAGATAGTAGAACAGCGCTTTCCCCACGTCGCCGATACGCCAGAACGTCGGGCGCGTGGTCGTCTGGAGTATAGATGACATACGGTAACACGCGATTTGTGTCCGCTTAAATCTTGCCACGCCCCGTCGCAGTCTTGCGGGAATTAGGGACCTGTTGAAAGTTTCCTCGCATTACGTTGCCCATCCGACAGATATATGACTCCCGAGAAGTAGTTTCATGTTCGATGGACGAGAAGACCGAAGAACTCCGTGACATCTTTATGGATGTCTCCGACGAGGAGGCTGTGACGGAGTCTCAGGAGGCGTCGAGAGGGTCCCTGGCCGATACTGACGAGGCCGGTGTCGCGGACCGACTCGGTGATGTCATCGCGCGGATGCGCGAGCGGTACGAGTTCCGAACCGACCTCGCCGACGAATCCCTGATAACAGTGGTCCGACTGTTCTACGAGGGGAGCGACGACGCGGCTATCGCGGCCGAAATCGTCGTGGACGAGCCTGACGTGGTCGAGGCGCGGCTGGACCTGCATCTCCTCCGCGACGAGGACACAGAGGCACCGTTCGACCTGGCCGAGTTCCGCCGCCGCGTCGCCGACGCCGACCCCGCTGTCACCGAACTCGCGGCCGAGTTCGACATCGACGAGTCCTGGGCCGCCCACTACCGTCGCGTCGTCGCCGCACAGGACGCCGCGCGCCGGGTCTCCCACCGGTTCCAGAGCGAGTTCGAGGACGTGCTCACCGACGCCGGGCTGTCGACACAGCACGCTGCCGGCCTCCGCGAAGACGGTCTCGACGAAGCCACTGAGGACATCGACTCGCTGGATTCCGGCGCTGACGTGTCGATGTAACTCTGGGCATTCTTTTACACTAGCTGTCGGCTGAGATGGCAGGGTTTTCTGGCTGTCCGAAACACGACCGTTCCGTCCCGCCGAACATTCTTGTAGTGGAACACGACCACGCAGAGCCATGCCGACCCACACGTTCCGAGAGCTAGAAACGGCCGCCTACTGCCCCCGGAAGCTCTACTACCGCCGCCGCGACGGGGCGAGCGAAATCCCCGACGAGATTGAGTCGGTTCGCCGGCTCGCCCGTGATTACGAGCGGCTGCTGACCGACGACGCCGCCCTGCTGGCAGCCCCCATCGAAGTGGGTCCGGACGAGTACCGCGACCGGCTCAGAGGGCTTCGAGAGCGCCTGGCCGACTGGGACGCGCTGGTCGCCCCGGCGGCGACCGACGCGTATCTCGAAGGGAAGGACGCCCGCGGTATCGCACACAAGGTCGTCGCCGGGCGGGACGGTCCGGTCCCGTCGCTCGTCTTCGCCGGTCGGCCGCCCGAGGACGGTGTCTGGGAGCCCCAGACCGTGCGGTTGGTCGCCGCCGCGAAGGCGCTCTCTTGGGAGCGCGAGCGTGACATCGACATCGCCTACGGCGAGTATCCGGCATACGGCGTCATCCGGCGCATCGAGGTGAACGCACGGCGGGCCGGCGTCTACCGTCGGGCGGTTCGGACTGCCGACAGCATCGACGGCCCGCCCGGACGGGTACACAACGACGCGAAGTGCGAGCCCTGTGAGTTCAGCGACGACTGCGGGGTGAAGACGCGGTCGCTACGGTCGATGCTACGATAGGGCAGATAATCGCCCGGACAGCGGTGAGTGTCAGCCTTGGGCTTCGAGCCACGACTTGACGGCGTCAGCGTGTGCGCCGCGGCGGTGTATCGTTCCGGTGTCGACGTTCACCACCGTCGAGCCGGTCCCGCCGTCGGTTTCGCCGGCGTCGAGCACGACGGCGGCGCGCTCCCGGATGGCGTCGAGGTCGTCGACGGAGCGGGCGCTTGGGTTGCCGGAGATGTTGGCGCTGGTGGCGGTTAGCGGCCCGGTCTCGGCGAGCAGTTCGAGCGCGAGGTCGTGGTCGGGGACCCGAACCCCGACGCGGTCCCGGCCGGCGACCAGCACGTCCGGCACTGCGTCGCGGCGCTCGACGACGACGGTGACCGGGCCGGGGAGGAACTCGCGCATGAACGCCAGTTCGCGGTCGCTTGGGTGCGTGTACTCGCGGGCGGACTCGACATCGGGGACGGCCATCGACACCGGCTTGTCGCGCTCGCGACCTTTCGCCTCGAACACACGCTCGACGGCATTAGCATTGAGCGCGTCCGCGCCGAGGCCGTACACCGTCTCCGTGGGATAGACGACCAGCTCTCCGTCGCGGACCGCTGCCGCGGCGTCGTCGACTGTCGCCATCGTTAGAGCTGGGCTTCGACGTCGTCGTAGTCGGGGAAGTCGGGCCACTCCTCGGCGACCCACGCGTACTCGACGGTCCGGTCGCTATCGAGGACGAACACCGACGGGCGCGGTTCCTCGATTCCGGCCATCCCGTCGAGGTCCATGTCGATGCCGTACTGCTGTGCGACGCCGTTGGCCGGGTCCGAGAACAGCCGGTAGTCCCCCTCGATTTCCCGCTCTTCGAGCAGCTGCTTGTGCTCGTAGGGCGTCGAGATGGAGACGCCGACGACGGTGGCCTGCTCGTGCCACGCACGGTCGCGTATCTCGTTCCAGATGTACGTCGCCGGGAACGCGCCGTCCATCGCGTGGAACACGAGGACGACCCGGTCGCTGTCGGCACACAGCGACGAGAGCGACTCGTCCTCCCAGAACTCGTCGTTGACGAGCGGGCGTGTGAAATCCGGCGCGGTGTCGCCCTCGTCGGGATGGTCAACCGGGTCGAGGTCGACGACATCGAAGTCGAGGTCCATCAGGCCACACCCCCTGCGGTCTCCTCACCCTCGCCGTAGGTCCGCTCCAGATACGCGACGATGTTCGCGCTCTCGGACATCGTGACGCCGGTGTTCTCGTCGACGATGGCCGGGACGGTCCGCTTGCCGGACAGTCGCTTGACCACGTCACGGTCGGCGTGCATCGGCTCGACGAACCGCGACTGGTAGTCGAGGTCGTAGGCGTCCAGCTTCCGGACGACGCGCTCACAGAACGGACACGCCTGCAACCGGTACAGCGTGATATCGGACTCGCTCATACTCTGTGGAGTGATACGCGTGAAAGCCGGGTAAGGGCTTCGCTGACAACCCCTTCATGACAAGCCTTAATCCGCACCCATTACAACTTCGACCGTTGATGGCCCTGGATCCACCTGCGCCGTTTGAGCTGTCTACAGCGATGTTGCAGGGCGTCGAAATCGTCGGCGTCCCAATACCAAAAGACGCGGTGCTCGTCGCTGGTATTGTCACGCTCGTCGCACTGGTCGTCCTCTCGGCGTTCTTCTCGTCCTCAGAAATTGCGATGTTCTCGCTGCCTGCACACCGGACGGAAGCGCTCGTCGAGGACGCTGTCCCGGGTGCGAAGACGCTCAAACAACTCAAATCAGACCCCCACCGCCTGCTGGTAACGATTCTCGTCGGCAACAACCTCGTCAATATCGCGATGTCTTCCATCGCTACTGGACTCCTTGCGATGTACGTCGATAGTCAGGGGCTGGCTGTCGCCATCGCGACGTTTGGCGTTACCGCCGTCGTTTTGCTGTTCGGCGAGAGCGCGCCAAAGAGCTACGCGGTGGAGAACACCGAATCGTGGGCGCTGCGCATCTCCAAACCGCTCAAGGCTGCCGAGAAGGTGCTGCTCCCGCTTATCCTGCTGTTCGACTACCTCACGCGCGTCGTCAACAAAATCACCGGGGGCCGCTCCGCCATCGAGACCTCCTACGTCACCCGCGAGGAGATACAGGACATCATCGAGACGGGCGAGCGCGAGGGCGTCCTCGACGAGGACGAACGCGAGATGCTCCAGCGCACGCTGCGGTTCAACGACACCATCGCCAAGGAAGTGATGACGCCGCGGCTGGACATGACTGCGGTCGCCAAGGAGGCTTCTGCCGAGGAAGCCCTGGAGACGTGCATCCAGAGCGGCCACGCCCGCATCCCCGTCTACGAGGGGAGCCTGGACAACGTCATCGGCGTCATCCACATCCGGGACCTCGTTCGGGACCTCAACTACGGCGAGGCGGTGGCCCGCAACATGGACCTCGAAGACCTCATCGAGCCGACCCTGCACGTCCCCGAGTCGAAGAACGTCGACGACCTGCTGACCGAGATGCGGGCCGAACGCCTGCACATGGTCATCGTCATCGACGAGTTCGGGACCACTGAGGGGCTGGTGACGATGGAGGACCTGACCGAGGAGATTGTCGGCGAGATACTCGAAGGCGAGGAGGAGGAACCCATCGAGTACGTCGACGACGACACAGTCACGGTCAAAGGCGAGGTCAACATCGAGGAGGTCAACGAGGCGCTGGACCTGGACCTGCCCGAAGGCGAGGAGTTCGAGACCATCGCCGGCTTCATCTTCAACCGGGCTGGCCGACTGGTCGAAGAGGGTGAGACCATCACCTACGACGGCGTCGAGATCCGCGTCGAACAGGTCGAAAACACGCGTATCATGAAAGCTCGCGTTGTCCGCCTCGAAACCGACGAAACCGAGTCGGTCGACGCCGAAGAGGTCACGGACTGAGCACTTGCGGGAGCAGTCGTTTTACGTCGGTCGCTGTTGACAGGGATGACATGGGTTATCACCACCTCGCAGTCGACGATATCGAGCCGACACCGGACCGACCCAGTGTCCAGCGCTCCATCAGTGACGCGGCCGGCCTCGAAAACGCGGCCGTGAACGTCTACGAGGTCGCCCCCGGCGAGGACATCCCGCTCGCGTACCACTACCACGACGACCAGGAAGAGCTGTTCTACGTCCTCTCGGGCACGCTCGCCGTCGAGACGCCGGAGCAGACCTACGAGGTCAGCGAAGACGAGGTGTTCGTCGTCGAACCGGACAGCCCCCAGCGAGCGCACAACCCCGAATCGGCGGCCGAACCGGTGCGGACGATCGTCGTCGGCGCGCCCGCGGTGGACGACGTACATCCCTACGACCCCGAGTAAGCCGAGCGTCGCGGTCGCTCTGCGAGGGCTACTGGAGCGTAATAGCGTAGGTCAGTGCGAACAGCAGTATCGCGCCGGTCGCGACGTTGATAGCCGTGAGTTCCGCCGCGCCGATGACGCTCAGCCCCCAGACAATAGTGGCCGCAAACACCGTCGAGAGCACGACGTTCATCGCGATGAGTACCCGCGGGTCACCCTGCGACCCGCTCGCCCCCTCCTCGAACCCGTTCGCGTCGCTCATGCCCACGAACACGGACGGGACGCCCCTTAGCTCTTTGGCAGTGCCCGGCGAGTTCGACACGCTCTAGCCGGCGGCGGCCGAGTCGCGCAACTAAACACGCTCGGCGCCCAAGACGGGCGTATGAACGTTCAAAACCGTCATGGGGACCCGGTCGACCCGGTCCCGTTTCTCGTCTGCACCATGACGGCGGTGATGCTGCTGTTCTCCGTCGGCCCGCTGTATGGCCTCGCGTACGGGCTGCCAGTGTGGGCCGGCCTGACCGTTGCCACAGCCGGGACCGTCGCTGTCGCCGCCGTCGCGTATCACCGGCTTGTCTGGACTGCGCCGCCGCCCTCGGTACAGATAGCCCCGGAACTCCGATTTCAGCGGCTCATCTACATCGGTCTCGGCTTCGCTGTCTTGCTGGTCGGCGTCTCCGCCCCGCTGGCCCTGTGATTTACTACCCCGGTGTGTCTGTGGACTGGTATGCGCGAGGTCGAACGCTCTCGGTTCGTGATGGCGCGGCCGCCGGCTGTCCACCGCACGCTCTCGCCGGAGGCGGTCGTCGCGGCGGAGGGGACGTTTACCGTAACGGCCGTCGAAGAGACAGACACGGGCACGCTCGTCACCGCGGCCGGGCCGGGGATGTCGGTGCCGCTACGCTTCGAGTCCCGGGAGGACGGCCTCCGGTACACTGCCGAGGGCGAGGTCGGCCCGTTCGACCATCTGGAGACCCAAGTCATCGTTACACCGGAGGAAAACGGGTCCCGCCTCACGATGCGGTCGACCGTCTCGCTGAACCTGCCGCTGCCCTTCGCCGACCGCATCGCCGCCTGGAAGCGCGGCAACGAGCTGGAGCGGGCCATCGAAGACCTGGCGGCGGACGTGCCCGGGGCGTGAATCGGCTGCAAAAGCACTGAACGTCACGATTGTCGCTGGTCGTGAGACGACTGCACACAACCACGGTACGTTTAGTAGCCGTAATTTCAATATACGATCATGAGCATCCTCGACAGCGTCAAGGAGGCACTCACGTCAGAGTCGGACGCGAAGTCCCGCCCCGACGACGGGTCCAAGGGGGCGTACTGGTGTGACGACTGCAGCGTTCGCATCAGAGACGTCGAACTGGAGGGCGAACCGGTCTGTCCGGACTGTGGCGAGGAGATGCGCTTCGAGCGTGCGGCCGGTCGTGACTGCGCCTGCTAAGGGCTCCGGATAACCGTCTCATCCCCCTGTTCTGACGGGAACGGACCCGTGAGCGACTCGCTGTCCGTCCATTCCTCGTCCGTCACCAGCGCGTCGTCGAGCGCCGTCCGAAGGGCGTCCTCGTCGTAGTCCGTCCCGATGAACACCAGCTCCGTCCGGCGGTCGCCGTGTTCGTCGTGCCAGTCGAGTTCCGGCCGGTTCGAGCGGTACATCTCCCGCTCGACTTCGGGGAGGCTCGCAATCCAGGGTCCCTGTGCCTCGGCCCGTATCGAAGGGCCGGCCTGGCCGATGACGACGCGGCGCTCGGTGCCCGCCAGCCAGACGGTCCCCTTCGAGCGGGCGACACCCGACGGGAGGTCCCGCAACGCGTCGGCGAGGCGGTCGGGGTGGAACGGCCGGCGGCGGCGGTAGGTGAAGGAAGTGACGCCGTACACCTCCTCGGGATGGTGGTGGCTGTCGTGTCCGTGGCCGCTGTCGCCCTCGTGGGTATCGGCTTCGTGGCTGTGGCTGTCTTCGCCGTGGCTATGCCCGGCTTCGGCCAGCGCCCGCTTCCAGCCCGGCAGGTCGTTGATTTCGTGCTGGTCGAACAGCCCGCGGTCGAACAGCCGGTCGGGGTCGACCTGTGAGAAGGTCGTTCGGATAGTCTCGGCGTCTGGCTGGAGCGCCCGCACCAATTCTTCGGCCTCGTCGAGTTCCGCGTCGGAGCAGAGGTCGGCCTTGTTCAGGAGGACGACGTTCGACAGTTCGACCTGTTCGACCATGAGATCAGAGAGGGGGCGGTCGGCGTCGTCGGCCGCTGCGCCGTCGCCATCTCCGTCGGCGTTCGCTTCCACAGTACCGCGACGCGCCGGCGTCTCGCCGGCGAATGCGTCGAGGAACAGTCGGGTATCCAGCACGGTCACGAGCGTGTCGACGCGGTACAGCGCGGCCACGCGCGATTCGGTAGTGAACAGCCGCGCGACGGGGGCCGGCTCGGAGATGCCAGAGGACTCGACGACCAGCGCGTCGAAGTCCCGATTGTTCGCCAGCCGGACGATTGCCGTTTCGAGATCGTCCTGCAGTTCACAGCAGATACAGCCGTTCGAAAGCTCCGCGACGCCGTCGTCGACGTCCAGTTCCGACCCCTCCGCGATGAGTTCGGCGTCGACGTTGACGGTTCCCATGTCGTTGACGAGGACGGCGATGTCGCGGTCGCCGGCCTCGGTCAGCAGGTGGTTCAGCAGTGTCGTCTTCCCGGCCCCGAGGCTTCCGGAGAGAATCGTGACGGGAATGGTGTCGCGCATACCTCCCGTTGTCGGCCGGCTCCCTTCAAATCGCGCCTCGTTTCCGGTAGCTGAACACGACCGTCGTCCCGCTACGGCGCATGGGCGGTGGTGACGGGTAACTGCGACAGCTTTTACTCTGTGCCTCTCGCACACACGACCCACGATGGAACTGGCCGACCGAATCGAGCGCTTTCGCCGGACGCTGCGGGAGTGGGCCCGCGGCCTGTACCACGGCATGATAACGCACCCGGCCTACGAGAAAATCGAGAAGGAGGCCGAGGACATCGAGGACGCGTTCATGCTGGCCTGTTTCCCCGACGCCTTCGGCATCCCGTCGCCGGTGTCGTACTACACCGCCGAACTGCTGCCGTACCTCGAAGACACCTTCGAGGCCTGGGAGCGACGGCTGTGGGACCGGGGGTCCTACATCGAACGCAAGGGCCAGCAGTACCACTTCTGATGGAACCGTTCGTCTTCTTCGGCGGCAAGGGCGGGGTCGGCAAGACCACCGTCTCCTGTGCCTACGGCGTCAAATCCGCACGGTCGGGCCTCGACACGCTCGTCGTCTCGACGGACCCGGCCCACTCGGTGACCGACGTGTTCGACCAGCCCTTCAGCGACGACCCCGAGTCCGTCGAGGGCATCGACGGCCTCGACGCGATGGAGATCGATCCCGAAACCGAAACCCAGCGCCACCTCGACGGCATCCGTAACGACCTCTCCGAGCAGGTGTCGGCAGCGATGGTCAACGAAATCAACCAGCAGCTAGAGATGGCCCACCAGACGCCGGGGGCCTACGAGTCGGCGCTGTTCGACCGCTTCGTCGACGTGATGCGCAACGCCGACCCGTACGACCGGGTCGTCTTCGACACGTCGCCGACCGGCAGCACGCTCCGACTGCTCGGCCTGCCGGAGTTCCTCGAGGGGTGGATCGACCGGCTGATGCACAAACGCGAGAAGAGCATCGACCTCTTCGAGAAGGCCGCAATCGGCAGCAACGAGCCCCGGCGCGTGATGGACGGCGACCCGGTGCTTGCCCGCCTGCAGGACCGCAAGGAGTTCTTCGAGTTCGCCGGTGGCGCGCTTCAGGCCGACGCCGCCTTCTTCCTCGTGCTCAACCCCGACCAGCTCTCGGTTAACGAGACGCGGCGCGCAATCGTCGAGATGCGAGAGCGCGACCTCTCGGTTCGCGGCCTCGTCGCGAACAAACTCACGCCCGAACCGGAGCCCCACGAAGACGGCCGCGGGGCCCGGTATCTCCGGGACCGGGTCGCGACTGAAAGCGAGCGACTGCAGGAGGTCCGAGAGACGCTCGACCCGCCGCTGGTCGCGGAAATCACGACCCGCACGGCGGAGGTGAAAGGCGACCTGCTCGACGATGTCGCCGCCGAATTCGACGTCGAGACGGACGCCGAGGCACCGACGTTCGTCTGAGCTACCGGCCGCCGCTCATGTGCGGGCCGCGCATAACCGATAAGTAATCAGATATTAGATTTTTCGTTGATAGTCGAAGCCGTGTGACCGAGCGGGTTCTGACGGATTTGAGATATATAAGAAAAATATAATAACTATTAATAGCTTGATGTTGGTTACCATTCATGCACATACATGACACAGGTAATCTGGATCGTCCTGGCAGTACTGGTGACGTTCAGCGTGGGGTACCTGGGGTATTCGAAGTACCTCGCGCGGTTCCTCGAACTCGACAACGACAACGAGACACCGGCACACAAGTACGAAGACGGGCAGGAATACGTCCCGTCGAAGAAACCGGTGTTGCTGGGTCACCACTACTCCAGTATCGCAGGTGGGGCACCGATTGTCGGACCGATTACTGCGGGGGCCATCTGGGGGTGGGTTCCCGCACTACTGTGGATCGCTATCGGCAACCCACTGATGGGTAGCGTCCACGACTTCGTCTCGCTGTCGGGCTCGCTCCGACACGAGGGGAAGTCCATCGGCTACATCGTCGGTGAGTACGTCGGCGAGGGCGGGAAGAACATGCTGCTGTGGTTCGCGTTCCTGACGATTATCCTCGTCGTTGCAGTGTTCGCGCTGGTGGTCGGGATCGTGTTCAACGCCTACCCCGAGGTGGTGACGGCGTCGCTAGTCTACATTGCCCTCGCGCTGGCGTTCGGCGTGTACCTCTACCAGCTCAACGGGCCGTTCATCCCCGGAACAGTCCTGTTCGTCGCAGGCGTTTTCGCCGGCGTCTTCGCTGGGATTCAGTTCCCGATTGCCCTGTTCGAGCCGACGGCCGAACGGACCGCGGAGATGTCCGTCATCGTGTTGCTCGGCGGGAGCGGTTCCTGGGTGCCTGGCGCGAGCGCACTGGGCGGCAACACTGCGGCGTGGATACCGGTCATCATGGCCTACGCCGCCGTCGCCAGCGCGCTCCCGGTGTGGGTGTTGCTCCAGCCGCGTGACTACCTCTCCTCGTTCCTGCTGTACACCGGTGTCGGCGGCGCGCTGCTCGCCATTATCGTCGGGACCATCCTCGGCTCGTCGAGCCAGCCGCTGGTCATCGACAGCTCGCTGGGTGCCTTCAACGGCTTCTGGGGCGTCGAGGGTGCGGGTCTGTACCCGCTGTTCCCGCTGCTTTTCATTACCATCGCCTGTGGAACCATCAGCGGCTTCCACTCGCTGGTCTCCTCCGGGACGACGGCGAAGCAACTCGATAAGGAGACCGACGCCCGCCTGATCGGCTACGGCGGGATGCTCGGTGAGGGGCTGCTCGCGGCCGTCGCGCTGTCGACGCTCGCGGTCGCCGGCTTCCCCGACCCTGCGGGCGGTATTGGCGCGGCGCTGCCGAACTTCGCGACGGGTGGTGGCATCATCCTGACGAGCCTCGGCCTCCCACAGTCCTTCGGCGCGCCGTTCATGGCGCTCGTTCTCGTGAGCTTCCTGCTTACGTCTACTGACACGGCTGTCCGGCTCGGCCGCTACATGATGGAAGAGATCGTCGGTCTGCCGGCCGGCCAGACATCGACTGGCCTCGACGTGGGCGGTGGCATCCGTTCGACGCTGGGCGAACTCGGCCGCGGTCGGTACACGAACCCGATCATCCAGTGTGGCCTCGCGTACGTGATGGTCATCTCCGGCCAGTGGGTCGTCCTGTGGGCGCTGTTCGGCGGTGCGAACCAGCTGCTGGCCGCGCTCGCACTGCTGACCGCGACGGTCTGGCTGGCTAACTGGGACAAGAGCAAACAGCTGTACTCCACGGGCGTACCGATGGCCGTCATGGTGGCGATAACCGTGCTCGGCCTCGGCTGGCTCGCGTTCTACCAGAACATCTACCAGACGATTATCGTGGGCGGTGCGAGCGGTGTGCAACTGTTCGCAACGATTATCCAGACGCTTCTGGCACTGACCCTCATCGGCCTCGCTCTGGCGCTGGTCAAGAAGGGGTACGACAACATCAGCACCGTCCGCGAGAGCTACGGCGGCGGTGCCGTCGAACCGAGCGACGACTGACGCAACCGATCTCTTCTCCGTTTTTTCGGCGCTGACAGCGACTGCTACCCGAGCGTCATTTCCAGAACCGCTTGGCGAGCCGCGAGAGAACTCCTTCCTCGGGCTGGGTCACGTCCTCCCAGAGGACGAACGCCTCGACCACATCGGCGGCCTCGCCGGCGACGGCTTCCTGCTCGTCCGGAACGACGACGCCAAGGTTGACCTCGTAGTGGCCGTAGTAGCCGTATTTCAACAGCGTGCGCTCGCGCTGGCCATCGACGAACGACCGGACTTCCTCGGGCAGTTCGTCGGCGACGAGGACGAACGTGAAGTCGGTGCGGTAGTGCTCCTCGTTCGGCGTGACCCGTTTGTCGGCCAGGTCGTGGCCGAGTTCGACCAGCCGCTTCAGTTCGCCGACCGTCGGCCGGTCGACGCGGCGGGCGTAGAGGAACTCCTCTGATTCGTGGTCGCCGTAGGACAGCGCCGGGTGGAAGAACTGTTTCTGATTGAGGATCCGCATCTCGCCGTAGAGGTCCCAGCGCTCGCCGCGGAGCCGGTGGTCCCGCTCCAGCGTGTAGTTGTACATCAGGCGGTCGCTCACCCGGTCGAAGTACGGGTCGTCCGTCCAGTGTGGGACCTCCTCGATGATTTCGTCGGGCAGCTCCGATTTCGGGACCGCCCCAGTGACGGGGTCCTCCCAGTCGTCCGCACCGTAATTCGGGGGCCCTTTGACTGACCCGGACTCGGAGTCTTCGCTCATCGTATCGAGTCGCGTGGGCATTCAGTTCGCACCGGTCCCATGCCGCGGTAGCTCATACCATGCCGATACCGTGTCGGAGTCTTAAGCGCGTCGGTCAGTCGACGGTCGTTCACGGGCCGTACACGACCGCCGCGGCAGGTTTTTTACGCTGGCTTCCGAAATAATCACTAACAATCATGGCGAAAGACACCGAGGCCTGCGGCCGCTGCTCGATGACCGTCGTCGTCGACGCTGTCGACGAAACTGCGGACGAACAGCCCCACGACCCCTTCGGCGACGACCGCATCGAAGTCGACCAGCGGGACATCGAGCGCGTCTCGCCCGAGGCCTGGATGGGCCGGCTCTCGACCAGGGTGAACGAGGCCGTGAGTCGCTACGTCTGGGGTCGCTGACCGGGTCAGAGGAGTGCGTCGATAATCCAGAAGAGGCCGTAGCTCAGCCCGAACGCCAGCGCGAGCGACCCGATCCAGGCCAGCACTGTCTTGCCCATCTTCTCACGACTGACTTCGCCGCCGCCGGCGGCCGCGCCGGAGCCGACGATGGCGGAGACGATGATCTCGTTGAACGACACTGGAATGCCGAAGAAGACGGCCGCCTGCGCGATGATGAAACTCGGAATCAACGCGCCGATGGAGCGTCGCGGGCCGAGCGAGGAGTAGTCCTGTGCCAGCGCTTTGATCATCCGCGGCGCGCCCGTCCAGGACCCGATGAGGAGGCCGAGTCCGCCGAACAGCAGGACCCCGGTGATGGGAATGGCCGCCGTCGGCCCCTCGCCGAGCAGGGGGACCAGCGGCCCCAGCGCCAGGCCGACCTGGCTCCCGCCGGCGGAGAAGGCCACCAGCCCACCCATCACCAGCAAGAAGTGCCGCTGCCCGGCGGCTGCGTCCGCTCTGATGTCCAGGTACAGCAGTCCCCCGGCAAGCACCCCGGCAAGGAGCGATACGACGACCATCGACGGAAATATTGGCGTCCCAGCCGCTCGTGCGACGGCGCGGGCGACCGACGCCTGCCCGCTGCCCGGCGCGAGGAGCACGAACTCGATGTTCGCCAGAATCACACCGACCAGCCCGCCCAGCAGCGGTACGAGCCGTTCCTCGGTCGTGGCCTCGTGTCGGAGCGACCACGCCGTCCCGAAGGCGATGCCGCCGCCGACGAAGGGCGTCAGGACCCACAGCGAGACGATTTCGAGGTACTTGGCCGTCGCCGGCTGGCCGCCCATCGCCAGTCCGACGCCGACCACCGCACCGGTGACGGTGAACGCCGTCGCGATGGGGTACCCAGTGAAAATCCCGATGGCGACCAGCACCGCCGCGGTGATGAGGGCGACGATGGCGGCGATAGCCGAGAGGCCGCCGCCGCTCGGGAACAGAACGAGTTCGCTCCCGACAGCCTCCGTGACGTTGGCCCCCTGCAGGACCGCGCCGGCCAGCCCGAGGATGCCGACGAAAAACCCGGCCCGCATCACCGAAATCGCGTTCGCTCCGACGGCCGGCGCGAACGGAGTGGACCCGGACGACCCGGCACCGATAGCCCAGGCCATGAACAGACTCGCGGCTGACGCGACAACAAGCGTCGCAATCGTACTCGTCGCGACCATCTGTCACGGCGTTTGCCCCGGCCTGCAATGAGCCTACCGTTCGCGCGCCTTCGCGAGGCCGACTGCCGACACCGACGCGGTCGTCACGGGCAAACGTTCAGGTGCCAGCGCGTGGTTCGGTCCCGTATGTCCGCCACTGAAGAGACTGTTCGCGTCTGGCTGGTCGAACGAACCTACTCCGACGACGAACAGAACCTCATCATCCTCACGTACGCGACGCCCGACGGCGAACAGTACTTCCGCAAGGAGCGCGCTTTGACCTCGTTTTCAGATGTGCGGGAGACGACGGCCGCCGTCGACGCCGACCCGGACAACCTCGGCTCCGTCGAGGACGAGGACCTTCGGGCGCAGTACGCGGCCGAAGCGACGCGGATGGCCGAGAAACACGACCCCGACGACGCTATCTGACCGTCTGTGTGGCCACGCTTGCGCTTCGTTCGTTTTCGCCTCTCGGACCCAAAACCGGTGCCGCTCGCCCGGCGGCGAGCTCAGTTCGTCTTCGCATCGGTCTCCTCGCCCGGCTCTGTCGCATCCACACCTTCGGCAGCCTCCACAGCTTCGGTGACCTTCTCGGTGTCGACGTGCCAGCGGTCGACGGCCTGCTCGAAGTCGGCGAGCTTGTTGGAGACGCGCATCTTCAGGTCGTCGTCGTTGACGTTGACCTCGAAGACGTACTCGGGGCGGTCGCCGTCGCCGACGCGGCGGAGGTTCGCGCTGATGAGGTCGTTGTCGAAGTAGTAGGGCGCGATCTGTGTCATCACGTTGCGGTAGACGGTGTCCTCGACCTTCCGCAGGGCCTTCCGGCTGGCGGAGTCGGCCGCGCGGGCCACGTAGTCGACGGACTCGCTCCATCGCTCCATCGCCTCGTCCGGTTCGTCGAGGTTTTCGTAGGACTCGCTGAGCTTTTCCCCGGCGGTCTGGAGGTCCTCATCGGGGCCTTTCCCCGCTTGCTCTCCTTTGCCTTCGTTGACGCTCGCCTGGTCGGCGGTTTTCTCGTTGACGTCCTCGTCCAGTCGCTCGTGGCTTTTCGGTCGCCACTCGTCGAACTCACTGAGGGCGTCGTTGTCGACATCCTCGTCCGAAGCGATGTCTTTCAGCGCCTGCGTGATGCGCTCGCCGTGCTCGACGATGTCGACCCAGCCGCCCTTCGTCTTGAATCCTGAAACGCTCTCTTCGATGTCTGCCATGGTATAATAGATCGGTCTATGACAGCCGCGGGACCTGCTGCAGTGGGCTGTCCATCTGTACACAGCGGATTGCTGCTCAGTAGGGTTAAACGTTTCCGCCATGGCGGTAGACATGATACTTACCCGCCCTACTCCTCCCCAGCCCTCGACATCGGCACGCAGACGGCGTGCTGCCACTGCATAGCGACCCGCCCGCTCGGCCCGCTTCGCTCAACACCGAACGGCTGCTTATAAGGATTGCACGCGAATGGTAGTTTGATGTCATCCGCACTATTCGTCGTAAGCGAACACGGGTACTGGGGCGAAGAATGTATCGAGCCGCTGACAACACTCTCGGACGCCGGTCTGGATATCACGGTGGCGACACCGACCGGCGAGCCGCCAGTGCTTGACGAGCGCTCCGTCGACCCGGAAGAAGTCGGCGAGGACCTCTCAGAGCACGTTCGGGAGGTCCACGAGACCGATGAGCGCCTGAACAACCCGATTCCGCTGGCCCAGGCTGACGCCGAGGACTACGACACCGTCGTGTTCCCCGGCGGCCACGGCGCGGAGTGGGATATCACGCAGGACGTCCACGCCCGCGAACTGCTGCGCGAGAGCGTCGCCGGCGACGACGGCAAGGCGCTCGTCGTCTGTCACACGGTCGGGATTCTGGCGTTCACCAGAAACGCTGACGGCGAGTTCCTCGCCGACGGCCGCTCGGTCACCGGCTTCCCGAACGCCTGGGAGGAAGGCATCGTCGACGAGAACGACCTGCTCCCCGACGGCCGGAAGCTCCCGTACTGGGTCGAAGACGAAGTGAAGGCTGTCGGCGCTGACTGGGACGCCGAACTCGACGCCGACACCAGCGTCACGGTCGACGGCGACCTCATCACGGCTCGTGGCCCGCCGTCGTCGGCTGCGGCCGCCCGGACGCTCCTCGACGAACTCGGTATCGAGACGTCCGCGTAACGGGGTCCGGAACGTCAGCTACTGACACACGTCAAAGAATCCGAATTTCTCCGAACAAAGGACATCTCGCCCGGTCGAGTTATCCCGTCCGGTCGTCGTCCCCGAGAATACGTTGTCATACGGTATCGCACGATATAGTCAAATAACGACTGTGTACTAGCTAACCTTCTTGAAGGCCCCGTGCAACGTAGACATACGTATGACTAACAACTCCACGCGCAGGCGGTTCCTCAAGACAGCAGGCGTTGCAGGTGTCGCAGCACTCGCCGGTTGTGGCGGCGACGGTGGCGACGGCGGGTCGACCGAAGGCGATGGCGAGATGACTGACGGCGACGGTGGGACGACTGAGGGCGACGACATGACCGAAGGCGACGGCGGTGACACGGAGACACGCCTCTCGTGGCACGCCGGTGGGACCGGTGGGACCTACTTCCCGCTCTCGAACGAGTTCAAGACGGTCGTCGAGGACAACACGGACTTCACGCTGAACGTCCAGTCGACCGGTGCAAGCGTCGAAAACGTCGGCAGCCTCGCCAACGGCGACGCCGACTTCGCGCTCATCCAGAACGATATCGCCTCGTTCGCAAAGAACGGCACTGGCATCGATGCGTTCCAGGACAACGCCATCGAGAACCTCCGCGGCGTTGCGACCCTGTACCCCGAAACGATCACAGTCGTCACCCTCGCGGACACGGGCATCACGCAGCTCTCCGACCTCGAAGGCGCGACCATCAACACCGGCGACCTCGGGAGCGGGACCCAGGTCAACGCGCTCCAGATTCTGGAGTCTGTCGGCATCTCTGACTTCACCGAGCAGAACGCCTCGTTCTCCCAGGCCGCCGACCAGCTCCGGAACGGCGACATCGACGCCGCGTTCGTCGTCGGTGGCTGGCCGGTCGGCGCTATCGAGGACCTCGCGAACACAAACGACCTCGTCATTGTCCCGATCTCCGGCGACAACCGCGACGCGGCCAAGGAAGACGCCTCGTGGTTCGCTAACGACACTATCCCTGCCGGCACCTACACCGGCGTCGACGAGGCTGTCGAAACAATCGCTGTGCAGGCGATGATTGCGACGAACGCCGAACAGCCCGAATCGACGGTTGAATCCGTCACCGCGGCTATCTTCGACAACGTCGACGACCTCTCGATCAAGACGGACTTCATCAGCAAGGACTCCGCACAGGACGGGATGTCCATCGAACTCCACCCCGGTGCGGCGACCTACTTCGACGCGTAACGCCGACTGACGCCATCCGTATCGTTCACTACCCGTCTTCTACTACCCAGCAACCGGAATGAGACGACGATACGTCGCCACCGCGGTGCTCGTTTCCCTCCTCCTCATCGGGACTGTAGCGGCGCTACCCGGCGGCCGTGCACTGGTCGTTGCGGACGCCGAGACCGGCGAACAGTATCTTACGGTCCCAGTCGAGGACGGAACGACTGTCGCGCTGGAATACATGCATAGCGTCGAAAAAACGCGTGTCTACGACGAGTACACGGTCCGTGGCGACCATCTCGAAATGACCCGCATGGAGTTCGAATCGTTCGGCTGGGGGCTCCCGAGCGGGGCCAACGTCACCCGCGAAGACGGGGTGTACGTCTTCGACCCACCGGGCAACTACACGCGTGTGACAGTCTCTCCCGGTGATGTTGCAGGGCATAAACTTCACGTCGGAGCCGAAACCTACGATTTGGTAGCCCGCACCAACGGCCGCTCGGTCCATCTCTACGTGACTCAGCGTTCGGCGTTCGGTGCTGCGAAAGACCAGCTCAACACATGACTGACGACACACGACCTGACGACGGCGGGGAGGCCGTATCGGACGAGGAAGTCGACGAAGTACTGCAGGAGATTGAGCGAAAACGCTCGCTCAGGGGCTGGGCGCTCGTCCTCGTCGCGCTCATCGGTATCTCCTTTTCGGTGTTTCAGATGTGGCTCGCGGCGAAAGGGTTCGTCCTCTCGCTCTCGCTTCCGGGTGTTGTCGGCGACCCGGACCAAGCCACCGAGGTCGTGTTCGCGTCGCTGCAACTGCTCCAGATAAACGCCGTCCACGTCTCCTTCGGCCTCATTCTGACGTTCCTGCTCTATCCCGGCAGCACCGGCGACGGTCCGCTCTCCCGGCGCTGTATCGCGCTCGGGTCGCTGGTCGACGAGAAACTCGGCGCGGAGCATCCGGTATCTCGTGTCGTCCACGCTATCGGCGATGCGCTCGCCTGGGCGTTTCTGGACGCCGAAATGGACCGCGTGACGCCCTCTGATTTCGTCTTCATCGCGCTGTCGGTGCTGTCGGCCGCGTACTTCGTTACTGACTTCGACGAGATTCAGCGGATGCGTGCGCTGGGACTTGAACGCGGCCGACCGATTCAGGAAGTGTTCACCTTCCTAGAGCCGATGGCGGGGCTTCTCGGGCCGCTCGCCGATACCTCCTACGCGTTCGTGCTCGGCGCGGTCGGCGTCCTGCTCGTCCTCGAAGCGACCCGCCGGGCCATCAGCCTCTGGCTGATGGTCATCGTCGCGGCGTTCATAGTCTACGCCCGCTTTGGCGTCCTCATTCCACAGGACGCCGCCTACGTCGGCGTGCTCTCCATCCCGGAACTGTCCTGGCCGTCTATCATCCAGAACCTCTGGTACAACACGGAAAACGGGGTGTTCGGGATTCCGGTCACCGTCTCTGTGCAGTTCATCTACATCTTCATCCTCTTTGGCGCGTTCCTCGAGATGTCCGGCGCGGGGAAGTGGTTCATCGACCTCGCGTACGGCGCAACGGGGACACGAAAGGGCGGCCCGGCGAAGGCATCCATTCTCGCCAGCGGATTTATGGGAACCATCTCCGGGTCTTCGATTGCGAACACGGTGACGACCGGTGCGTTCACGATTCCGCTGATGAAGCGGTCGGGCTACTCGCCGGAGTTCTCCGGCGGCGTGGAGGCCTCTGCCTCCTCGGGCGGCCAGATTCTCCCTCCGGTGATGGGGGCCGCCGCGTTCCTCATCGTCCAGTACACGGCGACGCCGTTCGCCGACGTCATCGTCGTCGCGACGATTCCCGCCATCGTCTTCTTCTTCGGGGTCTGGGTGATGGTCCACTTCGAGGCGGTCAAGGAGGACATCGGTGGCCTCGACTCTTCGGAACTGGTGAACATCCGTAGCCACCTCCGGAGCGGATGGTTCTACCTCGTCCCGCTCGTTCTTTTGCTGTACTACCTCATCATCGAGCGGCTGTCTGTCGCCCGCTCGGCGTGGTTTACGCTCATCGCAATCGGAGCCCTCATCGCACTTGTGGCGGCCTACAGCGATGAGACGCGGGCCCGACTCGGCATTACACTTGCGTCCCTCTTCGGGCTGACGACGCTCACGCAGTACTTCACTGGGCAAGGCATTTTCGGATACCTGTTCAATCGGTTCGTACAGGCCACTACGGCATTCCCGCCGCTGTTCAACCGCATCGATGGCCTCGTCGCGGCAGACCTGGCAGCGGAAGGGGCGCTTGCACTGCCCGGCCCACAACCGCTTGGTGCCGCGTTTTCCGCGGCGCTCGGCAATGTCGGCACGTTGATCATCCTCGCCGGCGTCCTGACGCTGATTACCCGGCCCAGACTCGACTCGCCGCTGCTGTCGTTCGACAATGCCGTCGACGATGCCGCCGAAACGACGTCCGATGCTATCGGCCGTCCAGAGTTGGCTTCGAACGGACTGTACAAGCTCGGTGTTTTCCTCGGGAAATCTATGGAGAGCGGGGCCAGAACCGCCGTTCCAGTCGTTATCGCCGTCGCCGCTGCCGGCATCATCCCGGGTGTCATCAGCGTCTCCGGCCTCGGTCCGAACCTCGTCTCGCTCATCACGGCTGTCGCCGGCGGGTCGCTCGTCTTGCTGTTGCTCGTCACCGCGTTCTCGTCGATTATCCTCGGGATGGGGATGCCGACGACGGTGACCTACATCATCCTCGTCTCTCTGCTCGCGCCGGCGCTGACCGAGTTCGGCGTTCCGCTGCTCGCGGCGCATCTGTTTATCCTCTACTTCGGCGTCATCGCCGACATCACGCCGCCGGTCGCGGTGGCCGCCTACGCTGCCTCGGGCGTCGCGAAGTCCGATGCCTTCGAGACCGGTATCGAGGCGTTCTCGCTGTCGCTCAACAAGGCCATCGTCCCGTTCGCGTTCATCGTCACGCCGGGCATCATCCTGTTGCGGCGCAACCCTGACGCTGCCACCCTCGACATCGGGGACAAATACCGGGTCGTCGGGACCGCGGACCTCCTCGATGTCGGCTACGCGATCCCCGAGATTCTCATCCCCGTGATCGGCGTCTTCCTCGGCGTCGTCGCACTGGCCGCGACAGTCATCGGGTTCGCGTACGCGCCGGTCTCCCGTGGCGAGCGGGCAGCGTTCGCGTTCAGTTCGCTCCTGTTGATGGCTCCTGCGCTCGCTGTGTCCGGGGTGTACGACCTCCTCGGACTCGTCGGCATCGCCGGCGGCGAGATGACGGTCCTGCTCGACGTTGTACTCCGCGGCGTCGGCCTCGCCCTGTTCCTCTTCCTCATGGCGAAGAACCGCCAGCGCGGCGGTGACCCTGCGGTACGGTCCGGCACGGCTGAGCCGGCGTGAGTGAGAACCGTTTAACCCATCGGGGGTCAACGGGCACGATATGCCAATCGAACAGCGCGGCGACGCCTCCGTCGTCACGCACGCGCTGGCGCGAGATGAACTGACACGGATACGAAACGTCGAGACCGAACAGGTCGCGTTCCGGAAGGGACTGGTCCGTCTCGGCCGCATCTGTGGCTACGAGATCATCGACGGTCGGATGGAGACCGAGTACACGGAGGTCCAGACGCCGCTGACTACGATGATGGGCGAACGCGTCAAGGGACTCGATGACGTGGTCATCGTCAACGTCCTTCGTGCGGCGACGCCGTTCGTCGAGGGACTGCTCAAGGCGTTCCCCCGCGCCAGGCAGGGCGTCATTTCTGCCAGCCGCGACGAGGAAGCCGGGATGAACGACGACGGCGAGTTCCCCATCTCGGTCGACTACGTCAAACTGCCCGAAATCACCGAGGATGACACCGTCATCATCGCGGACCCGATGCTTGCGACCGGGTCGACGATGACGACGGTGCTCGACTACATCACCTCAGAGAAGACCGAACCGGAGAACCTGCTCGTTCTGGCTGCGGTTTCCGCGCCGGAGGGTATCGTCCGCGTCTCGGAGTCCCAGTCGGACGCAGACATCATCAGCGTCGCTATCGACGACGAACTCGACGAGGACGGGTTCATCGTTCCGGGACTCGGCGACGCCGGTGACCGGGCTTTCCGGACGACGTAAGCGGTCGCGGCCCGCTCGACCTATCGGTTGAGGGACGAAACGTTTTTATCTGTGGCCCGAATCAGCCGATGATGTCGCGATTTTCCGTCTGTACCCAGCTGCTGTACCCCCTTCCTTCACATGGAAACCGACAGACGGCAGCGTAATTTTGGTCCAGTTGAAACGAGAGTGACGGCCGTGAACCGCCCCGCGGTGACCGGGCGTGGCTCCTGTCGGACGGTACTGGACCGGGAGGCTTTCGTACTGACGGCACGGCAACCCCGTATGGTTCGACGACGATACCGCGTTGCGGACACTGCCCAGCAGCTCGTCGGGGGGTTCCTGCTCGCGGGGCCGTTCGTCGTGACTGAGGAGGTGTGGGTGCTGGCCGAGAATATGTCCTGGTATCACGCGGTAGTCGTCGTCGGTATCGTGTTCGCTATCGGCTACGGGGCGCTGTACAAGGCCGACGCCGGCCGAGACATCGACACCGAGGCGGAGGTGGCCGGTATTCCAGTCCGGTTCGTCTCGCTGATGATTGTAGCGTTCGGTTCGGTCGCCATCCTCGCGACAGCTTTGACCGCCCCGGACACGTTTCTCGTCGACGGCGGGATTCTGGCGGACCCGACGCCGATGGCCGTCACTCTGACGACCCTGAAGGCGATCATCGTCGGTGCGATTTTCAGCGTCGTCGGGGCTGCGACGGCGGACAGCGTGTTCTGACCGCGACCCGCACACTTAATTGGGTGCCACTCTCCTTGATGTGCATATGGAGTATACGCTGGCTATCGACAACGCACCGGAAACCGTTCCGGGTGGCACAGGGGTACTGCTCCTGCATCCGAGTACCGGCGAGACGGACCGACTCGACACGGATTTCCTCGCAACCGACACGGATTCGATGCTCGTCATCTCGACCCGGACCACCGCCCGAGAGGTCAAGCAGAAACTGGAGTACTACGAGGTTGACGAGTCGAAGGCGACCATCCTCGACACGCTGTCGGTCGAACGCGGCTATACCCGTCGCCGCTCCGAGGGGGTTCGGTACGTTTCTGCCCCGGACGACCTGTCCGGCATCGTCTCGGAGACCGAGACGTTCTTGCAGGAACACGACGGGAAACTCCGCGTAACGTTCGACTCCCTGACGGAACTCATCTACTACGCCGACGAGGACGGCGCGCTCTCGGCCGTCGAAGACATCCTCGACCTGCTTGCGGAGTACGACGCTGTCGGGATGTTCCACCTCGCCGACGAGGTCCACGACGAGGAGACGGTCGCGGCGTTCCGGGAACTCTTCGACGGTGTCATCGAACTGTCCGAGGACGGAACCATTACCAGTTCCTTCGAGGAGTAACCGGACACGCGCTCCTGAATCCGCCGCTCCTTCGATGAAATTGTGGCAGCCGGCCGACACTACTTCGCCCATCGAACACCCCGATGGCGTCCCTCCCTCTCGAATGAAACGGTGTTTTCACCCGGCAGCGACGCCAACACCCCGTATGCCAACTCTTACCAGACCAACAACAATTAAGAGGGTATGACCCACATACAGGGTTGTATGCCGGAATGCCAGAACTGCGGTAATTTTGTAACGGCTGACTACGCGCGTGTGTTCACGCCGAACGGGGTCGAAAAGCCCAGGGTCTGTCCGCAGTGCGAGGACAAGATTCGCGACGGGGCAGACGTCCGTGAGGCCCGGTCCACACGTCGCGGATAGAACCGGTCAGGAACTGCCGCCCTGTGACCTGACGGTTGCGGGGACGTTTTCCTCGCCGGCTGCACTCGCTACCAACCGCTGTTTTACTGCACAGGCGTTTCAGGGGCTATGCTAATGCATCTGTCAGGCGTGTCCGTGCCTCCTCGAACACCGCGTCAGCACGGTCCGCGTCACGGGCTTCGGCGGTGATCCGAACGAGCGGCTGGGTCCCGCTGGCCCGCAGGAGGAACCACGCGTCGCCGAGGTCGACCCGGACCCCGTCGAGCGTCGTCACGTCGTCGTAGGCGTCAGTCACCGTCTCTCGAACGCGGTCCATCACCGTTTCCTTCTGAGCGGTTTCGACGCTGTCCCGGCGGATGGGGTACTCCGGCACATCGGCGGCGCGGTCGCCCAGCGGGCGCTCGCTGTCCAGCGTTGCGGCGGTACAGGCCGCCAGCGGCCCGTCCGGACACAGCGTTCGCTCGGGCCAGATCCACGCGCCGCTCGGCTCGCCGCCGAAAGCGACCCCGTCCTCGCTCGCGGCCTCGGCGACATACACGTCCCCGACCGGGGTGTACTCGACGGCCACGTCGATATCGCTGAGGTGGTCCTCGACGGCGAGGCTCGTATCAACCGGGACGGCGACCCGCTCGCCCGGTGACGCCGCAGTACGGGCGAACACGGCCAGCAACACGTCGCCCGAGAGGAAGGTCCCGTCGGCCGAAACCGCCCGCATCCGGTCGGCGTCGCCGTCGTGTGCGATCCCGAGGTCGGCGTCTGATTCGGCCACTAGCGTCGCCAGTGACTCGCAGTTCTCGGCTTTCGGCTCCGAGGGCCGACCCGGGAACGCGCCGTCGGGCTGACCGTTGAGCGTCTCGACGGAACAGCCCAGTTCGGTGAGGGCGTCGACGCTGACCCGGCCCGCGCCGTTGCCCAGATCGACGACGACGTGGCTGTCGAGGTCCAGTTCGCCGATTTCCGCGACCAGCGCCTTGACGTGGCGCTGGCTGGCATCCCGGGACTCGATGTCGCCGCTCTCGTCCCACGCCGCTGGCTGGAACGCATCCTCGTCCAGTCGCTGTTCAATCGTCTCCCGCAGGTCCGCGTCGAAGGCTTGCCCGCTGGGCTGCCAGAGCTTGATACCGTTGTCCTGGGGCGGGTTGTGGCTCGCCGTCACTGCAACCCCGGCGTCGGCGTCCTGCCACGCCACCGCCCGTCCGATAGTCGGCGTCGCCGCACCGCCGAGGTCGACCACGTCGACGCCGCTCTCTCGGAGCCCGGCCACCAGCGCCGCCTGCAGGTACTCGCCGCTCGCTCGCGGGTCCCGGCCCACGACCACCCGCTCGCAGTCGATGCCAAGCGCCCGCCCCACCGAAAGCGCCACCTCGGCTGTGACTGTCTCGCCGACGGGACCCCGAATCCCGCTCGTTCCGAACTGTGTCATTACTGCTCTCTGGGGCGGGCCGCCCCTAAAATCCATCCGGCATCGGACAGGTACTTCGGGACGGTAGTGCCGATGCCGTTCCGCTACTGTGTCGGCGCCCACTCGCAGGCCGTCCCGGTCGTCAGCCCCGCTTCGTCGATGTGAGCCGAGAGGCAGCCGTAGTTGCAGAACTGCGTTGTCGGCTTCCCGTCGGGTGTCTCGCTGATGTAGACGGGGTCGTGGGCCTCGACGGAACAGCCGCAGTACGTGCAGTCGGCCATACTGACGCTTGCGGCCGGGAGAACAAACGTTTTGTCCGCGTCTGTCGACCCACCGCACATGAAACAGGGCGGCTCTGACGCGGCGAAACAGGCAGCGGGGGAATCGGCGGCCGAGGCAGTTGAGGACGGCATGGCCGTCGGCCTTGGCACGGGGTCGACAGCGGCCCACGCTATCCGCGCTATCGGGCGAGCGGTCGACGCCGGACTCGATGTCGTCGGCGTCCCGACGTCATTTCAGTCCCGTCAGCTGGCCCGGGACTGTGGCATCCCGCTGGCGGACCTCGACGACGTGTCGGTCGACCTCGCTATCGACGGGGCCGACGAGGTGGCCGGCGGCAACCTCATCAAAGGTGGCGGAGCAGCCCACGCTCGGGAGAAGATCGTCGACGCGAGCGCTGACCGCTTCCTCGTCATCGCCGACCCGACCAAAGAGGCCGAGTCGCTCTCGGTGCCGGTGCCGGTCGAGGTACTTCCGATGGCCCGCCCGACGGTCGCCGAAGCAGTCGATGATCTAGGTGGCGACCCGACACTTCGCCGTGCAGAGCGCAAGGACGGCCCCGTCGTCACCGACAACGGGAACCTCGTGCTCGACTGTGACTTCGGTCCCATCGACGACCCCGCCGCACTCGCCAGCGACCTCGCCGCACTCCCCGGCGTCGTCGAGCACGGGCTGTTCGTTGACATGGCCGACGAAATCCACGTCGGCACTACTGACGGCGTCACCGTCCGAGCGCTATCGGAATAGCTGTCGCTGATCGGCGTGCGCCAAAAAATACGCTGCTTGAAACGACCTTACAGGTCGCGCGGCTGGACCGTCTTCCGGTCGTTCTCGTCAGCTCGTCGGGCTGCGTCCTGGAGCAGCTCTTCGACTTCCTCGTCGAGTGCGTCGTAGAAGTCGGACGCTACGTTCATGTCGTTGAGCTCTTCCTTAACGGCGGCTTTGACGATTAGGTCTGCCATACAGACGAGGTATCGACGGGGGTTACTTATATACTTTCTCCAATTAGTTCGCTCTCGACCCTATTACCGGCAGTTTGAGGCATTATACGACACATAACCCCTTATAAATCCGCATTTGTGTCCTCTGTAATCCATCAGAATCCGTGCTTTCGGCTGTGCTAGACGGCTATTGTTGCGTTACTCCGGCCGAGCGTCGCTCACGCGCGCTCGCACAGGTCGGCCCTGAAACGGGCGATACGTTCGCCTCGGACCGACGGATAGGAGTGGCCGTATCACTGAATGGGTCCTATGCGCGACATACTCGATTCGGTTGCGGCGGGTGACCTCTCCCCGGTAGAGGCCGAGGCGGCGCTTGCGGGCTACGCGACCAGCGGGGCCGGTCGGTTCGACGCCGCCCGGGAGGACCGTGCCGGTGTTCCCGAGGCTGTCCTTGCAGATGGGAAGACGCCGGCGGAAGTAGCGGAGCTTGCGGTGACAGCTATCGAAACGACGGACCGGGCTATCGTGACGCGACTCGACACGGCAACTGCGACGACCGTTCGGGAGCGGTTGGACGAAACCGCCCCGGACGCGACAGTTCGATGGGACGACCGCTCGAACTGGCTGGTAGCGACGACGCCCGCCTTTGAGCGCCCGTCGCTGGACGCGTCAGTCGGCATCGTCACGGCCGGGACCTCCGACGCCGTTCCGGCCGGTGAGGCCGCGCTCATCGCCGAGGAGATGGGCGCGACCGTGACCCGTATCGACGACGTCGGCGTCGCGAGCCTCGCCCGGACGATAGACGCGGTCGATAGGTTCCGGGACCATGACGTGCTCATCGTTGCGGCGGGCCGCGAAGGCGCGCTCCCGACGGTCATCGCCGGGCTCGTGGACGTGCCGGTCATCGGATTGCCCGTCTCGACCGGCTACGGCCACGGCGGCGAGGGCGAGGCGGCCCTCTCGGGGCTGCTCCAGTCCTGTACCGCCCTCTCCGTTGTGAACATCGACGCCGGCTTCACCGCCGGGACGCAGGCCGGCCTAATTGCCAGACAGCTCGACGATGCACGGACGTAGATATCTACGCCAACTGCAGACATACCCAAGTATTTGGGTAAAGAGCTATGGGAACAACGCGCGTACGCGTATACGTCGGCGGTGGTGTCGCCGACGAACACGATGCCTGAATGTGATCATTGCGGCGCGCACGTCTCAGACCAGTTCGCCCGAGTGTTCGCGGACGAACGCGGACACATCCGGGCGTGTCCGAACTGCTCGGCGAACGCTGGCATTGCCGAGGTATCGAGAGAGCGCGCCCAACAAGTGTGAGGCCCGCTGGGCCACCAGCATCGTGCGATGACTACCGCGCGGAGCCCTTACCACGTGTACGTCCTCCGTTGTAGCGACAACACCTTTTACACCGGCTATACGACCGATGTGGAGCGCCGCGTCCGCGAACACGACGCCGGCGACGGCGCGAAGTACACGCGCGGCCGAACCCCGGTCGAACTGATCCACGTCGAGTCGTTCGACTCACAGTCCGAAGCGATGAGCCGTGAGTACGAGATCAAGCAGTACACCAGAGCAAAGAAGGAACGACTCGTCGAATCCAGCGACGCCGAAGCGGACTTCGATATCTGAACCGCTATCGATACAACTGAAGAATTAGCAGCGCTACCGCCTCAGATGCCGAGGCTCACCTCTTCCCGTCGGTAGCCGTGAAGTGACAGTTTTGCGATGGGGCGTGATTTTTTGTCGAGGGGCTGAGAACCGCGAGATATGGACAACGACGCGGATGTCGACGCAGGTGCGATCGCCTTCGGGACGGACGGCTGGCGGGCGACGCTGGACGTGTTCACGAAGCCGCGGGTCCGGATGGTGGGACAGGCCGTCGCCACCACCCTGCAGGAACGCGGGGCGACCGGGACCGTCGCCATCGGATACGACGCCCGCGAGACCTCGCCCGGGTTCGCTGACGAACTCGCACACGTCCTGCGCGCGAACGGCTTCGACGTGCTCTTGCCGGACCGGGACACGCCGACGCCGATTGTCGCCTGGACGGTGAAAGACCGCGACCTCGCAGGGGCGCTCCAGATTACGGCCAGCCACAATCCCCCGGAGTACAACGGCGTGAAGTTCATTCCCGGCGACGGGTCGCCGGCGCTGCCGGACTGGACGGCCGCCTTCGAGGAGAACCTCGCCGTGCTCGACCCGCTGCCCGAGGACGAGTGGGGCGAGCGAACGGAGGAGGACCTGATCGGGCCGTACCACGAGCACGCGCTGTCGTTCGTCGACGCCGACCTCGACGGCCTGCCGGTCGCCTACGACGCGCTGTACGGGAGCGGCCGCGGCGTCACCGACGCCCTCCTCGCCGACGCCGGCGCTGACGTGACCCGACTCAACTGCGAACAGGACCCCGACTTTGGCGGCGGGTCGCCCGAACCGTCGGCGGAGAACGCCGAGGGGCTCGTCGGCGAAGTCAGCGACGGCGACGCCACGCTGGGAATCATCAACGACGGCGACGCCGACCGCATCGGCGTCGTCACACCCGAGCGGGGCTATCTGGACCCGAACCTGTTTTTCGCCACGATGTACGACTTTCTGCTCGAAACTGGCTCGGGCGACGTGGTTCGGACGGTCTCGACCTCTAGCATCGTCGACCGCGTCGCCGAGGCCCACGGCCAGAACGTCCACGAGGTCGCCGTCGGCTTCAAGTGGGTCGCCGAGGCGATGGCCGAGCACGACGCGCTGTTCGGCGGCGAGGAGTCCGGCGGTTTCGGCCTGCCGGACCATCTGCGGAACAAGGACGGTGTGTTGGTGGCGCTGGTCGCCGCCGCCGCCGAACGCGAGGAACCGCTGGACGCCCGCGTCGACCGTCTGTTGGACGAACACGGCGAAATCCACCAGAACCGAATCAGCGTCGACTGCCCGGACGACCGCAAGGAACCAGTCCTCGAAGACCTCGAAGTCGCGCTGCCCGAGACGCTGGCGGGAGTCGCTGTCGACGGCATCAACACCGTCGACGGGTTCAAAATCCGGCTCGAAGACGGGACGTGGGTGCTGGTCCGCCCGTCCGGAACGGAGCCGAAACTCCGCGTCTACGCCGAGGCGTCGAGTGCGGAGCGCGTCGAGGACCTGTTAGAGGCGGGTCGGGACCTGGTCGAGCCGCTGGTCTGACCTCACTTGGTTGTGCTGACGACGTACGTGCCGGCCACGCGGTCACCGAGGCGCTGTGCGTCGTCGCTCACGAACATGACGGCCGCTTCGACGAGGAGCCAACCGGCCATGAGAACGAGCGCGAAGACGAACCCGAATCCGCCGAGAATACCACCGAGCAGGAGCATGATTGGGAACGGGGCGAGCAGTACCGCCGTTCGGAGCAGGCGGTCACGCTGGCTCGGCGGCGACCCGGTCTCGTCGACGACCGCGACGTTCTGGGACCGCTTCCCGACTGTCTCGTTGGTCTCGGCGTAGTAGCCGAAGTAGTAGACGAGTACCGCGCCGATGGCGAGCCAGAGGGCGAAGTTGACGACGATACCCAGAAGCCCCGCAGCCATCACCGATCCACCGCCCATCGCGCCCGGACTCTCGGGTGAGGCGGCGGCCATCGCGCCGACCGAGAGAACCGTGTTGAGAACGAATGTGACGAGCCACAGCCCGAACGCGACGGCGCTCAGGATGGCGAAATCGATGAGGTATGCGACGACGCGGTCGCCCCGCGCTTCGACCGCGTTTTCAGAGACAGTTGCTGACATCGTTTTAAAACCATTCTCGAAACTATTTAAAAAATGTTACGACGGCGTGTCAACTGTTTCCACCCTCTTTGCGCACTTGCGGCCACTACTCACGCTCACCACGAAAACGGTCGGCTTCGTCGGCGAGCGGCGTCACGTCGAATCCCAGCGCCTCGTAGAACGGCCGAACGTCAGCGTCGAACTCGGCGGTGACACAATCTCGCCGGTCGAGCGCGGCCTCGACGAGCGCCGTCCCGATACCCTGCCCGCGACGACGCCGACGGACAGCGACGGCCTCGATGTGAGTGTCGTCGAGTACGAGTGCGCCGAGAACGCGCTCAGCCGCCGGGTCATCGTCGGACACTGCGACGAGCGTACCGTCGTCTTCAGCACCCGCCCGAACGGTTTCCACGGCTATCGAGAGGACCGCTCCGTCGAGGACGTTCATCACCGCCGGCACTTCGTCGGCGGTCGCTGTGCGGACGTGCATATCTGCTAGAGGCCGCTGCTTGGCGGTTCAGCCGCCTTTGATGAGCCTGACGACCTGAACGTGGTCGTGCTCGACGGGCTGATCCGTCGGAACGTGCTCGCCGTCGACGAGGACCGACACCTCGTGGGGGCTCAGGTCGACCGGCGAAAGCAGGTCGGCGTAGGTCGCATCCGCGTCCACCTCCAGTTCGTGGGTGTCCTCGCCGGCGATCTCGACGGTGACGTACATACACCGACTACTCCGCCGACGCACCTGAGACTGTCGACTCTCGCGGGGTTTAAGACCGGCCCACGCTTCCCATCGTCCATGAGTGAGGCCGAGTCCGAGTCGCGGGCGGGACGCGAGGAGGTCTGGATCGAGAAGTACCGCCCGCAGACGCTCGACGACGTGATGGGCCACGAGAACATCGTCGGGCGACTCAAAAGCTACGTCTCGCGCAACGACCTGAGCCACATGCTGTTTTCCGGCCCCGCGGGGACGGGGAAGACGACGTGTGCGACGGCTATCGCCCGTGAACTGTACGGCGAGGACTGGCGCGAGCACTTCCTCGAACTGAACGCCTCCGACGAGCGCGGTATCGACGTGGTCCGGGACCGAATCAAGAACTTCGCCCGAACGAGCTTCGGCGGCGTCGAGTACCGCATCATCTTCCTCGACGAGGCCGACGCGCTGACTAGCGACGCCCAGTCGGCGCTGCGCCGGACGATGGAGCAGTTCTCGAACAACGTCCGCTTTATCCTCTCGTGTAACTACTCCAGCCAGATCATCGATCCGATCCAGTCCCGTTGTGCCGTCTTCCGCTTCTCGCCGCTGGCCGACGACGCCGTCGCCGAGGAAATCCGAAACATCGCCGCCGAAGAGGACATCGAACTGACCGAGGACGGACTGGACGCGCTCGTCTACGCCGCCGACGGGGATATGCGGAAAGCCATCAACGGCCTGCAGGCCGCGTCGGTCAGCGGCGACACGGTCGACGAGTCGGCGGTGTACGCGATCACCTCGACGGCCCGCCCGGAAGAGATCCGGACGATGGTCCAGTCGGCGCTGGACGGCGACTTCACCGCCTCGCGGGCGACCCTCGATAGACTGCTGACCGAGGAAGGCATCGCTGGCGGTGACATCATCGACCAACTCCACCGCTCAATCTGGGAGTTCGATATCGACGACGAAGCGGCAGTCCGAGTGCTCGAACGCATCGGCGAAACCGACTACCGGATCACCCGCGGTGCGAACGAGCGCGTGCAACTCGAAGCGATGCTGGCCTCGCTCGCCCAGGGCGAGTAAGGCCGTACTACCGCTACGATCCGGTTTTTCACACCTGATAACTGGCGGGTGAGATTTATGATGAAAGGAAAGTAAGAGTATCAACAACTGAAATGCAACGTTTACGACCATCTACGGAGGGGACGGGTGAGGACCGCGGTCAGGTCGGGATCGGGACGCTCATCGTGTTTATCGCGATGGTGCTGGTCGCGGCAATCGCGGCGGGCGTGCTTATCAATACTGCGGGGTTCCTGCAGAGTTCCGCCCAGGCGACGGGCCAGCAATCCAGTGATTCGACGACCAACCGCATTCAGGTTGTGGGGATTACCGGGGACCACTTCACCGACAACAGCGAGATCGGCGTGGTTGACATCGTCGTCAGGCGGGCACCGGGGGCAGGCAACGTCGACCTTGACAAGACGACCGTCCAGTGGATCGGTCCGAGCGGGTCGTACTACCAGCTCGCGGCTGGCGGCGCAGACGGCAACCCCGATGGGCGGTTCGCTATCTCTACCGTGCAGGACAATGACGGCTCCCAGCCGGTGCTGAACGACGTTGAAGACCGGTTCAGAATCACGCTCGACCTGGGGACCGATAATTCCGTTGGCGCTGAGCCATTCGGTGAGGAACTGCCCGAAGGAGAGACTGCGACGCTCCGCATTACCTCGCCAGCCGGCGGGATGACGACCGAGGAAGTCGTCGCGCCGAAGACGCTCTCCGGGGAATCCTCTGTCACGCTCTGACGGCCAGGGATACCGCCGGCCCCTTCGGAACAGTTTTAGGCGAACGTGGGCCAACTGAACACCAATGAGCGACCTCGACGAGGCCTACCAACTCGACTACTTCGAAGAGGAAGGCTTCCACCGCCAGGAGTGTGCCTCCTGTGGCGACATGTTCTGGTCCCGTGTCGAGCGCGAGACCTGCGGCGAGCCGCCGTGTGCGGAGTACGACTTCATCGACAACCCCGGGTTCGACGAGTCCCACTCGCTGACGGAGATGCGCGAGGCGTTCCTCTCTTTCTTCGAGGACCGTGACCACGAGCGCATCGACCCGTACCCGGTGGCGGCCAACCGCTGGCGCGACGACGTGTTGTTGACCCAGGCGTCGATTTACGACTTCCAGCCGCTGGTCACCTCGGGGACGACGCCGCCGCCGGCGAACCCGCTGTGCATCAGCCAGCCCTGCATCCGGATGCAGGACATCGACAACGTCGGGAAGACGGGCCGGCACACGATGGCCTTCGAGATGATGGCCCACCACGCGTTCAACGCGCGCGAGGACATCGAAGACCCCGAGCAGTACGCCTACGAGGGCGAGGTGTACTGGAAAGACGAGACGGTCCGGTACTGCGACGAACTGTTCGAGGAGATGGGCGCGAACTTAGACGAGATCGTCTACATCGAGGACCCGTGGGTCGGCGGCGGCAACGCCGGCCCGGCCATCGAGGTCATCTACCGCGGGGCCGAACTCGCCACGCTCGTCTTCATGTCCATGGAGCAGGACCCAGAGGGCGAGTACGAGATGAAAGACGGCAACCGGTACTCGCCGATGGACACCTACATCGTCGACACCGGCTACGGGCTCGAACGCTGGACCTGGATGAGCCAGGGGACACCGACGGTGTACGAGGCCGTCTATCCCGACATGATCGCCTTCCTCAAGGACAACGCCGGCATCGAACTCACCGAGGAGGAGGAACGCATCGTCCACGAGGCCGCGAAGCTCGCGGGCCGGATGGACATCGACGAGGCCGAGGACATCGAAGCCGAGCGCGATACCATCGCCGCCGAGGTCGGCGTCGAGGTCGCGGAGATGCGGGACCTGATGGCACCGCTCGAGGACATCTACGCCATCGCCGACCACTGCCGAACGCTCGCGTACATGCTCGGCGACGGCATCGTCCCCTCGAACGTCGGCACGGGCTATCTGGCACGGATGGTGCTGCGCCGGACGAAGCGACTGGTCGACGGCGTCGGCGTCGACGCGCCGCTGGACGAACTCGTCGACATGCAGGCCGAGCGGCTGGGCTACGAGAACCGCGACACCATCCGCGACATCGTCCGCACCGAGGTCGAGAAGTACCGCGAGACGCTGGACCGCGGTGGCCGGCGCGTCCGCCAGTTGGCCGACGAGTACGCCGAAAAGGGCGAGCCGATCCCGACCGAGGAACTGGTCGAACTGTACGACTCCCACGGGATTCAGCCGGACATGGTCGAGGAAATCGCCGCCGAGAAAGGCGTCGCGGTCGACGTGCCCGACGACTTCTACGCGGTCGTCGCCCAGCGACACGGCGGCGACGACACCGCCACCGAGGAATCACAGACGCCCTACGAGGACCGGCTCGAAGAACTGCCCGAGACCGACCGGCTCTACTACGAAGACCAGCAGCGGACCGAGTTCGAGGCCGTCGTGCTTGAGGTGTTCGACCGCGACGACGACAACTACGACGTGGTGCTCGACCAGACCATGTTCTACCCCGAAGGCGGCGGCCAGCCGCCGGACGAGGGGACGCTGTCGACCGACGACGTCTCCGCCGAGGTGACCGACGTCCAGCAGTACGGCGACGTCATCGTCCACACCTGCGACGACGACCCCGGCAAGGGCGAGTTCGTCCGCGGACAGGTCAATGCGAGCCGCCGACAGCGCCTGATGCAACACCACACCGCGACCCACATCGTCATCCACAGCGCCCGGCAGGTGCTCGGCGAGCACGTCAGACAGGCCGGTGCCCAGAAGGGCACTGACTCCGCCCGCATCGACATCCGCCACTACGAGTCGGTGAGCCGCGAGGAGGTCAAGGAGATCGAACGCCTCGCCAACGACATCATACAGGACAACATCGCCGTCTCCCAGGAGTGGCCCGACCGCAACGAGGCCGAGGAGCGCCACGGCTTCGACCTCTACCAGGGCGGCATCCCGGCCGGCGAGCAGATCCGGCTCATCACCGTCGGCGACGACGTGCAGGCCTGCGGTGGCACCCACGTCGCCCGAACCGGTGACATCGGGGCTGTCAAGCTCCTGAACACCGAGCGGATTCAGGACGGCGTCATCCGCCTGACCTTCGCCGCGGGCAACGCGGCCATCGAGGCCACCCAGCGCACCGAAGACGCGCTCACCGAAGCCGCGGATATCCTTGACGTTGCGCCCGATGCCGTCCCGGAGACTGCCGAGCGGTTCTTCGACGAGTGGAAGGCCCGCGGTAAGGAGATCGAACAGCTCAAGGAACAGCTCGCCGAGGCCCGCGCCAGCGGCGGCGGCGACAGCGAGGAAGTTGACGTGGGCGAGGCGACCGCCGTCGTCCAGCGCATCGACGCCGACATGGACGAACTTCGCGCGCAAGCGAACGCTATCGTCGAACAGGGCAACATCGCGGTGCTCGGGTCGGGCCTCGACGGCGCGCAGTTCGTCGTCTCCGTGCCCGACGGCGTCGATGTCGACGCCGGTGAGGTTGTCGGCGAACTCGCCGGTCGCGTCGGCGGCGGCGGCGGCGGCCCACCGGACTTCGCACAGGGCGGCGGCCCAGACGCGGACGCGCTGGACGAGGCGCTTGAGGACGCACCTGAGATACTGCGAACTGTGGCGAACGTCTGAGACGGGCTGCTGCATCATTTCCGCATCGACCACCTGCGGACGGCGACTATCACGGGAACCAGGGACGGCGTCCGCCTGAACCGTCCCCGTTCTTTCTCGCCGCTGGTTCCGTTCTACGCTCGGTTACCTCGGACAGTTGTCCGATTAAGACTCGATATTCTGCCCGAACGGTCCGAATACGCTCAAGAGATACAATTACATTTAGTTGTATTAGGTGTACCTGGATGAGTTTCCAAAAGTATTTTTAGCAACTGCCCATCTATAGCAGATATGAGCGGAGAACGTGACATCGCACACATTCGGACTCACACCGAGTACGTTCGGTCACAACGGACGTGTCGGCGATGTGGGACCAGTGTCCCCGCTGCTAGCGGCCGTACTACCGATGAACTGTGTGAAAACTGCAGTGCCACCCGTGCTACCTGACCCATGAGTACGACCACGACGCCCCCGTCGGACACTGACCTCGACGAAGCGCCGGAGTTCGAACTGGACTGCCTGTACGACGACCCCGAGAACCCCTCGGAGCTGACGATTTTCCCCTCGGACCGCCAGCAGTCCGTGACAGAGTGGGTTACCGCGGACCGTTCGGCGACCGTCTCGCTCGACGAACTGCGCTGAGCGGTACGTGCTGCCCGCTATTCGCCCTGACACAGCCGTCTGGCGTCCCGCATCGCCTCGTTGGTCTCGCAGACGAGCGTCAGGTGATCGCCGCTTGCAAGGCGGAAATCGCTGTCGGGGACTCTGTCTGTTCCGTTACGGCTTACCATTGCGACCAGACAGCCGTTCGGAAGCTTCTCCGCGGTTTCCTCTATGGTCCGGTCGACCAGTGAGTCGTTGCTGAGTTCGACTTCCAGTACGTCCCCTGTTCGGCCGGAGTCCGACAGCCAGTGGGCCAGCGCTGGTCGCTCGACCGCGTCGTCGATTGCGTCGGCGACGGCGAAGCCGGCGGATATCGTCTCGACGTCAAGGTCCTCGAAGGCCTCGACGTTGTCCGGCTGGTTCGCTCTGGCGACCACGGTGTCGACGTCGAACCGGGTCGTCGCCAGCTGTGCCACGAGCAAATTCACGTCGTCGTCTGCGGTCGCAGCGACGACAACGGACGCCCGGTTCGCCCCTGCTTCTTCGAGGACGTGCGCGTTCGTCGCGTCCCCGTGGACGACGCGATGGCCGTCGGCCCGCGTCCGCTCGACCGTGTCCTCGTCGCTGTCGATGAGGACGACCTCCTCGCCGCGTGATTCGTATCGTACTGCCAGTTCCCGGCCGACGCGACCGCCACCGACGATGAGTGTTTGCATGGGAAGGATGTCGAGCGCTTGCGCGAAGTGACGGGCCAGCCCGCCTTGAAACATGACGGTCGCGAAGATGACGAGAAAGACAGTCCCGACGAGGACCGTCGCAGCATCCGGGTTCTCGGGACGCAGTTCGATGGCGAACAGCGTGGCGACGCTGGCTGGGACGATACCGCGCGGCCCCATCGCGCCGACGAACATCCGCTCTCGAACTGTCAGTCGGCCACCCAGCGTCGAGAGGAACACGCCGAGCGGGCGGACGAGCGTGACGACGACGATGACGACGACGAGTCCGCCGATCCCGAGTGCACGCAGGTCACCGAGCGATAGCTGGGCGGCCAACACGATGAAGACGAACGAGAGGACAAACAGCGTGATACCGCCCTTGAACTCGGCGATCTCCTCTTCGTGGGGGAGGTCGGCGTTCCCCAGTACGATACCGGCAACGGCGGCGGCCGCGATGCCGGCCTCCGAGAGCCATATGCTTCCCAGCGCGTACGCCAGCAGCGCTGCGGTCAGGACCACCGCCCGGGCGTTTTGCATGGCGTTGTCCGCCGAAAGGTGCCACCGCTGGAGCAGGAGTGCGATACCGCCGCCGACGGCGATACCGACGATGTGGCCCACGACCAGCCGGGCGACGAACGCCTCGACGACGACTACCGGCGAGGACTGGCTCGCGATGACGAACTCGAACGTCGCCACCGCGAGGATGGCTGCGGTCACGTCGTTGATGATGCCCTCTGTCTCCAGGGCGGCGGCGACCCGGTCCCTGACCGGGACCACTTGCATGATCGGCGTGATGACCGTCGGCCCGGTGGCGATCAGCAGGCTCCCGACGAGGACGGCGACTGGCCACGTCGTCCCGAACACGACCTTGACGGCGACGGCGGTTCCGACGAGCGAGACGAACGCGCCGATTGTCACCAGTCCAAGCGCCTCCCTGGACGCTTCACGGACTCGCTCGACGGTAAGGTGGAACGCCCCCTCGAAGACGATGATACCGACGCTGAGGCCGACGATAGCCTGCAGCCCGGCCTGTCCGAATATCGCGGGGTCGACGAGGTCGAGGGCCTGCGGGCCGACGAAGACGCCGGCGACCAGCAGGAACGCGACGCTCGGGATCTGGAGCCAGTCGGCGACCAGTTGCGCGGCGACACCCAGACTCACGACCAACACGACAGCGCCGATAAGTGATGCTGCTCCTGACACGGGACTGGCGGCCCTTCGACAGCCAGCGCTAAAGACCTACTCACCGAAAGAGACACACCACCGGCGAAGGAACCGACAGCCAATGCCGACCGCACGCAACCGCGACGTGTCCCTCTACTACGAAGCCGACGGCGACGGCCCCACCGTCGTGTTCATCAACGACGTGGGGTACGGGGCGTGGCTCTGGGGCTGGCACTACGACGCCGTCGCCGGTCCCTACGAGACGGTGGTGTGGGACCTCCGCGGAACCGGCCGGTCGGACGCGCCGGGGGGACCGTACGACGTGGGAACGCTGGCTGCTGACCTCGAAGCCGTGCTGGCCGACCACGGCGTCGGGAGCGCCCACCTCGTCGGGGCCGGCCTCGGCGGCATGGTCGCGCTCGAATACGCCCACCAGTACAACCGCGCCCGTTCGCTGACGCTGTACTGTACGGTGGGATCTGGCGATGCGGTGGATCGGGCGGAACTGGAGGCGCTCGCGCTGGACGCCCCATCGTCGCTTGCAGGAGCGTTTTCGCCGGCATTCCGCGAACACGACCCGGACCTCATGGAGCGGATCGCAGGCTGGCGCGCTGACGAGGACGCTACTGGCGCGGCCCGCGACGCGCAGGCCAACGCAATGACGGCTTTCGACCCGCCGCCGCTGTACGAGATTACCCAGCCCGCCGAGGTGTACTACGGGCTGGACGACCCCGTCGTGTCGCCGGACGCCGCGCAGTCGCTGGCGGCCGACCTGCCCCGCGGGACCGGCGAGGCCGTCGAGGGTCGCCACTGCTGTTTCGTCGAACACGCGCCGGCGGTGACCGACCGATTGCTGGCGCTACTGGACGAGCAGACAGAGTAACTATTGGACCGGGTGGCCGGACGCAATCCACAAATACGCGGCCTGATAGGTGATACGTATGACCGACCGGACGGCGGCCGTCACGCGGACCACGGCCGAGACGGACATCGAGGTCACGCTCGACGTCGACGGCGACGGCGACAGCACCATCGATACCGGCATCGGCTTCTTCGACCACATGCTCGACTCCTTTTCCACCCACGGGCTGTTCGACCTGACCGTGCAGTGCGACGGCGATCTAGACATCGACGACCATCACACCGTCGAGGACGTCGCCATCACGCTCGGCGAGGCGTTCACCGAGGCGCTGGACGACAAGCGCGGCATCCGCCGGTTCGCCGACCGCAAGGTCCCGCTGGACGAGGCCGTCGCGAGCGTCGTCGTCGACATCTCCGGCCGGCCGTACTTCGCGTTCGACGGTGACTTTTCGCAGGGTTCGGTCGGCGGGATGACCAGCCACATGGCGAAGCATTTCTGTCGCTCGCTGTCGATGAACGCCGGGCTGACGCTGCACTGCGGCGTCGAGGGCGAGAACGCCCACCACGAAATCGAGGCGCTGTTCAAGGGGCTGGCACGAGCACTCGACGACGCGACCCGCATCGACGAGCGCCGCTCCGACGTGGCGAGCACGAAAGGCGAGCTGTAGTCGACGGCGGTGCGAAGCCGTCGCCGTTTCGGCTGCTGGCGGCACCGATTAGTGGCCCCACGTCCACCACTCCGTATGTTCGACGAGATTATGCAGAAATTCGAGGACTCCCCGGGCCAGCAGGATGTCATCCGTTTGCTGCTGGAGCGAGGGTTCTCCGTCAACGAGGACGGCCGCGTCGTCTCGGGCGGCATCGAGATCCCGAACACGGGCATCGCCCGCGAGGCCGGCGTCGACCGGCGCGTGGTCAACGCCACGACGGACGCGATTCTCGACGACGACGACCTGCGGCGCATCTTCCGCAACATCTCCTCCGTGCCGAGCCTGCTCGATCTCGCCCCGGTGCTCGATCTGCACGCAGTGACTGTCACCGTCCGCGCCGCCGACGAGTCCGGCATCGTCTCGACGGTCACGTCGGCTATCGCCGACCACGGCATCTCTATCCGCCAGGTCCTGAGCGAAGACCCCGAGTTCACCGACGAACCGAAACTGTACGTCATCACTGACGAGGAACTGCCCGGCGACCTCATCAACGAAATCCGTCGCCTGGCGTTCGTCCGGACCATCGAACTGGCCTGATGCCGGCGACGCTCACCGTCGAGACGCCCGGAGGGGAAACCCACGAACTCACCGCCGAACGCGGGGCCGTCCTCCGGGACGTGCTTCTCGATGCCGACCTCTCGCCACACGGTCGCTACGCGAAACGGGTCAACTGCGGCGGCCGCGGCATCTGTGCCACCTGCGGCGTCCGTCTCGCTGAGCCGCCCGACCCCGACCACTGGCACGACGACCTCGCCGACCGGTTTAGCTATCCCCGGCTCTCCTGTCAGCTCCGGGTTCGGGACGGAATGAGAGTCGAACTGCTTGACAAGCGGGTCTGGGGGTCGCGGCAACCGGACGGCAGGACGGACTGACTCACTGCTGGGAGCGCGAACGACAAACGCTATTCCGCCGCCGGGCCTACGCCGGGCCGTGACGGACAGCTACCTGACCGTTCCGGGCCGCGGCGAGGCGCGCTTCGAAGTGCGCGGCTCGGAGTTCATCGGCCACGTCGCGCCGGCGGCGACCGTCGAAGCCGCCGAGGCGTTCGTCGACGCCGTCAGCGAGGAGTACGCTGACGCGACCCACAACGTCCCCGCCTACCGCGTGCGATCCGATCCCTTTCGGGAGTATTCGAGCGACGACGGCGAACCGAGCGGCAGCGCCGGCGACCCCGCGCTGAACGTTCTCCAGCAACGCGATATCGAGAACGCCGTCGCCGTCGTCACGCGCTACTACGGCGGGACGAACCTCGGCGTCGGCGGCCTCGCCAGTGCCTACTCCAGAGCGGTGAAAGAGGGCGTTGACGACGCAGGCGTGGTCGAGGAGGTGCCCCACGAGCAGTTCACCGTAACCGTCGCCTACGACGACTCCGGCAGCGTTCGGAGCCTGCTTGAATCAGCAGGCGTCGAGTTTGCAGCTGACTACGAGGCCGAAGTCGTCTTCGAGGTTCGGGTGCCTACGGCTGAGGGGAGCGACCTGCGGGACCGAATCCGGAGCGCGACCAGCGGGCGGGCGGCTATCGAACTGGCGTGACCCCCGCTACTCGTAGGTCGGCAACCGCGCCGACTGCGCCGAGCCGTCGATAAAGGGCAGGTCGACCTGCTGTGCGCTGACCGGTTCACCGTCGATGCGGATGGTCAGCGCGTCTTCGGGCCGTTCCCAACTGAGATTCGCCAGCGCAATCGGGGCTTCCCGCATCGGGCTCTGGCCGGCACGGGTCACGTCGCCGACGTGCTCGTCGCCGGCGAACACTGCGGCACCGGACTCGGGGCATTCCTCGACGGCGAGGCCGACCAGACGTTGCGTGGGGTGGCCGCGGTTCTCGATTCGCGAGACGACCTCCTGACCGACGTAACAGCCCTTCTCGAAGTCCAGGGCGTTCCGCAGGCCAAGGTCGTTCGGGAGCGCGCCCTCGATTTCGGTGTCGAACAGCGGCGTCCCGGCCTCTAACGTCAGCGTCTCCCAGGTCCGGTAGCCGAAGGGGACGGCGTTGAGCCCCCGGTTGACCAGCGTGTCGAAGACAGCCTCGGCGTCGTCAGCGCTACAGACCACGTCGTAGCTCTCCTCGCCGGCGAGGTTGTCCGTCCGGATGACGGAGACGCCGGCGTCGCCGAGTTCGCCCCGCTCGAAGGTCAGCGGCGCGGGCGGGGTCCCGGTCTGGTGGAGAACGCTGGCGATTTTCTCTGTCGCTTTCGGCCCGTGGACGCCGAAGACGGCGAAGTCGTCGGTTGCCTCCTCGAACTCGACGTCCTGAATGAACGTCTTGTCCGCCCACTCTGCGGCAAGGTCCTCGGCTTTCTGGGGCGGTGTGAACACGAGCAGGCGCTCGCCGGCGTTGTACACGTACATGTCCGTGTCGACGCGGCCGTCGGGGTCGAGCAGGAGCGCGTAACAGCCCGCGCCGTCATCGTCTGGCACGCGGTTCGAGACGGCGTTGTCGACGTAGTCGACGCGGTCCTCGCCGGTGACGACGATGACGCCGTAGCCGTACTCCATCGCCCCGACGACGTTCCGAACTGCGCGGTGGGTCCGCTCCGGTCGCCCGTAGTTGTCGACGACGCGCCGACCACCGACCTCCCTGAATGTCGCTCCGTGGGCCTCGTGAACGGACTCGAGAACAGTCATTGTACGGGCATGCGGCCCTCGTGGGGAAAAACGTCCCGTTAGCGCCGTCGGTGTGTGCGGGAAGGGGCTACAAGCCGTGCGGCCATCGTCACGGCGGCGGTGACGCGCTGACCGCTGCCGTCTGTCGCGTCCACGGTCTAATTGTCACCGCGTCACGGCGGACGTCCCTGGCTAATAGCGGAGTAAACAGAGATCGGTACGGCCGGCCGGTACGTGCCACCTACGGCCGTCTGGACTGCTGTGAATCGACGAGGCGCTCAACTTCGGACGGTTCGAGCGGTGTCAACGGTCCAGACAGTGTCCGGGAGAGGGCTGCTGCTGCGACACCGTGGAGCAGCGCTTCGTCCGTGTCAGCGCCGGCGGCCAGTTGCTGGAGCGTCGCGCCGATGAAGGCCTCGTGTTGTCCCGATTCGTCGACCGCGGTCGTCTCGATGGCATCTTGCTCGTGTACGACGCCGTCGTGGTAGGCCACCGCGCCGTACTCGCTCCGTGTGAGAATGACGCGGGTGAGTTCGTACTCCGTCGCGAGCGTGTGAGCGACTTCGCGCGGACTCCCAGTCGTGTCAAACACCGCGGAAACCTGCTCTTCGGCGGCAAAGAGAGTATCGACGGCCGGTAGCAGGTCTGCAAGCGCGTCGCGGGCGTCCTCGGCGTCCCATAGCCCCGGATGGAAATCGAGATCGAATGCTCGCATTCCTGCGGCCGCTCTGAGTAACGCCCCCGTCGTGTCGGCGGCTGTGTCAGAAAGTGAGAGGGTTGCGCCAGAGGTGAACACCACGTCCGCGTTCTGTATCTCGCCCATCGGAAGTTCACCGGGTGTCAGCGTCGCCATCGCGGTGTTACCGCGGTCCTGTAGCAGCCGCTCGGCACGGGGCGGGTCGGCGTCCTCGTGGAACGTGAGCCCTTGCCGGCCGGTACTCGGGTCGGCCCAGACAACCTCTGTCTCCAGCCCGAACTCGTGGAGTTCCGCGACGACGCGCCGTCCGAGCGGTGTGTCCGGGACCTTCGAGAGCCACCGTGCGTCAGCCCCAAGTCGGCCGGCCGTCGCTGCAACGCCGCTCGCGGTCCCATCGACGCGAATCGACGCCTCACGGGCCGTTTCGAACCGCTGTCCGTCTGGGGGTGCAAATCTGAGAGCGGTCTCGCCGAACGTTACGAGTGACATACCGCGTGCATCGGGAGACGGAGGTTTAGTTCAATCGGCTGTATCGATTGCTGTGTCGGGGGACGGGCCGGAATCTCTCGTTACCGCCGCCGACCGCCGTGTCCGGGGTAATCCCGCTCGAACCGGTCTTCGAGTTCCTGCCGGTCGATGTGGATGACCGTCGGCCGTCCGTGGGGACACGCGTAGGGGTTCTCACAGTCGTCCAGTGCGGCGAGTAGCTCCCGGACGGAGCCCTCGGTCAGCGACGTGTTCCCGGTCACGGAGGGGTAACACGCCAGGTCGCCGAGCAGTTCGTCCGCCGCCGCTTCGACCGTCGCTGCCGCTTCGTCGTCGCCGGCGACGAACGCGCCCAGTACGTCCCTGACGATGTCCGGGCCGGCCGCATCGGCGATGACGCCCGGAAGGGTCCGGACCTCGACGCTTCGCTCACCCGTGCGCGCCGTGTGGAACCCCAGACTCGCCAGCGCGTCGCTGCGCCGGTCGAACACCTCGGCCTCGCGCGCGGTTAGTTCCAGTTCGACAGGGTTAGCAAGTGCCTGTGTCGTCGTTTCGCCCTCGAACTTGGCCTTCAGCCGTTCGTAGTTGACCCGCTCGTCCGCCGCGTGCTGGTCGACCAGCACGAGGCCGTCGTCCGTCTCCGCGACGACGTAGGTGTCGGCTAACTGTCCGAGAATCCGCATCGAGGGCAGCGACTCGTGGGTCGCTTCCGGGTCGTCGCCGAGGCGCGCCTGCTCCTGCCCGCCGGTGAACTTCCGCCCCTCGCTCTCCGTGGCTGTCCGTCCCGCCGCGGACGCGTCACGGCGCTCACCATTGCTATTTCCACTCGAAACACTACCCTCTGGATCGCGCACCCCGGATTCGCCCGACGCATCGTCCGTTGGGCCGGTCGCGGAGGCCCGTTTCGTGTCGGCTGATTGAATGGATTGGGCTGTGCCGGAGGACTGGCTACCCGCTGTCTCGGTCTGCGTGCTGTCCGGTCGGTCTGTGGGCTCGGTATCCGGCTCCTGTGCTGTTGCATCAGCGCTGCCCGTTGCGGTGGTATCCGTCCGTCCCGGCGTTGCTGCTTCGTCTCCGGTGTCCCGGCCGTCCGGACTCGACCGCTCGTGCTCGCTGTCGTTCGCCCCGTCTGACGCCGGCGTTATCTCGGTCTGCTCGGGTGCCGACCGGCCACGCGGTGCTGTCGAGCGCAGTAGCCCTTCCCGCAACAACGCGTCCTCGACGGCAGTCTGGACCTGCTCGCGAACACCCTCGTCGTCGGCGAAGCGGACCTCCATTTTGCGGGGATGGACGTTCACGTCCACGTCGCCCGCGGGCACGTCCAGAAAGAGGACGGCGAAGGGGTAGCGGTCCGGCGCGATCTGGGTCCCGTAGGCGTCGACGACGGCGTCGCGAACGGTACCGGCCCGGACATAGCGGCCGTTGACGTACGTCGAGAGGTACTCGCGGCCGGCGCGGTTCGTCTCGGGGTGCGAGACGAGGCCGTGGACGCCGTCGAGCGGCCCGTCAGGGAAACTATCACTCTCGTCGCCATCCGCGTTCGCTTCCGAACCTGCTCCGACCGAGATCATCGACTCGGCGACTTCCCGGCCGTAGACGGACATCACCGTCTCGCGCAGGTCGCCTTGGCCGGTCGTCGAAAACGTTTCGCGGTCGCCGTGGGTCAGCGAGACGGCCACGTCCGGGTTAGCCAGCGCGTAACTGGCGACGACGGTGTTGACGTGTGCGAACTCTGTCGACTCCTGTTTGAGGTACTTCCGGCGGGCCGGGACGTTGTAGAAGAGGTCTTCGACCGCTATCGTCGTCCCCTCCGGACAGCCGGCGGGGCCGACCGACGTGACATCGCCGCCTTCGAGAACGAGTTCCGTCCCAACGTCGCCGCCGCGCGGTCTGGTCCGGATCGTCAGCCGCGACACTGCCCCGATTGCGTGCAGGGCCTCGCCGCGGAACCCGAGCGTTCCCACGCCGCCCTCCAGGTCTGCGATATCGCGAATCTTCGAGGTGGTGTGTTTCTCGACGGCCGTCTCGACGGCCTCGCGGTCCATCCCGACGCCGTCGTCCGTGACGCGAATCCCGTCGGTTCCGCCGGCTTCGACGACGACCTCGACCCGGGTCGCGTCGGCGTCGATGGCGTTCTCGACCAGCTCTTTGACGACGGAGGCCGGTCGCTCGACCACCTCGCCGGCCGCGATGCGTTCGACGGTCCGGTCGTCGAGTCGCTGGATATCGGTCATACGTGCCTCCGCATGTGATTGCCACCGGCTAACGGGCGAAGCGACTTGATACTGTCTGCCTTCGCCGTGCCTATCAGCATTGTCATGAAAATAGTTAACACAAAACAGTCCTGAACCTCCCATGGTGACGACCTATGTGCCACCACAGAGAACGCTCCTGGACCGAAGCGACGGCGGACGACGAGGCAACTGACGAGGACGAGGAGGAACTCCCATCCTTCCTCAACGAGGAGGCGACCGAAACCGAGGTGCTGACCGACGGCGGCGACGAGGCGTAGCAGCGGCACACCTTCGATGCGGTGTTGGCAAACCAGCCATTTTTGTCGTGTGTGAGTATCGCAAACCCGATAGCTAAAGTACGCTCGCCGTTAGTCGCCACTATCCTGTGGATATCGACATGGAACAATACGACCAACTCTACCGTCTGTATAAGAGCGTAGACACGACGACGCTGCGTGGCTATCAGGAGTTCGTCGACCTGTTTCCTCCGCTCAGCTCGACTGTCGCCCTGGAACAGTGGGAAACCGCCAGTGACCGCCTTGACGCTCTCAAATCCGACATCACTGACGAGTTTCCCGGGACCGGCGAGACCTATGCGGAAATCGCGGCTCGGCTGACCCGCGACGAGGCCTTTACCGCGCTCGACCTCTACTCGAAGTACGACCGGTCGGTGAACGTGCTCGTGCTGGACGTCGACGAGACGCTCCGGTCGGCCGGTGACACCGACAACGAAATCCCCCGTGACACGCTGTATCTCCTGACGCAGTTCCACGAAGCGGGCGTCCCTATCGTCGTCTGTACCGGCCAGACGCTGGAGAACGTCAAGGGGTTCATGATACAGGGGCTTGGCAACGATCTCGTCTCCTCCGGCCAGATGAGCATCGTCTACGAGTCCGGTAACGGCGTGTTCACGCCCAAACACGGCGAGGACACCAAGCGACTGCTCTACGAACGCCTCGACGAAGCGGTCGTGGACGTGTTCGAGACCGTCCGGCGGCGAGTCCTCTCGGAGGCCCCCGACGCCGTCGGCAAGCGCTGTCACCTCCAGGGCAACGAGTTCAACGTCACGCTGAAACCCAACGCCGAGGTCGGCAGCGACAACGCCGTCGAAATCATCGACGAGTCGCTGCGGTACCTCTGTGGCCTCGTTGGCGACGCTATCGCCACACAGGTCGACGCCGAAGTCGACGACCCCGCAGGCTACGCGCGGGCCTACTTCAGCCGCGACCCGGAGATTCTGGACGTGCTGGCGGCGGGCGGCCTGTCGACCGACGCCGACATCGACGACGCGCCCGAGGCGTTCCGCGACATCCTCGAACGCGTCGACCTGGGCTACTACGAGGGCGACGCGGCCGAACTCGTGAGCCTCGAACTGGACAAGTCCGCCGGCGTCGAGGAGGCCTTCGACGTGCTCGGCATCGACGACCCGTTCGCGCTCGTGATGGGCGACAGCAAGAGCGACCTGCGAGTGATGCGCTGGGTCGACGAGAACGACGCCGGCATCGCCGCCGCGCCCGCGCATTCCTCGCCCGACGTGCTCGACCACGTCAGTTCGAGGGACGACCTGGTGTACGAGGCCGGCGACGCTAGCACGGTGTTGCGGACTATCTACGGTATTAGCCTCGTTGAGCAACTGGACGAGCAGGGCGAGTGAGCCGACGCCCCATCTGTTGCTGTGGTTCGTTCCCGATTCGGACGTGCGTCTCACCCAACAGTTAGGCGTCGGCCGACCGAACTGCTACCATGAGTCTCGATACCGTGTTCGGGCAGGTGCCGGACCCGCAGTCGTACTCCTTCCCGGACTACTCGCTCCCGCAGGGCGACCCCGTCAAACCCATCGCGCTGACCGACGACGAACTGACGGCGCTGCTCGACCTGTACGACGCGTTCAGTGGGGTGGACCCGACGGGGATGGACTCGAACCCGTTCCTGCGGGCGACGAGCGAGTTCCTCCAGCAGACGCTCGGTGCGCCGCTCACTCGGCCCGACGAGCAACTGAACGACGATATTGCCGGTCTGCTCAACGACTTTTCGGACGATCTGGGCGGGCAGTCGATGGGCGTCGTCGACGCGACGCCGGCCCACCACCGGACGCTGTACTTCTTCCTGACCAGTTGCAAGGCGTACCACACCGCGCCGCACCTGCAGTTCGACCCCGACCTGGCCGCCGTCGAGACGCTGTATGCCGTCTACGAGCGCGTCACCGAGCAGGCGTTCTACCTCAAGCGGCCCAAGAGCGTCCTGGAGTGACTGCCAGGTGTGCCCGGCTGACGCTCCGGTCCGTTTATCGGGGAGCGAGCTAAACTGCCGCTAATGACAGCTGACCAGCCCGAGATTCCGGTCGTATGCGAGGAGTGCGGGACGCGGACATCGGTCGCCTTCGAGGACGTCGAGGACGCCGTCGCGCGCCACAACGAGCAGCTCCACGACGGTGAGCCGGTCGCCGAGGTCGACCCCGATGTGCTGGAAGAACTCGCCGACCGCCTGGCGAAGGACATCGGCCTGCTGGAGTAGTCAGTCGTCCGGCGTCACTCGTCCAGCGGCAGCCGCTCGTAGGCCTCACGGTCAGCGCCGGCGGCGAGCGCCCGCGGCCGCAGCCGGCAGACGTTCTTGACGGTTCGTGGGCCGAGCACGCGGGGCGAGACGAACCGCGGTCGCCCCGGCTCGGTTCCGGGACCGTCGCCCAGCGCGAGCACCGCGTCGTTGAGGTCCGCAAGTGGAATACACGCCAGGTCGCCGTTCGCCGATTCGAACTGGACGTGGGTCGTGTCGCCGGGCATCGCCGCCGCCTCTAACAGGTCGAACACAGCGATGCCGGTGTACTCCCGTTCGATCCGGTCGCCGGAGGCACACTCGAACGCGACTGGGCCGCGGACGACATCGAAGGGGAGCGTTTCGGGTGCAACGTCCCAGGGGAGCAATACCGGGTCAGCCCCGTCGATGCGGACCGTCGGCCGTCCCCCCGCAGTTTGCGCCATACGTATCCTTTCCCCCTGAGACCCTTCAGCGGTTCGGGACGGCCGTGATTCGCCACACACATTCCGACTCTCACTCCCGGGAGTGGAGCGAGTACGCGATAAAGAGGACGCCGACGAACTGGAAGGCGCGAGTGACGAGTGTCAGCGGTTGCTGGAACTGGCTGTCGAGCAGGCCCTGGCGAAGGAGGACCGACCCGGTGAACGCGACGACGAAGGCCACCGCCGTGAGGCAGAACAGCCCGACTGAGAGGTACTGCATCGCGCGGCTGTTGTGCCGGCGATACCCCCGGTAGGCCTGGTAGCCGACGTATCCACCCAGTACTGTCGAGCCGAACGCCAGGGCGGTGATGAGCCAGTCCATCAGCGTCTCGATGGCGACCATATCAGAGATTCTCCCACATTTTTGTGAATCGGTCCGCGGTGTCCTGTTCATCCTGTCCCGGGAACGCCGGCGGTTCGGTCCGCTCGATCTCGGTTTCGAAGTCACCGTCAGCAAGCGCCAGCGAGAACTCCGAGAGCGTGGCAGCGAACACGCTGTAGTCGTTGCCGCCCGTTTCTATCTGGGTCTGTTCCTCTATGAGGCCGTACTCCTGAAGCCACTCGACCCGTCTGTACACGGTCGGTTGTGACATCTCACACTGGTCGGCGAGCTGTTTCGCGGACATGGGTTTGACACTCGTTGCTGCGAGGATGTCCCGGGCGTACTCGTCACTGAGCAGGTCGAGGATGTCGCCCACGGCCGGGTCCTCACTCACGTACTGGACCAACGTCCCGTCCCCGAATAAAAGGTCCCGTCAGTTTCCGAGTCAGAAGTCAGCCGCGTCGGAGAAGGGCGCAGTGTCAGCGGAGACCGGTGGGGTCAGGGCACCGCCCTTGGGCGAAGGTGGGGCGAGGTAGGGGGACCAGTTCGCGGGCGGCCTGGCCCACATTCCCCCCAGGGTGGCGGCCCTGGGGAACCATAGGGCAGTATGGTGGACAGACAGCGGCTATTGCCGGAGGGCGCTGGTGGCACGGTGTTGTCAGGGCCGCTGCACTCGAATTGAGGAGCGGTTCCATAATATAACGTGCAGTCGAACTTCTGGCCCAGAAAACGGCGGCTTGATATGCCAGCGAGGGTGCTCACTCGCCGCCGGGACAGCCGATTGACTGGCCGACCGTGACGAGTCGGTCCGCGGACACGCCCTCACCGCGAACGGTGTATCGGTAGCGCTCACAGCTCCACGAAACTGAGGTTGTCAGTCCGTAGCTGACCTGTGCCGGTTGCCCGTCGATTGTCACCGCTCCGCTGGCGCTGTCCCTGTTAGCGGGCCGGTCGTATTTGCCGACAGTGATGAGACTGGTCCGGTTCATGTAGCGGAGGCCGACGCTGTGGATCCGCCCCCGCGTCTGCGTCGCGTAGGTCAGTTCGTACCCCGGCGGGATGTCGGGCTCCGGAACCTGGATCTCGGTGTCGGCTTCGAGCGCACCGACCGACTCGTAGGTCTGTCTTTCGGGCGTCTCTGGGACAGTGACAGTCGTGTTGTCGGGGAAGTTGGGGGTAAACACGTCCTCGGACACACCGGTGTCGTAGGTGACGCTCGTGTGCGTCGTCGTCACGACTGTTCGCTCACCGTCGGCTGTCCACGCAGTGCGCTTTTTCACCGGGAAGAACTGCTCTGTGTCCACCCAGACCGTCTGCTCGTAGGCCGCTGTGTCGTCTTTCGGTGCCACATGAATGACGTAGGCGTCACGCCCGTCGATTGATTCAGTACCGCGATAACTGACGCTCATCGAGCCAGCAGAGACGGTCGGCCGCTGCTCGCTGCGGGGAACGACGGGCAACGGCTCAACCGACGGTGAGTCGGTCGTCGTGTCGGTTGTCGTCTCCATGTTGAGATTCGCAAACAGACGCTGCAGCCGCTCACCCTGGTCTGAATCGGTTTTGCTGAGAGAGATGCGTGTCGCCTTCGCGCGGCGCTGGTCGTACAGCCACAGCATCGACCCGTTCGACACTCGGCGGTCGTATCGCTCGACGGTGCTGTTGACGACCACCAGCCGTTTCTTCTGGGTCCCCGGCCGGAGCGCGGCGTCGTAGGTCGTCCGGCTCGCAACTGTCCCGTTCCGGGTGATCGTCGTCGTCTGTGTCGCGTTCACACCGTCTATCGACTGGTAGCGTTGTTGTACGTCCGCGTCGATCTGGGGCTGATCAGCGGTTCCGGTACTCGCGAACGCAAGCGACCAGATCGCAACAGCCAGTACACCAACGACGACGACCGTCGCGACGGTGAGGACCAGTCGTTCCGATGTGAGGTGTCGAGTGGCCATATATCAGGTTACCGGGTGTGGGGAACTGCCCGACTGCGTTCGGTCTGTCTGAACGACAATATTATGTAGCACATAACTGGCAGCGCAGGTAAAACCTCCTATCTGATGGTTCCGGAACGCTGACTGCTGTGTCGTCCGGGAAGTCGGGGGCAAACTCGTCATGGGGAACTCCGGTGTCGTACGTGACGTTCGCATACCTCGTCGTCACGACTGTGTGCTTCTCGTCTGCCGTCCAGGCAGTCCGCTGCTTGGCCGGGAAAAACCGCTGTGTGTCGACCCAGACGGTTTGCTCGTATGCTTTTGTCCCGTTTCTCGGCGTCACATGGACGACGTACGCTTCGCGGCCGTCAACCGGCTCTGTGCCCCGGTAGCTGACGGTCATCCCCTCGGTTGAGTTGACCGGCCATCGCTCGCCTCGAGGGACAACGGGGAGTGGTTCAACTGACCGGGGGTCCGCTGTCGACTCGTCGAGTTTTGTGAAGAGGCGCTGTAGCCGCTCACCTCTGTCGGACTCAGTCTCGGAGAGGGGTATTCGTGTTGCCCTTCCACGACTGTCGTTGTACAGCCACAGCGTCGACCCGTCCGAGAGACGCACGTCATTCGCCTGTGACGTACTGTTGACGAGTACGAGCCGTTTCTTCTGGGTCCCCGGTTGGAGCGTCGCGTCGTAGGTTGTTCTGCTCGTAACTGTCCCGTTCTGTGAGACTATCGTCGTCTGGGTCGCGCTGACACCGTCTATCGACTCGTAGCGTTGCTGTACGTCCCTGTCGATCTGGGGTTGGTCGGCGGCGCCGTCACTCGCGAACACGAGCGACCACGTCGCAACAGCCAGCACACCAACGACGACCACTGTCGCAATGGTGGGCACCAGCCGTTCCGATGAGAGATATCGAGTGACCATTTGTGGGGTGCAGGGCAGAGGACCGCCCGACGCTGTGTGCGTAGCCCGAGCGAGAGTGTTACCTATCACATAACCGGCACCTCAAGTAAAACCTCCTGTCTACCGAAGTCAGTAGTCGCCGAGTACGCCGAGTCGTCTGGCCCGACGGGTCGTGTACTGGAACACGACGTACCCCAGCAGGACGTAGCCGACCGGGACGCCGACGAGGAGCCCCAAGTCGATGGCCGAGAACTGCCAGAGTCGGGTCCCGTCGACCATCGCCCGCTGGAGGAGCGCGCTCCCGTGGGCCAGCGGCAGCACCCGCGTCCAGCCGAGTTCGAACACGGGCGCGGAGATGAGGATAATGAACCCGAACTGGAGCAGATTGAGCCAGTTCCCGATGCGCTTGTACAGCACCGCGACGCCGCCGGCAGCGAATCCCAGACCAAGCACCGAGGCGATGGTCAACGACGCGACGACGACGACGGTAAGGACGTTCAACTGGAGCGTCGTCCCGGTAATCGCAAGCATCACCGCCAGCACCACTGTCGAGGTGATGAACGTCCGGACGACTTTCGCGACACCCTTGCAGAACGCGACCGGCGCGAAGCCAAACGGCGTCATGACGTGCCGTTCGAGCGTGCCCCACTGGGCCTCGCTCCCGATGTCGTTCGAGATGGACTGGTACGCGCCGACGGAAAGCGACCACAGGAAGTAGCCGACGATGATGCCCTCGATGGAGTCGGTTATCGCCTGTCCCGCGAGCATCCGGCCGCCGTAGAACAGTAGGCCGAAGAAAAACACCGAGATGACGATACCGCCGACGGCGTTGGCCGGATAGCGGACGAAGATGAGGTACTCGCGGTACAGCACCGCCCGCGCGAGGTCGAGATAGCCCGCCTGCATGGCGGCTCTGACAGCCTGGGCACTGGTCCCATCACTGTCCTCTGTGCGCGTGTCGGCGCTCGCGGTCATCGTCTCGTCTCCGCCACTCTCATCGTTTCTGCCCCGTGATTTCGACGAACACGTCCTCCAGACCCGGTTCGACCGTGCCGACGGTGGCAAGCGTCACATCGTGGTCGCGACACAGCGCAAGCAGGCGGTAGAACCCGTCGCTATCGGTCGCTACCTCGACGCGCCGGCCCCGTTCGACGCTCGTCACGTCGACCACCTCGAAGCGCTCCCGGACGGTCGCAAGCAGGTCGTCGGTGATGTCCGGACTGGTGACGGCGAACGCGTTCGCGGTGAACTGGTCGAGGACGGCCGCCACGCTGTCGTCTGCGATGATCTCTCCCTCGTTCATGATGATGACCCGGTCGCAGACGTCCTCGATGACGTCCATGTCGTGGCTGCTGACGACAGCCGTGAGGTCGCGCTCGTCGACGATGCGGCGCAGTTCCCGACGCAGCGTCAGCGAGCTTTCGACGTCGAGTCCCAGCGTCGGTTCGTCGAGAAACACCAGATCGGACTCGCTGGCCAGCACACTCGCCAGCGACACCTTCTGTTTCATCCCGCGGGAGAGGTCCCGGACCGACTCGTCGGCCTTCTCCAGGAGGTCGAGTTTCTCCAGTAGCCGCTCGTGACGGTCGGCGACGGCATCCGGCTTGACGCCCTTGATGGTCGAGAAATAGCGCAGGTTCTCCCGGACAGTCAGCCGCCAGTAGTCGTTTCGCGCCCCTTCGAGCATCCCGTCGACGTGGCGGTAGGCTGCCCGCGGTTTCTCGCTCATGTCGATACCCTGTATCCGAACACTTCCGGAATCAGGCAACACCAGCCCGAGAATCGATTTTATCGTCGTTGTCTTGCCCGCCCCGTTGGGTCCCAGCAGGCCGACAACGGTGCCTTGCTCGATGCGAAACGACACGTCGTCGACGGCCGTCACCGCGTCTGCACCGCTGCCGAACTGCTTTGACAACCCCTCCACGGCGAGTGCAGGCGTCGCTCCGTCCCGCGGCGCAGCCGACTGCTCGGCGGTCTGCGAGTCCCGCTGGGAAGGGCGCTGGGATGACATTACCCATACTGAGGGCTTCAGAACCAAAAGGTCAGTCACGTCCCGCAGTGGGCCTGCCGCAGATGTCGCTGGCCCGCACTTGGCGACTGGCCTGTCTGCTCAGGCAGGTTCGAGCCCTGTCACCTCGAACCGCGCGCCGCCGGCCTCGCTCTCGGTGGCTGTGACCGTCCACCCGTGAACCTCGGCGATCCGCTGGACGATTTTGAGCCCGAACCCGGTCCCGTTCTCGCCGGTCGAGTAGCCCCCCTCGAACACCTGTTCGCGGTCCTCCGATGGAATGCCCGGCCCGTCGTCGGCGACGTAGAAACCGTGCCGATCCGTGTCTTCGACTGTCCCGACCCGCACAGTTAGGTTCTCCTCGTCGTGTTCCGCGGTGCGGTCGGACGGTGCCTGAGCGCGCGTGGATCCGTGTTCCACGCTGTTCCGGAGGAGGTTCGACACCAGCCGGCGGAGTTTCGCCGTATCAGCCCGGATCTGACGGTCGGCCTCGACGACGAGCGTCGCCCGGTCCCCCTCGACGGTCTGCCAGCACTCCTCGGCGATGTTTGCGAGCGTGACGGATTCGAGGTCGGTCGCCGTTTCGCCGGCGCGTGCGAAGGTGAGGAGGTCGTCTATCAGCGCTCGCATTCGCTCGTGGGCACGCGACACCTCGTCGAGATAGTCGCTGTCGCGTTCTGTTCTGGCCAGTTCCAGATTCCCCTCCGCGACTGTCAATGGGTTTCGGAGGTCGTGGCTGACGATACTGGTGAACTCGTCGAGGCGCTCGTTCTTTCGCTCCAGTTGCCGTTCGTACGCCCTGCGCTGGGAGATGTCCCGCCCGATACCCACGGTCCCGGCGACCGCTCCATCAGCGTCTGTCAACCGGGTGCCGGCAAACTCGTACGGAATCCGCTCTCCATCGGCAGTCAGAATCTCGGCTTCGAGAGTTACTCGGCCGGTGGTTCGCGTCTCGTCTATCGCTGCTTCGACTGCCCCGTGCTCGTCATCGGGGAAGAAGTCAGCGACAGCCATATCGCCGATTTCGTCGTCGCTGTATCCCGTGACTTCGGGGATGCGCTCGTTCCACCGCCGAAGGCTGCCGTCCGTGCCGATGACGTAGAACAGGTCGTCGAGCGTATCCAGCGCCTGGTCGATGAACTCGCGTTCCTCGCGGAGCTGGCGATCACGGTCGAGACGGTTAAGCGCCGCCGTCGCGTGGACCGAGAGCGTCCGTGCGAGTGTGACGTCCGTGTCGTCGAACGCACTGACCTCGCTCGACCCGATGAGGAGGACGCCGTGGTCCCCGAGCGGAAGGATGAGCTCGCTGCGGATATCCGTCTCCGGGTTGTACCGGTCCGGGCTCGACGTGATATCGTCGTGGACCCGGGCCTCGCCGGTTTCGAAAGCTTGCCACGCGAGCGCTTCTCCGGCCTCGAACACTGGGGGCGTGCCGATGAGCGCTTCGACCTGTTCGGTCCAGGCGACTGGATACAGGCTGTCGCCGTCGGCGAAGTGGACGCCATTGGCTGGCATATTGAGGATGGTTCTGGCGGTGTCCACTGTGACTTGGGCAACCGCATCCTCAGTCGTGGCTCGCATGAACGCCCTGGCGGTGGAGTGTAGCTCCTCGATAGCGCGCTCGCGTCGCGTGCTCTGTGCGTGTTCGATGTTGTCGGCTGTCCGTTCGACGGCGCCGACGACGGTGTGTGCGAGCCGTGCGTACGGCTCGGCGCCGCCGTCGACCCGGAGATACTCGGTGACACCGGCGGAAATCGCGTCGCTGGCGGCTGCTTCGCTCCCCTCGCTGGTGAACAGGACGAACGGCAGGTCCGGCGCTCGCTTGCGGACCGCGTCGAGGAACTCGACGCCGGTCTGCTCCGGCAGGTCGTAGCCGGCGATGACACAGTCGAACGTACCCTCATCGAGTCGCTTGAGGCCGTCGGCAACGTTCGTCTCCGTCTCGACCGTGATACCACAGTGCGCCTGTTTCAGCGCACCTGTGGCCGCTTCGACGACAGCCGGGTCGTCGTCGACGTGGAGAACGTAAATCCGGTCGCTCATTGCCTTCTAGCAGTGACAACTCCCGTATACACCTTCCGCCGTGAATATCTTCGCTGAAAATCGGGCGCTGTCTGCTACTCGTCGTCCAGTTCGGCCTGCCACTCCTGTACTTTCGCCATCAGTTCGACCGGCGGCGTCTCGTTGACATCCAGTTCTGTTAGTTCCGAGAGGACGGCCTCGGTCTCAGAATCGAGCGACGCTGCCCTCTCGTCGCCTTCGGGGCCTTCAGCTGCGGCCTCGCCGGGCGCGTGTTCGGGGTCACCGTCGGTCGCAACCGGCTCAGCCGTGGAACCGGCTGCTGCGTCCCCGGACTGGACCGCGCCGTCCCTGAACTGCCCCGAATCCAGGTCGAAGACGGCCTGTGTCGTTCCGCCGTCATTCTGCTCGCTGCCGCGAATCTCGATAGCCTTGTCGTCGCGCAGTCGGTCGAGCACCGCCTGTGAGCGGTCGACGACTGGCTCGGGGACGCCGGCAAGGTCGGCGACGTGGACGCCGTAGGAGCGGTCGGTCGGGCCGTCCCGGACCGTTCGGAGGAACGTCACGTCGCCGTCGCTGCCCGCAGACCGGGGCTCGCCGTCGACCGCGACGTGGACGTTTTCGACGGCCGGTAGCTCCTCGCCCAGCGCCGTCAGTTCGTGGTAGTGGGTGGCAAACAGCGTCTTGGACTGAATGGAATTGACGATGTACTCCGTCGCCGCCCAGGCGATAGAGATGCCGTCGAAGGTAGCGGTTCCGCGACCCACCTCGTCCAGAATCACCAGCGACTCGTCGGTGGCCGAGTGGAGAATATTGGATAGCTCCTGCATCTCGACCATGAACGTCGAGCGGCCCTGCGCGAGTTCGTCCAGCGCGCCGACGCGGGTGAAGATGCCGTCCACCAGACCGACTGTCGCCGACCGCGCTGGCACGAAACTGCCCACCTGGGCAAGCAGCGTGATGAGCGCCGCCTGGCGCATATACGTCGACTTCCCGCTCATGTTCGGCCCGGTGACGATGAGGAACTGTCGGTCGTCGTCCATGTAGAGATCGTTCGGGACGAACTCGGTGGTCTGTTCGACGACCGGATGACGGCCGGCCTCGATGGATAGTTCGTTGCCGTCGACGACCGCCGGCCGGGTCCAGTCGTTCTCGACGGCATGGACCGCCAGTGACGCGAATGCGTCCAGTTCCGCCAGCGTCCGGCCCACGTCCTGCAGTAGCGTCGCGTGCTCAGCCACGCGCGCCCGGAGCCGCTGGAAGTGCTCGTACTCCATGTCGTGGCGGCGCTCCTCCAAGCGCAGCACGTCCCGCTCTTTCTCGTCGAGTTCGGGTGTCGTGTACCGCTTCGAGTTTTTCAGCGTCTTGATGTGCTGGTACTCCTCGGGGACGGCGTCGGTCTCGCTCTTGCCGACCTGGATGTAGTAGCCGTCGGTCTTGTTCCGGTCGACAGAGAGGTGGGTGATGCCGGTCCGCTCCTTCTCGCGGTCCGGCAGCGTCTCCAGCCACTCCAGCGCGGCCTCGTGCTCGTCGATGATCTCGTCGAGGTCGTCGTCGTACCCCCGTTTGAACAGTCCGCCCTGCCGGATCGTTCCCGGCGGGTCAGCGACCAGTGCGCTGTCGAGGTCCGCGGCCAGCGCGTCGGCCGCCTCGCGGTCGGCCCCGTCAAGCGCGTCGGCAAGCGGCGACTCGGCCAGCCGCTCGGTCTCGGTCACGGCGTCGGCGACCCGTCCGAGCAGCGCCAGCGTTTCCTGAACTGCTCGCAGGTCCCGCGCGTCGGCGCTCCCCGACGTGGCCCGCGCCGCCAGCCGTTCGAGGTCGTAGGCGTCCGACAGCGTCTCTCGAATCCGCTCGCGGGCCATCGCCGCCTCCGACAGCGCCGCCACGCAGGCCTGCCGGCGCTGGAGTTCGGTCCGGTTTCGCCGGGGCCGCTGGAGCCACTGCTGGAGCAGTCGCCCGCCGGCGGCCGTGACCGTGTGGTCGATAGTGTCGAACAGCGACCCCGAACTGTCGCCCTGCATGGTCTCTGTGAGTTCGAGGTTCCGCTGGGTCGTCGCGTCGAGGTCGACGTGGTCGCGCTCGCCGTAGGCCTGCAGCCGCGTGACGGCCGCCAGCGTGCCGACCCCGGTGTCCTCGACGTAGGACAGCACCGCGCCGGCGGCCTGGACCGCCACGCTCTGCTCGCCGATACCGACGCTATCGACCGTCTCGCTCCCGAACTGCTCGCGGACGGTGTGGCGCGCCCGGCCCGGCTCGAACGACGCCGAGTCGTGCAGCGTCAGCGCCGCGTCCGTCCGCTCGCGCAGGCGGTCCAGAAACGCGTCGTCGTTCCGGAGCTCCGGGCCGGGAAGAATCTCGGCCGGCCCGAACGTGTACAGCTCTGTCAGCGCCTCGCCCGCGTCGGCGTCGTCGAGCTGTGTGACCTGAAACTGGCCCGTGGTCACGTCCGTCGCCGCGATACCGTAGGTGTCACCGCCGTCCCGGCTGGCCTCCCGAACCACCGCGGCGAGGTACTGCGCCGACTCGTCGCCGGTCTCTAGATGCGTTCCGGGCGTAACGACCCGCGTTATTTCGCGAGCGTGGCCGTTCTCGGTCTCGTGCTGGTCGGCGATGGCGACCCGGTAGCCCCGCTCGACCAGCGCGGAGACGTACGGCGTCAGGTCGTCGACCGGAACCCCTGCCATCGGATACGACGAGCCATGCGAGGACTTCTGGCTCACCTTCAGGTCGAGTTCGTCGGCGACGATTTCGGCGTCCTCGTCGAAAAACTCGTAGAAGTCGCCACACTGCATCGCCAGCAGGTCCGCGTCGGTCCCCTCCTTGAGCGTGAGGAACTCCCCGACGATTCCCGTCGCCTCTGTCATACACGTCCGTGTGGCCGTCCCGGGCGTAAGGATTGCGGGTCGGGAGAGCGTGTTCGCGGCCGCCGGGCGTGGCCAGTGAAGGGGCCACAGGCCGTAGGGCCGAGTATGAACGCAGCAGAGACTATCGCGGCCTACTACGCCGCGCTCCGGGCCGACGAGCCGCTCGGCCCCTTTTTCGCCGATGACGCAGACCGCTCGGTGGTCAAGTTCGGCATCTCTGAACAACTGGTCGGAACCGGCGCTATCGGAACAGGACTACGGGAACAGACCGAGACGACGGCCGACTGGACTGTCGAGAGCCATGCGCTCCGGGTGACAGAACGCGAGGGCTACGCGTGGTTCAGCGACGCCGTCGACCTGTGCTGGACCGACACCGAGGGCACGGTCCGCCACGAGTACGACACGCGCTGGAGCGGGACCCTCGAAGCTACCGGCGAGGCGCGCGAGTGGCAGTTCGTCGGCATGCACGTCAGCACGGCCGACGACCTAGGGGAGTAGGCGGTCGCTAATCGCCGTCAAGCGTGGCGAAGACGAACTCGCTATCGCTCCCGAGGGGGTCCGTCGCGGTGACCGTCTCCGTCTCGGTGAAACCAGCGTCGGCCAACTGGTCGAGCGTCGCCCGCCGACCCGGTGCCGAGAAGAACATCGACCCGCCCATCCAGCCGCGCCGGACGGTTTCGAACTGGCCGCTCGGCAGTGTCATCAACACGGTACCGCCCGGTCGGAGCACGCGAGCGAACTCACGGTAGACCGTCGGGTGCTGGTCCTGCGGGACGTGGAAGACGGCGTGGTAGGCCGTGACTGCGTCAACGCCGTCGGTCGCAACCGGGAGCGCCGTCATGTCACCCTGCACGAGCCGGCTGTCCGGTACTGTCTCGGCGGCGAGGTTCAGACCCGCACGCGAGAAGTCCAGACCGACGCTGTTCGGCGGGAGGTTCGCAAGCGTCCGCGCGCCGTCACCACAGCCTACGTCGAGAACTGTCGGCGCTCCGGGGAGCCGTTCGAGCAGGTCGTCGAGCAGGGCTGCGTCCGACCCGGTCGGGTCGCGCCGCTCGGCGTAGGTCTCGGAGACACTGTCCCACGCGTGGCGCACCTCGTTGCGGTCCATGTCTACACTATGTGTGCAAGCCGGATAGGCGTTCAGCTACCTCTCCACAGTCACCTCCCTATTTCGACTCCAACACGATATTCCGATGGTGTTCACTGATTCATTGACCAACTGGTATGCAATCTAGGTGAACTTTTATTACTTATCCGCGGGAGGAACGACTCGATGTTTGAAGAAGAATCACAGCCCAAATCTAACCCGAGCCGAAGACAGTTCCTCGGTGGGGTCGGTTCGCTGCTGGCCGCGTCGGCGTTCTCGGTCTCCGTCTCCGACGACGCTGCCGCACAGGTGACAGACGGCGACGACTCGGCCACACAGACTATCTCGTCACCTAACGGGGCAGTAACACTCACTGTCGATGTCAGCGACGGTGTGGCAACATACGAGGTCGCACACGACGGGACGACGCTAATCGAGGACTCGGAACTGGGCTTCGAGTTCCGGAATCAGGACCCGTTCCGTTCGGGTCTGGCCGTCACCGGGAGCGAGCGAACCGAGATCGATACGTCCTGGACACCAGTATGGGACCGTTACGACGAAATCACCGAGCGGTACACGGAACTCCGGCTGGGGGTCGCGGAGTCGACCGGGGCGGAGCGGTTCGGGACGCTCGTCTTCCGGGTGTTCGACGACGGCGTCGGCTTCCGATTCATCTTCGGGGAGCCCTTCGGCGACCAGTTCGTCGTCACATCCGAGCGGACCGAGTACAATTTCGCCGGGGACTACACCTCGTGGTGGATTCCCAACGACTACAACAACTTCGAGGTGGAGTACGAGGAGACGCCGCTGAGCGAGGTGGCCGGCGAACTCGACGGCACTGGCTTCGACGGCGTCCACACGCCGATGACGATGCGAACCGACGACGGCCGTCACCTCGCCGTCCACGAGGCCGACCTCACGGACTACGCCTCGCTCGCGCTCACACCGCCGGACGCCGGTGACACGACCTTCCAATCGACGCTCGCGCCGCTGCCCGACGGGACCAAGGTGTCGGCGTCGGCCCCGCACGTCACCCCATGGCGAACAGTTCAGGTGGGGACCAGCGCCGGCGACCTCGTCGAGTCGAATCTGGTGGTGAACCTCAACGAAGACTACGACGAGGCGGTGTTCACGCAGGGCGTCGACTGGATAGAGCCCCAGAAGTTCATCGGCGTCTGGTGGCTGATGATAACCGGCCGCGCCGACTGGGAGTACACCGGGGAGACCTCCGGCAACCACGGCGCACAGACCGGCCGCGCCACGCAGTACATGGACTTCGCCAGCGAGCACGACATCCCCGGTGTCCTCGTCGAGGGCTGGAACGAGGGGTGGTCGAGCTATCCGGGCGATGGCAGTGGATTCGATTTCTCGACACCGTATCCGGACTTCGATCTGGCGGAAGTGACCGACTACGGCGCGAGCCTCGACCCGCCGACCCAGATGACGATGCACAACGAGACGGCCGGGGACTTCCGGAACTACGAATCACAGCTCGAAGAGGCATTTTCGTTGTACGATGACCTCGGAATCCGGACCATCAAGAACGGCTACGTCTCCGACAGCGGTGACCTTGCGGGCGAGAGTTACAGCCACCACAACCAGATACTGGTCAACCACCACACGCTGGTCGCCGAGACGGCGGCGGCCAATCGACAGATGCTCGATATACACGAGCCGATTCACCCGACCGGCCGCCGGCGGACCTACCCGAACCTGATGACCCGCGAGGGGGTCAAAGGCCAGGAGTACGACTCCTTCGGCGACGTGAGCCCCGAACACCACGTCACCTTCCCGTTCACGCGGATGCTGGGCGGGCCGGTCGAGTACACGCCGGGCATCTTCGACATGGACTCGGGGTCGGGCGGCATCGAGACCACGCGCGCCAAGCAACTGGCGATGTACCCGACGTACTTCAGCGGCCTCCAGATGGCCGCCGACCTACCCAGTTCCTATCTGGCCGACCAGCCGCCGACGGCCGCCGTCGGCGAAGTCGCCCAGGCCGAGTGGGGCGACATCGAGGGCTTCTCGACGGCCGCCCGCTGGGCCAACGCTCAGGGCGAGCAGTACGTCGCCATCGACCCCAACAGCGCCGCGCCCGGTGCGACCGTCTCCTGGACCGTCGAGGACGCCGACGAGGGCGAGTACGACGTTCACTTCCGGTACGCCAGCGACGCCGAGGAGAACGCCATCGGCGCGGACACCGACCGGACTGCGTCGGTGCTTGTCAACGGCTCCGCGGCCGGCCAGGTCACGTTCCCGCCCACGGAGTACTGGGACGTCTGGGAGAGCGTCTCGACGACCGTCTCGCTGTCCGGCGACGAGGACGAAATCGCCCTCTCGCTGACCGCCGAGGACACCGGGGGCCTCAACCTCGACGCCGTCGCCGTCACCGACACCGGCGCGCCGATGCCCGACCCCGAGACAGCTCCCATCCGCGGCGAGACCGTCGAGGCGTTCCAGTTTATCGAGGACGTGCCCGCCGCGGGCTGGGACGACACGCGCGTCATCGACGCCGAGATCGGCGATTACATGGTCACGGCACGGCAGAAAGGCGAGGAATGGTATCTCGGCGCGATGACTGACGGGGGCGGCCGCGCCATCGACGTACCCCTGTCGTTCCTCTCGCCCGCTTCGGATAGCAACGGACAGGGGCCGGGGAACGACAACGGCGAGAAGAACGGGACGAACGAAGCCAGCGGCAACGGTACCGGCCCTAACGGCCCGAAGTACGTCGCCGAAATCTATTCCGACGGCATCGACGCGGCCTACGACGAGAACCTGACCGACGTTCGCGTCGACGAGGCCGTCGTCACACCGGGGACGACCCTGCTCGCGTCGATGGTCGGCAGCGGCGGGACGGCTGTCCGCTTCCGGCGCGCAACAGGTCAGGATATCAACGACCTGCCGGCGTACGAGCGGCCAGCACAGGACTTCGACGTCACCATCGGCGACGAGGTGTTCATCCAAGAACCGTTCATCCGGGCCACTGGGCGCAACGACGGGGCGTTCATCGGCGGGACCACGGTGACGCTCCGCGTCGACGGCGAGGCCGTCGGGACGGAGAACGTCCGCTTCCCGCCCAACACAAGCGACGCCACCTACGAGTTCGGCTACAGCATCGACGCGGCCGGCGACTACGACGTGTCAGTCGCGCTCCCGGACGGCACGACGCTCGCCAGCGGAACGGTGACGGTCAAGCCGCCGGCGACGGTGGCCGAACTCGCCGACCCGTCCGGCGACGACACCGGCCCAGGTGCGTACACGTATCCGACCAGCGGTGACTTCGAGGACGGCGCGTTCGACCTGGAGTCGCTGACGGTCGAACAGACACCGAGCCTCCATCGCTTCACCTTCAAGGTGGCGACTCTCTACAACGCTTTCGGCAGTAGCCGCGGCTTCTCGCCGCAGTGGTTCGTCCTCTGGCTGCGCGACCCGAGCGCTGACAGCGGGTCGACGACCAGCCTCGACGACCTCGGCGCGACCGTCGACTTCGAGGCCCCGTGGCAGTACCGCATCGAAATCAGCGGCTTCTCAAAGAGCGCGGTCGACGCCAGCGGTGCGACGCTGACCGACGCCGACGGGGACGCGGTCTCCCTCGGCGAGACCGTCGACGTGGACGCGGGGACAGTCACGCTCAGCCTCGACCGCGAGGCCGTCGGCGGCGCGGACGCGGCGGACCTCGAAGTCGTCGCGATGGTGCAGTCGGAGGACCGCGGGTCGCTCCGGCCAGTCGCCGAAGAAGCCGGGGGCTACGTCTTCGGCGGTGCCAAGCCCGGTGCAGTCGAGAACGCACCGCGAATTATGGACCTGACGACACCGGAGAGCGTCAGTCAGGCCGACGCGCTGGCCTACAGTGCCGACTCGCGGGCGACGCTGCCGTTCGTCCCGCTCGATTAATCCTCGGCGAGCGCGTCAATCGCCGCGTCGAGCGTGAACTGCCCCTCGTAGAGCGCGCTCCCGACGACGACGGCGGCGGCCCCGGCCGACCGAAGCGCGAGCACGTCGTCGATGGTTGCCACGCCGCCGCTGGCGACGACGGGGATGTCGACGCTGTCGACCAGTCGGCGAACCGGGTCGGTCCGAACCCCCTCGAGCTGCCCCTCGACATCCACGTCGGTGAAGAGGATGCCGCCGGCCCCGAGGTCGGCGTACCGCTCGGCGGCGTCGGCGGGGTCCAGACCAGTGCCTTCGGTCCATCCGGAGACGACCACCTCGCCGTCCTTCGCGTCGAGGCTCACGAGCACACTACCGGGGTGTTCGTCGCTGATTTCGCGGACGATCTCCGGCGTTTCGACGGCCGCCGTGCCGAGGATGACGCGGTCAAGCCCGCGGTCGAGCAGCGAGACGGCGTCCTCGGCGGTTCGGATGCCGCCGCCGAGTTGCACGTCCACGTCGGCTCCCACCGCGTCGAGGACGGCGTCGATGGCCGCCGCGTTCCGTCGCTCGCCCTCGAACGCGCCGTCGAGGTCGACGAGATGGAGCGTCCGCGCGCCGGCGTCGACCCACCGCTGTGCGGCCTCGACCGGATCGCCGTAGGTTTTTTCGGTGCCGCGTTCGCCGCCGACCAGCTGGACCACCTGTCCGTCCTGCATGTCGACCGCGGGGACGACCTCGAATTCGGGGTACATGGCCGGTGGTCCGGCGGCGGCCGTCGAAAGCGTGTCGGTCCACCGTGTACGGACGGCTGTCTGCACAAATTCACCCCCATCCTTTTACGGCGTGATGGGAAAGGTCCGACATGGTTACTGCTACACTCGTCCTCACACCGCTCGCCCGTCGGCTCGAAGCGATCATGTTCGGGCCGTACGAGCGCGAGTACCAGCTCTTCGAACAGGCCGTGATGGTCGTCGCCGTCGGCCTGGCGCTGGCCTGGGGGCTGGCCGCGTTCGGTGTTCTCCCGCTCGGTGCCGGCACGGTGTCGGTGCTTGCGACCGCCGCCAGTGTCGCCATCTCGGCGTTCGTCGTCGTCGGCTTGCTACAGTTCCTCGTCCTCGCGAACGTCCTCGAACGGACGAACGAGGACGTCGCCACGAAGGCCGCTGAACTCGAAGAGGCCGCCGAGCAACTGGAAACGACAGCCGAGGAACTGGAGACGACCGCCGACGAGGTCGAAAACGCGGCCGAGACTGTCGACGAGGCCGCCGAAGATGTCGAACAGACCGCGGACGAAGTCGAGCAGACGGCCGGCGAGGTCGAGCAGACAGCGGACGAAGTGGAGGAGACCGTCGACGAGGTCGAGCAGACCGCGGACGAAGTCGAGCGGACGGCCGACGAAGTCGAACAGACTGCGACCGAGACCGGCGACGAGGACGCCGCCGAGAAGGTGACCGAGGTCAAGGACAAGACGACCCAAGTCAAGGACAAGACGACCGAAGTGAAAGACAAGACGACCCAAGTCAAGGACAAGGCGACGGAAGCGAAAGACAGGACGACCGAAGTGAAAGACAAGACCACGGAGGTCAAAGACAAGACCAGCGATGCGAAGCAGACCGCCGAATCGGTCACCGACGAGGTCGAAGCGGCCAAGGAAACGGCGAACGAAGTCGAGGAGACCGCGGCGGAGGTCGAGGAGACGATGCCGGCCGACGACGAGCACCTCGCTGACGAGGGTGGCAAGTCTGACACCGACGACGGTGGCTCGGACGAGCGGTCGTCGTAGCGGCGGTCGCCGTCGCTTGGCACATTACCCGTTCGGTACGTTTTAACCCAGTGAGGGACTGGCACCTGTATGGTCGAAGTTCTCTTTGCCCTCGGTGTTCTGGTGGCTATCTTCGTCGGGTTCAATATCGGGGGCTCTTCGACGGGTGTCGCGTTCGGGCCTGCAGTCGGGTCAGATACGCTTTCGAAACTGTCCGCGGCGGCCCTGATGACCATCTTCGCGCTGGCTGGGGGACTCATCGTCGGCCCGGAAGTCGTCGAAAGCCTCGGGAGTGACCTCGTCGAGACCGCCTTCTCCCCGCTCATCAGCATTGTCGTGCTGTTTTTCATCGGCGTCGCGCTGTTTCTCTCGAACGTGGTCGGCGTCCCGGCGTCGACCTCGATGACGGCTGTCGGCGCTATCGCCGGTCTCGGCCTCGCTCGCGGGACGCTAAACGCCGCCCTGATGCTCGAAATCGTCTCGTGGTGGCTCGTCTCCCCGATCATCGCCTTCTGGGTCAGCGGGGTCATCGGCCGGTACTTCTACCCGCGCCTCGTCGAGTGGTTCGCTGTCTCCCAGAGCGAGGGGTCGCTACTGGATTTCGACCGGTCCGGTTCGATTCCACGGCCGTCACTTGGGGAGAACACGACACCGCGTGAGTTCGTCGGGACCGTCGTCGTCATCGGTATCGGCTGTTACATGGCCTTCTCGGCGGGCGCGTCGAACGTTGCCAACGCCGTCGCCCCCCTCGTGGGGAACGGCTCGCTAGATATGTACCCGGCTATCCTGCTCGGCGGTGGCGCTATCGGCCTCGGTGCCTTTACCATCGCCCGTCGAACGATGGACACGGTCGGCAACGACCTGACCGACCTCCCGCTGGTCGCCGCCATCGTGGTTGCGGCAGTTGCCTCCACCATCGTCACCTTCCTCTCCGCGCTGGGTATCCCGGCGAGTTTCGTCATCATCGCCACGATGAGCATCGTCGGGCTCGGCTGGGGCCGTGCAACGCGAACGACGAGCCTCTCCGACACTGTGCAGGGCGAGACGCCCGTCGCGTCTGTCGGTGCGCTGACCACCGACGCGGAAGCCGCGGATGCGCCGACTGTCGGCGGGAAAAAGGGGACGCCGAAGCCGGCCGAGACCGAACCCATCGGCGAGGAATCGCGGGAGGACATCCCGTCGGCGTCGGACCTGTTCGAACCCGGGACCACCGCCAGAGTGATTTTCCTTCAGAACATCGTCCCCTCGATCGCGACGCTCGCGGCGTATCTGGTATTCAAGTTTTTGCCGATTGCCTGAGCGGTGATCGGTCCCGAACAGCTGTCGTCGGTTTCCGACGAATCCCCGCGTTGTCCCTCATTATTTTGCACGGCCTAAAACCGAAGGGCAAAGTCTAACAGGGCGGGGTTCGAACCAATCAGGTGATGCCCACGGTAGAGTACCTTAACTACGAAGTAGTGGACGATAACGGCTGGGACATGTACGACGACGACGTCTTCGCAGAGGCGTCAGATATGGACCTCGACGGTGAGGACTACGGGTCCCTCGAGGTGAACGAAGGCGAGTACATCCTGGAAGCCGCCGAGGCGCAGGGCTACGACTGGCCCTTCTCGTGTCGCGCCGGTGCCTGTGCGAACTGTGCCGCCATCGTTCTCGAAGGCGACATCGACATGGACATGCAGCAGATCCTCAGCGACGAGGAAGTCGAAGACAAAAACGTTCGCCTGACCTGTATCGGCAGCCCGGACGCCGACGAGGTCAAGATCGTCTACAACGCCAAGCACCTCGACTACCTGCAGAACCGCGTCATCTAACGCGGCTCCTGCAGCGCACTACACTTTCTTCTTCCAGCAGCGACTGCCTTCGACAGCCGTCGTATCGGAACCATTAGGGGCACCCCTGTATTGCGTATAGCCGTGCTCGGGTCGATACCGGACCTGCTTCGGCTGGTCGCCGTCCCGGTGTTCGGGTGGGCGGCCTACCGCGACGTGAAAACCCGCCGGGTGCCCAACCGGACCTGGACCCCGCTTGCCGTGCTGGCGGTCGTGCTCCTGCTGTGGGACGCCTACACCGTCTGGGCCGGCCCGACAGCGGTCGGCCAGCGGCTGTTCTTCATCAGAGTCGCGATCAGTCTCGGCTTCGTCGTTCCGCTGTCGTACGGTTTCTGGCTCATCGGCGGGTTCGGCGGGGCCGACGCGAAGGCGTTCATGCTCGTCGCCGTCCTCTTTCCCGTCTATCCGGTGTACTACCTGCCAATGCCAAGCGTCGCGCTCCCGCTCCAGCAGAGCGCTATCGGCGTGTTCTCGCTGACGATCCTCTCGAACACCGTGCTTGCTGGCATCGTCTACCCGCTTGCCGTCGCTGCCGGGAACCTCGCCCGTGGTCGTTTTTCGCTGGCGATGTTCATCGGGCGGCCCGTCGCCGCCGCCAACGTCACCGAGGAGTACGGCCGCCTGCTCGAATCCCCCGACGGCTTCGACCGCGGCGGCCTCGACCTCGACGCCCTCCGGATGTACCTCCAGTGGCGCGGCTGCTCGCTTGCTGACATCCGTGCCGATCCCGAGCAGCATCGGCTGCCGACCTCCATCCCGGCGGTCCCGAACGACCCCGGCGACGGTTCCCTGGCGACCGACGGCGGCGACCCGGTGGCCGACGACGTGGACGAGCCGGCAAACCGTGACGCCGGGGCCGATGAGACCGACCGTCCCGACCACATCGACGATCCGTGGGGTGCAGAGCAGTTCTTAGACGACATCGACCACTCCGCCTACGGCACGTCGCCGGCCCAGCTCCGTGACGGACTGGACGTGCTCGCCGAACAGGACGAGGTGTGGATTTCGCCCGGGATTCCGTTCCTCGTCCCGATGTTCGCCGGACTTGTCGTCTCGCTCACCTACGGCGACGTGCTGTTCTCGCTGTTGCAGGCTGTTGGGCTCGCGTGACCCCCGGTAGCAGAAGACCTATTTTTCGGACACGCCTCCGCCCGAGTATGACCGAGGTCGACCTCGCGTTCGACGAGCAGGAGTACATCCCCGCTGTCGCACAGGACGCCGACACCGGCGAGGTACTCATGCTCGCCTACGTCACCGAGGAAGCGCTGCGGAAGACCCGAGAGACGGGGGAGGCCCACTACTACTCGCGGAGCCGCGACGAACTCTGGCACAAGGGCGGGACGAGTGGCCACACGCAGGCCGTCGAAGAGGTGCGGGTCGACTGCGACGGGGACGCGCTGCTGTACGTCGTCGACCAGACCGGCGGGGCGTGCCACACCGGCTACGAGTCCTGTTTCCACCGGACTGTCGACGGCGAGACGGTCGGTGAGCAAGTGTTTGACCCGGACGACGTCTACTGATGGCGCGATCCGATACTGAGATCGAAAGCAGTGCAGGAACCCCCGACGCCGTCGAGAACCTCGAACAGGCCGCCGAGGCGCACGACCGAGCGCAGACGCGTGTCGAGGAGGTCGGTGCCGACGCGTTGCGTGACTGCCGTGACATCTACAGCGAGCTGTGGAACCTGCTAGACAGCTACGACGGCCGGGCGACCGGCGGCGGCGACTTCGAGGCGTTCATGGAGTTTCAGGGCCGGGTCGGGACGCTGACCGACGATCTCCCCGAGGATCTGCCCGAGCGCGATACCTTCGAAGAAATCGACGATTTCCTCCAGCAGCGGCGACTCACCGAGGGCGATTTCGAGCAGGCCCGCGAGATGTTGTCGCCCATCGGCGACCTCGTCGGGCGACTCGACGAACTCGACGACGCACGCGAGCAGTACAAGAAAGCCCGGACCGAGGCGAACCGTCGACGCGACGAACTGAGCGACCGCATCGACGACCTGGAACGCCTCCAGCGTCTCGGCGACGCCGATCTCGATGCCCCGGTCGAGCATCTCCGTGACCCCATCGAGCGCTACAACGACGCCGTCTCCGAGGCGTTCACCGAGTTTCGCCGCAATACGCCGGCTAAGGACGCGCTGGCAGTTATCGACCGGGCGGACGCGTACCCGCTGGTCGAGTTCCGGTCCCCACCTGCGGAACTGCTGACCTACGTCCGCGAGCACGACGCCGGCCGGGAGCCGATTCCGAAACTACTGGAGTACGCTGACTACTCCGCCTCGAAGCTGGACCACTACGTCGACGACGCCGCGGCGCTCCGGAGCGCCGTCGCCACCCGGCAGACGTATCTCCGGCGACTCGACGCCGAGCCGGTGCGGATCGACTGGCCGCCGCCGTCGGCCGACGCCCTGCCGTGGTATTGCCGAGAGTACCGCTCGGTCGTCGCCCGGTTCGCCGACGAGTCAGTCGTCGCGGCGCTACGGGAGGTACGTGGACTCGCGGAGCGGGATGACTACGAGCGGCTTCGCGAGAGCGCTGTCGCTCGGGCAGACCTCACAGAATCCGAGCGTGAACGGCTGGCAAGCGGTGCTGTCGAGCAGGAACTATCGACCGCCCGCGAGGCCAGGGCAGCTATCGACGACGCGCTGGAGACTTATTCGCCGCTGTAAGTGTCAGCCTGCTGGGTTGCTCGCCTCACCATCGTTTCGGCCAGCTCTTCGGCGCGGTCGAGCGTGCGCGCTTCGGCGTAGACCCGGACGACGGGCTCCGTGCCGGACGGTCGGGCGAGCACCCAACCGTCGCCGTAGTCGAGGCGATAGCCGTCCGTCGTGTCGAGGTCGGCCGTCGCGTCGTTCGCGTGGGCCTCGATGCCTTCGAGCATCGCCTCGCGCTCCGCTTCGGTCTCGTATTCGAGGTTCCGCCGGACGTTGTAGTAGTCGTCGTAGTCCGCAGCGACCTCGCTCGCGGGCCGCTCGGCGACGAGTTCGAGGAACTTCGCGGCGGTGAACGCGCCGTCTCTGGCGATGCGGTAGTCCGGAAAGAGGATGCCGCCGTTGCCTTCGCCGGCGATGGCGACGTGCATGCCCTCGTCCTGCAGCTTGCGGATGCGGCTGACGATGTACGTCGAGCCGATGGGGGTAAGCGAGAGGGTCGCGCCGGCGTCCTCGACGACGTCGACCAGCCGCTGGGAGGCGTTGACCGCCGAGACGACGCCGTCGCCCGACTCGATTTTCGCCGCCGCGAGCGCGGCCAGTGCGGCGTCACCTTCGATATGGGTTCCGGTCTCGTCGACGAACATCCCGCGGTCGGCGTCGCCGTCGTGGGCGAATCCGAGGTCGGCGTCGGTCGCGCGGACGAACGCCCGGAGGTCTCCGAGGTTCTCGGTGACGGGTTCGGGGTCGCGGCCGGGGAAGTGGCCGTCGGGCTGGGTGTTGACAGTGTGGACCTCACAGCCGAGTTCGCGGAACAGGTCGGGGCTCGTCAGCGAGCCAGCGCCGTGGCCGGGGTCGACGACGACAGTGAGGTCGGCGTCGGCGATGCGGTCGCGGTCGACGGCAGACAGCACCTGCTCGCGGTAGCGGCGGCGAGCGCTGGCGATGGCGGTGTCGGACCCGACTGTCTCCCAGTCCGCGTAGGTCGGGGTGTCGTCCCGGAGGGACTGCTCGACGTGGTCGAGCGTGTCCCGCGTCAGTTCGACGCCGTCCGCGCCGATGAGCTTCACGCCGTTGTACGCGGCCGGATTGTGACTCGCGGTAATCATCACGCCCGGGACCGACTCACGCTCGCAGTAGGCCTGCAACCCCGGTGTCGGCACGACGCCGAGGCGGTCGACGTCGAACCCGACGGCCGTCAGCCCGCTTGTCGCGGCGTTGATAAACGTCCGCCCGGTCGTCCGCGTATCCCGGGCGATCGCGACGCGGTCGTGGTCGTCACGCCAGACGTCCCCGGCGGCCTGTGCAACCCGAAGGACGTACCGCGGTGTCAGCTCATCGCCCGCGACACCTCGGACGCCACTCGACCCGAACACTTGCATTCGAGCGAGTGTCTGATGCGGAGGGGCTTAGGAATGTCGCTGTCCGAATTCAACAGTCATTAGCCCCGTGACCGTGCAGTGAGCGTATGGCAAACGACGACCTCATCGCGGCGCTGCGGGACGCCGACGCCGTCAAGTTCGGGGAGTTCGAGCTCTCCCACGGCGGCACGTCGAACTACTACGTCGACAAGTACGTCTTCGAGACCAACCCCGACTGTCTGGACCGCATCGCCGAGGCCTTCGCCGAGCGCATCGCCGAGTGGGACACGGACGCCACGCTCGCCGGCGTCGCCCTCGGCGCAGTCCCGCTGGTCGCGGTCACCAGTGTCGAGACGGGCATTCCCTACGTCATCGCCCGCAAGCAGGCAAAGGAGTACGGCACGGGCAACCGAATCGAAGGGGATCTGGCCGACGGCGAGGAGGTCATCATCCTCGAAGACATCGCGACGACCGGCCAGAGCGCGGTCGACGCCGCCGAGGCGCTCCGCGAGGCCGGCGCTATCGTCAACCGCGTGCTCGTCGTCGTCGACCGCGAGGAGGGGGCCAGCGAGAACCTCGCCGACCACGACCTCGAACTGTCCTCGCTCGTGACTGCCTCTGACCTGCTCGCCGACGCACCCGACGATATCGACGTATAGCGCTGGTCGGAACGCTCTCGGCCCTGCACGAGACGAGCACACCACCGATGTGTTCTTGACGCTGGCTCGCCTACCCACGAGTGCAAATGGCTAATCTCGAACTCTACGAACTCGAAGGCTGTCCGTACTGTGCGAAGGTAATCAAGAAACTCGACGAGCTGGGCCTCGACTACGAATCCCACATGGTCCCGCGGTCCCACGGCGATCGGACCGAAGTGAAGGAGGTTTCGGGCCAGACGGGCGTTCCCGTCCTCGTCGACGAGGACAACGGCGTCGACGGGATGCCTGAATCCGACGACATCGTCGAGTACCTCGAAGAAACGTACGGGCAGTAGACTCGGCGCTTACGGTAGTTCTCGTTTTTATGTGACAGCGAAGACTGAGAGCGCCCGCTCAGGCCACTTCCTCGGGTTCCTCGCCGCGCTCCATAATGAGGTCGCGCAGGTCGATGGCGTCCTCGATGTTTTCCATCTCCTCTTTCTCGATGAGCGCGGTCCCCTCGACGGACTCCCGTCGGAGTTCGTCGACGACGTACACCGAACGGGTCCGGGTCACCTCGCCGACCGAGGACATGATACGGGCCCGCTTCTCGGCCGTCTCGGTGAACGCCGAGTGACCGGCAAGGACCTGCCCGTGCTCGTCGTCGCTCTCGTTGACGCTCTTGAACGGCGCGCGGTCCGTCGGGTGGACTTCGAAGCCGATACGAGTGAATACCGTCACAATCGGCTCGTCTTCCGGTGCGACGGCGGGGTCGTCCGGTGTCGGCTCGTCGTCACGGACTTCCTCGGCGCCGTCGAGGACGCTCACCGGCGAGGTCAGCGGCGCGTCGAACAGGTCCTCCAGTTCGGCGGCCACCTCGACGGAAGCGTCCATTCCGTCCTCGTATTTCGAGACCGTCCGTCGGGAGACGCCAAGTTCCTTCGCCAGACGGCCGAGCGACCAGTCGCGGTCCTCGCGCACGTCGGCGAGAATCTCGGAATCGATGTTGACGTAGAGTCCGCCCGGAGCGGCGTAGATGAGCGGTGGGACCTCCTCGACGAACAGGTCCATCGCGGTGTCGGGCGACAGCACGGGGACGCCGTGCCGGAAGTAGACGACGCCGGGTTTCAGTTCCTCGTCACGGGTCCGGAGTCCGACTACGATCGGTGTAGCATTCAGGTACGTGCCCAGTCGCCGCATCTCGCCCCCGGTCTGTGCGTCGAAGGCGTCGATGTTGCCCAGTATCTTCAGGAGCAACACGTCCTCACCGCGACGGGCAGCGATGTCGAAACTCTTCGGACGAATCGCACAGCGGTCGCTGACGAGGAAGCCAGCGTCTTCGAGCATCGCCATGACGTTTTCCACCAGCGCCGACCGTGACATAGTACTCTGTACCTCTACTGAGTCTAGCCCGCTCACCCATTATATGCATTGCGCCGTTCGTTGACCTCTCAGGCTCCTACCGACAGCGTGACGAAAGGGGTTTGACCGTTTCGGGGCTACAGGCGCTTGTGACTGTCGTCGGCCTCGATGATACGGACTCGCGCGAGCGGGGGATGTGTACGACCTACGCCGCCGCCAGCCTCGCGGAGTCGATACACGACGCCGGGGGGACCGTCGAGCGACTGCTCCTCGTCCGACTGAACCCCGCCGTTGAGCACAAGACCCGCGGGAACGCGGCGCTGGCAGTGCATACGGACCTCGACGCCGACACGGCGCTTGAACTGGCCGGGGACGTGCTCGACATGGCCGAGACCGACGACCCCCGGACCAACCCCGGCGCTATCGTCGCGGACTGCGACCCCGAAGACGTCCCACCGCAGGTCGCAACGTTCGCCTGCGAGACAATCCAGTCGATACAGGACCCGATGGCCGCGACGACGCTAGCTGACGTGGTCGGGTTCGCCCGCTGTCAGCGGGGCAACGGCCGCGGGCTCGTCGGCGCGCTCGCGGCGGTCGGGGCCTGGGCCGCGCTGTCGGACTGGACCTACGAACACATCGCCTACCGGGAGCGAGACCGGTGGGGCACTGAGCGGGCGGTCGACGGCGAGAGCGTCCGCGACGTAGCGGCCGAGTACTACCCCGACGTGTGGGACACTGTCGACCGTGCATCGGGCTATCCTGTCTGCGTTCCCCGGACGCCGTGTCCGATTCTCTACGGGATCCGCGGCGACGACCCCGACGCCTGCCGCGCCGTTGCCGACGCGATCGACAGCGAACCCATCGCCCGGCGAGCGACGTTCGTGACGAACCAAGGGACGGACGTTCATCTACAGGACGCCGCTGTCGACGCGGTCACGGCTGACAGCGCCTACCGCGTCACCGGCGACGTGGTCGACGCCCCCGAAACGCGGGAGGGCGGGCATGTGTTCGTTACGCTCGAGGGCGACGATACGACCCTCGACTGTGCGGCCTTCGAGCCGACAAAGGGCTTTCGCGACCGGGTCCGCTCGCTCAGGGTGGGCGACCGAATCACCGCCTGTGGCGAAGTGACTGACGGCACGCTCAAACTGGAGAAGTTCGCGGTCCGGGAACTCGTTCGGACGGAACCCGTCACGCCGGACTGCCCGGACTGTGGGCGGTCGATGAAATCCGCCGGCCGGAACCAGGGCTATCGGTGTCGGGACTGCGGGACCAGCGCCGACGGCAAGGTCGAGCAGTCAATCGAGCGGGGACTGGAACGCGGCTGGTACGAAGTGCCGCCGGTTGCACGCCGCCACATCGCGAAGCCGCTGGTCCGTGGCGGGTTCGACGCGCCCACTCACCCGTCCCGCTGAGACCGATTAGCGTCGCGGTGTACCGGTCTCTCTCGACCTCGGGGACGACATTATCCGGAAATCAGATCCGACAATTCGAATGCGGTGTGACATCGTCGCGTAAACATCCCACCCGACAATCAATCGTGGCCCTGGTCCTGTCTTCTATCTGGTTCGAACCGGCTACCGTCGAGTAAGCACCACGAATATTCCGGTAATACGGGGATATACCTCGATTTAGACTACGGATAACAATATTGATATACCGTTATGTGCGGCCATGAGCACCGAAGGGGCAGACACCCACCGGCGAAATACGACGGACGGCATGGCCGCCGAGAAGCTATTGACTGTCGAACACGAGCCGGCTGCGGGCGGCGGCCAGCGCTCGATCCTGTATCCGCCCGGCAGCACGCCCTCCGAACTGGAAGGGAACTGGCTGGCCGTTTCGTCGGACTTTCTCGTTCCGCTTGACGACGTTCAGTAGCCCTTACGCCCGATAACCGACAGGTAACAATAATGATACCTGTCGTGAACCGAGACATGGACTCCGATACCCGGTCGACGAGTGCGGTGACGGCAGCGGCTGACGCTGACGAGGGAACGCTACCTGCCGTGGTACGCTCCCGTCCCGACGGCAGTGAGCGACTCATCTGCTACGCGCCGGATGTCGACACGACAGACGTAGAGGACCAGTGGCTCTCCGTCGATGCCGACTTTCCGGTCTCGACACTGCTGATGCGGTAGGTTAGTCGTTCCGTCCGGTCAACGCAACAACCACGTCGTCACCGTCCTGGAGTTCTCCCCGCTCTCTGAACTGAGGGAGCGCAGCCGTCGCCGTCGCACACGTCGGCTCGACGTGAAACCCTGCCCCACTGAGTCGGTCGCGCTCTCGCTCGGTTGCCGCCGCGGAGACGGCGACGGCGGCACCGCCGGTTTCGTCGATGGCGTGTCGTACTTGCTGGGCACGCGGCGGGTCGCGGATGTGGATCCCGTCAGCGAGGTCGTTGGCAGCAGCGTCGTCCGGTGTACTGCCCTCCTCGTCGGCGATGGGACTGTACCCGACCGCTTGCGTCCCCAGTATACGCGGGATAGCGTCCGTCCATCCAGCTTGCTCCAGTGCCCGGAACCCGCGGTAGAGGCCGAGAAACAGCGTCCCGTGACCGAGCGGTGTGACGACGGCGTCCGGCACGCTCCAGTTTCGCTGGGCGGCGATTTCGTAGGCGGCCGTCGCCGTCCCGGCGAAGAACGCGGGGTTCCAGGCGTGACTGGCGTACCAGCCCGCCCCACTCTCGACGGCGTCGATACAGGCCGTGGTTACGGACTCTCTACTCCCCTCGACCGGGACCACGTCGGCTCCGGTCCGTTCGATGCGGCGAACCTTCGCTTCCTTCGCGCTCGCCGGGACGTATATCTCCGCGTCCAGGCCCGCCCGTGCCGCGTAGGACGCGACTGCCAGCCCGGCGTTGCCCGAGGAGTCTTCGAGCACGCGGTCGGCTCCGACTCCGAGCGCTTCGGCGATGACCGTCGCCGCGCCGCGGTCCTTGAAACTCCCCGTCGGGTGGAGATACTCCAGTTTGAACGTGGCGTCCCACCCGGGCGCGTCGACCAGCGGCGTCCAGCCCTCGCCTAAACTGACCCGTTCGTCCATGGGGAGGAAGTCAGCGAAGTCCCAGACGCCGCTGGTTCGCGAGAACTGCGCCGGTCGGCTGTCGGGCAGGGGCTGGCTGGCGTAATCAAGCGGAGCCCCGCAGGAACACCGCCAGGGTTCCTCACGGGGGTACTCCCGGTCGCAGACGCTACAGGTGCGCATGGTCCCACTCGGATGCGGACGGTCCAAAAGCTGGCGGCGTCTCCGGCCGCGGTAGTCGGTGCCTGTGGCTGGGCTGGCGGAGCGCACGGAGCGATGGCCGGGCGGCCGCTCCGTCGGCCGCCCCGGGGAAAGGCAGGTCAGCAAGCGAGCATACGCGGCGCGAAGCGCCGCGTTTCACGGGACCGAGCGTAGCGAGGTCCCGCGTTTTCCCCACGTTTTTGCGAGGGGGGTGCCCACAGGCCGCACCGCGGCCGAGGACACCCTCCGAAGTAAAAAGTGGTTGTTAGTAGGTGTCGACGTTCGTCCCGACCGAGCAGACGTACTCGCCGGTCGCGACCTGCGGGAGTCGACGGGCACGCCAGAACACGCCGCTGGAGTCGGCGGTGATTTCGGCCTTCGGCTCGCCGAACACGTCGGTCACCTCGAACAGCGTCTCGCCGCGGGCGACGCGGTCGCCGAGGTCGGGCTTGAGGTCGATGAGGCCGCCGACGGGGGAGCCGTACTGTTCGAATCCGGAGGCGCGGGTCTGGGGGCGCGTGTCATGGTGGCCATCGAGGAAGCCGTAGTAGTGCAGGACGTTGAAGACACCGTCGACGCCCCGCTGGATGGACTGTTCATCCCAGCCGACACAGCCGCCGAGTTCGGGGTCGATTGTCGGCACGCCCTCGTCGGGGGCGGCGCGAGCCAACTGCCCGTCGGGGCCTTTCTGGTCGAGGATGTAGCCACAGCCGAACACTTTCGCGAGTTCGAGACACTCCTCGTGGAGGCGGTGGCGGGTGCCACACCGGACCCGTACCTCGTCGATCATCCGCGAGGTCGACCCCTGGTGTAGGTCGAGCACGTAGTCGGCGCTGATGGCGGCGTTGAACGTCGCCGCGGCGATGCGCTCGCTCGACGTCCCCGTTTTGTCGCCCGGATACGCCCGATTCATCTTCGTGTCGTCGATCGGGTTGCGGTGCTCGGCGACCTGGAACGCGTGGTAGTTGACGACGCCACAGACTAGAATCGTTCCGGACAGCTCTGCTGGGTCGAGCTGCGGGAGTGTTCGCTGGATGACGCCGACGCCGTTCAACTCGTCGCCGTCGCTGGCCGCCTGTATGTAGAGGGTCCGCCCGTCGTCGACACCGTTGACGACGGCGACCGGTAGCCCGAACGTCGACCCGTCGCGGGTCTCACCGACCTCCAGCCGCCCCGTGTCTTTCTCACCGGGGGCGGCGGTCGCCGTACCGAAAGTAACCATTGTTCCCACGTTTGCCTTGGGAGCCTTTACTGGTTCGGATTTCGCCAGCAGTTGCGCCGGACCGACGGCATCTTGGGGCCGCCACCCCTATCGACAGGTGTGTCCCAGTCCGAGCCACAGAGCGGGAAAGCGGCGATGGTCGCGGCGCTGAACGTGCCACGGAACGCGAAAATCGGCTTCGTACTCGCCGGCCTGTTCACGGCGGGGCTGTTCGCCCTGTTCGTCCTGCCGGGGACCCAGCGCCCGATGGGGTTCTACGTGGCGCTGGGGTTCGTTCTCGCGACGTCGCTGGGCGGTCTGCTGACGGCGCTGTTTACGGCCGTGTCTGCTGTGCGACTCGCAAGACAGTAGCAGAACGCTATTTTCCCTCGGCCAGTTCTGTAAGCCGACCGCCGCCGGTTCGAGTCCCCTTCGCGATGAGCACGTCGCCCGTCTGAATCTGCGTTTCCGGGCCCGGCGAAACGACCCAGTCGCCGCCCTCGCGCCCGGTCCGTTCACTCTCCCCGGCCCCGCGACGTATCGCGATGATCCGCATACCCGTCGCCGTCTTGACCGCCGCGTCGCCGATGGTCGTCCCAGCGAGGTCGCTGTCGGGGTACACCGCCGTCCGGACGATGACCTCGTCGGACTCCTGCACGGCCTCGGCGACGACCGGATGGGTCGACAGTCCCCGCAGAACCCCCTCGCTCATCTCCAGCGCGGCGTCGGAGATAACCTCCGTCGAACGGGCCAGGTGGACGAGGCCTCGCAGCGACACGGGGTCGTCGATGTCGGCGGCGGCCCGGAGCGTCCAGGCCTCGAACCGGGACTGGAGCGCGTCGACCTCGGCTTCGAGTTCGACGACCTCCTCGGCGACCTCCGTGCTGTCGAACAGCACCGCGCCGTAGGCCAGGTCGACCGCCAGTTCGCCCATGTCTTTCATCAGGACGATGGAGTCGACGGCGCGTTCGAGGTCCCGGACGCCTCCCTCCGGCGGTTCCGGCGGCTCGTACACGTCGCCGGTCGCGTCCTGATACACCTCGGCGATGCCGGCCTCTGGCCCCCGGAACAGCACCACGTCGTCCGCTTCGAGGCGCGTCTCCCGGTCGGGGTTGAGCAGCCAGTTCCCCTGCCGGCGGATCGCCAGCGCGCGGACGCCGGTCTCGGTTTCGAGGTTCAGGCTCCCCAGCGTCTCATTGGCTAGCCGAGAGTCCGAACCGATTGTCGCCCGCACGAGCGTCTCGACGGCTTCGGGCAGGGCCGCCCGCATCGTGTCTGGCAGGCCGATATCCTCTAGCACTATTTTGGCGATGTCGCCGGCCGCGTCGCTGATCTTCTCGGCGGCCCCGACCATCCCCAGGACGGGGGCCAGCGACTCCGCGTCCGCCGTCGACCGGCAGGCCATCAGGAGGCTCATGCGTGCGCGCAACTGGAGCACGTCCATCTTTTCCTCTAACTCCAGCACCTCCGCGGCCACGTCGTCGCTACCCAGCAGGACAGCCGAGTACGAGAGGTCGATGAGCAACTCGGCGGTGTCTTTCATCTCGGCCAGCACCTGCTTGACGCTGACCGGTTCGTACTCGACCGTCCCTGTCGGGTCCATGGCCGTCGATTCGATGGCCCCGAGCAAAAACGTTCCTCACTGTGTGGAGAGATAGCGCGCCCCGCTGTCAGCCACGACTGGCCGTTTGCATACCAGTGTGGGTGCTACGTTGGGGTATCGACCCAAATAGACCGGTAATCAGATGGACAGTCGTCCAATAACTGTTCCTGACATTGTGCCACACACGCTCGGAAAGAAAATGTTTTTCCCGGAAGGTAGGGAACTGATTGCGTATGTCCGACGACCTCAAGAAGGGACTCGAGGGTGTCATCGTCGCCGAGTCCGAACTCAGCGTTATCGACGGCGACGCTGGCAAACTCGTGTATCGGGGGTACACCATCGAGGACCTTGCGAAGGGTGCCAGCTACGAAGAGGTGCTGTACCTGCTCTGGCACGGCCACCTGCCGAACCGGGACGAACTCTCCGAGTTCAAGCAGGCGATGGTGGACGCGCGCGGCGTGGACGACGACGTCATCTCGACCGTGCGACAACTCGCCGAAGCGGACGAGAACCCGATGGCAGCGCTCCGGACTGCGGTGTCGATGCTCTCGGCGTTCGACCCTGCGCCCGAGGACGCCGAACCGACCGACGAGACGGTCAATCTTGAAACTGGACGGCGAATCACGGCCAAGATCCCGACCATCATCGCGGCGTTCACCCGTATCCGCGACGGCAAGGAACCCGTCGCACCTCGCGACGACCTCGACCACGCCGCGAACTTCCTGTACATGCTCAACGGCGAGGAGCCCGACGACGTGCTCGCCGACGTGTTCGACCAGGCGCTCGTCCTCCACGCCGACCACGGCCTCAACGCCTCGACGTTCTCGGCTATCACGACGGCGTCGACGCTGTCGGACGTTCACAGCGCGGTCACTTCCGCCATCGGGACCCTGAAGGGGCCGCTCCACGGTGGGGCCAATCAGGACGTTATGGAGATGCTAAAGGAGGTCGACGACGCCGAATCCGACCCGCTGGACTGGGTCAAGAACGCCCTCGACGAGGGCCGCCGCGTCTCCGGCTTCGGCCACCGCGTCTACAACGTCAAGGACCCGCGCGCGAAGATTCTCGGCGAGCGCTCGAAGGAACTCGGCGAGGCCGCCGGGACGCTCAAGTGGTACGAGATGTCCACCACTATCGAGGACTACCTCATGGAAGAGAAGGGGCTGGCCCCGAACGTCGACTTCTACTCGGCGTCGACGTACTACCAGATGGGCATCCCCATCGACATCTACACCCCCATCTTCGCGATGTCCCGCGTCGGCGGCTGGGTCGCCCACGTCTTCGAGTACATCGAGGATAACCGTCTGATCCGACCGCGTGCCCGCTACGTCGGCAAGAACCCCGACGAGACGGAGTTCGTGCCGCTGGACGAGCGGTAAGGCGCTCCCGCTGTCAGTCGTCCGTAGCCTGTCACTACCGCGTGGCCGTGAGCGCGTTTCATCGCGCGAACCGGGGAAGGGCAGGGCGGCCAGCGTCCAGCGGCGACGCCGCCGGTTCTCGGAATCGGCCCAAGATGCATCTCCTGTCGAGTCTCTCCAATATCGAACTCTGCGGTAACGGACGCGTAGCGACTGTCCGCGAACGAAGTGAGCGGTTCACCGAACGCGAGCATAGCGAGCGTTCGGCCTTTTTCGCCACCGAAAGACTCGCGAGGCTCGTCTTTCGAGCCTTGCTTTGCTCCGCTCAGCAAGACCACGTTTTTGCGCCGAGCGGTGCGTGAAGCGCACCCGAGGCGGAAAAAGGTGGTTAGCCAAACGTCGATTTGAACCGCGTCACGCCGTCGTCGGTGCCGGCGATGACGAGCTTGTCAGTCGGTTCGATAGTCACGCCAGGACCGAGGTCAGTGATGACTGCACCGTCGCGTTCGATGGCGACGACCGTACAGCCCGTCCGTGAGCGGACATCGGCCTCGCCGATCGTCGTATTCCCGAGACCGTTAGCGGCGACGCGGATGACCTCGACTTGCTGGTCCATCGAGATGACGTCCTCGTCTTCGAGGATCGTGGAGGCGAGCATCCGGCCGCTGACCGTCGACAGCGCGAGGACGTAGTCAGCGCCCGCCCGGTACATCTTCTGGACGTTCTCGCTTTCCTCGGCGCGGGCAATGATTTCGACGTCCGGGTTGAGGTCACGGATGACCAGCGTCGCGAACTCGGTGTCGGTGTCCTCCGATAGGGCGAGAATAACCGTTCTGGCTGCGCCGACGCCAGCGTGTCGCAGGTCGTCTGGCTCCGTGGCGTCGCCGACGACATCGACGCCGGGCTCGTCGGTCTGATCGAGCACTGTGTGCGGCACCCCGGCGTTCGTGAGCGCCGCCGTGATCGTCTGGCCGACCTCGCCGGCACCGATGATGACAGTCTCCCCGCGGCGGAAGCCGTGTACGCTAGAAAGCGTCATCTCCTTGAGCTGTTCCAGCTGACGTTCGGTCCCCGAGACCAGCAGGACAGTACTGCCGTCGAGTTCGGCGTCGGGGTCGGGCGGACTCACGAACTGGCCACGGAACCACGCGCCGATGACGTTGACGCCGGTCTCCTCGCGGATGCCGCTGTCGGCCAGCGTCGTTCCGACGAGGTCGCTCCCACGGTGGATCGGCAGTTCGGCGATGTCGAAGTCCTCACCGATTTCTATTGAGTCCCCGAGCGTCGTCGAGACGCCGGTCGTGACCTTGCTCGCGAGGCTCTCACCGAGCAGTCCACGCGGCGACAGGACGGCGTCGGCGCCGGCGAGGTCGTGGTACTTCGCCCGGTCGGGCTCCTTGACGACACTGACGGTCTGGACGGACTCGTCGACTTCACGGGCGGTGAGGATGATACTGGTGTTCACCTGGTCGGACGCGTCGGCCACGACCGCGCGGGCGGACGACAGATGGGCTCGCTCGAGCCCGTCGACGGACTGCGGGTCGGCGTGGATGACGTAGTACCCGTCTTCGTAGAGGTCGTTGGCCCGGTTCCGGTCCGGCTCGACGATGACGTAGTCGACGTCCCAGGTGTCGAGTTCGGTGACGAGTGTCTCACCGCGGGGGGAGAACTGACAGATGACGACGTGGTCGCTGAGTCCGTTTTCGACCGTATTCGGGGCTTTCGTCTCCATTGCCTCCTCGAACAGCGGAAACAGCAACACCGGTAATGCGAGGAAGATGAGCACGACGCCGGTGATGTCCATCACGATGATGAGTAGTAACATCTCCGTGCTCTGCCAGTCCCCATCCGAGCCGTAGCCAGTCGTAGTAAACGTCTCTACGACGATTTGCAGCGATTTCAGGAACGTGCGCGGCTCGTTCTCGAAGGCCGACATCCCGTAGTCGTAGGCCAGCGCATAGGCTAGGATGATGCCAACGAGGCCGAGAACGTACAGCGCTGTTCGTCGCTGCCAGGTATCCATCTACTACGTTCTGGGATACCGAGTGTAAAACAGTTCTGTCCGGCTAGTCGACGGCCCTCTCAGGAAACGAGCGCCAGGGAGAGTTTCTCACCCGGCCGTTGTCCCGCACTTTCACTTTCACCGCGCTACGACGGGATTTAAGTTAATCGCGTTCCTTCTCCCGCGTGCAGTCACACGCTCCCCCTTTCCGTTTCAGGACACTACCCGAGCAGTCGTGGCTATGGCGGCCGTCGATGCCGCATGGTCGGCCGACAGTATAACATGGTCCGGTGAATAGCCACTCCCATGCTCTCATTTGAGGACGTCCTCGCGGCACAGGACACCGTCTCTGAAACGGCCAGGCACACACCGCTCGATTACTCGCACACGTTTTCGGCGATGACAGGCGCGGATATCCATCTCAAGCTCGAACTGTTCCAGCGCACGGGGTCGTTCAAGATACGGGGTGCGACCAACCGCATCGCATCGCTCTCGGACGCTGAACGGGAAGCCGGTGTCGTCACGGCGAGCGCCGGCAACCACGCTCAGGGAGTTGCACTGGCCGCCACGCGAATCGGCGTCGACTCGAAAATCGTGATGCCGGAACGAGCACCAGTCTCGAAGGTGAAGGCGACCCGGAGCTACGGCGGCAACGTGGTCCTCCACGGCCGGGACTACGACGCGGCCGCCGAACACGCCCACGAACTCGAGCGCGAGGAGGGCCGGACCTACGTCCACGCTTTCGACGACGAGAAAGTGATGGCGGGGCAGGGGACCATCGGACTGGAAATCTACGAGGACCTCCCCGGTGTGGACACGGTCGTCGTTCCAATCGGCGGCGGCGGGCTCATCAGCGGCATCGCCACGGCGCTCAAAGGTAAGGACGAAAGCATCCGCGTCATCGGCGTCCAGGCCGAGGGAGCGTCCAGCGTGGCCGAATCCCTGGAGAAGGGGCACCGTATCGAACGTGACAGCGTCGAGACCATTGCCGACGGCATTGCCACTCGTACCACCGGCGAAAAGACGTTCGAGGTCATCAGCGAACGCGTCGACGAGGTCGTGACGGTGTCGGACTCCGAAATCGCTGTTGCCCTGACGACGCTGTTAGAGCGCTCAAAAACACTCGCCGAGGGCGCGGGTGCCGTCGCGCTGGCCGCCGTCATGGAGGAGAAGTTCGATTTCGAGGACGACGAGACGATTGTCCCCGCGCTGTGTGGCGGGAACATCGACCTGAACATGTTGACTAACGTCATCATGCGCGGCCTCGTCGAGACCGGCCGCTATCTCAAGATCCGGACTGTCCTTCAGGACCGCCCCGGCGCGCTAGAGGAACTCGTCGAGGTCCTCTCGCGCGAGCAGGTCAACATCTATGGCATCGAGCACGACCGGACCAGTCGCGACGTGGCGATGAGTTCGGCCGAGGTCGAACTGGATCTGGAGACCCGCGGCCACGACCACGTCGACGAACTCATCGACGCGCTCACCGACGAGGGGTACGAGGTCGACGTGCTCGTCTGACTGGGTCTCGCCCCCCGAGCCAGAGCGCGCCGAGAGAACTGTTCTCGACTGATTTCGGCGGGGTTTTAGCCGCGGCGGCCACCGCTTCGTGTATGCGACGGCTCGCACGGACAGTACCTGCCGATACAACAGCACGGAACGGAGGGCGCTGATGGACCCGCGAACGAAGGCCAGCCTCCTGTGGGGCGTCGTCGGGGGCCTCGCGTTTCTGGTTCTCGTTCAGGGTTACGAACTGCTGGCCGGGACGCCGGTGTCGATATCAGCCAAAGCCGGCGTCGCCGTAGCCGTCGGTATCGGGGCGACGCTGGCCTCTTACCGCATGCAGCCCCGGCTGTTCGGAAACGAAAGCCCTTAATCGCCCGCCCTCGCACTCTCGAAATACGTGCCAGGATGGCCGAACGGTAAGGCGCACGCCTGGAAAGCGTGTTCCCTTTCGGGATTCTGGGTTCAAATCCCAGTCCTGGCGTTTTCTGTGACTGACTGCGAGTGAGGAGCGACAGCGCCTGTCACATTGCTGTTCCGCCTGCCAGTGCAACCACCGCACCGTTTTCCCGCCCACAGCCCTGATACTCGGTCGATGGTCGAACAGCGTGACGGCGACGAGATAGACCTGCTGGACTCCTCTATTCGGACGACCAGCGGGGCGCTGTTCTCGACGACGCTGTTCGTTCTCAGCGGTATCGTCTACGCGTTCGTCACATCGCCTGGAGCGACTGGGACGTATTTCTTCGTCAGTATCTCGGTCTCGCTCATCCTTCGTCCGATCCGGGGCATCAGCCAGACGCTGCAGAAAGTCGGCAGCGAACGGGGCGAAGCTGTCGGCCCGTATTTCGGCCTGGCAGTGCTATTCACCCTCGGCTATCTCCTCGTCGCCGGTGGGGCTGTGGCCGCGCTGGCCGGCGTCATCGTCCGCAATACCGTGGTGTCCCCGGGACTGCTCGCGCCTGTCGGTCTGTACGCCCTTGCGGTTGCACTGTCGATGATCGCGACGAGTCTGGTCGGTGCCATCGGCTACCCGAGCGTACAGACGTGGCTTAACGGCGTCCAGAGCGCTATCCAGCTCATTATCCTGCTGGCGCTGGCCCCGACACTGACGACCGCCGGCGACCTGCTGCTCGTCGTGGCCGGGGTTCGGCTGGCGGTGCTCGTTCCCGTGACCGTCGCGCTGGGCGTCGTCCCGACGCTGCCGGACCGACACGCCGTCGAGCGCGCGTGGAACTTTGCCAGGTGGAGCGTCCCGGACCAGGTGCTGGACCGTCTGTCGTACAATATGCCGGTGTACGTGCTGGGCGTCGTCGCGACGCCGGCGGCTGTTGGGATCTACGAGGCCGCCGACCGGTTCGCTGACTTCGGCGCGACGATTTCCTGGCGGCTCTCCTCCCCGCTGCTCACGAAGGTCAGCGGGGACTCCTCCGCCGGTGACACGCAACTCGCGTACCTCGACGGGGCGGTCACCGGCGGGACGGGCGTCACCTTCGTCGTTTTCGGCTACCTGTTGGCCGCACACGACGTGGTTGCGCGGATCGCTTTCGCCGGCTCGGAGGGTGTCTTCTCGACGACCGTCCTGCTCGTCGGCGGCGTGAACATCCTCCGTGGCTTCTGGACGCTCACGTCACACGCCATGGAGGGTATCGGGAAACCGAGCGTGAGCTTCCGCACGAAGCTCTACGGACTGGCGTTCAGCGTTCCAGTGCCCACGATCTTCGGGGCGGAGTTCGGGGCGGTCGCCGGGGCCGCCGGGTACGGCGTCATGAATCTGGTCGTCTTCGGGTACGTCATCTACTATTCTCGGGCCGTCTTCGGCCGGATTCCGCTCGAACCCAAGGTTGCGGCGTATCTCGCTGTCGGCCTCGGAGTCTCGTTCGCACTCACGACCGGTGCGGTCGCCGGCCTCACGCGCGCTGGCCTCTCCCCGGTAATCGTTGCCAGCGCGGCCGCTGTGACGTGCCTCGTCGGCTTCGGCGGCTTCCTCGCTGCGGTGTCCGAACCGGCTCGACTCGTCGCCACCCGGACGGCAGCGCTATGGCGCGGTCGGGTTCGCTCCCTGCTTGGGTGAGCACTGCTCGTTCGCTGCGGACGTCGCCGCTCAGAGCCAGCGGTAGAACTCCAGTGTGTACCCTTCGGGGTCCTCGACGAAGGCGGCGAAGGCCTCTGCAGCGTCGACTTCAGTCGGTTCCAGCACCGGCGCAGCGCCGGCGTCGATAGCTGCCTCGAAGGTCGCCTCGACATCGTCGACGGTGAACGCGATGTGGTCCACGTCGGCGCGGTTCGGCGCGACCGGGGTGGTTCGGTCGGGGTCGTGGCGCAGTTGCAAGTCTCCGTCGCCGTCCCGGCCGAGATAGACGTTCTCCACGCCGTCTAGCGTGAACCGATTCGTCTCCTCGAAGCCCAGCGCCTCGTAGAAATCCATCGTGCGGTCGAGGTCTGAGACGCAGATAGCGGTGTGTGCGAGGTCCATGCCGCGGCGTTGTGGACGGGGCGAAATGAGTGTGCCGGAAACCCGGCTGTCACGGCCACTTAGAGCAGGTCGCCGCGAGCGACGGGGACGACGCTGCCGCCGACCCGGACGCTGATGTCCTCGCCGCTGCCGTCAGTTGAGAGATGCAACAGCGACGGTCGCCCCATCTCGTAGCCCTGCTCGACACGGGCCTCGACGGCAGGGCTCCCGAGCATCTCGTGGCGGGCGAGATACGCGGCCAGGCAGCCGTTCGAGGAGCCGGTCGCGGGGTCCTCCGGCACGTTGTAGAACGGCGCGAACACGCGGACGGCGAGGTCGTTATCGGCGCTTCGCGGCTCTCGACAGACCGCCAGGACGTTCTTCGCGTCTCGGTCGCCGGTCACGGCGTCGTAGGCGTCGCGGTCCAGGTCGATGGCTTCCAGCGCGTCGCGGTCGGCCACCGGGACGACAATCGTCGCCAGCCCCGTGGAGACGATTTCGACCGGCCAGTCGTGGTCCAGTCGGTCAGCCGGCAGGCCGAGAACGGCGGCGAGGTCCTCGTGGGCCAACTGCTCGCCGAACTCGGGGGCCTGCTGTGTCATCCACAGGATCTCGCGGCCGTCGCGCTCTCGCACTTCGACCGGGACCTCGCCAACAGGCAAGTCCAGCGTCACCGTTTCGGGATTTCCGTCGGCCAGATGATCCCGGATGACCTGGACCGTACCGAGCGTCGGGTGGCCGGCGAAGGGTATCTCGGCCGCCGGAGTGAAGATGCGGACCGGCCACGCGCCGTCGGTCGGTTCGCCGGTGACGAACGTCGTCTCGGAGTAATCCATCTCGGCGGCGATGGCCTGCATCTCGTCCTCGTGCAGGTCGCCGGCGTCGGTCACGACGGCGAGTTGGTTCCCGGCGTATCGCTCCCGGGCGAACACGTCGACGATGTGAAACGGATGGGACATACCTGTTCGCTCGGCGTCGCTCCCAAAGAACACTCCGGATGCCTGTCGGATGGTACCGAGTCGCTTGAAGCCACCGGGCTATTTCTCGCCGTCAGCCGTATCGAGGGCATGGACACTGTTGCAATCGCCTGCTTCGACGGGTTCGACGAACTGGACGCCATCGGCCCCTACGAGGTGTTCGAGAATGCAGCGCGCTTTGGCGCGGCCTGGGACGTAACGCTTCGCTCGGTGCGCGACTCGGACACGGTCACTGCGAGCCACGGGCTTCGAGTCGAACCGGACGGATTGCTCGCCGACGTGACCCCGGACCTGCTCGTCGTCGCTGGCGGCGGGTGGAACGACCGAAGCGAGGCCGGCGTCTGGACGGAGACCGAACGCGGCGACCTGCCCGACGCCGTCGCGGCGGCACACGACCGCGGTGCGACTGTTGCCGGCGTCTGTACCGGCGGGATGGTGCTCTCTCGGGCCGGCCTGCTCGATGGCCGGCCAGCGGTGACACATGGCGGCGCAATCGAGGACCTGCGGGCGACCGACGCGACGGTTGTCGACGCCCGGGTCGTCGACGACGATGACGTTCTGACCTGTGGCGGCGTCACGTCCGGGCTGGACCTCGCCGTCCACCTCGTCGAACGCGAGTGGGGCGCGGACGTGGCCGCCGCTGTCTGTGAGGAGATGGAATACGAGCCCTGCGGCGAGGTCTTCCGCGGCGAATCGGCGTAAAACGCGGAATCAGGCGTTCGCGCGGGCGTCGTCGAGCAGCGCCTGCACGTCGACGGCCTCGCCGGTTTCACTGCTCTCGATGGCGGCGAAGACGATGGCCATCGACTGGAGGACGCTGTCGACATTCGTCGGCATCGGGTCGCCGCCGTCGATCCAGTCGCAGAACTGCTCGATGAGCCAGGCGTTTTTCCAGTGGGGCCGCTCTGCCAGCGGCACCGTCTCGCCGTCGCCCTTGCCGATGCTCTCGAAGTTCCCGGTGTCGTACGCGTCGGCGTGGAACCGCTCGACATCGCGGCGGTCGAGGAGGACCGTCTGGTCCGAGCACTCGGCGCGGAACTGCTCGTGGCCCCAGCCGTTCAGTGTCGTTGCGTTGGCGTAACTGCCCTCGTACTGGGCGCGGGTGCCATCGGCGAAATGCAGCGTCACGAGGCCGCTGCAGTCACCGTCGTAGTCGGCCTCCTCGGGCGTCCACGTCTCGGCGTACACCCGCTCGCAGGGCGAATCGGCCAGCGACGCGAGGATGTCGAGGTGGTGGATTGCGCCGTCGAGCAGGAGCATGTTCTCCATTTCGTAGACGTAGTCGGCGTAGAAACCTCGCTCGCGGACGTTGCCCGTGTACCGAGCCGTCAGATAATCGATGTCGCCGGCCTCCTCAACGGCCCGGCGGAACGTCGTCTTGTCCCGGTCGAACCGGTGGCTCATCGTGATCCCCATCTTCTTGCCGGCCTTCTCCACCTTCTCGGCCACCCGGACCGACGCCTCCAGTGTGTCGGCAATCGGCTTCTCCGAGATGATATGCAGGTCGTGGGCGAGCGCCGTCTCCACGACGGCCTCGTGGGTCGACGGCGGCGTCACGATAGAACAGATGTCGGCCGGCCGCTCCGAGAGCGCGGTTTCGAGGTCGGTGTAGCACTCCTCGGGCGACAGTCCGAGTTCTTGCTCTGCCAGCTCGTGTCGTTCCGGGTCGGTGTCGACCGCGGCGACGACCTCGATTCGGTCGTCGTGAACGTTCGGCGGAATCGCGTCTGTCGCCCAGGTGGACCCCTGGCCCCCCAGACCGACGTGGACTAATCTGTGTGTCATGGCTTCGTTATCGCTTCGAGGAATAAATGCTGCACTATCTCATCAGTACTCGTCTGCGTCCGGGAACTCGACACGGCGCTCCATCCCGTCTTCGGCGAGCACGACCTCGCCGTCGAACGCGTCCCGGGCTTCGTCGACTAGCTCGTCGGCGCTCGCGGCGTAGCGGGTCGAAATATGGGTCAGTGCCAGCGTCGACGCGCCGGCCTGCCGCGCCACGTCGGCGGCTTCCCGGGCGGTTGAGTGCGCCGTCGCCTTCGCTCGCTCTTTCCGGTCCTCGGCGAAGGTAGCGTCGTGGACGAGGAGGTCTGCGTCCTCGCTCGCTTCGATGACGCTCTCTGTCGGCAGCGTGTCGCCGGTGTAGACGAACCGCCGGCCGGGACGGGCTGGACCGACGACGGCCTCCGGCTGGATAGTTTCACCATCGTGTTCGACGGCCTCGCCGCGGTGGAGCTTGGAGTACTTCGGCCCTGGCGGGATACCGAACTCCTCTTCGGCTTTCTCCCGGTCGAACTTCCCCTTCCGGTCGTCCTCATCGAGGACGTAGCCGACGCTAGCACACCGGTGTTCGGTTTCGATGGCGCGGATCTCGTACTCCGACCGGTCGAGGACTACGTCTCCGGCCGACACCTCGTTGATGCGGACGGGAAACGAGGGTGTCGTCCCGTTGGCCTGGATGAGCTGTTTGATGTTCCCGCGCGTGCCCGCCGGCGTGTGGATGGCGATGGCGCGCTCCCGTTCGTTGAAATCCCACGTCTGGAGCAGCCCCGGAATCCCGAGGACGTGGTCGCCGTGGAGATGCGTGACGAACAGGTGGTCGATAGCGAAGCCGGTGCCGTAGCGCATCATCTGCCGCTGTGTGCCCTCGCCGCAGTCGAAGAGCAGGTAGTCGCCGTCGCGATTGACGAAGATGCTGCTCGTGTTGCGCTGGGTCGTCGGCACGGCCCCACTCGTCCCGAGAAACGTCACGCGCATAGTCATCGAATCCTCTACTGTCGACGGGTAAACCGGTGTCGAAAGGGTGTCGTCACAGGAGCGGTAGCACTCTTCGTCTTGTCACTGCGCCGCTCGTTTGTGTGTCGGGATGTGACATGGCTGTTTCTACTGACCGGTAATGGCGGCTGCTTTCCGGCGTCACACACTGTCTCGCGCGCTTCTCCGTCGAGACCTTAACCACCAGCAAAACAATTTAACACTGAGTAAGTGTCGCTCAGTCTCACTTTCCCGAGCCGGCAGTAACAGATGACGGCTTAGCAGGTTATTATGTCCTATTGAACTGTCTCGCCAGTTTATGTGTACCTCACCCGTTGCATCGTTCGCATTGCCTTCCGATCACCGCAGAACCGCATCATGATACGCACACGCACACTCGCCGTTTTCGCTGCGCTACTCGTCGTCGGCGGCCTCACCGCACAGGTCGGGGCTGTACCGGGCGTGACAGCGCAACAGGAATCGCCGTCAGAACAAGCCGGGAACACAGGCGTCGCAGTCGATTCCCTGACCGCCCCGGAGAGCGTCGCACCGAACTCGACTGCTGACGTGGCCGCGACGGTCACGAACAACGAGAACACTACAGTGACTGAATCCGTGGCGTTCCGGTTCGACGGGGCTGTCGTCGACCGGACGCTCGTCACGCTTGAGCCCAACGAGACCACCACAGTCCAGTTCTCAGCGGACACGACCGGCGTCGCGCCCGGTGACTACCGCCACGGTGTCTTCACCAGCGACGACGGGCAGGTCGCTTCAGTTACCGTCTCTGAATCGTTCACCCTGGAGAGCCTCGACGCACCGACGAACGCTACCGCCGGTGACAACATCACTGTCGACGCGACCGTCGCCAACCCGAACGACTTCAACACGACACAGGCCGTCGAGTTCCGACTGGGTGGCCAGCCGCTGGCCTCCGAGTCTGTGACCCTCGACGCGAACGAATCCACTGACGTGACGTTCACCGTTGACACGACCGGCGTCGAGCCGGATACGTACACTCATAGCGTCTTCACGCGCGACGACGGTGCGTTCGCCGAGATCACTATCGACTCGGCCGTCGATGTGCCCGAAGAGCCGACTGAAGACGAGACTGAAGAGCCGCCGGCGAACGAGACTGAAGAGCCGCCGGCGAACGAAACTGAAGAGCCGCCCGCGAACGAAACCGAGGAGCCGCCCGCGAACGAAACCGAAGAGCCGCCAGCGAACGAAACTGAAGAACCACCAGCGGACGAAACTGAAGAACCGGCTGAGAACGAAACCGAAGAACCACCAGCGGACGAAACCGAGGAGCCGCCCGCGAACGAAACCGAAGAACCACCAGCGGACGAAACTGAAGAACCGACCGAAGGCGAAACGGAAGAGCCGCCCGCGAACGAGACTGAGGAGCCGACCGAAGGCGAAACGGAGGAGCCGCCAGTAGACGAGACTGAAGAGCCGCCAGCAGACGAGACCGAAGACGGAACCGAGGAGACTGACGAAAGCGACGAGACTGACGAAACGGACAACGCGACCGAAGAAGCCGCGACGACAGAAGGCTAACGCGCGCCACCCTGTCATCCGTTCACATTTTTAATGGTGGCCGTCGTACCGTCGTCCATGAAGTTCGTTATCGTTGGCTATGGCCGCGTCGGCATCCGGACCGCACGGATTCTGCAGAGCGAGGGTCACGAGGTTGTTATCGTCGACAACGACCCCGTAAAGGTCGAACGGGCCATCGAGACCGGGTTCGAGACTATCCAGGGTGACGGCAACGAGGAGAGCGTCCTCATCGACGCCGGCATCGAAACCGCGGACGCTATCGGCGGCCTCACGGGCGACCTGAACACGAACTTCACCGCCTGTATGATCGGCAAGGAGTTCGGCTGTCGGACCGTTCTGCGGATCGACGCCGACTACCGCGAGGAGATATACGAGAAGTACGCCGCCGACGTGGACGAGATCATCTATCCCGAGCGGCTGGGCGCGGCCGGCGCGAAGACGGCACTGCTGGGCGGTGACTTCAACGTCCTCGCAGACCTGACCGAACAGCTCTCGGTCGCGAGTATCCGCATTCCCGACGACTCGCCGTTCGTCGGGAAACGGGTCGTCGAGGTGGAACTACCAGGAGACGCACACATCTACGCACACGGCAAAGACCACGAACCGATGACGATTCCGCTCCCACAGACGGAAATCGAACCCGGCGACAGTGTCGCGATCATGGCCGACCCCGGTGGACTGGACGATATTCGGGCGACGCTCCGGGGCGACGCGTCAGCCTGAGATTCCGGGACCGCATCCCGCGTTGTCGTCTCTTTTTCAGGACGATAGCGCTTGCTGTCTGCGGCGAAAGCCGGGGGGAGTAGAATATGAAAGGGAGGATCGCGGTGTCCGGGCGCGCCTGGGGAGGATAGGATGGCACACAGTGGCACCGACATCCACTGGAGCCGTGGAAGCGCGCCCGTACCGGGTGGAATGCTACCGGTAGACATAAATGCCCGTCAGACAGGCGGCCGACGGACGACAGACGGCACGGCTTTTTGCCCGTTCAGCTACTGCTTCCTGCTATGACCTGGGCGACGTTGTTCGAACGTGCGGCGGACCACCAGACCACGGTCGACGCTGTCCGTGTGGCCCTCGACGAGCACCGGGCGGAGGACGACGATGCGTGAGCCGTCGCCGGCGCGTGTCGTCGCCGACGCCGACGTCCTCGCCGCCGATCTGCTGTGTGGACCAGACAGCGATGCCCGTGCCGCTATCGACCACATCCGCCGGCACTCGTGGGTCACGCTCGTCGCGAGTGACCACCTGCTAGACGATGCCGCTGCCGTTATCGCCGACCTCGCCGACGACGACCTGGCGGCCGATTGGCGGGCGCGGATCGAACCCGACTGTGACATCGTCGAGCACCCGGTCGGCGACCAGCCCGCGCTGGCATCGGCCTATCGGGGCGGCGCACAGCACCTCCTCTCCTACGATGACGACCTGCGGAGCGCCCGGACCAGCGCGTCGCTCAACCGTCATCTGTCCCTGAGTGTCAGACCACCGGACGCCTTCGCGCGCCTGTTCGACCCGGAGTCACTATACCCAGTCGTCGAGGACGGCGAGTATCCCGGTCCGGACCGTGACCCACGCGCGTAGCCGGTAATTTCGCTGCTTAGTCGTCAGCCGTCGTTACGGTGGTTGTGGCGCCTGCTCCCGACGGCCCGGCTGCGTCCTCGGCAACGTCGAATTCTGCAAGCACCTCACGCAACTCGTCGGTCTGGGCTGCCATCTCCTGTACCTCGGTGGTCACTTCGGTAATCGTCGCGGTCTGTTCCTCGGTCGCGGCGGCGACAGCCTCGGACTCCTCGTTGGTCTGCTCGCTCACTGTCGCGACTTCGTCGACCATATCGACGACCTCCTGCGTGGTCTCTGCCTGTTCGGAGGTAGCTCCTGATATCTCCTGAATCGAATCGTTGACCTCGCCGAGCACGTCGACGATGTCCTCGAAGTCCCGGAGCGCCGACTCGATGGTTGCGGCGCTGTCGGTCACCTGCTGGTTCGTCGCTTCCACGTCGCTGACGGTTTCGCTGGCCTCGTGCTGGACCGCCTCGATGCGGTCCGATACGTCCGTTGCAGCGTCACGGGTCTCTTCGGCGAGCGTCTTCACCTCGTCGGCGACGACGGCGAACCCGTCACCGCTTCCGTCCGCGCGGGCCGCCTCGATGGAGGCGTTCAGCGCGAGCATATTGGTCTGCTCGGCGATGTCCGTGATGACCTCGACGACGTCGTCAATCTCGCTGATCTGGTCGACCAGACTCTCGACCGCAACGGCGATGTCGTCGATACGGGCCTCCATTTCGTCGAGTTCATCGATAGCTTGCTCGGCGTCCGCGCGCCCCTCTCGGCCTCGCTGTGTCGCCTGCTCGGCGGTCCCGGCGGCGCTTTCGGCGGTCGCGGCGATCTCTTCGACGGTGGCAGACAGCCTGTTCATCTCCGAGGCGACGTCGTCGTGGCGCGACGCCTGCTGACTGGCTCCCGCCGAGATCTCCTGAACCGACCGGGAAATCTCGTCGCTCGCATCGTCGATCTCTTCGACGCTCCGGGTGACGTGATCGCTCGTCTCGTCGACGTCCTCTGCGAACGCGGCGACGGTGGCAACCGTCTCCCCCAGCGTCGTCACGAGGTCGTTGTAGTTCTGGACAACGGCGTCGAACTGCTCGTCGTCGGCCTCGAAGTCCTCGTCGATAGTGGCCGTCAGGTCCCCGTCTTTCGCCCGTTCGGCGGCGTCACCGAAGGCGACGACGAGGTCGTTCAACGCCTGGGAGCGCCGTTCGAGGTCGCTGGTCATCGTCTTGAGTTCGGTGGTGTAGTCGTCCATACTGGCGGCCATCTTCTCCAACGACTCTCCGAAAGCTCCGGGGACATCCTCGTCGAGGACGTCGGCGTCGAACTCCTGTCGGGAGAGCGCGTCGGCCTGTCGGGACACCGTCAGAAGGTAGGATTGCATCGACCGAAACGACGAGAGCAGTTCGGCGACCTCGTCGTCCCGCTCGCTCTCGGGCAGTTCCACGTCGAGCTCGCCGGACGCGATGTGGTCCGCACCCGCGGCCATGGCTGTGATTGGCTCGACGAAGTCCTCGCGGGTGATGAACACCGTGTTGGCGAACGCGACGATAGCGCCAGCGAGCAATACACCGGTGACGACGAACCGGACGGTCCCGCTGGCGACGAGAGAGACGACTGCCAGCGCGACCGAGGCGGCAAACTGTAGACCGACGGCCGCGAGCACCTTCCGCTCGACGGAGCCGGAGACGCCGAAGAGGTCCAGTGATTCGCGTATCACCGCTTTGTACTGTCCGACGGGGTCTGTGAGCATACGCACCCTTTTCTTACAGTGTTTAATAATGTTCCAGTCTAATTCTCGGATATTGAAAAGAAATCAGTGGACGTAGGCCCGGTAATAAGCGACACAAGCCCAGGGCCGATAGCGTTCTCGTACTTGATTCTCTACCGGCCTCGATTGACCAGCGCTGCAACGCGCCGGACGACACAGCGCGGCGTCACCCTGACCAGCCGGTCGATAAGCCGCATCGACCGCCGCGGAATCACGACTGTCTCGCCAGCGGCGGCCCCTTCGTAGGCCGCCGTTGCGACTGCTTCGGGCGTATTCGAGGCGACAGACCCAACCATCGAGTCCGCCATCCCGGCTCGTTCCTGAAACTCTGTGTCGACCGGGCCGGGACAGACGACCGTCACATCGACCGGAGTCTCACGGAGTTCCTCGGCCAACGCCTCGCTGAAGCTGTTGATGTACGCTTTGCTCGCGTAGTAGCCAGCGAGATTCGGTCCCGGCTGGAACCCGGCGACTGAACCCACGTTGATAACCGCGCCGCCGTCGTCGAACTCGTCGAGGAATAGCCGCGTCAGTTCGACCGGGAGCATGACGTTCAGCCGCAACTGCGTCCGCTCGGCGTCGAGATCGCTTTCCGCGAACGGGCCGTAGGTCCCCACGCCGACGTTGTTGACGAGGACACCGATGTCCAGCTCGCGGTCCAGCACCTCCTCGTACAGGGCTTCGGCGGCCGCCGCGTGGTCGAGGTCCATTACAATCGGTGTCGCCGTGACGCCCCTCGTTTCGAGGGCCGCGGCCAGCCGCTCCAGTTTCCGCTCGCTCCGGGCGACCAGCACCACGTCGTGCCCGCGTGCGGCGAACTCCTGTGCCAGCGATTTGCCGATGCCCGCCGACGCACCGGTTATCAGGGCGGTGCCGCCGGTCCCGACGACCGGCACGTCGCTACCGCTCACCGTACCACTCCGCGACCGGTGTCGCTTCGGGTTCCAGCGCCGTCGGTCCCTCGTCGCTGGAACTTCCGAGGGATGGGCCCCATCCCTCGACGGACGGTTCGCTACCGCTCACCGTACCACTCCGCGAACTTCGCCAACGCCCGGCCGCGGTGGGAGATCGCGTTCTTCTGCTCGGTGCTCATCTCCGCGAACGTCGTTCCGTCGTGCTCGAAGATCGGGTCGAAGCCGAACCCGCCCTCGCCGCGCGGCGCGACGATTTCACCGTTCACGCGCCCCTCGAACAGCTTTACCGGGACTGTCTCGCTGCTCCTCCCCGCGCTCCCGTCATGGACCTGTTCGTCCGTCGTCGCCGCGCCGCGGTCGTCGGCCGCTAGGTCCTGTCCGCGCCGGTCCTCGCGGTCGATCCCGCCCGGATCAGGCGTCGCCTCGAACCCTTCGCCGTCGCAGTAGGCGATGACCGTCTTGAACGCCGCGCCGCGGTCGTCCTCCGGCTCGGTCATGCGCCAGACGCGCTCTACGCCGACGGTGTCCTCGACGTAGGAGGAGTACGGCCCGGGGAACCCGTCGAAGGCGTCGATGAACAGTCCTGCGTCGTCGACGATGACCGGTCCGTCAGCCGCTCGGTAGGCCGCCCGCGCCCCCTCGGCCGCGACCGTTTTCAGGTCGTCTGCCTGGACTTCCGGGTAATCGAAGTCGAACTGTTCGACCTCGTCGTCGAGATACTCGGTCGCCTCCCGGACCTTCCCGGGGTTGGTCGTGACAAAATTGAGCATACCGGCACACAGCGACCGGCGATAAAAGAGCCGTCGAAACTCCGCAACCGCCCAACCAATCCGTCTCAGTCGACGACGACTTCGACAGGTTCGTCCTCGCTCTCGGATTCGAACTCCTCGCTGCTGCCGCCGCGTTCGAGATACAGCATCACGCCGGCGACCGCCAGCACGACCCACGAGCGCCAGTTCGCCAGGTTCAGCGTGTAGCCGATGCCGAACGGCTTCTCCACCAGCATGTCATCGCCCGGCTTCCAATAGGCCGACACCAACCGCTTGAGGCTCGGTCGTTCGAAGTTGTACGGCACGCCGAACAACGTTCCCGACTGGGGTTTTTCTGCCATACCGATTCCTATTCGGGCCGAGGTTAAACCATTTGTCCACCACCTTTTTCGACGGGGGCATCGCGCTCGCTCCCGGCGAGCGCTCAACCCCCGTCCAAAAACGTCCTCAGAAGTCGGAGACTTCTGATGGGCTGCACAAGAGCTTCGCTCTTGTGAACGTGGGCGAAAAAGGCGCGAATCGCGGAGCGATTCGCGTGAAACCGCGGCCGAAGGCCGCGGTATGCTTGCTCCGCCGACCGCAACTCAGCACCGCCCTTGGTTCCTATCCTACTGATACCGGCCCCGACCCTCGATGTCGTCGAGGCTGGCGAACACCGTGTCGGCGTGGTCGCTCTCGGTCCGGTAGGCGTCCTCGGCAGCCGACAGCAGCGTCTCGGGATCGTCCGCGGTCCCGGCGAGCGACTGGGCGAGGACGTGGAGGTCCATCGCGTGGTCCTCGGCCTCCTGCGTGTAGTAGCCGAGGCCGAAGTCGATCAGGAACGTCTGGTCCCCCTGTCCGTCCCAGCTGCCGACCCGGACGTTTCGCGTCGTCGGGTCTCCGTGGACGAAGCCGGCGTCGTGGATGCGAGCGAGCCATCGGCCCACGTCTGTAACGCGTGACTCGGACAGCCCCTCGCGCAGGTCAGCATCGCCCACGCGCTGGAAAACGATACGAGATTCCTGCGGGTCCACGTCACGGACAAGCGGCGTCGGGACGCCGTTGCGCCGGGCTTCGCTGGTGAGTCGGGCCTCCTGTCTGGTGCGTTCGATTCGCAGGCGCTCGTCGAGCGTCGGATGGCGGTAGCTGCGGGGCACGCGCTCCTTGATGACGCGATCACCGTCGAAGCGGACGGTCGCCTCCGCGCCCTGGACTTCGTCGTCCGCCGCCCGATAGCTGTCCACCGACTCTTCGGTCCCGCGCCAGGTGACGGTCACCTCGTCGGGCCGGAAGTTCGAGTCAATCTGTGAGTCTTCGATAGCGATGGTGTCGCCGGCCGCGTACATCTTCGCGCCGAGTATGGCTATCATCCCCGCGTTGTCCCGCAGGAAGCGATTTTCGGGGGCGTAAAACGTTGCGCCGCGTTGCTCGCACATCTCGCCGAGCATCCGCTGGAGACGGTCGTTCTGGCCGACGCCGCCGCCAAGCACCAGCTCGTCAGCGCCGGTCAGCGACAGCGCCCGCTCGGAGACTTCCGTCAGCATCGCGAAGATGGTCTCCTCCATCCCGCGGCAGACATCGTCGACCGGAACGCCGTCGTCGACGGCCTGCTTGGCGGCGCTCATGATGCCCGAGAACGAGAAGTCCATCCCCTTGACGACGTAGGGCAGTTCGTGGTACTCGCCGTCGCGGGCGTGCTGTTCGACCTTCGGCCCGCCCGGGTGCGACCAGCCGATGTGTCGCGTGAACTTGTCGATAGCGTTGCCGACGCCGGTGTCCATCGTCTCGCCCAGCACGCGGTACCGGCCGTTGCGGTAGCCCAGGATGTGGGCGTTCGCGCCGGAGGCGTTCAGACACACCGGCGAATCGAAGCCCGAGCGATGGCGGCCCACTTCGAGGTGGGCGACCATGTGGTTCACGCTGACCAGCGGCACGTCGAACCGTTGGGCGACCGCCCGAGCGGCTGTGGCGACGATGCGAAGACAGGGGCCGAGTCCCGGGCCACGAGCGAAGGCGACGGCGTCAATCGGCGCGCTGTCGTCTCCGTCCCCGTTCGTACCGCCAGCGGCCGCCCGCTCGTGTGCGTGCTCGATGGCCGTCTCGACGACGGTCGGGATGGCTTCGCCCATGTGCTCGGCGGCCTCGCGCGGGTGGATGCCGCCGCTGTCTGGCGCGTATGCGTCCGTCTCGATGAAAACGTGGTCGTCGTCAGTTACCTGCGCTGGGTCCGGCGTCTCGAACACCGAAGCACTGGCTGCCCAGGCGGTACCTTCGATACCCAGAATACGCATCGGGCGGCCTTACTTCCACTCGGTGTAGCCGCACTTGCCGCAGTGCTGGCGGTCCTCGTGCTCGGCGAGGACGGTGTCACCGCACCGGGGACAGGTCTCGCGGTCGAGTTCGCCGTCGTCGCTGTAGTACTCGTTGTGTGGCATCTATGCTTCCTCCGCTTCCTCTTCGCCGTCGGCGACGATCTTGTTGCGTTCGAGCATGTGGTCCTGCTCGACGTCGCGAGCGTACTCGGGGTTGTCGTAGACCTTCGCGTAGCCGACCGTCTTCCGCATGCCGAACTTGGTGTCGAGCTTGTGGATGACGACTTCTTCGGCATCCTTGTTCAGCGTGGCCGCAAGAGAGTCGCGGACAGAGAGACGGGAGGGGGTGGCTTCGTCGTGGACGACCTCGAACCGGACGTCCGTGCGGTGCAACATGGGATTCTCGTCTTCTTCGATGATGTCGATATCCATGGTTCGTTGTCCGTATCTACCCGCCGAAGCGCGTAAAAGGATTTCGAAGCGGTTGACGCCGCCTCGGCGGCTGAGCGTCCGCGATTCCGTGTCACCGAGCCGTACCGTGATTCGGCGAGGAACGGGAACGCGCTGTAGCGGCACGCTCCGACCGTTACAGTCCTGATAAAGCGATAGCGGCTGGACGCCGACCCTTACTGCTCGCCCAGCTGTGCGAGGAGGTGTGAGAGATGAATTCGCTCGTTGGCCGCGTCGACGAGCGCCATATCCGTCTCCCCGGCCATGGTGTGAATTTCGGCCAGTCGATCGCCGGAGTAGCGTGACCGGGCCACCGCCAGTATGTCGTCGAGGATGTCGGACGCGCCATACCCCTCGTCGACGAGCAGGTCGTCGAGCGTCGACCGCGCGTCGGTAAAGCGCCCGTCTTCGGCCGCGTCGATCATCTGCTCGACCTGGTCGTCGGCTTCGACGGCGTTCAGCGTCTCGAACGCGGCGTCCATCGTCACCTCGCCCTCGGCTTCGGCGGTCGTCTGGGCGGCCAGCACTGCTGTCCGGAGGTCACCCTCAGCGTAGCCGGCGACGTACTCGATGCCGTCGTCGTCGTGGTCGACGCCCTCCGCGGTGACGATGTCCTCCAGTACGGACGCCGTCTCCTCGTGAGTCGGTTCGCGCATCACGACCGGGAAACACCGCGAGCGGATCGGCGGGATAACGGCCGAGGGCTGGCGCGTCGCGATGACGAACTGCGTCGCCTCGTAGTACTGCTCCATCACCCGACGGAGCGCCTGCTGGAAGTCTTCGCGCATCCCCTCGGCGTTGTCCAGCAGAATGGTCTTGTAGCTGCCCGACACCGGCGAGTAGCTGGCGGACTCCTTGAGGACGTGGTTGATGAGGTCGGCCTTCGAGGATTCGCGGCGGCGTTTACTATCGATGAACGACGCGAACCGCGGATCGTTCGAGACCTCTTTTTTCGTCATGTCGAACACGTCCGCCATGTTGAGTTCCGTGAAGTCCGCGTCGGGGTTCTCGTGGACCTCCCGGGCAAAGGCTCGGACAGCGGCCGTCTTCCCGCTCCCTTTCGGCCCGTGGACCAGGAGGTTCATCGGCTCCTCGATGGCTCCTTGCAGGTGTTCGCGGGCCTTCGGCTGGCGGATATCCGACAACTCCGGGGCGTGTGTCTCCGTCCACAGCGGCGCGTCCATCTGTTGGCACTGGGTATGCCCGGCCCCGACAAGTATCCCGCGGTCCGCGGGCTCACGCTATCCGCTGGTACCAATGGTGCAATCGCGGCGCGTTCAGTGACGCCGCTCACGACCGCAACCCAATAGCGACCGACACACCGGCACCGGTGGTCCCCGGCCCTCGCTTACGAGAGCAGACTGTCCGCGACTGGCTGCCATCCACATTCCACGCACTCGAACTCCGCGTCGGCTGTTTTTATCACCGGCTCATGGCATTGCTTACATTCCAGTAGGGGATTGTGGGGCCGAGTGGCTGGTCGAGGCATGCGTTAACATATTACATGTTATTCTCATATAACCATTCATTCTACGTACCTAGAACCATGCCGCTACGACCGGCGGAGTTCGAACCGCACGCTGTTTGCGAGGCTCGATCTCCGACTGTGGTTGGAGTTCATGGATTGCTCGCAGCAAAACCCGCCGGCCGGGAGTGAGCGAACGCGACGCGTTCGCGAACATCGGGCGGCAAACGACCGCAGGGAGTGCGCCGGCCGGGAATTGAACCCGATTGCGAGACTCACTCCGTTCGCCTCGCGTGATTCAATTCCCTGTGGACTGCATTTACTGCTCGCGAATTGTTCGCATCAAAATGCGCCGGCCGGGAATTGAACCCGATTGCGAGACTCACTCCGTTCGCCTCGCGTGATTCAATTCCCGTGGACTGCATTTGCTGCTCGCGACTTGCTCGCAGCAAAATGCGCCGGCCGGGAATTGAACCCGGGCTATTGCCTTGGGAAGGCAATGTCCTACCACTGGACCACCGGCGCTCGTTGCACTCGCGCCGAGCATTGCGGTTCCGTTGGAACCGCATAACACCGGCGCGCATCGTTCACTACGTTCACTCGCGCGCCGAGGCTCGCAAATCCGTCGGATTTGCTCACCACCGGCGCACTTCGGTAGACTGCAGGTCGGTCGGACCTGCGAACCCCGTATCGAACTGTCAACAGCGACCGCACTTGAACGTAGCGTTTCGACTGGACGGTCGTCCGAAAATATCGCGCCGATGGATGGGTATTAGTTCCGCCCGGCCAACTAGTAGATATGGCAACAGCGGACTCCGTCGTACGGGCCAACGACCCGATCGACCTGACGTTCTCCGAGGCTGAACTGGACGCCCACCGCGACCATATCACGTCGTTCATCGAGGACCAGGTCGACGCTGCCGGTGTCGACACCGTGGTGCTGGGGCTCTCTGGCGGCATCGACAGCACACTCGTCTCACACCTGGCTGTCGAGGCGCTTGGCCGCGACGCTGTCCACGGCCTCGTGATGCCCAGCGAGGTCAACCGCGCGGACAACATGAGTGACGCCGAGCGCGTGGCCAACGACCTGCTCGGCATCGAGTACGACGTTATCGAAATCAACCCGCTGGTCGACGCATTCCTCGACGCCTATCCCGACGCCGAGGGCGACCAGCTCGCCGTCGGCAATCTCCGGGTTCGCTGTCGGGCGGTGCTGAACTATCTCGTCGGTAACCACGAGCAGGCGCTGGTCCTGGGCACCGGGAACCGGAGCGAAGCACTGGTCGGCTACTACACGAAGTACGGCGACGGCGCGGTCGACTGCCATCCTATCGCGGCGCTGTACAAACAGCAGGTCCGGCAGCTGGCGAAACACGTCGGCGTCCCGGACGACCTCGCCGAAAAGACCGCCAGCGCCGAGATGTGGGCCGGCCAGACCGACGCCGACGAGATGGGGATGGACTACGACACGCTCGACTCTATCCTCGCCCTGCATATCGACGGCGGCGTCCCGGCGGCTGCGACGGCCGACCGGCTTGGTGTCCCGCTCGATGTCGTCGAGACTGTCCGCGAGATGTACGAATCGAGCGCCCACAAGCGGGCGATGCCGCCGGGTGCGGACCCGCTGTACTGAGGCCTGTTCCTTCGACTTAGTCGTTAACGGACCGGGTTCTCCGGGCCGCGACCCAGATACTCCGAGAGGAACGCGTGGACGGTCTCGGCGTCGTAGCTGTCCATCGTTAGCTCGTGCCGCCACGCCGTCACGACGTAGGTCGCCCGCGGGTCGTCGTTGGGGTTCGGAACAGCGATGACGCTCCGCCAGGTGCCGGTGTGGGTGCTGGAGAACTCCCGAAGGCTCTCTCTGGCTTCTGGGGAAATTGAATCGGGGTCGTAGTAGACGATGACCGCGCCGTGTTCGAGCGTGTGGACGAGCGAACCGAGCAGCGGCGTCGCCTCGTAGAAGCCTGCATCGACTGTCGAAGCGTAGTGCGTCCCGGAGAGTGGCGGGACCCGCTGGTAGTCGATAGCACTGCCTTCTTCGACGTGGGTGGTCCCTCTGTCCGGGAACTGCTTGACGCCGGCCAGTCGGTCGCTGTCGCCGGTGTCGTCCAGTGACGACGCTTCGACCCCGGAGGCCTCGACTGCCGACAGCGGCTGTGCGCCCGCCGTCCCGACGAGGTCCGCGTTGCTGCCGCCGTCGCTGCCACTCAGCTGAGTCGCGTACACTGTGAGTCCGATAGCGAACACCACGACGATGCCGATGATGAGTGGACCCATCGGAAGGGTCCCGTCGTCCTCGCCCTCAGTGTGTTCCTCGACGCGCCGATGGTCGATAGCCCCCAGTTCGCCGTCGTGGGCGTCGGCGAGATGGTCAAGGTAGGCGTCGTCGCCGTCGAACGATTCCCCGCAGTACTCACAGTCGACCATTGGCGGTCCGTATGCGAGGCGTCGTCTTGTACCCTTTCCTACTCAGTCTTCGCGTTGAGGTCGGCGAAGGCCTGCTGCTCGCGGCGCTCCTGTGTTTCCCTGTCTGCATCGTCTCGCATCCGTGCTTTCAGCACTCGAAGCGCGTCCGCGTCGACGGCTGCTATCTCTTCAGCGACAGCCCGAGGCTCCGCAGTCACCCGTGAGACCAGCCCCATCTGCAGCGCCGTCTCGGCGTCAAGCGTTCGGCCAGAGAGCGCGATGTCGAGCGCGTCGCCGGTCCCGACGATGTCGGGGAGCCGCGCTGTCCCGCCCCAGGCCCCGAACAGGCCGAGTTTGACCCCCGTTTCCGCGAAGGTCGCGCCGGGCGTCGCCACCCGGATATCGCAGGCCAGCGCCAGTTCGACGCCGCCGCCCCGCGCCGCGCCGTCGATACCGGCGACGACGGCCCCGTCGTAGGATTCGAGCGTCCGAGCGACCCGCTGACCCAGCGCCGCGAACGCCTCGGCGCTCTCCGAATCGAGGGCCTTGACCTCGTCGAGGTCCGCGCCGGCGCAGAACGCCTCGCCAGCGCCGTGGAGATACAGCACTGGCTCGGTCGCTGACTCGACTGCTGTTTCGAGGTCACGTAGCGCCATGCTGGTGAGCGCGTTGCGCTGGTCGGGCCGGTCGAGCGTCAGGGTCCGGATACCATCGCCGCTCGTGGTCTGTACCATGCCTGCTGTGACTCTGCGGTTTCCAAAGGTCTTTGCCCTTCCCGTCGCTAGACCCTCATAATGGAGGAAGTGGCGGCAGTTCGCCGAGCGGCGTTGGCGGCAGTCGACGATGTCGAGCCTGACCGGCTTCACGAGCGGATCGCCGCTCGCCTGGACGACGCGTCGCTTGCGCCCGGCGTCCTGGCGCTCGTCAGCGCGGGCGCAACCAGCGACCCACCGGTCGACCTGGCCGACGGCGTCGCCGACCGAGCCGCCGGCGTTCAACTCATCTACGAGGGACTTTCGCTCACTCGCCAACTGGCCCACGACGACCCTTGGGTCAACGGCGACCGCGACGCGGCCGACCTGGATATCCTCATCGCGGACATCCTCGTCTCGCGTGGCTTCTACCTGCTCGCCAGGACCGAGGCCGCCGACGCCGCCGTCTCCGTCGTCCGTTCGTTCGGCCACGACCAGACAGTCCGTCAGACGACCAACGACGACAGTCTCGACGCCGCGCTCGAAACTGACATTCTGGAACTCGCCGTGGTCGCCGGCGTCACCGCCGCCGGCATCCGACCCACACCGACGCTCCGCGAGTACGCGACTGAACTGGCCGTTGACGGCCTCCCGTCGAACGCCAAATTGCTCGGTGAGGAGGTTGCCGACGCGCTCCGGGCCCGCGCGGGGGCCGAACAGCCATCCGGCGACGGGACCGAGGCCGCCGCCGACCACTGATACTAATCGACACACCGGCCCTGAATCGAAACGACTTTAGACAATTGCCGGATACACATTGATGCGTGCCTGGGTAGCTTAGCGGTAAAGCGCGTCCTTGGTAAGGACGAGACCCCGGATTCAAATTCCGGCCTAGGCTTTTTCCAAGCGACTGACCCAGAGCGCCAGCGATGGGTCCGGAGCGCGTGAAACGCCGGATCCGGAATTTGAATCCCTGCCAGTCGCAGCGCCGACCAGCGTGAGGGCGACCGTCCTGCTCCGGTTCACATTCCGGCAGAGGCTTTCTACAACGAATTAACTGTCCAGAGCGACGGACTCCGTGATCAGGTGAGGCAATAGTGGCAGTTGCAAGCCCGAAATTGTACCGAAGCGTGGAATCCCGAAACCTTCAGTTCTGCTGACTGCTTGCAAAGGGATATACCGCTGTAGGCCCAACATTGCATGTGGGTACCACACACGACGAGACGGCAGAGGCGGTATCGCAAGCCGAGAACGGCCGCGCCATGGGGCCCGCCGCGCTGGCGTCCGTCGCGTCCGTTGCCCTGGCGCTGTACTTCTACTACGTCTGCGGCGACAAACAGCGGGGTCAGTTCATCGGTCTCTGGCCTGCGACCATCCTCGGACTCGCCGCGTATCTCAGACTCGGCGAAATCAAACGGCTTCTCCGAGAGGGCGCTGACTGAACAGGAACTGACGCCGGATTCCGCCGTGGTATCGAGTTACAACCAGCCGTCCGACCAGCCACCACCATCGACACATGCGCTCAACCCTCGCCCAGACCATCACACGCCTTGACCTTGACACCCGAATCCAGTACGGACTGATGCTCCTCTTCGGAGGACTCTGCCTGCTAGCGGCGGCCGCCCCGCTTGGCCCCCTCACGAAGGCCGTCGTCGTCTCCGCGCTGTTCGGATTCACCGGCGGGCTCTGGGTGTCACACCTCGTGCAGATCATTCAACGGGCCGCGGAAACGGCACAGCCCGAGGCCGAGCAATGACTGAAGATGTCACCGAGGACTCGCCACAGACATCCGGCTTCCTCGCCGGGCTCGAGTTTCTCACCGGTGAGGACCCCAGCGCAGGCTCGTTCCTGCTGGTCGTTGGGATGGTCACCTGCGTCTTCATCGCCGCGTTCCAGTTCATGCTGACCCCCCCGATTTCGACACTGCTTACGGGGCTCGTTCTGGTCATCGCCGTTATCAGCTTCATACTGGGCGCGGTGCTGGATATGCTCAATTACTTCGACACGCCGCGGAGCCCGTCACATTGAGCCTGGCGCACGGAAGCCATCCCGCTAACACCGCCCTCTAGTGGCAGTTCCTGTCGGCTACCGCTGCGGTTCTTCTGCGAGCGCCGTTTCCCGTAGTCGCTTGCATGCCTCGCTTTCGGCCGTCAGTTCGGGCACAGGCGTGGGCGTGCCGTCGTCGACGGCGACGAAGGTGGCGTAGGCGCTCGTCGTCTCCTCCGTTTCGCCCGTGTGGGGGTCCTCGCGGGCGACTTCGATGCGAACCCGGACGCTGGTTCGGCCCGTCGCGTAGGCGTATGACTCGATGAGTGCGGTGTCACCGATGGGTATCGGGCGCTCGAAGTCGACGCGAGACATCTGCGCGGTCACGCAGGACTCTCTGGCGGCCCGCATGGCCGACATCGCCCCGATTTCGTCCATCCACTTCATCACGATGCCCCCGTGGGCACTGTTGTAGTTGTTAGCGTGGGTCGGCTGGACGCGCTCACGGTTGACGATATGGGTATCGGCGATAGTCGGCATACCGTCTCGTAGAGCGTGTCCCGGGAAAACGGTGTGGTGCGCGGCTGACGGGATTCAGCAGTGACGGCGTGCATTCATACTGGTGCCGTGGCTCGCAACCGCCAGACAAACAGCTCCGGTGCCGGACTTATCCGGTGAACTGGTGGTATTCGAGGCCTTTGTGTTTCATCTCGTTGTGCTTGCGTTCGAGGAACGAGTAGACGGAGCCATGCGGTGCACCGTCCAGAATCATCTCGGCGGCCTCCCGGACGGCGTCGACCTGCTCCGGGCCGCCGATGATGCCCAGCGTCGAGCCGTAAATGACCACGGCCGCGCCGGAGAGTTCCTGCATGAGTTCCCGCGTCCGGCCGCCCTCACCGATGAGACGGCCCTTCTGGCGGCGGAAGTCGTTCTTGTTGCGGGAGGCGGCCTCGATGTCGATGAGTTCGAACATCATCATGTCGTCCTCAAGCAGTGCCAGCGCGTCGTCGGGCGCGAACCCGCGGCCGATGGCCTTCACGATGTCGGGGCCTTTCAGCGCCGTCACGGGGTCGCCGACGGACTCGACTTTCACCGTGCCGTCCTCGGAATCGATATCCAACCGGACCTCTGCGCGCTCCTCGATTTCGCGCATGGTCTCACCTCCCTCGCCGATCAGCACACCGATACGGTCCTGCGGAATCTTCACGTGTTGCATAAGTATACTACCCCGTAGGAGGTTCTGCCTGTTTAAAACTTCGGCAGTCGCGTGACTGACAAGTGCCGGGCGGCCGTCCGCCGGCAGAACCCGCTTCAGTCCAGAAACTCGACGCCGGTGATTTCGAACCGCGCGCCGCCCGTGTCGCTGTCGGTGACGAGGATGTCCCAGCCGTGTGCGCCCGCGATGGTCCGGACGATCGAGAGCCCGTAGCCGCTGCCGTCTTCGGCAGTCGTGAAGCCGTGGTCGAACACGTCGTCTTTGATGTCTACCGGGATGCCGGGGCCGTCGTCCTCGACGTAGAAGCCGTGGTCCAGCGGGCCGACGCGGACGATAACGGCGCCGTCGCCGTGTCGGATGCTGTTCTGAAAGAGGTTCTCGAACAGTTCGATGAGACGGTCGGCGTCGGCGCTCACCGAGCCAACATGGTCGTAGTGGAGCGTGGCTCGTTCGGTTGTGCCGCCGGCCCCTTCCCAAGCGGTGTCGACAACGTCCTTGACGTTCGTCGTTTCCGGGTCGGTGACGACGTTGCCCTGCTTGGCGACAGAGAGCAAATCGTCGACGAGGCGGGCCATCCTGTCGCTCGTCTCTTCGAGCGCGTCGAGGTGTTCCTCGTCACCGGTTTCGCGGGCCAGATCCACTCGTGAGGAGATGACACTGAGTGGGCTCCGCAGATCGTGGGCGAGGATATCCGTGAACTCCTTGAGCCGGTCGTTCTGGCGTTCGAGCATCTTGTCGTACTGGTGTTTCTCGGTCGTGTCCTGGCTGACTGCGACGAACCCCTCGGGGTCCCCATCCCCGAGCGGCGAGAGCGAGAGTGTCGCCCAGAACACCGTCTTATCAGCCTGCCGGTGCCAGTGCTGTGTCTCTATGGGGCCGTCTGCCGCCTCGGTCAGCAGTGCGTCAACGGTCGTCTCCATTTCTTCGGGGTCGGCAAACAGCATGTCGACGTGGTGGCCGACCGTCGCGTCCCGGTCGTAGCCGTACAGCGTCGCTGCCGGGTCGGGCCAGGTCGTGATGGTGCCACTAGCATCGAGCATGAACACCGCATGCGAGGACAGTCCTTCGATGAGGCGCTCAGACACCGAGTCGTCGTCGCGCGCTGACTGCTGATCCGAGCTGTCTGTAGTGTCCATCAGCCGCACCTACCCTGGACAGGCCAGCGATAGTTCACACGGAACAGGGACCACTGTGACAGGTAAGCCATATAGATGTATACAGTAACTAACATATTACGCACTGTGGTTTTCACAGCAAACGCGAGTTGTTATGAACCGGGTAACAGCGGCGCTGTCGGTCGGTTCGTGTGTGAGAACCTGCAGACATGACTGGCAATGGCGACCACTCACTCCTCGTCACGACGGTCCGCCGGCGTCCCCTGCGGGACAGCGTCGTCGTCGCTCCCCGGGGCGGTATCGTCCTTGTCTTTCGGGGTCGCGTACTCCCGGACGTACGCGAGCAGATCCTCGGGGGTGGCGTCGACGCCCTGTCTGGCGAAGAAGTTCGCGACGTTGCGGCAGTCCCGTTCGAGGAAATCGTCGGCGTTGGGGTGGTGGATGGTCACTGCCTGCCCCAGGTCGATGATGTACAGTTGGCCCTCGTGGAAGACGATGTTGTACTCCGAGAGGTCGCCGTGGACGAGGCCGGCGTCGTACAGCCGCCGGGTGTACTCCTTGACGACCTCGTAGGCCGTCTCCGGGTTCTCGATGTGGACCTCGCTGAGACGTTTGCTGCGGCCCTCCTCGGTCCCCAGATACTCCATCACGAGGACGTTCCGCTCGACGGCGATGGGCTCCGGCGTCCGAACGCCGGCCCGCCGTGCGCGCTTGAGGTTCGACGACTCCTTGCGGACCCACGCGGTGACAACCTTCTTTTTGTCCGAGCCGATGCCCTCGAATCGGGGGTCGCCGTCGAGATAGCTCCGCATGTCCTTGAAATCGGAGGCGTTGATGCGGTACACCTTGACGGCGACCTCTGTATCGCCGGACAGCGCTGTGTAGACGTTGGCCTCTTTGCCGGTCGAGATCGGCCCGCCGAAAGCGTCGATGTGGCCGTCCTGAACGAGCTTGTACAGCGCGCCGTAGGTGGCGTCGTCGAAGACGCTGGCCTCGACTTTGAATTGGTCGGCGTCCTTGATGCGCTCGCGGAACTCGCTGAACTCGCGGTCCCGCTTGCGGGCGATGCGGTCGGCTTCCGTGTCGGAGACGTCGACCTCTTCCCACTCGTCGCCCGGTGAGTCGACGTCGTCCGTATCGAGCAGGCCGAACTGCCCCTCGGTCACGCTTTTGCCTCCGTCGAGCCCGCAGCCAGATACATATCAGGCTACTCCTGAATGTGGCCCTCCTCGCGCAGTTGGTCGGCGTCCTGTTTCTCATAGCGCCATGTGATGTCGGCTTTCTCGTCTTGCCAGTCCCAGGGTTCGACGAGGACCACGTCGTCTTCGCGTATCCAGATCCGCTTTTGCATCTTGCCCGGAATCCGGGCTGTGCGTTCGACGCCGTCCATACAGCGTACCTTGACGCGGTTCGCGCCAAGCATGTCCATGACGACGGCGAACACCTCGTCTTCTTCCGGCATCCGCAGGTTCTTTCTGCTGTCGTTGTCGCTCATAGACGGTACTTCGACGGGGAGAGGTTTAAGGTTTGGAAAAGTTGGACCGAGAACCCGGTCCGTGGCCCCCGTGACGGTGTGGGACAGACGCTGGGGCCGTAGAAAAGCGATGTCGTCGCGTCAGTCAGCGCCGAGACAGCCGACCCACGAGCAGTCGGTACAGGTTTCGATGCCTTTCGCCGTCGTCGTCTCCCCGCGACAGCGCGGGCAGATGGAGCCGATCTCCGGCGGCTGGACGGACTTACTCATCGGTGATGATGTCCGCCGACAGCCCCTGTGCCATCTCGATGTCCTTGGAGTTGTTCAGCGTCCAGGCGGTGCGCTCGGTGACGGCCTCGATGACCTCGCGGCCGCTCGGGAGGCCGTTGCCGGACTTCTTGACGCCGCCGAATGGCAGGTGGACCTCCGCGCCGATACACGGGAGGTTGCCGTAGGCGAGGCCGATTTCGGCTTCGTCGCGGAACTGGTTGATCTGGCGGTAGTCCTCGGAGATGATGGCCCCGGCGAGGCCGTAGTCGACGCTGTTGTGCATCTCCAGTGCGCGGTCGAAGTCACCCGAGTACTCAAGCAGCGCGACGTGGGGACCGAACACTTCCTCGTTGATACAGCGCAGGTCCTCGTCGTAGTCGATCTCGTAGACGAACGGGCCGACCCAGTGGCCCTCCTCGTGACCCTCGGGAATCTCTTCGGCACCGAGGTCGGCGCGGTCGACGAGCACGTTCGCGCCCTCCTCGCGAGCGAGGTCGTTGTAGCGTTTGAACTTCTCGACCTGGTCTCGCTCGATGAGCGGCCCCATGAAGGTGTCTTCCTCCAGCGGGTCGCCGACGGCGATGTCCGCGGCGATGTCGACGAACCGCTCCTTGAATTCGTCATAGAGGTCCTCGTGGACGATGAGCCGCTCCGAGGAGACACAGCGCTGGCCGGTCGTCTTGAAGCTGGACATCACGGCCGAGTGGACGGCGATATCGAGATCGGCTTCCTCCGTGACGATGACGGCGTTCTTTCCGCCCATCTCGCAGGCGGCGATCTTGCCGGGTTCGCCGCCGACCTTGGAGGCGATTTTGTGGCCGACTTCGGCGCTGCCCGTAAAGAGGACCGTCTCGACGCGGTCGTCCTCGACGATGGCGTTGCCGGCGTCGCCGTAGCCCTGCACGAGGTTGAACACGCCGTCCGGGATGCCCGAGTCCTCGAACATCTCGGCGATGATGTGGGCACACCACGGGGTCTGCTCGGCGGGCTTCCAGACGACGGTGTTGCCCTCGACCAGCGTCACTGCGAGGTGCCAGAACGGGATTGCGACCGGGAAGTTCCACGGGGTGATACAGCCGACGACCCCCTTCGGCTTGCGCCGCATATAGGCGTCCTTGCTGGCGATCTCGGACGGTACCACGTCGCCGTGGGGGTGGCGGGCGTTGCCGGCGGCCCACTCGACCATGTGCCAGGACTCGGTCACGTCGGCCAGCCCCTCGCTGATCTCCTTGCCACACTCCATGGTGACGATTTCGCCGAGTTCCTCGTGGCGGTCACGCAGCTCGTGGTAGATGTCCCAGAGGTACTCTGCGCGGTCGATGTGCGAGAGCGAGCGCCACTCGTCGTAGGCGTCTTCTGCCGCGGCCAGCGCGCGGTCGACGTCGGCCTCGGTTCCGCGGTGGAACGAGGCGAGCGCCTCGCCGGTAGCCGGGTTCTGACTTGTGAACGTTTCCTCGCCGGTGCCTGTCGTCCATTCACCGTCGATGTAGTGTCGCCGTGAGTCGTCTGTACTCATGGTAGGTACTGTACGCGTCCCCCACCAATATGTTCCACCGTCCATGGTCAGGGGTCGGCAATAACCTGATATATCCTCTACAATCCGGCATTATCTCCCATGGTCGGTGTTCCCCTTATGAACCGCACCTTTATCTGCGTCCATATCGTGACTGTCTTTAGCACCCCTTCATACGGAGGGCGCCCAGTATGAGTGAAGCACAATCAGAACACGGGGGACTCCAGCTCACCCTGAGCATCTGGCATCCTGACTGCTGGACCCTCGAAGTCACCGATCAGACCGCGGCTGGCCTGTTGGCTCACGGCGTGTACAACACCCAGAACGGCAGCGTGAAGGGCCTGTTCACGGCGTACGCAGACAGTATTAACGACGTCGAGGATCTCATCGACGCGACCCGTGATTCGTCGCTGACCGACTCCGTGCTGGAGTTACGCGAGCGCCACGGCGCGACTGGCACGTCCTCGTCGCCGGGGAACACGACCCGCGAGCTGTTCGTCGAGTACGACCCGGACAACACCATTAGCGACAGCCTTCTCTCGCGGGGGTTCATCCACAACGACCCGGTTCGCGTCCGCCACGGCCGCGAGCACTGGCCGGTGTTTTTCCCGGACTCCCGCGACGAGGCCGAGTCGCTCCTCGACGAGATCCGCGAGGAACAGTCGGCCGATATCGAAGTGACTCGAATCACGTCCGCCGGCGGCGGCAATCCGCAGCAACTCCGGCGGATGGACAGACTCTCGGACAGCCAGCGCGAGGCGTTCGAACTCGCCAGACAGGAGGACTACTACGCGTGGCCGCGGGGCATCTCGACGCGCGAACTCGCGTCGAAACTCGGCGTTTCGAAGACGACGCTGCTCGAACATCTCCGGAAAGCAGAAGCGAAACTACTCGACCCGGACCAGTAAGTTAGCTCAGAACGGCCCGAACAGCGAACAGCGCGTTCTCTTTGCGTTCACGGACGCGCCGGTAGAAGTAGGAGAACCACTTGTCGCCGTAGGGGATATACTGCCACATCGGGACGCCCTCCGCGGCGAGGTCGCGCTGGGCGTCGTCGCGGACGCCCATTAGCATCTGCACTTCGTAGTCAGTGCCGTACTCGTCGTGGAGGTCCTTCGCGTAGTCTATCATCGCCGGATCGTGGCTACCGACGCCGATACCGCCATCGAACTCCTCGAACATCAGTTCGAGACAGTCGCGGTAGGCTTCGTTGACGCGCTCTTTTTTCTTGTAGGAGACACTCTCCGGCTCGGAGTAGGCCCCCTTGACCAGCCGGACCTTCCCGGGAAGAGGAGCGAGCCGTTCGAGGTCCTCGGGCGTCCGCTTGAGGTTTGCCTGTGTACAGACGCCGACGCCGCCCTCGTGGTCCGTGACGAGTCGTTCGTACGCGTCGAGGGTCACATCGGTCGTCGTGTAATCCTCCATGTCGACCCAGACGAAGACGCCGTGGTCGTCGCCCGCCGCAACGATCCGTTCGAGGTTCTCGACGAACACGTCGTCCCCAACGTCGAGGCCGATCTGCGAGGGCTTGACCGAGATAGCGCAGTCGAGGCCGCTCCTGTCGATTTCTTTGACTAACTCGGTGTACTGGTCTGCGTCCTCGTCGGCGGGCTGGCGCTCATCGTAGTGTTCGCCTAACAGATTTAGGATGCCCTTGACGCCGTCGTCGTTGAGCGAAGCGACGTGGTCGAGCGCCCCCGGGGCTGTCTCCCCGGCGACGAAGTTATTCGCTATCGGCGGAATCATTATCGAAACTACGCCACTATATGAGCCTAAACGCACCCCCTACCAAAAAAGTCCTCTTCCATGGCCTGAAATTAAGTGAGTGTGAAACTGCCGAGCGTATCGTCGTCGTCCCGGTAAAACGTGTGATCGCCCGTGATATGCGCTGTACCCGAAACGACCGGGCTGGTCACGGTGACACCGTCGTCGACGTTTGTCTCGCTGATATACCCCTCGAACGCCGACCCCACCGGGCCGGTCACTTCGATACGCTCGCCAACAGCGAGGTCACCGTCGACGTGGTGAAGCGTCAACCGCGCACACGTCCCCGTCCCACAGGGAGAGCGGTCGATAGATCCGTCGGCGAACACCACACAGCTCCGGTCGCTGTCGCTGCCGGCGGTGAGTTCAATTGCGGAAACGGTCACCGGCGCACCGGTGATTGGGTCGTCGGGTGCGACGTCGTTGACTGCTCGGCGGAGTGCCAGTGCGGGCTCGATACACTGCGTGGCTTCCTCGCCGTCGAGCGTGACGCCCAGGCTCTCAGCGTCGACGACGGCGAAGTAGTTCCCGGAATAGACGATACGAGCCTCGACCGGGACACCGTCCTGTTCGACGGAGACCGTCTCACAGACGTAACTGTCGACGTTCTCGAACGCGACGCGGCGGACGACGCCGTCAGCTATCTCGACCGTCACGTCGACCAGCCCGGCCGGGGTTTCGACGGTCAGTTCCCGCGTTTCGGGGAGTTCGCCCCGTTCGACGAGTGCGGTCACGACCCCGATGAGGCCGTGGCCACACATGTCCAGATAGCCGTCAGTGTCCATGAAAAAGACTCCGAGGTCGGCCCGGTCGGTGGGCACCGGGACCGCCCCGAACATATCCGCGTGTCCGCGGGGCTCCTGCATGAGGAGTTTTCGGACGCCGTCTGCTGTGGCTGCGAACCGGTCGCGTCTCTCCCGGACGGTCTCTCCGGCGAGTGTGTCGGCCTCGATGCCGTCGAGTACGATGCGCGTCGGCTCTCCGCCCGTATGCGTGTCTACCGTGATAAACTCCGTTCGTTCCATAGCCGTAGCGATACTCTATGCGGGAAAGGCGTTCCAGAAGTATTAATTGACGGCTTTCCGTACGCCGTCCAGAACATGGTGCCTACCATGGACGGTGACAGGGTTATACAGGGACTTACGAAAAAGGATATCAGTATACCATGAACGACCATGACAAGTCTTCGATCGACAGGCGAAGCGTAATCAAAGCCGCTGCCAGTGCCGGACTCGTCGGCCTCGCCGGCTGTTCCGGTGGTGCTCCCGACGAAGGTGACGGTGGCGACGGTGGTGACGGCGGCGACGGTGAATCGACGGACACCTCGACGGATTCGGGCTCTGAAACCTACACCATCGGGATGGTGGACAGCCTCTCCGGCTCGCTGTCCGCGTTCGGGCAGCGGAACCAGCGCGGCAAGGAAATCGCGCTTGACGATATCAACTCCGTCGGTGTTAGTGGCGGCGAACTGGCGATCTCACAGCAGGACGACCAGAGTACGAGCCAGGGTGGAGTCAGTGCAGCCCAGACACTCGTCAATCAGGAAGAAGTTCCGCTGCTCATCGGTACTGTCGGGAGCGGCGTCAGCACGGCCATCCACGAGAGCGTTGTCCAGAACACTGATGTCGTCCAGATCAGCCAGAACAGCACCAGCCCGAACCTGACGAACTTCCCGGACCTGCTCCGGATGCCGCCGGCCGGCAAGGCACAGGCGGAGGCGATCTCAACGCTCCTCGATGAAGACGGTAACGAGTCCGCTGCCCTGGCCTGGATCAACAACGATTACGGGCAGTCCGTCGGCGAGGCCTTTATCGAGGCCTACGACGGAGAAATCGTCTACAACGAACCCCACGACCAGGGCCAGTCCTCCTACAGTAGCACCATCTCCTCGATGGCTAACACCGACGCCGACGCGTGGGTGTTCATCACCTACCAGCCGGAGTTCGCAACGATGTCCCAGGAGGCGTTCGACCTGGGCGTCACCGATCAGGCCGCCTGGTACGGTGGGGACAGCGTCAAAGGCCCGAAAGTCCTCGAATCAGCTCCCGAGGGCAGCCTCGACGGAATGAAGGCCGTGGTGCCGAGCGTCCCACAGGACGCCGAGAACTACCAGGCGTTCGTCTCGGAGTTCGAGGAGCGCTTCGGCGAGGAACCAACGTCGTGGTCGGCGTACGCCTACGACGCGGTGGTCGTCAGCGCACTCGCTATCGAAGCCGCCGACGAGTTCACCGGCTCGGCGCTCATGGAGGTCGTCCGTGACGTGACTCGTCCCGAAGGCGAGGAGGCGACCACCTATGAGGATGCACACGAGATTCTGGCCAACGGTGGCTCGCCATCGGACGTGGACTACACCGGCGTGAGCGGCCCGATCGACCTCGACGAGAACGGTGATCCCGTCGGGTTGCTGCAGGTGTTCGAAGTCGTGGACCACGCGTACGAATCCAGCGGCTTCATCGAGGGCTAAGGCGGCCACGACCCTTTTCCATTTTCACCAATGGCGCAGATATTACAGTACCTGGCAAACGGGCTCGTTTTCAGTAGTATCATCATCCTCGGGAGCATCGGACTCTCGCTGGTCTACAGCATCGCCGACTTCGCGAACTTCGCACACGGCGATACGATGACGCTGGGCGCCTACGGGGCGTTCGTCGCGTTCGGCGTGTTCGGCGGTCTCGGCGGCACCGTTCTCGGTCTCCCGATCGGGTTCTTCATCGCCCTGGCAGTCGGAATGGCGCTAGCGGCCGTCGTCGCCGTCCTGACTCACATTCTCGTGTACAAGCCCCTCGATACGGACTCGATCGGGCTCCTCATCACGAGCATCGGCGTGGCGTTCGTCTACCGCGCGGTGCTACAGGCGTCCTTCGGGACGGACTTCCTGCAGTACGATATCCGTCGCAGCGGGCCGATTCAGGTGTTGCTGGACACGCTCGGCGTCGCGGTGACACAGCGAGACGTCGCGATCATCGTCAGCGCGGCGGTACTCGTCGTCGCTCTACACCTCTTGCTCCAGCGGACGACGCTGGGCCGGAAGATGCGTGCGACGGCTGACAACCCCGACCTCGCACGCGTGAGCGGCATCCGAACCGACCGCGTCATCCTCGTCATGTGGGTCGTCGGCAGCGCCCTGGCCGCCGCCGGTGGCGTCTTCCTCGCGCTGTACAGCCAGCTCGACCCGCGCATCGGCTTCAACATCCTGCTGGTCGTGTTCGCCGCGGTCATCCTCGGCGGTATCGGTTCGGTGTACGGGGCGATGCTCGGTGGGCTGCTCATCGGGATGCTCCACGAACTGACGCCGTTGCTCGGCGACATCGGGCTCCCCATCAGCAACGCCTACGCGCCGGCCGTCGCATTCGTCATCATGGTCGCAGTCCTGCTTGTCAGGCCTCGCGGCATCGCGGGTGATATGACATGAGCGCGCTCGATGTCGGTGGGTACTCGCCCCGGGAGAAAGGCGTCGCGGGGGTGCTGGGCGCGCTCGCCGCGCTCTTGCTCCTCGCGGTCATCACCGGCTTCCTCGCCCCAGCGTACCTGCTGTATCTCGTCGGGCTGTCGGCGATGTACATGCTCCTCTCGATGGGGCTGAACGTCCAGTGGGGGTACGGCGGCATGATCAACTTCAGCGTCGCGGCCTTCTTCGGCCTCGGCGCGTACGGGACCGCCCTGCTGACGGCATCCGGCTCGCCGATATCCGGTGGTGTCAGCCCCATCGTCGCGCTGTTCGGCGGTCTCGGTCTCGCCGCGGTGCTCGCGGTAATCATCGGCTATCCGACGCTGAAACTCCGCGACGACTACCTCGCAATCGCGTCGCTAGGGCTCGCAGAGGTCGTCCGTATCTTCATCCTCAACGAATCCCAGTGGACGGCGGGCAGCGCCGGGCTGACCGGCATCCCGCTGTTCTTCTCCGACTGGCCCGTGCTCGGTGACCTGACGTACCCCTACATCTTCTACGTAGGCGGGACGCCGGTGTTCAACATGAGTCAGTCGGTGGTCACCAGCGCGCTGAACGTCGTCCTCGTCACGGTGATTGTCGCGGCCGTCTACCTGTTCCTCCGGCGCATCCACCAGTCGCCGTGGGGCCGCGTCCTGCGAACCATCCGGACCGACGAGGACCTCGCGGAGACGCTGGGCAAGAACACGTTCGCGTTCAAGATGCAGGCCTTCGTCATCGGGAGCCTCATCATGGCGCTCGCGGGCGTGTTCTACTCCCACCTCGTCCTGTTCGTCAGTCCCTCGGACCTCCAGCCGATCACGACGTTCTACGTCTGGGTCGCTGTCATCCTCGGCGGCACCGGCAGCGACCGCGGTGCGATGCTGGGCGGGTTCACTATCGTCGCCATCCAGCAGGGGACGCGCTTCCTGACCGACACTGGCGCACTGCCCATCGGCGCGGCACCGCTCCGACTCATGCTGGTCGGCCTGCTCATCATCTTTATCGTCAGGCTCCGCCCGGAGGGGATTCTCCCGCCGGAGCGCGAGCTTATCTGGCCCGACTCGCTGGGCGGTGGTCGCGATGAGTGAGCAGTCGCTCGTCTCCGACGGCCCCGTTCTCGGCAAGGAGGACCCCGTCCTCCGTGCTGAGGGGCTGGAGAAACGCTTCGGCGGCCTCGTGGCGACGGACGACGCGTCAATCGAGGTCGAACGCGGCACCATAACGGGCCTCATCGGCCCGAACGGTGCCGGCAAGTCCACGCTGTTCAATCTCGTCTCGGGCTTCTACGAACCCGACGCCGGCTCCGTCGCAGTCAACGGCGTCGACGTGACTGGCCAGAAGCCCCACCAGATCGCCGATCAGGGGATGATCCGGACGTTCCAGACGCCGCGCAAACCGGAGGGGATGACCGTCCGGGAGGCGCTGCTCGTGGGGCCGCACAACCAGACCGGGGAGTCGATCATCCCGCTGTTCACCTCGCCTGACACCGTCGAACAGGAGGAACGGCGCTCGCTGGAACAGGCCCAGCAGATGCTCGAACGGTTCGAGATCGGCGATCTGGCCACCCAGCCCGCGACGGACCTCTCGGGCGGACAGATGAAACTGGTCGAACTGGCCCGCGGGATGATGGCCGAACCCGACCTGCTCCTGCTCGACGAGCCCGTCGCTGGCGTCAACCCCGTGCTGGCCGACAAGCTGGCCGGGTTCATCGAGGAACTCAACGAGGAGGGGATCACCTTCCTCATCATCGAACACGACATGAACTTCATCATGCGGCTGGCCGACCCGATTATCGTCCTCAATCAGGGGAGTGTCCTCGTCGAGGGGCCGCCCGAGGCGGTCCGGAGCGACGAGCGCGTCATCGACGCCTACCTGGGAGGGCCGTCGGAATGACCGACCCCATCCTCACCGTCGACGGCGTCGACAGCGGCTACGGCGAGGTGCAGGTGCTCGACGACCTCTCGCTGACGCTCGGCGAGGGGGAGATCGCCTGCCTCGTCGGCCCGAACGGGGCTGGCAAATCCACCGTCCTCAAGACGGTGTTCGGGATGCTGGAGCCCTGGACTGGCTCGGTCCGTCTCGGGGACCGCGAAATCGGCGGGATGGCTCCGGAGGATATCGTCCGAATCGGCGTCGGCTACGTCCCACAGACCGAGAACGTGTTCGGCTCGCTGACCATCGACGAGAACCTCCGGATGGGCGGGGTCGCCCGCGACGGCGGCCTCGACGAGGTCGTGGCCGAGCTGTACGACCGGTTCCCCATCCTCGACGACAAGCGTACCGCGAACGCGAAGACGCTCTCGGGCGGCCAGCGGCAGGTGCTGGCCTTCGCCCGCGCGCTCGTGATGGAGCCCGACGTGCTCCTCATCGACGAGCCGAGCGCCGGGCTGGCACCGAACACTGCGAAAGAGGTGTTCGACGACGTGGAGACGGTCAACGACCTCGGCACGTCGATCCTCATGGTCGAGCAGAACGCCCGCGAGGGGCTGGGCATCTCCGACCGCGGGTTCGTCCTTGACCAGGGGACAGTCAAGTTCGAGGGCGAGGCGGACTCGCTGCTCGACGACCCCGAGGTGTCCCGGCTGTATCTCGGCGGCGAATCCCGCCGCTGAGGTCTCACATCGCTGTTTTATTCGCGCTCGCCGCGGAGCCGCGACGACGACCCTGCTGGCGTCGCATTCGAACGGACAAGGCAACACAGAAAAGCCCCCCTTGCATACCGCCTGCCAATGACTGTGACGCTGCCGACCGAGGCCGACGACTGGGCCGCCGCGTGGCGCGACCGGATAAACGACCGGTCCGAGTTCGCCGACAGCGCCGACGGCTTCACCGCCGTATTCTGTTTCGAAATCCGTGCTGACGACGCCTATACCGGCGAACCGATACAGTTCGTCGTTGTAATCAAGGACGGTGTCTGTACCGCCGCTGGGACGGTCGCAGACCCCGAGTACGACTTCGCGTTCCGTGGTCCCTACAGTCAGTGGGTCACGATGCTGCAGGGCGACCTCGATATCTCCGCCGCGGCGATGGACGGGACGTTCGACGTCGAGGGCGATACGATGCGGCTGCTGCGCCGCCAGGACACCATCGCCGAGATGGTCGCGGCGGCACAGAACGTCGACACCGAGTTCGAGCACTGACCGACGGGCTTTTGTCCGCCCGCTTGGCCTACACGGGTATGCTCGACAAACTCGGTGCGGTTGGTATCGGCGGCATCGTCGTTTTGCTCGCCGGCATCGGTCTGGTCGCGTGGAAGGCACCCATCGTCGCCGTCGGCATCGCTCTCGTTGTCGGGGGCCTCGGACTGGTCGTCTACGGCCTCGTCACGAGCCTGCTCGGCGCGTTCGGACTCGGCGGCGGCATGGGCGGTATGGGTGGCGGCGGCATGGGCGGTGGCGGTATGGGCGGCGACGGCATGCCCTGAGGCGGAGACGACTAACAGGCGGTGTCCGCATCAATATCGAACTCGAACCGTGCACCGCCGTGTTCTCCTGCTGTGGCACGTACTGTCCAGCCGTGGGCTTCGGCGATTGCCCTGACGATATAGAGACCGAAGCCGGTCCCATCAGCCGCCCGTGACGCGCCCGGTTCGAACACCCGCTCCCGTTCGTCGGGAGCGATTCCCCGGCCGTCGTCCTCGACCGCGAAGCCGTCGGGCGTCGGCACGACACGAACTGTTATGCCGGTCGCGTCACCGTCGCGTTCCTCGTCAGAGCCCCGTTCGTCGCGTTCAGGACCGTGTGTGACGGCGTTGGCGAAGACGTTCTCGAACAGTCGGAGCAATCGCTTTGCGTCGGCTTCGACCAGTATCGACGGCGGCGGTTCCAGCACTGCACTGCCGGTTTCGACGTGGTTCCACGCTGTCGTCGCCACGTCGGCGATATTGATGGTCTGCTTGTCGGCCGCCAGCGCTCCCTCTCTGGTCGCCGTCCGCAGATCGTTGATAATCGATTCTAACCGCTGTAACCCGTCTCTGGCGGCGTCGATACGCTCGGGCGACAGCTCCTCGGCAGCGAGTTCGAGGTGGCCGCTGGTGACGGCAAGCGGCGTCCGGAGGTCGTGTGCTAGCAGGTCAGCGAACTCCGTGAGCCGCTCGTTCTGCCGCTGGAGGTGCCACTCCCGTTCGCGCCGGTCCGTGATGTCGCGACCGACACCGCTGAATCCCTGGACTGTGCCGTCGTCCGCCGTGAGAAGCCGGCCGCTGAGTTCGAACGTCACGACTCCCTCCGTCGTCTCGGCCCGCGCTTCGACGGTCGTCTGACCCGACTCGAACACCTCCGCGATGGCTGCTTCAACGGCTGCCCGGTCGTCCGCGACGAAAAACTCGGTTGGGTCCATGCCCGACAGTTCGCTGTCCGTCAGGCCGAACAGTTCGTTCAGTCGGGCGTTCCAGTAGGCAAGCCGGCCGTCCGTGTCGTAGACGTAGAAGACATCGTCGAGCGTTTCGAGTGCGGCCGCCAGAACACGACACTGGTCATCCATGCGAGAGAGAGGCACCCAATGAATATAACCACGCAGTACAGACGGCCCGCGGTTCGGCAAGTGACACTGAACGGGGTTCCATACAGCTACTGTCCGCCGACAGCCCGGACAGCGCCTAGTTCTCGCTTGTCGGCCGGTCGGCCCGGTGTTCGCTGATGATCTGGTCCACCATCTCCGCGTTCTGTTCCTTCCGGCGGTCGGCGGCGCGTTCCTCCCAGTCCTCGATTGCGGCCTCGATTTCGCCCTCGCGGGCGACGGCCAGTTCGTCCACTTCCTGCACGGTGACCAGTTCAGCCGGTGCGACGGGGACCTCGTTGTCGAACAGCACTTGATCAGCGATATCGGAGAGATTGCCGTTCCGGAGGACGAGTTTGGGGTCGATATCGGCCAGCTGCTGGGCCGTCGACCGGCCCGCGCCCGAGGCGTCCCGGAACATGACGATGTCGTCCTCGACGAGGCCGAACCGCTCGTCGGCGTCGGTGATGGCGTCCTTGGTGAACTGCTCGACCACCTTGACCGGGGTGAGCCCCTCCTGTTTCTCCGACACGTCGGCGAAGTTCGAGTGGTCGAGCTTCCACAGCGCCTTCAGCCGGTCGAGTTTGTCGGCCAGCGCCTCGCGTTTCTCCTCCTCTTCCTCGACCTTCCGCTCTAAGGCCTCGTTGCGCCGCTGTAGCCGCGTCACCTCGCGGTCTTTTCTGACTTCGCGCCGGCCCTCGCTGCGGGCCTTCTCCAGCTGTTTGTCCTTCTCGGCGAGCTGGTCGTCCTTGCGCTTGATCGTCTCCTTGAGGTCGTCGACGTGTGATTCGAGCCGTTCGATGCGGGCGTTCAGCCGCTTGATCTCCTTCTCGTCGTCGGTGAGCTCCCGGGGCTCGTGAGCCGTGTCCTCTTCGGCCTCGCCGTCGTCGTCTTCGAGGTCACGCAGCACCGTCTCGACGCTCTCTTCGCCGGCGACGACGCGGTCGATGACCGGCCCCACGTCGTGCTGTGGCGGCACCTTGCTCGCGACGCGCTCGAACTGGTCGGCGTGGTGATCGAAGGCGTAGAGGGCGGCGGCCATCGCGTCGCGCTCGTGGTCGTTGTCGTAGGCTTCCTCGCGTGTCCGGTGTTTCTTCTCGTCGACGGGCAGGTCCGTATCGGGCTCCCAGCCGGCAGCGCTGAACGAGCGCCGGAGTTTCTCGACGGTCTCGGGCATCGGCGTCACGTCGGCGGCGACGACGACGGGCCGCCCGCGCTCGATAATCCACTCCGTCGTCGCGGCGGTGCCGTCGGTTCGCGAGGAGTATACATCCAGTACAGTGCCGTCGAGGGAGACGATGGCGACAGCCGTCGTTGTCCCGGGGTCGACGCCGACGACGACGTGGTCGCGCCGTTTCGCCAGCGGCTTGAACTCGATGCCGTCCCGCCGCTGGCGCTCGATTTCGACGCGTGTGTCGCCCGAACGCGCTCTCGATACAGGGATGTCCTGCGGTCGTGCCGACACCAGAAAGACGGCGTTCGAGAAGCCGCCGTACTTCTCGGTCACGTCCCGCTCGTACTCCAGACCGGCCGCGTCGAGTTCGGACTCGATTTCACGGGCGCGCTTCCGGACCGCGCCGTGGATGCGTCGCGTGTAGCGGTCTTCTGACCACCCACCTTTCCCGGTCGAGCGGCCCCGCGAGACCTTCACCTCCGTCGTGTCGGTGAATGCGGACACCTCCTGGCCGACGTTGGCGGCGGCCAGCCGGGCCGCGGCCTCGGCCTCCTCCATCGGGTCCTTGCCGTAGGGGACGCCGTGGCGCTTGGCGACCCGTGAGAGCGGTTCCGGCCGCTCGTCGCCGGTCACCTGCACCAGTTTCGTCTCGTCGGGGAGCGACCCGAGAACGTGGATCAGGGCGTCCTTGTCCTCGGCGAGTTCGTACATGTTGTCCGTCGCGACGATGGCCGGCTCCTCGTCGTCGATACGCCGGCGGAGCTTCCGCCGCGAGACCACGTCTCGCTCGACTGATTCCCCGTCGAAGACCACCAGCGCGTACGACGGCGCGTCGCCGCGCACGTCGCCGCTCTGGATGTCGACACCGAAGACGACTGCGTCGAGCGCTGCCGTGCGGTTCACGAACCATGGTAGGCGACGGTCGACTATAAATCCGTTCCGGGCTAGCAGTATGGGCACTGTTTCGGTACGTGAGTGAGACTTCGAACAGCCAGAAAGCCCCACCCAGCGTGGATTGTTCAACTGGCTTGCGGAGGGGGTTATTGTTCGGGATCGTTGACCCCAACACCTCTTATCAGGGCGCTCCGACGGCCCACTATGACCATCCCTCGCTACGCCGCGAGAGAGACTTCGGAGGTAGGTCGGCATGGTATCTGAACGGGAGAAGATGCTCGCGGGCGAGCACTACGACGCGAGCGACCCAGAACTCGTCGCGGCTCGCGAGCGCGCGAACGAACTCACCCGGGAGTACAACCGGACCGATCCATCGGACACCGACACCAGACAGGCACTCATCGAGGACCTGTTCGGCTCCGTCGGTGCGGACTGTCACGTCGAACCGCCCTTCCGGTGTGACTACGGCGACAACATCCACGTCGGCGAGGGCTTTTACGCGAACTTCGACTGCGTCGTACTGGATGTCTGTCGGGTCGATATCGGCGACGACTGCCTGCTCGGGCCGGGCGTCCACATCTACACCGCGACGCATCCGCTTGACCCGGAGGAACGACGTAGCGGCGTCGAGTACGGAAAGCCAGTGTCTATCGGCCACAACGTCTGGATCGGCGGCCAGGCGGTCATCAATCCGGGCGTCACCATCGGCGACGACGCCGTCGTTGGGTCCGGCGCTGTCGTGACCGACGACGTTCCCGCCGGCGTCGTCGTTCAGGGGAACCCCGCGTCGGTCGTACGAGAAATTGAGGACTGACGGCCCGCGCAGCAAGCGTGGCTGAGCGGCTGTGACCCGTCGCGGGGTTCTTCGCGCTGTGGCACGTACTGACTGTATGGACACCACGACCGAAGATATGGACACGACAACGGAACACGGCGTTCGGACGGTCGAAACGCGGGACGAACTCGACGACGTGCTGGCGACGGCCGACCGCGTACTGGCGATGGTCCGGACAAGCGGCTGTACAATCTGCAAGTCGATGGAGCCGATACTCGACATCGCCGCGAAAGCCACCGACGCGACAGTCGTCGTATTCAATCCCAAACGCGACCTCGATGCCGTCGACGCGTTCGACGTGCGGAGCGTCCCGACGTTCCTGCTGTTTGCCGACGGGGAGCTTATCGACCGCCGTGCCGACGGGTTCGTCCCGGCCGAGGAGCTAATCGAGTTCGTCGAAAGCGGGTCGGAATCGGACGCGTGAACCGAGTGGCCTTCTCACACTGAGACAACACTTATGTCCCCGCTTGTCGAAGCGCTCCCTTGATGGCCCTCCAAATCGGCTCCGTCCTCGAAGAGGCGGGGTATCGGCTGTTCAGTCGTACCGGCGCGATACTACTCGTAGCGTTTTTCGCCCTGATGGCTAGCTTTCAAGCACTGTTCAACACGATCGTGGCGACGACCTACACCAGGATGGGATACGGCGAGATCGCCGCAGCCCTGCCGCTGACCCTCGACATCTCGCTCAATGTCGCTGGTGCCGGTATCGCCATTGGCTCTGTGGTCTCACTGTATCTCACCATCGTGTCTTTCCGGACGTTCGCTGCCGGAGCGCGTGACAGTTTCCCCACGGGAGCGCTCACTCGGAACGTACCGCTGGCGATGGTGAACGTGTTCGTCGGCGGAATCGTCTACAGTCTACTGGTGTTCATTGGGTCGGTCCTGCTCCTCATCCCTGGCATCTTCGCCTACGTCGCGTTCATCTTCATGATGCCGTACGTCATCGTCGAAGACCGGAACTTCGTCGCGGCGCTCAAAGAGAGCTATCGGCTCACCGAGGGCAACCGGCTGGCGCTGTTCGGACTGCTGTTAATTGTCGGTACCGCCGCGGCGCTCGTCGGCGGTGTCATCGGATTCGTCGGCGCGCTGGCGCTTTCGGGGCCGACTTCGCAGCTTCCGACCATCGTCATCCAACCACTGGCGTCGCTGTACGGCACGGCGATTATCGCGGTCGCGTTCGAGCAACTCCGTGAGCGTGACGGGAGGCCGCCGTCGGCCCCGAGCGAGGACGATACGTCGATGGCCGCTCTCTGACTGGAGCCGCTGGCCGCTGTTGTCCCCACTCGGGACTACAGCGCGCTCTGTCGGACCGTGACTGTCTTATCCGTCCAGTTTCCTACCGGGAGCAATGCGACGGCATCGGGTCGGGACAAGCCTGTACGCTGGTGTGCTGTTCGTTGTTCTCGGGACGCTCGCGTGGGCGAGCGGCCAGCCGTTCATTTTCCCGAGTCTGGGCCCCTCGGCGTTCATCCTGTCCTTCCAGCGGAACGGCGACCGGACGGACCTGATAAGCGTCGTCGCGAGCCATCTCATCGGCGGCGTTGCGGGGCTGTTCGCGTACAGCCTGCTCGCTGGCGGCGTTTCACTCGTCGCGGACCCGACCGCGTTCTCGATGGCCGGGCTCCGCCTCGTCGCGAGCGCGACCCTCTCGCTCGTCGTGACGAGCTGGGGGATGATTGCAACAGATACGGTCCACGCACCGGCCTGCGCGACGACGCTCATCGTCTCCTTAGGGCTGCTCTCGACGCCGCTGCAGGTCGCAGTCATCGTCGTCGGTGTCGGCGTTCTCGTCGCGTTCCACGCGCTCGTGCTGTCAGCGTACCACCGAGCTACTGATCCGTCCCGGACAGCCCTGGTCGATGGCTGATGCGTCACACTGGCCCCTGTACCGTGCTCACTCGTCCGACAGCTGGACGGTCAGCACCGGCACCGGCGATTCGCGGACGACCGTCTCTGCAACGCTGCCGATGAGATAGTGGTCCAGTCCGGTCCGGCCGTGGGTCCCCATCACGACGAGGTCCGCCGGAATCTCCGTGACGGCGTCGACGATTTCCGTCTTCGGGACGCCCTCTCGCTGTGTGGTCTCGACCGAAACGTCGTCGGGTAGCTCGGCGACGGTCGCATCGATGGCCGTCCCTGCGCGCTCCCGCTCCGCCTCGATCCATGCGTCGGTCGAGAGACCGCTCGACGGGCTCTCGAACCGGTTGCGGGTGTCGACGACCGAGAGGACGTGGACTGTCGCGTCGAACCGACCTGCAATCGTTCCGGCATGCCTCGCGGCCGCACCGATACCGTCGCTGCCGTCGGTCGGGAGGAGGATCGTGTCGTACATCGTCTTAGACACCACCCGTCGCCATCAGGAACAGCGCTACGGCGATGACTGCGAACAGCCCGCCGACGAACTTCTTGATGGTCCCGGTATCCAGTGCGGTCGAGACGTACGGTGCGATCTGGCCGCCGGTGACGGTCGCGGGCACGGTCCAGACGACCATGTTCCACGGCGTCGACGCGAGGTCGATCGAGTGCGCGCCCGGAACGAGGCCGCCGCCGAAGACGTGAACCAGCGACGCCAGCACGGCCGTCGTCGCGACGACGATGTGGTTCGTGCCGATGGCGACCCGGACAGGGACCTCTGTCCGGAGCATCGAGATGATGCCCAGTTCGCCGACGCCGAAGCCGGCCAGTCCCTGGAAGACGCCGCCGATGCTGTAGTTCGCGAAGCGTTCGAGATAGCCGCCGCGCGTGTAGCCGTAGTCGTTGCCGTCGCGGTCGACGCGCGTCACTGCTCCGTCGTCGGCCGTTTCGACGCCGGCCGGGCCGAGCTTGTTGTCGTCGTCGGGGAGTGTCGCGTCGCCCCCATCAGCCGATACCTCCGGGTCACTGTCGCCTGCCGCGCCCGGCTCCTCGTGGCCGAGGTCAGCCTTGAAAAGCAAGTACGACGCCGCCAGCAGAGCGATGCCGAGCAACGCGTGAAACAGCGGCTCCGGGATGACAAACGACAGTAGCGCGCCGGCGATGACAAAGGGCACGCTCCCGAGGACGAGGCTCAGCGCGAGCCGTCGGTCGACGAGCCCGTACTGGATAAACGCGAGTGCGGAACTGGAGAGGCCGAACGATTCGCTGATGAGTCCGACCTTCACCAGTGTCTCCGGTGTCAGCGTCTCTCCGGCTAGTAGCGGGAAGATGAATATGAGAAACGGAACGAACAGGGCCGACCCGCTGATACCGACCGTGTTGACGATGGTTGCACCAGTGACGAAGGCGATACAGAGCCACCAGTACTCGAACCAGTAGCCGGTGCCCGCGTCCGCGGGCGTCGGTGCGGCGGTGTACACACCGACGACGAACAGCAGTGGTGCCAGAAACACGAAGACGTGCTGGTACTTGAGAAACCCCTTCTGGAGTCGACTGGACGGTGACGACGTGGTCATTGACGCGTGAAGCCAGCATTGTTAATTATCGCTTAAATCCCTTGTTGTCTGTACTTGTTTCAAAAATGATGGCATAAATACGCGAAGACGGCAAAAACACACGAGGTCTCCGGTGGCCTAATATCCCTAATATTTATTTCACAGCCCGTGGTAACACATATCGTTATGAGTTTTCCAGAGGGACCGATGGAGTCGGGCGGCCGGTCGAGTTACGATGAAGACGTTTCTGCCGACGCCGCGGACACAGACGGGCTCTTTGGACCCCTGCGTCGGTTCTCGAAGCGGTGGTCCCGCCGCTACATCGAGATGCGTGTCGACGCGCTCGAAAGCCGCTGGGACTGATCGGTTCGACATTTCGCCGCGTTCCGGAAAAGGACTATACTGTCCCCGCCGCAGGGACGGACATGGATATCGCTAGAATCGCTGTTCACGAGTCAGTTGCGAAGGCCTGTCCGCTGGAGGCGATGGTCGCCGCGCTACAGGGGCTCGGCGTCCCTGTCGAAGTTGTCGGCGACGACGCAACCTTCGATACCAGTGACTGCGTCGTCACGTTCTCTCCGCGGGAGGCGTTTCTGGACGCCGCCTGGGTCCACGGCATCCGTGCGGGCTACGACGAGTTCGACGTGGACGCCTACGAGGCGGTCGGGACGGTACTGACGAACAGCACTGGTATCCACGGCGACACCGTCCCGGAAACCGCCGTCGGCTATCTGACGGCGTTTGCTCGCCGTCTCCACGTCTACCGGGACCGACAGGGCGACAACGACTGGACGCAGGAACCGTACGACGCGCCGTTCACGCTGACTGGCGAGCAGGTATGCGTGGTCGGTCTGGGCACCATTGGCCAGGGAATCGCTGACCGGGCCGACGCGCTGGGGATGGAGGTCGTCGGCGTTCGCCGCTCCGGTGACCCCGCCGAGAACGTCGAGCGCGTGTACACACCCGACGAACTGGACGCCGCCGTCGCCGACGCACGCTTCGTCGTGCTGTGTTGTCCGCTCACCGCAGAAACCGAAGGCATGGTCGACGCCGCTTTGCTCGCGCAGATGCGGGCCGACAGCTACCTCGTCAACGTCGCCCGTGGGCCTGTCGTCGTCGAGGACGCGTTGCTGAACGCGCTCGACGACGGGACGATTGCCGGGGCAGCCCTCGACGCCCACTGGGCGGAACCGCTGCCAGCGAACCATCCGCTCTGGGACCACGAGTCGGTCATCGTAACGCCACACGTCGCCGCGTTCACGAACCGGTATCACGAGGATATCGCGGCCCTCGTTCAGGAGAACATCGAACGGATCGACCGCGGCAAGTCACTGCGGAATCGCGTCGCGTGAGGGCCGTCCAAGGATATCTGACCGCGCCGCTCAGGTACCTTCGACCAGCCGTTCTAGCTGCTCGGGCGGCACCGCGCCGCGGGCGGCGTGGCCGTCGTAGGCGAACGTCGGGACGCCGGTGATCCCCTGGCGCTTGGCCGCTGTGAACTTCTCGCGGACCGCAGACCGGAGGCTGTCGTCCGCGAGCGCCGACCGGATTTCCTCGCCGTCGACGCCTGCGTCCTTGGCGAGGTCGACCAGCAGGTCTTCGTCGCCGATATCTGCTCCGTCCTGCCACAGCGCCTCGAAGATGGACACGTCGAAGGCCAGCCACGTCTCGTAGTCGTAGTGCTCTTTGACGTAGTAAGAGGCGATCTGGGCGGGCAGCGAGTCGATGTCGGTGGCGATGTCCAGGTCCATCTCCACGTCGTATTTCTCCTGCAGCCGGCGGACGCCCTGCTTGGCCTGCTCGTAGTAGTCCTCGTCCTTGCCGTCGTCGACGGAGTGGTCGATGGAGCCGTCGGGGTTGCGCTTCCCGCTCCGGAGGTCGAAGGGGTGCCAGTCGACCTCCAGTTCGTCCTCGCGCGTCGACTGGTACTGCCTGAGCGATTCGCGTCCGAGATAACAGAACGGGCAGACGTAGTCCGAGAAGACCGTGATCCGCTCGCTCGACTGTGTCTCACTCATACGTCCGGGTATGCGTTGCTCGCGGTTAAACGCGGCCACCGTCTGTGTCGACACAGCGCACGACCGACCGGTCCGCTACGCGCCGTCCCCGACGGTCTCGTGGATGGTCTCCACCCGTGAGACGAGGCCGTCGGCGTCCGCCGCGAGCAGCGTCACGCGCCCGCCGGTACCAACGCCCTCGCGGCCGATGACGGCGACCGGCGTGCCCTCGCTGGTTTTGAAGGCCCGTCTGACGCCCCATTGTGCGGTGGCGTCGCCGGAAACCCCGTCCGGTCGCTCGGCGGGGTCGTACGTCGCGACGGGGCCGTCCAGCGACGCTACCGCGTCCTCGACGGCGTCGGTCAGCCGGCAGTCGACAGCGAACCGAAGTGAGGGGGCGTGTTCACGCGCGGCCAGCAGGGCGCGAGCCACCGTCGTCGACGCGCCGAAGCGGACGCCGCGGTTCGGCCGGACGCCGTCCATCGTGCGGGCGATGCGGCCCTCGACGGCGGCGACCGCGTCTGGCGTCTCTGCGTACGGTGTCGCGCCGGCGACGGTCATCCCCCGCTCGGGGACCAGCGGTGACACGTCCGCCTCGACGAGCGCCGACACAACCCGCTCGACGGCCTCGCCCGTCGGATGGCGTGCGGCGTCGTTGCGCGTCTGGACGAGGTGGTGGACCGCACCGGGGCCTTCACCGACGTCGACGTTGTACCGGACCGCGTTCGCAAGCAGGTCGATACTGCTTCCGACTGCCGTCGGCAGGTCGTCGCCGTGGGCCAACTGTGTCGCGATAGCCGAGGAGAGCGTACAGCCAGAGCCGTGAGTGGCTTCGGTGTCGATGCGGTCGTGGCGGAACGTCGTTACCCCGTCCTCGGTCACGAGGGTGTCGACGACGTCGTCACCCGGGACGTGGCCCCCTTTCACGAGCGCGCTGTCGGCCCCCATCTCGACGAGGTCGCGGCCCGCTCGTTCCGCGGCCGCGGGGTCGTCGACATCGCGCCCGGTCAGGACGGCGGCCTCGTCGGCGTTCGGTGTGACAAGCGTCGCTTCGGCGATGAGGGTCTCGTAGGCGTCTTCGGCTTCGGCGGCCAGCAGTCGGTCGCCCGACGCTGCCACCATCACCGGGTCGACGACGAGGTTCGGCAGGTCGGCAGCGTGTTCCACGACCAGGTCGATGACGTCGCTCGTCGCGAGCATCCCCGTCTTGACCGCGGCCACGTCGAAATCTCCCGTGACCGCCTCGATCTGGGCCTCGATCTGTTCAATCGGGAGCAGATGCTGACCCTGTACGCCCGTGGTGTTCTGTGCCGTGATGCTGGTGATCGCGCTGGTCCCGAAGCCGCCACAGGCCTCGATGGTCTTGACGTCGGCCTGGATACCGGCCCCGCCACCGGAGTCGCTGCCGGCGACGGTCAGCACGACTGGCGGTGTCACTGGGGCGTCCGCTCGTGTCATACCTGATGACTTCACCGGCGGCCACATATCGGTGCTGGTCTCTCAGTCGGACGAAACTACGCGGCCAAATCCTAGTATGCTAATATTACTCCATACTACATTTGAGAAACATTTATGTGTTACTGTGTCGGATGTGCCCTTGTACCACAATGGAACCAGCGTCGCGCGATACTACCGACTCCGACGAGCAGTACGGCAGCTTCACAACTGGCGGCGGCGACGTCGTCGTCTACGACACCGAGAACCCGACCGCGTGGCTTCAATCCAGCTATGCGGTACAGGTCGGCTGCTCCTCGGAGCGAAAGTCGGCCTGACCTTTCTATCCGACCGATATCATCGCGATACCGACGATAGCCAGCCCCGCAGCGGCCAGGCGTGCTCGGAACTGCGCTTCGTCGAGAACAATCGCGCCCAGAATAACGGCGACGATGGCTTGCCCGTTGACGATGGGTGAGACGATACTCGCCGGGAGCAACTGGAAGGACAGCAACACGATGTGGTTCGCGTAGGCGACGAACATCGCCGCGACGACGAACTTCGGGAGGTCCCCCCGCCATCCCGGCGGGACCTGATACCGGAACGCGAGCGGCGTCATCAAGACGGCGATGCCGACGGCCATCACCGGGATGTAGGTCGTCGGTTCGACGGCCAGTTCCTGCATCAGCACCCGCTTGCTTACATCGACGAGCGCGAACGCCGCAGCCGACAGTAAGGCTAGCTGTGCGGGCCGGGACTTCCGGGCCCGCTTGAGCGGGGCCAGCAACGCTGTGCCCTGCCAGTTCGCGACGTAGACGGCGGCGGTCGCGACGACGACACCGCCGACCTGCAGCGCCGAGAGATGCTGGCCCAGCAGTCCGACTTCCAGCGGTAACACGAACACGGGAACGATTTTGCTGATCGGCGACACGTAGGAGACTTCGCCGACGCGGATCGCTCGAAAGAGGGTGAGCAGTCCAACCGCCGTCACCGCCGTCACGGCGAGAACCGACGAGAGGACGTTGACACGGTTGCCCGCCGGGAGGAAGGGCTCGTTGCTGACGAAGACGATGGGGAGGTAGACGATGGGGACCAGGCTGTACGTAAGCAACAGGAACACCGGCGACGGATACTCGGTGAACCACCGCTTCATCACGAACAGGTACACCCCGAACACCAGCGCCGACAGAACGGCGTACGCGATTCCGACGTTCACGGTTGACAACGGCTAGCCGACCGCAATAACTGTTCCCTTCGGCCTCGTGTCAGGAACCGCGCTGACGGGCGATCAGGGCCGCAAGCAACACCGCGAGACCGGCCACGAGCGCGGTGAAGCCGTTGCCCTCGCCGGCTGTCGTCTGTGTGTCTGTGAGCCGCTCCGTCGGCGTCGACGTTGGTTCGGCTGTTTCGGTCGAGACGACCACCTCGACCGCCGTCGCGGTCCGTCCGTCACCCGCCGACAGCGAGACTGTTCCGGGTTCGCCGAGGGTGACCGTCCGCACGACTGTCGTCGTCGCCTGTGGCGGTAGATACAGCCGTTGCTCCGCGAACACGGTGCCGTTGCGGCGGAACTCGACCGCGATTGTCCCCGGAATCTCGTTGTCGTTGGCGACAGTGGCGGTCACGTCCACACTGTCCCCCTGCCTGACTTCTTGCGGACTCGCGGTGACGTCAGTGACGCTGGCCGCTGCCGGTTCCGTCACCACGACAGTGACGGTGTCGCCGTCGACACTGATCACGTATCGGCCGGGGTCGGCAAACGTGTGTGTCACTTCGACCTCGGTCCGCTCCCCCGGTTCGATCTGGCCCTGTTTCGCGGCGACGACGGTCTCGTTGACCGCGAGCGTCACGTTGTACGCTCCCGCATCACCGCCGGCGTTCTCGACGACCGCGTCGACCGTGAGCGTCTCGTTGGTCGCCAGCCGGATCGGTTCGCTCCCGCCGACGGGTGCGTCCGACCGGTAGAGACTGTCTGCACGGTAGGCGTCCGCGCGGTCGACCGGTGGGAGGCTGTAGCCGATACGGGCGGGGATCGCACCGAACAACCGCCGGTGCGTCGTCTCGTTCCACATCGCCACCGTTGTTGTCGTTTCGGTCTCCGTCGCGGTCGTGTTCCGAACGCTTGCCCCGCCAGTGGCCTCGACCTCGCTGAGGAACTGCGATTGCGTGACCGGGTCGCGGTAGCCGTTTAGCGACTGGAACACAGTCTGGAGTGTCTTGTTGCGGTCAGTAGCCGAGCGGATATGGACGTCTGCCCGCCCGGCTACCAGCGCGCCCTTCCTGTAGTTCGCGTCGTTCGTCCAACTCGACCGGTCCGTCAGCGCCACGTCGCTGTAGACGGGGCGTCCGCCCGCTGCGAGCTGTGCCCGGAACTCGTCGAACCCGATCCGGTCCTGTTCCAGCGTCAGGACGGCGGCGTAGTACGTCGCCCAGCCCTCGACCGTCCACCGCGTCTCCCGCGTCGTCTCGTAGGCCTGCCGGCTGTGGACGTACTCGTGGAGCCAGACGTTGTTGGCGGTATCCAGCGATTGGCGGGACTGGACCCACATATCTGCGTCACCGATCTGATACCCCTCGACGCCCCACTCGACGGCCTCGGACGGCGCGGCGACGACGAACACCTGCTCGTCACGGTCACCGACCCGGAGGGCGTTCGACGCGTTCGCCATCGAGTCGAGGACCGAAATCGGCGAGGCCGTCATCGTCGCCCGCTCCGGTATAGCCAGCGTGAACGTCTGGTTGTGCGCCGTCTCCTCGAAGGTCGCTACCTCGCCGAGGTACACGATCTCCTCGCCCGCCGCACCCGGGCCTGCCGTCCGGAGTGTCCGGTTGTACCTGACGGGGTCCTGGCCAGTGTAGCGCCAGCGCGTCGGCGTCCGTGACCGCGTGAGCAGCGCCCAGTCGCCCGTATCGACGCTGAGATAGCGGCCCTCGGCCCCCTCCGGACCGCTCTTCTCGATGGTCCGGTTCGGGTTGATGCGGTAGCTGACCGTCGCCGTATCCGTCGTTTCTTCCCACTCGTAGACGGACTCGTTGACGCGCTCGAACCCGTCGGTGTCAGTCACCGTCGCTTCCGCTGGGACGTGTGTTTCGAGGTCGACGACCCGGTCCGGAACCTCGTAGGTCAGGGTCACCGCGACTTCGCCCGGCTCCTCCGGTATGCGCGCGTAGGTCTGTGTCTGCTGAATCACGTCGCCGTCGTCGGTCTGTGTCGCACCCGACGTGGCTGTCCCTGTCTCAATGCTGGCCGCCATCGCGACGGCCCCTCCGGCAGTGTTCCCACCCTGTCGCCGCGGCCGTCGACGGTGTGTATCGGCACTTCCGACCCGGGCTAGCGAACCGCTCGCCTCGGCAGTGGCCGCTGTCTCGCCTGTCCCACCACTATCTTGCTCTGACGTCCTATCAGCCTGATACGTACTGTTCTCGCTGGCTCCGCCGACTGCTGTGTCGACGCTGGCCCCGGTCACCGCCCCGTGGTCAGCGCTCGCCGCCACCGGGAGCGACGCGAATCCCCCACCGAGGAGAAGGACCACGAGTCCGACGGCCACCACCCGTCGGGGTACAACGAACATTGCAAACAGTTACCTCCCCGTGGTTGAAATAGTTGACCGCCGATTATGGGTGCTGGTATCATGCAACAAAATCTGTCTCGACCGGTCGCTACCAGAAGCGCCCACGACGGTAAAAAACAGCCAGACCTGAACCACTCGTGGCCGGCCGCAGCGAACACTCGCGAGCAGACCAGACTGAAAAGCTGGCGAGCAGGTCACAGCAGTGGCTTGCCACGGCGCTCTCACGAGAACCGTTGGCAGTCAGGAGTTCAGGCGACGTTGAAACCTTTGTCGCGGAGGAAATCCTCGACGCGGCCCGTGTGATTGCCCTGGAGCTCTATCTGCCCGTCCTCGACAGTGCCACCGCAGGCGAACTTCGATTTGAGGTCTGAGGACAGCGAGTCCATGTCGACGTCTTTCGGGTCGAATCCCTCGATAATCGTTACCTCCTTCCCGTAACGGCGCTCGTCGATGCGGATGTTAATCTCCTGGGACTCCTTAGCGACGTCCTCACAGACGCAGAGCTCCTCAGGCAGCCCGCACGTCGAGCAGACTTCCGACATTACAATCGCGCCTACGAACACGACCTATTAAACACTGTCGGGGACTACCGGGCGGAGACGATTCTATCAGCGATTTCGACGGCCTCGTCGGCAACCGCTTCGTCGACCTCGCCGCCGTACCGGAGCCGTTCCCGTAGCGCCGCCAGCCGCCGAACCCGGTCGTTAGCCCCTATCGCATCGAGATACGCCCGTACTGTCTCGCCGTTCCCGCGGGCCCGGTGTTCCCTTGCAAGGACGTACATGGCCCGCTGGAACGCCTGCTCGACATCGGTCTCGGGGTCCACGCGGCGCTGGTAGCGCAACCATACCGCCCGGTAGGCCCGCTCGCTGAGTCCGGACCGACGTGCGCCCGCAGCGATGCCGAGCAGTGCGACGACGCCGAGCGTCATCTCCTCGCGCGACGGGAGGTCCGGCAGGCTCGGCCCCGCATCGTCGCCCGTGCCCGGCTCCCTTGCAGTGCCGGTTGGCGTGTCGGTTTCTGTGGCCGTTGGTGTCTCAGTCGGCTCGGCCTCGGTTTCGTCGGTCTCGGTCAGCGGGGCGGGTGTCGACGTGTCGGATGGCGTGTACTGTTCGACCGGGTTGTCGTCGCCGACAGTGGGTGACGATTCGTCCGAACTCGCCTCCTCGATACGCTGCTGCCTGACCGCCTCGCGCGGCCCGGACGGCGTCGGGTCGAACTGCACCCAGCCCTGGTCGGGGAAGTACACCTCGACCCAGGCGTGGGAGTTGAGCCCGCGCACAACCCACTGGTTCTCGTCGATTCGCTGGCCGGACGTGTAGCCGACGGTCATGCGCGCTGGAATGCCTTGTGTCCGGAGCATCGTCACCATCGTCGTCGCGAAGTAGACGCAGTACCCCTCGTCCATCTCGAAGAGGAAGGCGTCGGCGACGTTGAACTCGGGTCGGTCGACCTCCAGCGAGTAGCCCTTGCTCTCCTGGAGCCACCGCTCGACGACCAGTGCCGTCTCGTAGGGGTTTTCGGCGTTCGCGGTGAGGATGGACGTCCGTTCGGCGACCCGATCCGGCGTGCTGTCGGGGAGTTGAGTGTACAGCTCCGCGGTCGCGTCGTCGTAGTCAGTGCCGGCCCCGCGCAGCCCGTCGGGCGTCGCCACGAGCAGTTCGCTCCTGACCTCGTAGCTGTCGCCCGTCGACAGCGTACCGTTAGGCTGGAACCCGCCCTCGCTGGAGACCAGTACCGACGGCTCCCCTGAGTAACGGACGGGCTTCCAGGCGGCCGGCACGGTCCCGATGGTCGACTCCGCTCGGAACTCCTGTCGAAGTGTCCGGGTCTCTCCCTCAGGCGAGTCGAGGCGCTGGTCGTCGTACGGGATGGGGTTCCCCGTCCGCACCCACCCGTTGCCGGTGTAGCGGTCGTAGGAGGCGACCCGCCAGTAGCGCGGTTCCTCGCTTTCGACCGTGTACCGTATCTCCGGCGTCAACGAGATGCTCCCGAGCACCGAGAGGGACTCCCCGGCGTCGAAGAGGCTCCCTTCGACGGTCTGGCCGTCCGACCCATCATCGTACGACAGCAAACTATCCCGGGTGATCGGGACCTGCGAGAGCGCCGCCGGGACGACGATTATCGCCGCCAGTTGTTCGAGGACGGCTCGCCGCCCGGCGTCGATGCCCTCGCTGTCGTCGTCCGTCTGTCCCGTCTCGCTGCTGCCGGACATCGCATCGGGTCGCTTCGTCAGGTCCGCCGGCTCGTCCGCCGACAGCGTATCGAGCGTCCCGAAGCCGATGGTCGCCGCGATGCCGACCACGCCCAGCAGCGTCGTCACCACGCCGGCGTCGGTCGTCAGGGCGAAGAACGCCAGCGCCGTGCCGGCCGCCACCGTCGCCGTCACGTACCAGCGCCGCAAGGCGAAGTACCAGGTCAGAAACACCGGTGCCGGCGCGAACGACAGCACCCACAGCCTGACCTTGGCAATCTGGAGCAGTGACCGTCCGGTCAGCAGAGCGGCGGTGTCGCCCAGAAGTTCTGTCACTGCCGGGTTCGTCGAGAGGTTCAGGATGTACGCACCGAGACCGCCGGCGAACAGCACTGCGCCGACAGCGACCGCGAGGGGTGGCCTGAGTACGCGGGCCAGCAGCGTCGCACCGACGAGCGAGAGCGCGGTGAGCGCCAGAAACAGAGTCGGGTCGCCGACTACGTCGCTGAGATAGTACATCGTCCGCAGCGGCGCGCCGATAGCCAGCGCCGCCGCAAGCAGCGCCAACGTTCGTGACCCGCTCCACGGGACTCGGCGGCGGATTCGTTCCACGACGACGGCGCTCATCCGTTCACCTCGCCCGCGATGGGGTTGTCTCGGCTGGCGGTCACGTCGGCGAAGGACTGCCGGCGGCCGTTGACCGACACAGTGACGCCGTCGCCGTTGGCCGTGACCACCACGTCGGCGTCGTCCGCCCGGTCGGTCCGGCCCGCGTCAGCCCGGGCCAACAGTTCGAGCAGTCGCGTCCGGTGGGTGTCGCCGTACCCCTGCTCGACCGCGCCGTTCGGGACGGCGAGTTCGACCGCGAGACCGCTCTCCAGCGCGGCCATCGCGATGGTTGCCGCCGCCGCGGCCATCTCGTCGGCGTGCCCCTCGCGGGCTTCAGCAGCGACGAGCAGGGTCCGGTCGCTTCGGCTGTCAGTGAACTCCTTGACAAGCAGGTCCTCGCGTTTGGCGCTTGACTTCCAGTGGACGTCCCGCAGCGAGTCGCCGCTGACGTACTCCCGAAGCCGGTCGAACGACTGCCGATCCTCGTTCTCCGGCGTGAACGTTCGCGCGAACGCGTCCGTCCCGCCCAGCCGGTAGACAGGCGGATACACCAGCACGTTGGTCCTGCTCTCGATGGTGTACCGTTCCGCGACGAGCCCCAGCGCGTCCGTCACCGTCGCCTCGACGGGGCCGGCCTGTTGCTCGCCACGGTCCGTGTAGGTGACACGGTAGGTCACCGTCGCCGGCAGGGACCTGGTGACCGTCGTCTCTCCGCTCAGCCCCTCGGAGAGCCGGTCGGTGACCGTCGCAATGCCGCTGCCGTCGACGTGGAACTCCACGGGCTTCGTCTCGCCGGGGAAGCCACGGCGGAGCCGGCCACGTTCGACAGTCGGCGCGCCGCTCCAGCGAACCTGCACGGCGGCGGCGAACACGCCGACGAACAGCGGGCCGGCGACGGCAGTGAGCCCGGGCTGACCGAATCTGGCACTGACCAGCAGGGCGGCAACGGCGACGGCGAGGACGGCGAAACCGCGGCGCGTCGGTCTCATTCGACGTAGACGGTATCGAGTGCCTCCGCGACGAGTTCCCGGGCGTTCTGCTCGCTACTTTCAGTGCGGATCCGGTGCGGGAGGACAACCGGCGCTTCCGTCTGGATGTCGTCGGGGATGACGTAGCTGCGGCCGTCGAGGACGGCCCGGGCCTGTGCCGCCCGCAGCAGCGAGATGCTCCCTCGCGGGCTGACGCCAAGTTGTGCGTTCTCCCGCGTGTACCGCGCCAGCCGGGTCGCGTACGAGCGAATGGGCTCTTCGACGGTCACGTCGGCCACCGTCTCCCGAGCGGCGGACAGCGCTTCGAGGGTGGCGACCGACGTGAGTTCCTCGATGGGGTGCTGCCCCACGACGTCACCCAGCATCTCCGTCTCTGCCGCTTCGTTCGGATAGCCCAGATGGAGCTTCGTCATGAACCGGTCGAGTTCAGCCATCGGGAGGTCGTAGGCCCGGTTCTGCTCGACCGTGTTCTGCGTGGCGATGACGGTAAACGGCTGTGGCACGGGATGTGTGGTCCCGTCGACGGACACCTGCTGTTCCTCCATCGCCTCAAGCAGCGCCGACTGCGTCTTCGGCGGTGCACGGTTGATTTCGTCGCCGAGGACGACGTTGGCGAAGATGGGGCCGGGCCGGAACTCGAACTCCTGTGTCTTCTGGTTGTAGATGTTGACACCGGTCACGTCGGTCGGCAGGAGGTCGGGCGTAAACTGGACGCGCTTGAACTCGCCGTCGAAGGAGGCCGCGACGGAGCGGGCCAGCATCGTCTTGCCGACGCCGGGGACGTCCTCAAGTAGAATGTGTCCGCGGCCGAGCACCGCCGTCACGATGTGCTCGATTGCGTCGTGTTGCCCGACGATGACCTGCTCGACGTTTTCGATCACCTGATTGGCGACGCGTGTGGCGTCGCGGAGGGGACTGTCCGACTGTTGACTGCGTGAGGTGTCAGTATCTGTCATAGTCGCGATCTCGTGGGACGACGCCTTGGCACGGGGACTGGTGGGATAGTCTGCCCTGTCGACCAGTAAGTGTCTTGTGTGGGTGCCACATCCTCCGGGCCGTTCAGTTGTAGCCGCGTCTACGGCGTGATGGCATGTAACTCTGTGGATGCGTGAGGTCCACACACATCCGCTCTGTGGCCGGTAGCGGGGCTCACCAGCACTTGCAGGCCCCACAGACGAGGAGCCCGTCCTGTGTCCACCGGCGCTCGACGACCTCGCCACACTCGTCACATGCCGCTCCCTCGGGCGACCACGCGTACGTCGTCACGGCCGGGTCGACCGCCTCGGACGAGGCTGCGGAGTCGGTGGTTTCGCCTTCTGTCTCTGCAGTATCGTCTCTCGCCGACATGCCGTCCGCTCCCTCGTCCTCGCTCTCGCTGCTATCGTCGAGAAAGTCCTCCAGCGAGGCGTCTTCGGCCATACACCCTGGTTTTGGTTGCGGTCACAAAATACCCTGTCGGTCGTTCCGACGCCGTGCTCTGATGCCTACCTCGTTATTCGGTGGCGACGCCGACGGTCAGCAACGTCCCCAGTTCGCGGTAGCGCTCGACCATCGCCTCGCGGGTCTCGAACTCGTCCGTGGGGAACGCATCTGCCGGCGGAATCTCCACCTCGCGGTCGGGGATCGTGTCCTGCGACGCAACGGCTAGGCCGGCCTCGCGGAAGGCCTCGCGGTACTCCGGGCCGCTCCAGCGGGTCATCTCGATGTCGATGAACTCCTGCCACTCGTGGGAGTGGACGTTCTCCTCGTAGTAGTTCACCGCGATGTGGGCGGTCCCGCCCGGTCGCAGCACTCGCGCGATTTCTTCGAGGGTGTGTGGCGGATCACTGGCGTAGTAGAACGCCTCCATCGAGAACACATGGTCGATGCTGTCGGTCGCAAACGGCAACGCGTCGAAGTCGCCACGCAGGAACCCGATACCGTTGTCGTCCGTGTACTCGCGGGCGTTCCGGAGCATCTCCGGTGACCCGTCGAGCCCGTAGCAGGGACCGGCGTCGTTGGTGTCACGGAGCGCACGGAGCGCGTAGCCCGAGCCAGTACCGAGGTCGAGTACCGTGTCGCCCGGTTCGACCGGCATCCGGGCGAGGACGTGCTTGGCGGTGTGCCAGTGCCGGTCTTCCATCCCTCTGTCTTTGCCTTCGGCCGCCCACGCGTCGAATTCCTCGCGAACGCTCATACGTCCCTCCAGCAGTTCTGGCCTCAAAATGCCCGCTATTTTGGCCTGCCAGAAAGACGTGTCCACCGATAGCCGTACCCGTCTGGTGATGGACATCTCAGCCCACCTCTGTACACAAAATATCAGATGGGGAATAAGTCAATCGGCGTACTGCGACACAGCATGCGCTCGTACAAGGCTAAATCGGTAACGTCGATACAGCTTCCGCCCCGTGAGCGACGTGAGACCGCGCTCAGCGAAGCCGGACACAACGTCTTCAACCTCGCTGCGGATGATGTCTTTATCGACCTGTTGACTGATTCGGGGACTGGCGCGATGAGCGACGACCAGTGGGCGGACGTGGTCCGCGGGGACGAGGCCTACGCCGGTTCGCGCTCGTTCGAACGCTTCCGTGAGGCGGTCGCTGACGTGATGGGATTCGACCGCGTGGTGCCGACACATCAGGGCCGCGGCGCGGAGAACGTCCTGTTCGGGGCGCTACTGGACGAGGGTGACGTCGTGCTCAACAACACACATTTTGACACCACCCGCGCACACGTAACGAATCAAGGCGCTACTGCAGTCGACTGCCCGGCAGAGACGGACCTGACCACTGATAGCGTCGGGACGTTTGCCGGCAACTTCGCCACAGAGCGAGGGTGGGACGCTGTCGAGGAGTACGGGCAGGACGCCGTCTCGGCTGTCGTCCTGACGATCACGAACAACTCCGCCGCCGGCCAGCCAGTGTCGATGGCGAACATCCGCGAGACGGCCGCCTTCGCCACGGAAATCGACGCAACGTTCGTCATTGACGCCTGTCGGTTCGCCGAAAACGCACAGTTCATCAAGCAACGGGACCCCGAATACGCCGACACGCCCCTCAGTGAGATCGCTCGCGAGCAGTTACGCCCCGCGGACGCAATCACGATGAGCGGGAAAAAGGATGCCCTCGCAAACATCGGCGGGTTCACGGCCGTCCGCGACACTTCCCTGTTCGAACAGTGCAAACAGCGCGCGATCCTCTACGAAGGGTTCCCGACATACGGCGGTCTCGCAGGTCGTGACCTCGAAGCGATGGCCACCGGTCTGCGGGAAGCGGTCCAACCGCCGTACGTCGCCGAGCGGATCGAACAAGTCGCGACCCTCGGCGACCTCCTGCGTGAGCGCGATATCCCGATCGTCACGCCGACCGGCGGCCACGCCGTCTACATCGATGCGGCCGCCCTGCTCCCGGACATCCCCGCCGACCAGTTCCCCGGGCAGCGGCTCGTCTGCGAACTCTACCGCGAAGGCGGCGTCCGGACAGTCGAACTCGGTTCGTTTGCCTTCCCCGGCACCGACCGCCCAGAACTCGTTCGGCTTGCCCTTCCTCGCCGGACGTACTGGCGAGAACACCTCGAACACATCGCGGAGACCGCTGCTCGCGTTCGCGACTGTCGCGACGAGTACACTGGCCTGAAAATCGTCTGGGAGCCACCGATGGAAGAACTCAGACACTTCTCAGCGGAACTCGAGCCCGTTGCGTAGGGTCGTTCGCCCGTGGCCCCGGACGACAGCGACCCACGAGCAACCACGTTGTGGCCGGGAACGCAAACACAAAGTAGGGCCACGCTAACGTTCAGGTAATGCAAGGACTGCTGTCGGAACTGCTCCAGAGCATCATCGACATGCCCGGCTGGTTCATCGACGTGGCACTGAACGACCCGCTGGCGGCACTCATGCTCGCCGTCGGTGCCGTCATCACGACCGTCTCGGTCGTCTTCTTCGGGTACCTGTCGCTGGGGGCCGTGCTGTCGCTGTTCAGTGGCTCCGGCGGTCGAGGACCGCCCCAAGCAAATCGATAGCCGTCTCGACGTCCGGCCCGAGCGGCGACGCGAACACGATACTGTCGGCATATTCTTCTAATTCTGCCGTGCGCTCGGCCACCGTCTCCGGCGTTCCGGCGATACAGAACGCGTCCAGCATCGCCTCCGTCACACCCTCGAACGCGGCCGGGAACTCGCCGGCCGAAATCGCCGCCCCGATGTCGGCGGCGGCGTCGTGGTCGATGCCGTGGCGGTCGAGCACCGGCGGCGGCGACCCCGCGGCGACGAACGCGACCGGTGGCCGGGCGGCTTCCCGCGCCTCGGCCTCGTCCTCGGCGACCGAGACGCTGGCGTAGGCCGCGAGGTCGAACTCGCCGTACTCCTCGGGCCGTTCGTCGGCCATCTCTTCTACTTGCTCGCGTGCCCACGCGAGGTCTTTCGGGTGCGCGCCGTTGTACAGCGCGCCGTCGGCGTGTTTCGCCGCCATCCGGGTCATGTGTGGCCCCTGTGCACCGACGAACACCGGAATATCGCCGACCTCGTAGTTCAGCCCGGCGTCGACGGCCTCGAACGTCCCGTCGTGGTCGACCCGCTCGCCGTCCCAGAGCTTCCGGGCCGTCGTGAACGTCTCAAGCACGCGACGCAGGGCGTCGTTGTGGTCGAAGCCGAGGTTGCTGAGCGTCGATTTGTCTCCCGGCCCGATACCGAAGACGGCCCGGCCATCGCTCAGTTCCTCCAGCGTCGCCACCCGCGAGGCCAGCGTCACTGGATGCGTCTCGTAGGGGTTGGCGATGCCGGGACCGAGCAGTATCTCTTCGGTCCGTTCGGCCATCGCGGTCAGCGACATGAACTGGTCGCGGTTGTTGTAGTGATGGCTGACGTACACGGCGTCGAGCGCGTTCGATTCGGCCTGTTCGGCAAGCGAGGCGAGCTGTGCGACCGGGTGTTCCGGGGTGAGTTCAATCGCGTACATGAGACCAGTCTCTGAGTGCTTGTCTGACTACGTCCTTCTCCGGGTCGCGGAACAGTTGCTCGCTGCCCGCGTGGTCGCCGAAGTCGAAATCGCGGACGACTGCGACGGGCGTTCCGCCGTCGCCTTCGCCGGTGACGAGGTTGGCCGCGGCGGCGAGTTCGTCGACAACGGCCTGGACGGTGGCTTCGAGTTCGCGGCCGTCGCGGTCGTGTTCGCCCCGCCAGTCCCGAGAGGCAGGGAGCCCGGCCCAGCCCAGTGCGACGCCGCGCTGGCCGAGTCGGAACGGCCGCCCCGACGTGTCGGTGACGATAACGCTGGGTTCGACGCCCGCTTGTTCGCGGATGCCAGCACGGATGGCTTCGGCCTCGGCCGTCGGATTCTCGGGGAGCAAGAGGAGGTCCGCGCCGGGCACGTTCGAGCGGTCGATGCCCGCGTTGACGGTGATATGCCCGAACTCCGTCACGCCGAGGATGAAGGGGGCTTCGACCAGCACCTCAGTACACTCATCGAGAATCGCCTGTGCCATTCGCGGGTCTTTCTCCTCACCGGCGATGTCCTCGATGGTCGCCGCGATGCGCTCAGCACGCGCGCTCGGCTCGTACGACGATAGCGACCGGCCGCGTCCGTTGGCCTTGGAAACGATAGTGCTGGCGACACAGATCACGTCGTCGTCCCGGAGGTCGGCCTGCTCGACGAGCAGCCCTGCCACGTCGTCCCCGGGGCGGACCTCGGGCAACCCTTCGACCGCGAAGACTTCCATACCGTTCCTGCGGTCCCTGCGGGAAAAAGACCCGCGTTCGCTGCAAAGCCGGCCAACAGTGGCAACAGCTGCCGGTACGCGGGAGCGAACCGCGACAGCCGAGGCCTTACAGCTCGTATTGGTGCACGTCGAGCGTGCCGTCCTCGACCGTCGCCGTCAGCATCGTCGGTCGGCTGGCCGGCGATGCGCCCGTGACGCTGCCAGGGTTCAGGAGCCGCACACCCTCGTAGACAGTGTCCGTCAGTTCGTGGGTGTGGCCGGCGACGCCGACGGCACTGCTGTCGGCCTCGTCGCGGACCGCAGCGGCGACACGGTCCGCCCAGCCCCGCGGCGACCCGGTGCCGTGTGTCACGACGAACGTGACGCCGCCGAGTTCGACTGTCGCCCGCTCCGGCAATCCGATCTGTGGGTCGATGTTGCCCGAGACGGCGGTCAGCCCCGTCGCCATGTGGCGGATGTCAGCGAGCGCCCCCTTGCTGTCGAAGTCACCGGCGTGGATGACGTGGTCCGCGACTTCGATGCGCTCCCGGAACGACGGCGGGATTTCGTGTTCCCGGGAGGGAATGTGCGAATCGCTGATGAGAGCGACATCCATACAAATCCATCGCGTCGGCGTTCAAAAAGGGTTTCTGCCACGGAAACGGGTGCCGACCGATCGCTGTGGCGGCGCTACTCTGTGGACGAAAACACGTCCCGCAGTCCGTCCAACTGCTCGACCAGTCGATCAATGCCGCCATTGATCGTTGCGACCCGCTCGTCGATGTTGTCTACCGGAATCGCTCCCTGCGGCGTCGGCTCGATGAGTTCGTCGTCTTCCAGCATCCGCAGCGAGTACCGCACCTTGTGTTTCGGGACCCCTGTCTCCTCGGCGAGCCGAACGATACCGATCGGCCCGTTCTCGATGACGGCTTCGAGGATCGACAGGTCCCGCCCCTCCTTCTCGACCTGATCTTCCAGTCGGTCCATTCCCATAGCAAATCGTATCTGTGCTTTTACGGCCACGACACATAAACGCCTCAGTTGCGGCACTGCGACGCGGGTTGTCCTTCTGTACCGCTCTCTGCCTATGTGAACCATCAGTCGCTACTCGTCCGAGACGGGCGTCCGGCGAAGCTCGTCGAGCTGGTCCCGGAGCTTGCTCAGCTCCGTCTCCAGTTCTTCACGGCGGTCGATGAGCGCGCTCAGCTCCTCCGTGTTGACCGAGTAGTCGTTATCCATCGCCACGTCCAGCGCGTCGGTCGTCGCGCTCGTGAGGTCAGACGCCACCCGCAACACCTCGCTTGGCGTTCCGCGGGACTCGTACAGCTCCTGTTCGCCCGACAGCGGGCTGTATGTCACCATCGGCGACTCGACCCCGCGGTGGTAGCTCACGGCGTAGCTCGTGTCCGTCACCGGATTGAGGCGGTCGTCCGCCCGCTCCGTTCGGACGATGTTGAACGGCTCGGCCAGCGCGGGAAACGTGTCGGCGAGGTCCCGAAGCCGGTCCGCGGCGGTCACGTCCAGTTGTGCCTCCACGTCGCCGAAGAACTGCCGGGAGTTGGTGAGGCTAAACGCTACGGTGTAAAACACTGACTCGTCGCTGTCGGCCAGATTGCGAACGCGGTCGCGGACCTCCTCGTGACGGCCCTCGATAGTGAGCTTCTCCAGTTCCTCAAGCAGCGCCCGGACGCCCTCCTCGCGTTCGAGGAACGCCTCGACGATCGCGCCGGGCATTTCCTCGCCATCCACGTCCTCCATGGCCCCTCTTTTGCGGGGCCTCGTAAACAGTTTGTCGCTGGCAGCCGCTAATCCGCACGGCTTATACTGTCGGCTGTACGTCTGTGAAGAATTTCGCCACCCTGAGGTGGCGAATATCTTGAAATAGTTACAGCCGACAGTATTACAACCAACACAAAACATATGCCATCCCGCGTGAAGTGATAGCACGTCCGACCCCGGTGGACGGACACTATGACAGGCCAAGGGGGCACTTCCCCGGACGTCTGCTATTGTGCCGGGCGTGTAATATCAGTATATGCCGTTTTATCGACCAGTAAGCGGTGTTTACTGCTTGCTGGACAGCCACTGAAACGGGGGCCCGGAACGGAGTGAGCGATCACGACGCGATGAAACGCGTCGCTCACCGAGTCAAATTCAGAGAAACGCCCGGAGCGGGATTTGAACCGACGGAAGACGGTCGCCTCACTCCGTTCGGCGCTGCGACTTCCAGGGTTCAAATCCCTGTTGTGCGTTTCATCGCTCACGATGGCGAGCACACGCTAAGCGGTGCTCGTCGGAATCGTTCGAAATAGAAACGCCCGGAGCGGGATTTGAACCCGCGTCACGACCGTGACAGGGTCGTATGATGGGCCACTACACCATCCGGGCAGCCTACGAGCACACACTGCACGGTGCTCGTCAGTTGGGTCGCAATAGGAACGCCCGGAGCGGGATTTGAACCCGCGTCACGACCGTGACAGGGTCGTATGATGGGCCACTACACCATCCGGGCCTTCGTTGCATTTCTTCGTACCTTGGTGTCGGTATTAAGACTTTCCAAAGAAATCCGCCCCGTGATGAGTGCACATGACGGGACCCAAAGTTCTATGTCCGGTCTGCTTCATGTGATTGGTAGGAGCAACCACGCCCGCAGTCCGCGAGGGTGGGCGGGTCCGATAGCCACGGCAGAGCGACTTGGTAAGTGTTATATGCACCCCGACAGTACGGCCCTGTAGTATCTCGTGACAGCCACCTTCTCCAGCAGCAGGCCAAACGCACACGCACACACATGGTAGATGTAAGTCAACACGACCTCGTCCCAGACCACAGTGTCGTCGACGAGGACGACCTCGAAGCAGTACTCACGGAGTATGAAATCAAGAAGACGGACCTTCCGAAGATCAAGCGCACCGACAAGGCGCTGCCCGATGACGCCGAAGTCGGTGACGTGGTTCGGATCGTCCGCGACTCTCGAACGACGGACGAAGCCGTCGTGTACCGACTGGTGGTAGAATAATGGACACACAAGACCGCCGCGCTATATCGCGTGAATATTTCGCCAAGGAACGGCTCGCCGAACACCACTTCCGCTCGTTCAACGCCTTCCTCGACCGGGGGATGCAGCAGGTCGTCGACGAGAAAGAGACCATCGAGACCGATATCGGTGACAAGGAAGGGCAGGAACCGGTGTGGGTCGAACTGGGCGACGTTCGCGTCGTCACCCCGCGGGTCCGCGAGGCCGACGGTAGCGAGGAACTGCTGTACCCGCAGGAAGCCCGCCTCCGCAACATCACCTACTCCGCGCCGGTGTTCATGGAGATGGCCATCGTCCGCGGCGGTGAGGAGGAGCCGGAGGAAGTCGTCGACCGGACGGAGACCAAGATCGGGCGAATGCCCATCATGGTCGGGTCGAACAAGTGTAACATCGCGGGCTTCACCGACGAGGAACTCATCGACATCGGCGAGGACCCTGCAGACCCCGGTGGCTACTTCTGTGTCAACGGCTCCGAGCGGGTGCTGATGACCAGTGAGGACCTCGCCCCGAACAAGATTCTGGCCGAGTACGACACCAAGTACGGCGACGAGGTGCAGGTCGCCAAGACGTTCTCCCAGCGCCGTGGCTACCGCGCGCTGGTGCTGTGTGAACGGACCCGGGACGGGCTGCTGGAAGTCTCGTTCCCGTCCGTTTCGGGCAGTATCGACTTCGTCACGCTGGTCCGCGCGCTGGGGCTGGAGTCGGACGAGGAGATTGTCCACCGCGTCAGCGAGGACCCGGAAATCGTGAAGTTCATGCTGGAGAACTTGGAGGAGGCCGAGGTCCAGACGACCGAGGAAGCCATCGAGACGCTGGGCAAGCGTGTCGCCTCCGGGCAGGGCAAGAACTACCAGCTCAAGCGGGCCAACTACGTCATCGACCGCTATCTCCTCCCGCACCTGCACGAGGAAGGCGTCGAGGAAGAGGAAGTCCGTATCAACAAGGCCTTCTACCTCTGCCGGATGGCCGAGGCGTGTTTCGAACTGGCACTGGGCCGTCGCGAATCCGACGACAAGGACCACTACGCCAACAAGCGGCTGAAGGTCAGCGGCGACCTGATGACCGACCTGTTCCGGACGGCGCTGAACAAGCTCGCCCGGGACGTGAAGTACCAGCTCGAACGGGCCAACATGCGGAACCGCCAGCTCTCCGTTTCGACAGTCGTTCGCTCGGACGTGCTGACCGAGCGGCTGGAGCACCCGATCGCGACGGGGAACTGGGTCGGCGGCCGCTCCGGCGTGAGCCAGCTGGTCGACCGGACCGACTTCATGGGGGTGCTGTCACACCTCCGGCGACTGCGCTCGCCGCTCAGTCGCTCCCAGCCCCACTTCGAGGCACGGGACCTGCACGCGACCCAGTGGGGTCGTATCTGTCCCTCGGAGACGCCTGAAGGCCCCAACTGTGGGCTGGTGAAGAACTTCGCCCAGGCGATGGAGCTGTCACAGGACGTATCGGACCCACAGGGTCTCAAACAGGAACTCGCAGAGATGGGGGTCCAGGGCATCCCCGGTATCGAGTCGATCGAACAGCAGCCCGCGGACGATTAATATGAGTCAGGGACGCGAAGCCAAGGTATACGTAAACGGTAGTCTGGTCGGGACACATCCCGACCCGGAACAGCTCGCAGAACAGGTACGACAGGCGCGACGACGGGGGGACGTCTCCCAGATGGTCAACGTCTCGGTCAAGAACCGGACCGGGGAAGTCATCATCAACGCCGACGCTGGCCGTGCCCGACGCCCGCTGCTGGTCGTCGAGGACGGCGAACCGCTGATGACCGACGAGGAGGTCGAGCAGGTCAAAGAGGGCGAGCTCGAATTCGAGGAACTCGTCGAGCGTGGCCTCGTCGAGTTCATCGACGCCGAGGAAGAGGAGGACATCCTCGTCGGCGTCGACGAGGACGAACTCACGGAGAAGCACACGCACCTGGAAGTCGACCCGCAGCTGATGTTCGGTATCGGTGCCGGGATGATTCCGTACCCCGAACACAACGCCTCGCCCCGGATTACGATGGGGTCGGGGATGATCAAGCAGTCGCTCGGCCTGCCGTCGGCGAACTACCGCATTCGCCCGGACACGCGCCAGCACTTGCTGCACTACCCGCAGCTCTCGATGGTCAAGACCCAGACCACCGAGCAGATTGGCTACGACGACCGCCCCGCGGCGCAGAACTTCGTCGTCGCCGTCATGAGTTATGAAGGCTTCAACATCGAGGACGCACTCGTGATGAACCAGGGGTCGGTCGACCGCGCGCTCGCCCGCTCGCACTTCTTCCGCACGTACGAGGGTGAGGAACGGCGCTACCCCGGTGGTCAGGAGGACCGCTTCGAGATTCCTGACGACGAGGTTCGTGGCGCACGCGGCGAGGAAGCGTACACGCACCTCGACGACGATGGCCTCGTCAACCCCGAGACGAAGGTCGGCGAGAACGCCGTCCTGCTCGGCAAGACGAGCCCGCCCCGGTTCCTCGAAGAGCCGGACGACATGGGCGGCCTCTCGCCCCAGAAGCGCCGGGAGACGAGCGTGACGATGCGCTCGGGCGAATCCGGCGTCGTGGATACGGTCACGCTGATGGAAGGCGAGGACGGCTCGAAGCTCTCGAAGGTCTCGGTGCGTGACGAGCGCATCCCTGAACTCGGGGACAAGTTCGCGTCACGGCACGGCCAGAAGGGTGTCGTCGGCCACATCGCCCCGCAGGAGGACATGCCCTTCACCGAGGAGGGCGTTGTCCCGGACCTCATCATCAATCCGCACGCACTGCCGTCGCGGATGACCGTCGGCCACATTCTGGAGATGATCGGCGGGAAGGTCGGCGCACTCGAAGGTCGGCGCGTCGACGGCACCGCCTTCACCGGCGAGGATGAGGAGGAACTCCGCGGCTCGCTCGAAGAGCACGGCTTCGACTCCAGCGGCAAGGAGACGATGTACTCCGGCGTCACCGGCGAGAAGATCGACGCCGAGATCTTCGTTGGCGACATTTTCTACCAGAAGCTGTACCACATGGTCTCGAACAAGCTGCACGCCCGCTCACGCGGGCCGGTGCAGGTGCTCACCCGCCAGCCCACTGAGGGACGCGCCCGCGAAGGTGGCCTGCGCGTGGGTGAGATGGAGCGGGACGTGCTCATCGGGCACGGCGCGGCAATGGCGCTCAAGGAGCGCCTGCTCGACGAGTCCGACCGCGAGTGGATCAACGTCTGCGGGCAGTGCGGGATGACCGCCGTCGAGAACGTCGAGCAACGGCGCATCTACTGTCCGAACTGCGAGGAGGAGACGGACATCCACGAGGTCGAGATGTCCTACGCGTTCAAGCTCCTGCTCGACGAGATGAAGGCGCTCGGAATCGCCCCGCGGATCGAACTGGAGGACGCAGTATGAGCTCACAACAGACACCCCAGGAAATCGGGCAGCTCAGCTTCGGGCTGATGGACCCAGAGGAGTACCGCGAGATGTCGGCCACGAAAGTGATTACGGCCGACACGTACGACGACGACGGCTTCCCCATCGACATGGGGCTGATGGACCCGCGGCTCGGGGTCATCGACCCCGGACTGGAGTGCAAGACCTGCGGGAAACACAGCGGCTCCTGTAACGGCCACTTCGGCCACATCGAACTCGCTGCGCCCGTCATCCACGTCGGGTTCGCGAAGCTCATCCGCCGACTCCTGCGCGGGACCTGCCGGGAGTGCTCCCGGCTCTGTCTCGACGAGCACGAGCGCGACGAGTTCGCTGACCGACTGACACGGACCCAGGACCTCGGTCGCGACCTCAACGACGTGACCAAGGCCGCCATCCGGCAGGCCCGCAAGAAGGACCGTTGTCCGTTCTGTGGCGAGAAGCAGTACGACATCAAACACGAGAAGCCGACCACGTACTACGAGGTGCAGGACGTGCTGGCCTCGGACTACCCCGAGCGGATCGCCGCCGCGATGGAGGAGTCCGAGGACCCGATCTCGCCGATCGACCTCTCCGAAGAAACCGGAATCGACAGCAGCCGTGTGCAGGAGATTCTCAGCGGCGAGTTCCGACCGCGCCAGGAGGACCGCCGCGCCCTCGAAAAGGCGTTGTCGGTTGACCTGACCGAGGAGGACATGAACAAGCTGATGCCCAGCGACATCCGGGACTGGTTCGAGGACATCCCGGACGAGGACATCGAAGTGCTGGGGATGAAACCGGCCCGCTCCCGACCGGAGTGGATGATTCTGACGGTGCTGCCGGTGCCGCCGGTGACGGCGCGGCCCTCGATTACGCTGGACAACGGCCAGCGCTCCGAGGACGACCTCACCCACAAGCTTGTGGACATCATCCGCATCAACCAGCGGTTCATGGAGAACCGCGAGGCGGGTGCGCCACAGCTGATTATCGAGGACCTCTGGGAACTGCTGCAGTACCACGTCACCACCTTCATGGACAACGAGATTTCGGGCACGCCGCCGGCGCGACACCGCTCCGGCCGGCCGCTGAAGACCCTCTCCCAGCGCCTGAAAGGCAAGGAGGGTCGCTTCCGCGGCTCGCTGTCCGGGAAGCGCGTGAACTTCTCCGCCCGGACCGTCATCTCGCCGGACCCGACGCTCTCGCTGAACGAGGTCGGCGTGCCGGACCGGGTCGCCAAGGAGATGACCCAGACGATGAACGTCACCGAGCGAAACCTGGAGAAAGCGCGGCGCTACGTCTCCAACGGGCCTGAAGCCCACCCCGGCGCGAACTACGTCAAGCGGCCGGACGGCCGCCGGCTGAAGGTGACCGAGAAAAACTGCGAGGAACTCGCGGAGAAGGTCGAAGCGGAGTGGGAAGTGTCCCGCCACCTGGTCGACGGCGACATCATCATCTTCAACCGCCAGCCGTCGCTGCACCGGATGTCTATCATGGCCCACGAGGTCGTCGTGATGCCGTACAAGACGTTCCGGCTGAACACGACGGTCTGTCCGCCGTACAACGCTGACTTCGACGGGGACGAGATGAACATGCACGCCCTGCAAAACGAGGAGGCCCGGGCCGAAGCCCGCGTCCTCATGCGCGTGCAGGAACAGATGCTCTCCCCGCGCTTCGGCGAGAACATCATCGGCGCGATTCAGGACCACATCAGCGGGACCTACCTGCTGACCCACACCAATCCGAAGTTCAACGAGACGCAGGCGCTTGACCTGCTCCGGGCGACGCGTATCGACGAACTGCCTGAAGCGGACGGCGTCGACGAGGACGGCGAGGAGTACTGGACCGGCCGCTCCCTGTTCTCCGAACTGCTGCCGGACGACCTGAACCTGGAGTTCACGTCCTCTGCTGGCGACACTGTCGTCGTCGAGGACGGCCAGATGACTGGCGGCACCATCGACGAGGACGCCGTCGGGGCCTTCGGGGGCGAAATCGTCGACACCATCGCCAAGGACTACTCGCGGACCCGCGCCCGGATTCTCGTCAACGAGGTCTCGGCGCTGGCGATGCGGTCGATCATGCACTTCGGGTTCTCCATCAGCATCGACGACGAGTCTATCCCACGAGAAGCGGAAGAGCAGATCAACGACGCCATCGACAGCGCCTACGACCGCGTCGAGGAACTCATCGAGACCTACGACCGCGGCGAACTCGAATCGCTGCCCGGTCGGACCGTCGACGAGACGCTGGAGATGAAGATCATGCAGACGCTGGGCAAGGCGCGTGACTCCGCCGGTGACATCGCCGAGGACCACTTCGGCGAGGACAACCCGGCCGTCATCATGGCCGAGTCCGGCGCGCGTGGGTCGATGCTGAACCTGACCCAGATGGCCGGCTGTGTCGGCCAGCAGGCAGTCCGTGGCGAGCGGATCAACCGCGGCTACGAGAACCGCACGCTTAGCCACTTTGAGGAGAACGACCTCTCGGCGGACGCCCACGGTTTCGTGGAGGCGTCCTACCGCTCCGGGCTCGGCCCGAAGGAGTTCTTCTTCCACGCGATGGGTGGCCGCGAGGGACTGGTCGATACGGCTGTCCGGACATCGAAGTCCGGGTACCTGCAGCGCCGGCTCATCAACGCCCTGTCAGAACTCGAAACGCAGTACGACGGGACCGTCCGGGACACCTCGGACACCATCGTCCAGTTCGAGTTCGGCGAGGACGGCACGTCGCCGGTCGACGTGTCCTCGAACCAGGAGGGCGACATCGTCGACGTCGAGCAGATCGCCGACAGCGTCCTCGACGAGGAGTTCGAGAGCGAGAAACAGAAAGAGAGCTTCCTCGGCACGCGGACCGAGCGGACCAACCTCTCGGAGCATGCGGACGACTGGTGGATGGCCGAGGGTGACGACTAACAATGACAGCACACGACGTATCAGCAGACATCGAAGCCGTCGTCGAGGACACTGAGCTGCCGCGACGGCTGAAAGACGAAGTGTACAGCACCATCGATGAACGGGGCGTCGGCGTCGACGACGCCGACCGCATCGCCAAGGCCGTCGAGTCCCGCTACCTCGACACGCGTGTCGACCCGCTGGACCCGGTCGGGACCGTCTCGGCCCAGTCCATCGGCGAACCGGGAACGCAGATGACGATGAACACGTTCCACTACGCGGGGGTCGCCGAGATCGACGTGACCCAGGGCCTGCCACGGCTCATCGAGCTGGTGGACGCCCGGAAGACGCCGGACACGCCGATGATGACGGTTCACCTCGACGAGGAGTACGCGGATGACCGCGAACGCGCACACGAGGTCGTCTGGAAGATCGAGGCGACGCGCATCCTCGCGCTGGGTGACATCTCGACGAACGTCGCGGACATGCTCGTTGAGATCGACCTCAACGAGGACACGCTGCTGGAGCGGTGGCCGACGGTCAACGACACGGACGCCATCGCCGAGGAGATCGCCGAGACCATCGAATCGAATCTCGGCGTCTCGACCCGGCAGGCCGGCACGGTCATCGAGTTCGGCCCGGAGGAACCCAGCTACCGCGACCTCCTACAACTGGTCGAGGAGTTGCGGGAGATCGTCTTCAAGGGGATCGAGGAGATCACCCGCGTCGTCATCCGCAAGGAGGAGACTGACAACGGCGAGGAGTTCGTCCTCTACACCGAGGGGTCGGACTTCGGCGAAGTGCTCGACATCGAGGGCGTCGACGCCTCCCGGACGACGTGTAACAACATCCACGAGATCTACCGGGAACTCGGCGTCGAAGCGGCCCGCGAGACGCTCATCAACGAGACGATGAACACGCTCGAAGAGCAGGGGCTCGACGACGTGAACGTCCGGCACCTGATGCTCGTGGCCGACATCATGACCAACGAGGGGACCATCGAGTCCATCGGCCGCCACGGCATCTCGGGGTCGAAAGACTCTGTGCTTGCCCGTGCAGCGTTCGAGGTGACGGTCAATCACTTGCTCGACGCCGCCATCCACGGCGAGGTCGACGAACTCGACGGCGTCACGGAGAACGTCATCGTCGGGAAGCCGATCAAGCTCGGCACCGGCGACGTCAACCTCCGGATGGGCACGACCCAGGACTGATGCGGGTCGAACTCTCGGACGAAGCGCGTCGACTGGTCGCCCTCTTCGAGGACGAGGCAGCCGTCACCGTCCGGGATTGCGTCGTCGACGAGGACCACGACCAGGTGGTGTATCTGGTCAAGCGCGGGGAGATGGCCGACGCTATCGGCCCGGGCGGTCAGACGGTCGAGCGCGTCGAGGAGCGCCTCGGCCGCGAGGTCAAACTCGTCGAAGCCGCCGAGACGGCCGAGGACTTCGTGGCCAACGCGCTCGCGCCGGCCGCGGTGTACAACGTCACCGTCTCGGAGAACGACGACACCGTCGCGTACGTCGAAGTGGCACAGGAAGACCGCGGGGCTGCTATCGGCCGCGAAGGCCGAAACATCGACGCCGCCCGGCAACTGGCGAAGCGACACTTCGAAATCGACGGCATCGAACTGACCTGAGCGAGGCGATTCGAGCGGGTCCACGGACCCGCCTGCTCGGGCAGTCGATGTGGAGACTGACAGAAACCGCTTTTTTGATTGGTCGTGAACCGACTGCTATGCCTGCACTCCGGCGTCCAGACGGCGGCGACCTGCTGGCTCCGCTGACTATCGTCGGCATTTACCTGTATCACGCACACGTTCTGGGGAACCCCCCGTCCGGACTCGAAGGCGCGTTTATGCTCGCGCTGTTCGTGTTGGTGGGTGCCACGAGTCTCGTCGAGGGACTGCTCGCGTCACCGGCGTACCCGCTCGTCGGTGGCGGACTAACCGCGGTCTTTTATCTCGTCCGGTTCAGCCAGCGACAGGATATCGGCTCCGCGCTCGGCGTTTGTGCCGGGGTTCTTTTCGGTAGCTATGGCCTCTACCAATTGGTCACGTCGAGCGCCGAACCGAAACTGTAAGTGGCAGATGAAACAGGAGGCGACGCTCAGTCGTCGCCAGTGGCCGGGTCGTCCGCGCCGTGTTCGTACACGTCGGTATCGCTGTGCGTGGTGCCGCTGTCGACATCGAACGTCTGCAGGAGTTCGCTGAGGTCGCCGGCCTGATCCGAGAGGGACTCGATGCCGCCGGTGACTTCGTTGATCGTCGCGGTCTGTTCCTCCGCGGCGGCGGCGACGTTCTCGGCGCGGGAAGCGGTTTCCTCGCTGATTGTCCCGACCTCGTCGGTCATCGCCACTGCTTCCTCCGTCGTCGCGGCCTGCTCGTCGGTGGCGTCGCTGATGGACTGGATACCGTCGTTGACCTCTTCGACGCGGTCGACGATCTGTTCGAGGGACTTGATCGCGTCGTCGACGGTATCGATACCGTCCGTGACAGAGTCGCCCATCTGCCTGATGTCGGTCACGGCGTCACCGGTGGTGTCCTGCACTTCCTCGATAACCGTCGAGACCTCCTCGGTGGCTTCGGTCGTTTCCTGTGCGAGGCCTTTGATCTCGTCGGCGACGACGGCGAACCCTTCGCCAGCTTCGCCGGCTCGTGCGGCCTCGATGGAGGCGTTCAGGGCGAGCATGTTGGTCTGCTCGGCGATGTCGTCGATGAGGTCGACGATGTCGCCGATCTGTTCCATCTCCTCGTCGAGTGACTCGACGCGGTCGATAGTCTCGTCGGCTCGCGTCTCGATGTCGTTCATGACCTCGATAGCCTCCGATGCGCGCTCGCTGCCGGTTTCACCGATCTCTGCGGCCTCGTTCGACGTGGTCGCGACTTCGTCGGCCTGTGCCGCGACCTCTTCGACCGTCGCGGAGAGGCCGGACATCTCGTCGACCGTCTCCTCGATGTTCTCGTACTGCGTCTCCGCGCCGTCGGCGATCTCCTGTACGGATTCGCTGACCTCCTCGCTGGCGTCACGGACCTCCGTGGCGCTCGCGGTGATCTGGTCGGCGGAGCCGTCAACGTCGTCGGCAAACTCCCGGATACGCATGACCGTCTGGCCGAGTTGGGCGAGCATATCGTTGAACGCGGCGGCGATGTCGGCCATCGCGTCGTTGTCCGTGTCGGTGTCGAGTCGCTGGGTGAGGTCGCCGTCGGCCGCTTTCCGCATCACGGCCGAGAACTCCTCGGCCTGCCGTTCGAGCGTTCCGGCCAACTCCTCAGCCTCCTCTTTGGACTCTTCGGCCTCTTGCTGGGCCTGTTCGAGATCGCTGATGAACGATTCGAGGTTGCCGTGCATGCTCGATAGCGACGCTCCGAGCTGGCCGGGGATGTCCTCGTCGAGCACCGGGTCGTCGAACGCCTGTCTGGAGAGTGCGTCGGCCTGTGCGGCGACGGTGTCGAGATAGGTCTTCATCTCGTAGAAGGCGTTCTGGACGTCGCCGATCTCGTCGAGGCGGTCAGACTGTTCGATGTCGGTGTCGAAGTTCCCCACCGCAAGGGCTTCCGCCTGTGTCGAGAGCCGTCTGAGCGACTGCATGATGCCGCGACCGACGAGGACGCCGATGAGGGCGAACCCGGCCAGTGAAACGCCGATGATGGCGACGAAGCTCCCCTGAATACTGTCACGTAACGCGAAGGCGGTCGATTTCGGGGCCTGCTTGACGACGATCCACGGCGTGTCATCGACGGACTCCGCGGCGAGCAGGTACGGCCCGCTCCGGGCCACGTCGCTCTCTCCCGCTGTGAGTGCGGTCAGGTTGGCGGAGACGTTGTACTGTGTCCCGATAGTCGAGGCGTCCTCGGCGAACTGGACCGTGCCGTCCTGTCGGATAATCCGCGTTTCACCGCCGTCGATGGAGTTGCGGAACTGGGCCGTCCGCGCGGTCACGTTGTGGACCACGACGACCAGCTTGTCGCTCCGGGCGACCGGGCTCGCGAAGGCGATGTACTTGCCCCCGTTATAAGTGTACACTGTCGACATATCGACCGAGTTCGACCCGGTGACCGAGAGGCCCCCACCTTCCCACTCGAAGTCGTCAGTCCGGAGCGACGTGTCGCGTCGGTCGCTCAGCGACGACTCCTCGATTTCCAGGGTCTCCTCGTTGACGTAGTGGATGGCATACACGGACTCCGGCTGGTAGAACGCTTGCCGCTGTAACGCACCACGGATCATCGTTGGACTCCCCTCCTGAACGTCGGACAGCGTTGAGAGAGTTCGTGCGGCGTTTCGCTGGCTACGGACCCAGTCCGCTGTTGTCGTGGCCGTCTGGATGGTGCCCGTCTGCAGTTCGTTCTCGCGCTGTTCAGTCAGTTCGTTTGCGACCGTCCGCTCCGCAGTGACGCTGACACCCGCAACGAGCAGGGCAATACAGAGAATGATGAGCGTCAACTTCCGGATGTACGTTCGCCGGACGATGTCTGGGAGACGTTGTTCGAGTTTCATAGATACTACCCGCAGGTCTGTCTGAATAACTCAAGCGCCGGTACTAGAAACCATCTGCCCAGTTATCACACCTGATTCCATGTGGCCGGGCTATCTCCCGGCCTGGCGGACTGGGACCGGTGTCTGTGACTCCTGATACGTACACTGTCGGCTGTGACGAATTCCGCAGACCGATGCTAGTGGGGTCTCCCGAAATAGTGTCAGAAAACTCTGTGAAAGCTGAAATCATCGAATATGGGTTCCCGAAGGACCGCCGGGAACTGTTTTGCGCGTCATACGCCGACCGAAACACCTTGTTACCCGTTTCTTTCCCGCTGTCGTGGCCTCTCTTCGCGTTATCTAACCCAGTTCTGCACCTGATTTCCCCGTCTATGGCACAGAACGCCACACACGGAAGCGCTACCGGCTGAGTCCGAAAGAGGAGTCTTAAGTACCTCCGAAAGGTACCAGTGCCTACTATGGCGAACGGCAAGTACGCCGCGCGCAAGCTCAAGAAGGACCGCCAGAAACACCGGTGGTCCGACACTGACTACGCGCGTCGCGAACGCGGCCTGGGCAAGAAGTCCGACCCGCTCGAGGGTGCGCCCCAGGGACGAGGTATCGTACTGGAGAAAGTCGGCATCGAGGCCAAGCAGCCCAACTCCGCTATCCGGAAGTGTGTCCGCGTCCAGCTCATCAAGAACGGTAAGCAGGTCACCGCGTTCTGTCCCGGTGACGGCGCTATCTCTTTCATCGACGAGCACGACGAGGTCACGATTGCGGGTATCGGCGGGGCGAAGGGCCGCGCGATGGGCGACCTCTCCGGTGTCAACTACAAGGTCGAGAAGGTCAACGGCGTCTCTCTCATCGAACTTGTTCGCGGGAACGCGGAGAAACCGGTCCGATAACCATGAGTGCCGAAGACACACCCGAGGCTGACGCTGACGAGGCTGCGGAAAGCGAGCCGGAGACGGCCCGTGCGAAGCTGTTCGGCGAGTGGGAGATCACGGACATCGAGTACTCCGACCCCTCGACCGAGCGCTACATCACTGTCACGCCGATCGCCCACACGATGGGGCGACACGCGGACAAGCAGTTCAAGAAAAGCGAGATCAGCATCGTCGAGCGGCTCATCAACCGCCTGATGCAGACCGACGAGAACACGGGCAAGAAGCAGCTCGCGACCTCCATCGTCACTGAGGCGTTCGAAATCGTTCACGAGCGCACCGACGAGAACCCGATTCAGGTGCTCGTCAGTGCTGTCGAGAACAGCGCCCCGCGAGAGGAGACCGTCCGCCTGAAATACGGTGGTATCTCGGTCCCGAAGGCCGTCGACGTCGCGCCACAGCGCCGCGTCGACCAGGCCCTGAAGTTCATCGCAGAGGGCGTGTACGGTGGCTCGTTCAAGACCACCACCAGCGCCGCCGAGGCGCTCGCACAGCAGCTCATCGGCGCTGCTAACGACGACGTCCAGGCCTACGCGGTCAACCAGAAAGAAGAGAAAGAACGCGTCGCGGCCGCCGCTCGCTAACACGGCTGTCTCCGACATCTTTATTCTTCTTTGTTCTGCAGTGAAATCTATGCGAAAACCGTGCCGGGACGGCGGGTCTCGCCGCCAGTATCTCGCCGCACTCGCCGCCGCCGGAGCGACCGCGCTGGCCGGCTGTCGCGGTGAGCCCGGAACACAGGCCGAGTCCTCAGGCCCGGCACCGACAACCACAACGACGGCAGACCCGGCTCGGGCGCTGGACCGCTACGACGTATCCCTCAGCCACGAGCGCAGCCAGTCACCCGACACCGACTGGGCGGCTCCGACCGCGTCGCCAACAGACACACCGCTCGCCACCGAACCACTCATCGAGGATCTGGAGATCCCGTGGGACCTCTCGTTTGCCGCGGACGGAACGCTGTTTCTCACCGAGCGGGTCGGCCGCGTCCTCTCGTTTGTGGACGGCAGCGTCCGAACAGTCACCGAACCGGCGGCAGTCATCGACGCGGAATCGAGCGACGATGGCTGGTGGGTAACGGGCGGTGAGGGCGGCACGCTCGGCGTCGCCGCGCACCCGACTTACCCCGAGCCGCCGGTAGTGTACGTCTACTACACGACGACAACCGACGACGAGCGGGTCAACCGGGTCGTCGCCATGGATGTCTCGGCCGAGGACCCGGCCGCCACGGAGTCCGTCCTCGTCGACGCCATTCCCGGAAGCAAGATACACAACGGCGGTCGGCTCACGTTCGGCCCCGAGGACTACCTCTGGATTACGACCGGGGACGCCGGGTCCGGCGAACTGGCCGCCGACACCGACTCGCTCGGCGGGAAGGTCCTTCGCGTGACGCCCGCGGGCGACCCCGCTCCGGGGAACCCGGACCTCGGTGGTGACCCGCGGGTGTTCACCTACGGCCACCGGAATCCACAGGGGATCGCGTGGCTTCCGGACGGCACTGTCGTTGCTTCCGAACACGGCCCGACCGGGCGGGACGAACTCAACCGCCTCGTGGCTGGTGGGTACTACGGCTGGCCAGACACCCGCAAGCACGAGGAGTACGCCGACGCCGGCCCCGAGGTCCGCCGCCCGCTCGTAAACACGGGCAACGCCGGCGGCTGGGCTCCCTCCGGGTCGCTGTTCTACACCGGCGACGCCGTGCCGTCGCTGCGGAACAGACTGCTCACTGGCGGCCTGAAGGGCCAGAAACTCCTCACAACGACGCTGACGCCGGCCGGTGGGGACCTGCCACCGGGTGACGACGCCGAGGTGTACGACGCTGACTGGACCGACGACGCCTACACCGCGACGACCCACTCCCTGCTGGCCGACGAAGTCGGCCGGATTCGACACGTCGAGCAGGGGCCGGACGGCGGCCTCTACCTCGTTACGTCGAACCGCGACGGACGGGCCGGCGACGGCTTCCCGCGGGAGCGCGACGACGTGCTCGCCCGCATCACGCCGGCCGAGTGACCAGCGCGGGCGGGCACCCGTTCTGTGAACCACTGGCTATATTTCGGTTGACGAGAGAGGGAGACCCATGGCAACAGAGCAATCCGTCGACCTCGTCGACGACGAGACTGTGGGCTTGTTCACGAAGGCGGTGCTGCTCGCGGCGCTGACCGCGGCGCTCGCACAGATATCTATCCCGCTTCCGGGACTGCCGGTGGTATTCTCATTGCAGCCGTTCGGGATGTTCTTCGCCGGACTGCTACTGGGACCGCTGTGGGGCGGCGTCGCGCTCCTGTTGTACCTGCTGGTCGGTATCGCCGGTGCGCCGGTGTTCTCGAACGCGAACGCGGGTATCGGGTATGTCATCGCCGGCCAGTCCGGCGGTTTCCTCGTCGGGTTCCTCGTCGGCGCGGTCGTCGCCGGCGCTATCGCACACCGAAGCATAGCGCCCAAACCGGTCGCTGATCTCTCTGTCCCGGTGCAGGTCGTCGCGCTCACCGCGGCGATCGCCGTCGTGTACGCTATCGGCATCCCGTGGATGTCGTTCGTTGCCGGCCTTCCGCTCACTCGTGCCACCGCTCTGATGGCTCCGTACATACCACTTGACCTCCTGAAGCTCGGTATCGCAGTCGCCGTTGTGCAGGGCGGATATCTCGACGGTCGATGATAGCGGTCAGCGACCTGCGCTATCGGTACGGCGACGTCGACGTCCTCGACGGGCTCACGCTGTCGATACCCGACGGTCAGTACTGCCTGCTCGTCGGACCGAACGGGAGCGGCAAGACGACGCTCGTCCGGCATTTCAACGCCCTGCTGACGCCCGACGCCGGAACGATCACCGTCGACGGGACCGACGTGACGGACGACCCGGTCGTCGCCCGGACACGCATCGGGATGGTGTTCCAGCACCCCCGCGACCAGTTCGTCGCCGCGACCGTGGCGGCTGACGTGGCCTTCGGCCCGGAGAACCTCGGCCTCGACAGGGACGAGATCGACCGCCGGGTCGAAACGGCGCTTGACGCCGTCGACCTCGGCGATGCAGCGGATAGCCGCATCGACGCTCTCTCGGGCGGCGAGCAGGCCCGCGTCGCCATCGCCGGGGCGCTCGCCATGGAACCGGACTACCTCGTGCTCGACGAACCGCTCGTCGGCCTCGACTGGCCGGCCAGGGAGTCGGTGCTCGACCACCTCGACGCGCTGGCCGCCGATGGAACGGGCATCATCGTCGTCACGCACGACCTCCGGGACCTCCACGAGCGGGCCGACCGCCTCGTCGCGCTGCAGGATGGGCAGGTCGTGCTCGATGCGTCGCCATCCGAAGCGCTCGATACCCTCACGGACCTCGGTATCCGCGACCCACGATGTTGAGCTACCGGCCCGGCTCGACGTTCGCGCATCGGCTGGACCCGCGGTCGAAGCTCCTGGTCCAGTTCGGGCTCGCCATCGCCGCGGTCGCACACCCCACGCTCCCGTGGCTCGTCGGGACGACCGCGTTCGCACTGGGGACGCTCGCGGCGGCACGGCTCTCGCCGCTGGCCGTCCTGCGCTCCTACCGGGTCGTCCTCGCCGTGCTGGCGCTGGCACCGGTCGTCGCCGGTGTGGCGCTCGGCCCGCCGTGGTTTCGGGTCGACCCGGCGCTCCGTTCGGCCCTGCACGTCGGGCGCATCCTCCCGGTGTTGCTCGTCAGCGCCGCCTACCTCACCTCGACGCCAGTCCGGGATACCCGGGCGGCGGTCCAGCGCCTGATCCCCGGCAAGCCCGGCCAGATTCTCGGTATCGGGATGGCGCTCGTCGTCCGACTGTTCCCGCTGGTACTCGCGGACGTTCGGGAGGTGCGCGATGCGATCCACGCTCGCGGCGGTGAGGCCCGCCCGCTACGGGACCGCGTTCGGCTGCTCGCCGTTCGGTCGCTGGAACGGACCCTCGACCGCTCGGACCGGCTCTCCGTCGCCCTGCGGGCCCGCTGTTTCGCGTGGAACCCGACGCTGCCGCCGCTTGCCTTCGAGCGTCGTGACTACCCGGTGCTCGCCGTCGGCATCGCGCTGTCGGTGTCGCCGCTCGTTCCGGTTTAGCCGGTCGCCTGTGTGCGCCCGAGTGCAACGGTGGATGGTGGTTTCGCTATTCTGTCACTCCACGATATCGACACCGGTAATCTCGAACCGTGCGCCGCCCTCGTTCCCCTCGTCGATAGTTACCGTCCAGCCGTGGGCGTCGGCGATCTCCGCGACGATCCAGAGCCCGAACCCCGTTCCGGCGTCTGACGTCGAGTAGCCGGTCTCGAACACGCGTGACCGCTCCGATTCGTCGATGCCATCGCCGTCGTCTTCGACGTAGAAGCCGTCGTCAAGTTCTCCAACGGTAACCGTCACGTCGTCGCTGCCGTGTTCCACGCTGTCGCCGGCCCCCGGCCGACTGCTTGTGGAGCCATGCTCCACACTGTTACTGAACAGGTTCTCGAGCAGTTGTTCCAATCGGCTCCTGTCAGCACGAACGACGGCGTCTGTCTCGACAGTGAGTTCGGCGTCGTTGGTTTCGACGTTGTGCCAGCACTGTTCGGCCGTGTCCGTGAGCGCCACTACGCCGGCGTCAACCGCTGACTGCTCGTCGCGAGCGGCCGCGAGCAGGTCGTCGATGAGCGTCCGCATCCGCGCGAGCGCGTCGCTGGCGCTGTCGAGGTGTTCGCTGTCGTACTCCTGTTGGGCCAGTTCGATGCGTCCCTCGGCGACGGATAGTGGGTTCCTGAGGTCGTGGCTGACGATGCTCGTGAACTCTTCGAGACGTTCGTTCGTGTCCTCCAGTTCCTGCTCGCGGCGCTTGCGCTCGGTGATGTCACGGTCGATACCGATTGCCCGGACTGGCGTCCCGTCGCTGTCGGATTCGACGCGGCCCTTTGCCTCCATCCAGCGGACCTCGCCGTCACGGACGATTCGGAACTCGGCTTCGTACGTGCCGGTCTCGGTCGCTGATTCGATTCGGGCCGCGACTTCCGACTGGTCCTCGGGATGGACCAGCGGTAAAAACTCGTCCAGCGACTCGATGTCGGTGCCGTACAGCGTCTCGGACCCGGGGTAGTACGACAGGCCGCCGGACTCGAACTCGCGGTCCCAGACGACCGTATTAGTGGTCTCTAGCGCGATTTCCATCCGCTCGCGAGTCCCTTCCAGTTCGCGCTCCCGGAGCTTTCGGTCCGTGATATCCTGGACAGAGCCCCGGAGTTTGACAACATCGCCGTTCTCGGTGACTGGTTCACACAGTGCGCGGACCCATCGGTCGTGGTCGTCGTCGCCGATACGCACCTCCATGTCGTATCCCTCTGCTGTTTCTATCGCCCGCTCGAACTCGGTCATGACGGTCTCCCTGTCGTCGGGGTGGTACAGGTCGACGATAGACTCGACGGTCAGTTCGTCGTCCGGAGTCAGCCCGTGTATCCGGTAGAACTCGCTTGTCACCGTCATCTCCGGCGGCTCGCTCGTCACGTCTATCTCCCAGCCACCGACGCTCGCGATCCGCTGGGCCTGGTCGAGGAGTTCCTTCGTTCGCGTAAGCTCCTGCTCGCGTGCCTTCCGTTCGGTGATGTCCCGGCCGATGCCGGCCAGCATCGGGTTCCCGTCGGGGTCTTCGACGCGGGTCGCCGTGAACTCGTGGGGGATCTGATCCCCCGATTTCGTAATAAACGGCACTTCCACCCGGGTCGTGTCGCCCTCGAACACTGATTCGATAGCGGCCCCAACGAGGTCCCGATACTCCGCCGGGAAGAACTCGGCTCCGTAGGTCCCGGCGACTTCGGCGGCCGAGTAGCCGGTTACGTTCAGCAGACTCTCGTTCCAGCGCCGGAAGCGGCCGTCGCTGTCGAGGACGTAGAACACGTCGTCGATGGCGTCCAGCATGTCGTCGGTGTACTCCTTGTACCGTTCGAGGCGTTGTTCGCGCTGCTGGCGTTCGAGTTCGTAGCTCACCCACTGCGTCGCGAGATGGACGAACGTCTTCTCGTCCTCGGTGAAGGGGGTCTTGCGGGCCTCCCGGTCGACGAAACAGAGGCTCCCTGAATGTGCGTCACGGACACGGACCTCGGCGCTGATGTACGTCTCGTATTCCCAGCGGTCGTATGCCGGGTCCGAGGCCCACCCCTCATCGGACGCTTCGGCGATTGCCATGACGCTCCCTGTGTCGATCATCTTCCGGCAGTACGCCTCCGACAGCGGTGTGACGGTTCCTGGCTTGAGCCGTTCGTCGCTCCCGCTCGCATAGCGGACGGTGAACTCGTCGCGGTCAGTATCGTTCGCGGACAGGAACGCGCCAGCGGTCCCAAGGCGCTCCCGACCAAGGTCCAAAACCGCCTGTATCTTCTCTTCAAACGAGGCGTCGGGGTCGGCGCTGATCTCGTAGAGCTTCCGGAGCGTCTGGTTGTGCTCTGTGAGCTGGTTCTTGGTGGCTTCGAGTTCGCGCTCGCGGTTCCGCCGCTCGGTGATGTCACGGGCGAACCCGGCCACGCGAACGACCTCGCCGTCGTCGTTCGTGATTGGCTCGCCCTGTATCCAGACCCAGCGCTGATACTCCTCCGTTGCGTTGACACGGCATTCGACGTCGGCCGACTCGCCGTGCATGAGACGCCGCATCGCGTCTTTCATCAGCTCGCGGTCCTCGGGATGGATACCGTCCAGGAAATCGTAGGGGTTGTCACGGAGCTTGGCCACTGACCGCCCCCAGATATCCTCGTAGGCGGAGTTGATCACGAGGACTTCGCTCAGGTCGGCTGTGAACTCCCAGAGGATATCGTTGGTTGCCTCAGTGAGCTCCCGGACACGGCGCTCTGACTCGGCGGCCTGTCGCTTCGCGCGGTACTCGGAGACCGCGTTTTCGATGCGGTTGGCCAGTAGCTCGTACACCTCGACTCCGAACGACTTCTGTAGATAGTCGGTGACGCCCATCGAGATAGCTTCGCTGGCCACCTCTTCGCTGCCCTTGCCGGTGAACAGAATGAACGGTAGGTCCGGGTTCGTCTCCCGAATCGCATCGAGCAGATCGATGCCGTTCATCTTCGGCATATCGTAGTCGGAGACGACGGCGTCGAATCCGTTTTCGGCGAGCTGGTCGAGCCCGTCTCGTGCGCTGGTCGCGGTTTCGACGGAGATCCGGTCGTCCGCAGCCTCCAGGGAATCCGCTGCGACAGCCACGAAATCAGGGTCGTCGTCGATGTGTAACACCTGAATCCGTTCGCCGACGACATCGGTTTCCCCGTCGAGATGCCGGCCGCGAAGCGCCTCGGTCATAGTCAACTAGTTCACAAGTCCACGCAAAAACAGTTCTGCCAGTTAATTTGTGTTCGCGCGCAAGCGAAGCCGGCAGTCGGTGGCGACGAGGCTATCGCCTGCGTGTGACAACACCCGGCCGTCAGTGAGCCGGTCTTCCCGGGACATTCGGTTTCAGTCTGCCGCTCGGCCGCCGCCGCCGGCGTACGCGCGAGTCACGTCGACGAGCGCCTTCCGGAACTCGGACTCGTTCGGCTCGGGCGACAGCGAGGCGAAGTGGCGCTTGAACTCCGTGAGGTCGACCGATTCGGCGTCCTGGGCCGCGGCGTGGGCGAGGTCGTACAGCCGGTGGTCCGGTTCGACCAGGTCGTGGCGCTCACACAGCGCAAGGGCGAACGCCGCATTGACGGCCGTGATATCCGGGTCTGCAGCCGGCGTCAGTCGTGCGGCCGGTTCGCTGGGGTGGCGCACTCGGGTCGGTGACGTCGAGCGGTCCCAGGTCGGCGGGTCGCCGGGCCGGTCCGCGACGGCAGCCGCGAGGCTGGCTTCCAGAAACGGCACCAGTTTGTCGCCGGGTACCACCGGCATCCAGATGTCGTCGGCGTAGACGTCTTTCATGTGGTTGGCGATCTGGTAACAGTGCGTGAGCTTTCGCTGCTCGACCGAACGCCCCGCCAGCGCGAGGTAGATGGCCTCCCGCGTCGACTGGGTGTGTGACGGATGCTCCCGTTCGTGATGGTGCATGTGCGCGTATTCGTGTAACGCCAGTTCGCGGGCCATCGCGCTCGTCGCGGCCTGGCGGGAGATTGTCAGCCGGTGGGCGTCGTCGCTGTGACTGACGCGGGTGCGCTCGTCGGGGTCCTCCCGGATCCGGACAGTCACTGGTCGGTTCAGGTCGTGTTCCGTCGAGAAGAGGTCCCGCGCCCCGAGAAACGGTTCGGCCGGCCCACCCTGCACGTGCACGTCCATGTGTCACCTTCTCATGGGTCGCAGAGCTATTAATCCACGGGTGGGGGCAGCGTTCGCACAGAGCGGGTGCTCAGGACTCAATCGCCGCGAAACCGCGCTCCAGGTCGGCCCGGAGGTCCTCGACGGCTTCGATACCCACCGAAAGGCGGATAAGCGTGTCAGAGATGCCGAGTTCGTCCCGCGCAGCCGGTGAGAGGGGTTCGTGTGTCATCGCCGCCGGGAGCTCCGCCAGGCTCTCGACGCCGCCGAGGCTGACTGCCAGCGTCACCGTCTCTAACGCTTCGAGGAAGCGCTTGGCGTCGGCCATGTCTCCGGCCAGTTCGAACGAGAGCACGCCGCCAAAGCCCTGCATCTGCTCGCGAGCCAGGTCGTGCTGTGGGTGACTCTCTAACCCTGGGTAGTGGACCGTTTCGACGCGCTCGTGGTCGTCGAGGTACTGCGCGAGGGCCATAGCGTTGTTCTCGTGGCGAGTCATCCGGACACCCAGCGTCTTGATGCCCCGCGAGATGAGATAGCTGTCGAACGGGGCGAGCATGTTCCCGAGCGCGATCTGCTGGCGGAACTCCACCCGCTCGGCCACCTCGGGGTCGTTAGTAATCAGTGCGCCGCCGACGGCATCGCTGTGGCCGTTGAGGTACTTCGTCGTGCTGTGGACCACGAGGTCCGCGCCGAGGGACAGCGGCTGCTGGAAGTACGGACTCGCGAAGGTGTTGTCGACCCCGAGCGTCGCGTCGTAGTCGGCGGCGACGGCCGCAATCGCGTCGATGTCACAGAGTTTTATCAGTGGATTTGTCGGGGTCTCGACCCAGACTAACTCCGTTGCCGGCGTCATCGCGGCCGCGACAGCGTCGGCGTCAGTCGCGTCGACGAACTCCACGTCGACGCCAAGCTGGTCCCGGAACAGCGTTTCGAACATCCGTCGCGTGCCCGCGTACAGGTCGTCGAACGCAACGACGTGGTCGCCCGGTTCGACCAGTGAGAGCACCGCTGTTGCAACGGCCGCTGTCCCCGAACTGAAGGCATAGGCTCGCTCTCCGTCCTCTAGCGCGGCTAACTCCTGTTCGAGGCCGTGTCGTGTCGGGTTCGACAGCCGCGAGTAGAGGAACTCGCCTTCACCGGGGTCGACGTCCTCCAGAGAGAGGTCCGTGTCGAGCCCGGCTAGTTCGTAGGTCGACGAGAGGTGTATCGGGAGCGTGACATCCCCTGCTGCTGTCGCCGCCTCGGTATCGACTGCAATCGTGTCGAGGTGTGGACGCCGAGTCATACGCTTCCGTCCGCTGGCTGGCGCTAATACCTTTGCAATCATTACTCATCCAACTGCAAATAATTATAATCGCCGGGTATACTCCCCTGGCTGCGAGCGAGTGCTAATGCGAGACTATCCCACGCGAACGGCCGAATTTCAAGCGGTCACGGCCGTAGTGAAACACTATCCTTTTGACCCTGCTGTTGATAGGAAGCTGTATAATGGGCCGACGTAAGAAAATCGTCCAAGAATGTGAGACACTGATGGACGACCCGGAGCACATCCGGAACATCGCCATCGCTGCTCACGTCGATCACGGAAAAACGACACTGACAGACAATCTGCTGGCCGGTGCCGGCATGATTTCCGACGACACCGCCGGCGAACAGCTGGCGATGGACACTGAGGAAGACGAACAGGAACGTGGGATCACCATCGACGCGGCTAACGTTTCGATGACCCACGAATACGAGGACCAGAACCACCTCATCAACCTTATCGACACCCCTGGCCACGTCGACTTCGGTGGCGACGTGACCCGTGCGATGCGTGCCGTCGACGGCGCGCTGGTGGTCGTCGACGCCGTCGAGGGCGCGATGCCCCAGACCGAGACGGTGCTCCGGCAGGCGCTCCGCGAGGGCGTCAAGCCGACGCTGTTCATCAACAAGGTCGACCGCCTCATCTCCGAGCTTCAGGAAGGACCCGAGGAGATGCAGGAGCGCCTGCTCGCGGTCATTCAGGACGTCAACGACCTCATCCGCGGCATGACCGAGGAGATGGACGACATCGAGGACTGGACGGTTTCCGTCGAGGAAGGAACCGTCGGCTTCGGCTCCGCGCTGTACAAGTGGGGCGTCTCGATGCCGTCGATGCAGCGGACCGGCATGGACTTCGGCGAAATCATGGAGCTCGAGCGCAACGACAACCGCCAAGAACTCCACGAGCGCACGCCGCTGTCCGACGTGGTGCTCGACATGGTGTGTGAGCACTTCCCGAACCCTGTCGACGCCCAGCCGATGCGAGTTCCGCGTATCTGGCGTGGCGACGCCGAATCCCAGCTCGCCGAGGACATGGCGATGGTCAACGAGGACGGCGAAGTCGTCCTGATGGTCACCGACATCGGTGTCGACCCCCACGCTGGCGAAATCGCCGCCGGTCGTGTCTTCTCCGGCACGCTGGAGAAGGGGCAGGAGCTGTACGTCTCCGGAACTGCGGGCAAGAACCGCATCCAGAGCGTCGGTATCTACATGGGTGGCGAGCGCGAGGAAGTCGAGCACGTTCCCGCCGGGAACATCGCCGCCGTCACGGGCCTCAAGGACGCCATCGCTGGCTCCACCGTCTCCAGCGAGGAGATGACGCCATTCGAGTCCATCGAGCACATCTCGGAGCCGGTCATCACGAAGTCCGTCGAGGCACAGAACATGGACGACCTGCCGAAGCTCATCGAGACGCTCCAGCAGGTCGCCAAGGAAGACCCGACCATCCAGGTCGAAATTAACGAGGACACCGGCGAGCACCTCATCTCCGGGCAGGGTGAACTCCACCTGGAAGTCATCGGCCAGCGTATCGAGCGCAACCAGGGCATCCCGATCAACACCGGTGAGCCGATTGTTGTCTACCGCGAGGCCCCGCAGAACGAGAGCCGCGAAGTCGAAGGTCGGTCGCCGAACAACCACAACCGCTTCTACATCAGCATCGAGCCGCTCGGCGAGGACATCGTCGAGACCATCAAGATGGGCGAGGCGTCGATGGACATGCCAGAACTGGAGCGCCGTGAAGCGCTGCAGGAAGCCGGCATGGACAAGGACGACTCCCAGAACATCGAGCACATCCACGGGACCAACATCCTGCTCGACGAGACGAAGGGTATCCAGCACCTCAACGAGACGATGGAACTCGTCATCGAAGGCCTCGAAGAAGCCCTCGACGACGGCCCGCTCGCGTCCGAGCCGGTCCAGGGGTCGCTCATCCGTCTCCACGACGCCCGCCTCCACGAGGACGCCATCCACCGCGGCCCGGCCCAGGTCATCCCGGCCGTCCGCGAGGCTGTCCACAACGCGCTCATCGACGCCAGCATCAAGCTGCTGGAGCCGATTCAGCAGGTCCGCATCGACGTGCCCAACGACCACATGGGCGCTGCGAGCGGCGAGATTCAGGGCCGCCGTGGCCGCGTCGACGATATGTACCAGGAAGGCGACCTGATGGTCGTCGAAGGCGTCGCCCCGGTCGACGAGATGATCGGCTTCTCCTCAGACATCCGCTCGGCCACTGAGGGCCGTGCCTCCTGGAACACCGAGAACGCCGGCTTCCAGGTCCTTGCCGACAACCTCCAGCCCGACAAGATCAGCGAGATCCGCGAGCGCAAGGGCATGAAGCAGGAACTGAACCCGGCTATCGACTACTTCTAAGTACCTTTTTACTTCGTCGGGTTTCCTCGCGCCGCCGATGGCGGCGCTGCGGGAACCACTCCTCGTAAAAATCTACGCTAAAAACGACCTCCAAGTCGCGCTCTGTGAGCGCGCTCGGAGTGAAACCGCGCGCCGCCGGCGCGCGGTATGCTGTCTGCCCGCTTTCTCTTGTCTCTGCCCCGCTACAGGACTGCTCTCATTCTCCCGCTTGTTCCCGCAACCGGTCGATTCGGTTCCCCAGCGGTGGCGATTTCGAGAACGGGTTTGCGAGTCGTCGTCTCGACGGCTCCATTTCGTGGACGGTAGCGTACCGTTCGAGGGCGTCGGCAACGGCATCGGGGCCGACGCGGTCGGCCGCGTAGTCGTCGGCTGCCCGGACACCGCGGCGGGTGACCCACAGGCTGGCGACGATGAGTCCGAGACTTGCGCCGGCAAGCGGCCACAGCGGGCCGACGTCGGCCAGTGCCACGAACAGCGGAACTACTGCGACAAGCAGGCCGCCGACGACCCGGGCAAGGACTCGGGCGTTCTGGCGGCCGGCCTGGATTGCGAGCAGGGCCGTCGCCGTCTCGTCGTCGAACACGTCGAGGAACGTGCTCGTCAGGAACAGGCGGCGATACCCGGGGAAGCCGCGCACGGTCACGTTCGCGGTTCTCTCCTGTTCGGTGTCGAACACCCGGACGTCTCGGACAGTCAGTCCCGCACGCTCTTTGAGTCGCTCCAGCGTCTCCGCTGTCGGTTCGTCCGGTCTATCGACCGACCGGATTAGCGGGATGAACCACGGGGAGACAGCCTGTACGGTGACAGCGAAAACGGTAACGAGAGCCAGCAGTCCGGGGGGCGACAGCCCGGTTTCGAGCGGTACCACGACGACAGTCACCAACGCAGTGATTCCGAGGACGTACCGTCCCATCCGGACCACCGCCCGACCGGTCGAGAGTTCGATGTCACGAACGCTGCGGATACCCGGGACAGTCGGCGCGTAGGCGGCCAGTCCGACGGTGCCGGCGGCGAGCAGCTCGGCGAACGTCGCTACCACTGCTCCGACCACTCCGGTCTGCCCGCCGGCGATCAAGTGGCCGAGTCCGAGCAACAGAAAGACGACGTACGACAGCAGCGTGAATGGGAGTATGATGCCGAGGAACAACTGCCGGTATCTGGCGACGGGGTTCGAGAGTCGTCGTACGACCGCGCTTCCGAGCGCGCCGATGCCCGCTCCGACGACGGCGAGGACACCGACGAGGAACGCCGCCGTACCTATCGCTATCGGGGCTGACTGGAGGGCGTGCACATACGACACGCTTCACCGGTAGGAAAAAAACGTAGCGTTCCCTGCCCGCGACTGTCACGACGGCGGAGCCCCACGCTTAGGTCACCCGGAACCGAACGGCAGGGTATGAGTGACCGCCTTCACCAGATTGTGGACCTTCTCGTCGCTGCTGTCATCGCCGGCACGTCGACGTTCATCTGGAATCTCGTCCTGCCGACGGGGCTGGCGCTGACGCTTGCGGGGATGTTCGCGGCGATGTACTACTTTTCACGCAATCCCTGGGGGTCGCCTCGCGGCGAGGCGTACAACGAGTGGATCGACGACCTGTACGACCGCTTTCTGCCCTGAGACCAAACGAACGGTTTCTTATACGTGCCCCTGCTGAGTCATCCACAATGAGCCGAGATACCCAGGAGGTGAGCGGGCGATGAGCGACTCGACCGACGAGGTACGGTCCTACACAGTTCGGCTGGAGCTGGTCGACGAACCGGGCGAACTGCTGCGGGCGCTCGAGCCCATCGCCACGAACGGCGGGAACCTCCTCTCTATCTTCCACGAGCGGGGGAACGTGACCCCGCGGGGCCACATCCCCGTGGAGGTCGACCTGGAGGCGACCCCCGAGCGGTTCGACGGAATCGTCGACGCACTTCGGGACGCGGGCATCAACGTCATCCAGGCCGGGGCCGAGCAGTACAGCGAGGCGTTGACGATCATCCTCACCGGCCATCTCGTCAACACAGACCTCTCTGACACGCTCTCGCGGATTCACGAGTCCACGGACGCGACCGTGACCGACCTCTCGCTGTCGGCACCGGAGGGGACCGACGACGCCTCCAGCGCGCGCATCCGACTGGCGACCGAGGAAGGGGCAGTCGACGAGACGATGACTTCGATTCGTGCTGTCGCCGACGAGAAGGGGCTCCACGTCATCGAACCGCTCGCTGCGGGAGGTGAGGCATGAGGCTCGCCGTCATCGGAGCCGGTGCAGTCGGCTCCAGCGTCGTCGAATTAGCGAGCGACTACGGCCATTCGGTCACCGCGTTCGCTGACTCCAGTAGTGCCGTCATCGACAGCGCCGGCATCGACACTGCCGAGGTGCTCGACCGGAAGCGAACCGACGGCGTTGTCGGCAGTGCCGCACCCGAAGACGCGCTTTCGGCCGAGTACGACGTACTCGTCGAGGCGACGCCGACGACGCTCGGCGACGCCGAACCGGGGTTCAGCCACGTTCAGGCCGCACTCGAACGGGACCGCCACGCCGTGCTGGCGAACAAAGGCCCGGTCGCAGAGCGGTACGCCGACGTTCGCGCGCTGGAACGCGAAAGCGAGGGGAGCGTGCTGTTCGAGGCAACCGTCGGCGGCGCGATGCCGGTCCTCTCGACCATCGACGACTTCGACCCGAGCCACATTACCGCCGTCCGCGGGGTGCTCAACGGGACGGCGAACTTCATCCTCTCCCGGATGGCGACCGAGGGTCTCGATTACGAGCACGTCCTCGCGGAGGCGCAGGACCTCGGCGTTGCCGAGGCTGACCCGACCTTCGACGTCGACGGCACCGACGCGGCGCTGAAAGGCGTCATCGTCGCGAACGTCCTGGCCGATGACGAGACAGAATACACGCTCGATGACGCCGAAGTCGAGGGCATTCAGGATATCTCCGGCAGTGCGCTCGAACTCGCACGGGCTGACGGGCGGACCGTTCGGCTCATCGCCGAGGTCGTCGAGGGCTCCGTCCGCGTCGGCCCGCGGCTCGTTCCGGACAACGCGCCGCTTGCCGTCTCCGGGACCCGGAACATCGCGCAGCTAGAGACCGAACACGCCGGCCAGCTCAACATCTCCGGGCGCGGTGCCGGCGGCCCGGAAACCGCGAGCGCGGTGCTTGCCGATATCGGCCGACTGTAACGAGATAGCGGGATTTCCGACGCGCCTGTATCGTTCTCTTATTCACTGTGCTTCCCTCAGTTGGCAGTCCCGTTTGTCACTCCGAAGGACACAAACCCGGCCGTGACTGCCGGTATCGGTCGTTCTCCCTGACCAAGCTATTGGGTGCCACACTACCATGCCATGTCGTGCCGAATCGCAAGAAAGCGACGGGCTGACGCTTACACGCTTTCGAAATCGTTTTATGAACCACCAGCTAATAAACCCGATACAGCGCCTCTGCGCGTGAGAGATAACAATGAGCGACGAACAACACCAGAACCTGGCCATTATCGGCCACGTCGACCACGGGAAGAGCACGCTCGTCGGCCGACTCCTGTACGAGACAGGATCGGTACCGGAGCACGTCATCGAACAGCACAAAGAAGAAGCCGAGGAGAAGGGCAAGGGCGGCTTCGAGTTCGCCTACGTCATGGACAACCTCGCCGAAGAGCGTGAGCGCGGTGTCACCATCGACATCGCCCACCAGGAGTTCAGCACCGACGCCTACGATTTCACCATCGTGGACTGTCCTGGTCACCGCGACTTCGTGAAGAACATGATTACCGGCGCGTCCCAGGCCGACAACGCCGTCCTGGTCGTCGCCGCGGACGACGGCGTTCAGCCGCAGACTCAGGAGCACGTGTTCCTGGCCCGCACCCTGGGCATCGGCGAGCTCGTCGTCGGTGTCAACAAGATGGACCTCGTCGACTACGGCGAGTCCGAGTACAAGCAGGTCGTCGAAGAGGTCAAGGACCTCCTCACACAGGTCCGCTTCGACCCTGACAACGCCAAGTTCATCCCGCTCTCGGCGTTCGAAGGCGACAATGTCGCCGAGGAGTCCGAGAACACGGACTGGTACGACGGCGAAATCCTGCTGGAAGCACTCAACAACCTGCCGGCTCCGGAGCCGCCGACGGACGCGCCGCTCCGACTGCCGATTCAGGACGTCTACACCATCTCCGGTATCGGTACGGTCCCGGTCGGCCGTGTCGAGACGGGTATCCTGAACACGGGCGACAACGTCAGCTTCCAGCCGTCTGACGTCTCCGGTGAAGTGAAGACCGTCGAGATGCACCACGAGGAAGTCCCGAAGGCCGAGCCCGGTGACAACGTCGGCTTCAACGTCCGCGGCGTCGGCAAGGACGACATCCGACGCGGTGACGTCTGCGGTCCGGCCGACGACCCGCCGTCGGTCGCCGAGACCTTCCAGGCCCAGATCGTCGTGATGCAGCACCCGTCCGTCATCACGGAAGGGTACACGCCGGTCTTCCACGCCCACACGGCACAGGTCGCCTGTACTGTCGAGTCCATCGACAAGAAGATCGACCCGTCCTCCGGTGAGGTCGCCGAGGAGAACCCCGACTTCATCCAGAACGGGGACGCCGCCGTCGTGACGGTCCGCCCACAGAAGCCGCTCAGCATCGAGCCGTCCTCCGAGATTCCGGAGCTCGGTTCGTTCGCTATCCGCGACATGGGTCAGACCATCGCCGCCGGCAAAGTCCTCAGCGTCAACGAGCGATAACGTATGTCCCAGCAGGCACGCGTTCGGCTCGCGGGCACAAGCCCCGAGGACCTCGACGACATCTGCGCCGACGTGCGGGAGATCGCGAACAAGACCGGCGTCGAACTCTCCGGTCCGGTTCCGCTCCCCACCAAGACGCTGGAGGTTCCCACCCGCAAGTCCCCCGACGGTGAGGGGACCGCGACGTGGGAACACTGGGAGATGCGCGTCCACAAGCGGCTCATCGATATCGACGCCGACGAACGGGCACTGCGCCAGCTGATGCGCATCCAGGTTCCCAACGACGTCTCCATCGAGATCGTCCTCGAGGACTGAGCCTCGGGACCTGTCGCTTCGCGACAGCGTCGTTGTGTAGCCCGACCGAACCGCTGGCCGGGACAGTGTGAATCGCTATCGAAGGCCGCTCTCACGCGCAGGGTTTTTATAACTCCGCGTTCGAGTGGCAGACCACGCGGGCTCGTAGATCAGTGGCAGATCGCTTCCTTCGCAAGGAAGAGGCCCCGGGTTCAAATCCCGGCGAGTCCATGGCGTTACATCGTTCTGGCGAACTATCCCGAAAAGCGTCGCCTACGCCCTTCTATCTGAATCTTACTCGCAGATCAATCTGCGTATAAACTCGAAGTCAAATCGAACCACGAACGGTTACGAATCATCTGGGGTGCGGTCTTGCGATTTTGCGAAGGATTTGGCCGCTTCCCGAGCGGGGGTGGTTTCTCTTGAGTAACCGACTTGTCGAGAACGCAACTATCGAGAAGTCGAACTGCCAGCACTGCGGGGCACACGTTTCGCGTGACTTCCGGCGGACGTTCGGCGACGACGATGATATCGCCCACCGCTGTCCAGCCTGTGACTGTATGCCCCGTATCTCGCGGGGTACTGCAGCTGGGAAAGAACTCGACTACCCCGATCCGGAAGACCAGCCACAGCGGAATCAGGGCGGTCGAGTGGAAGCCCGGACTGACGGGGGTGAGAGTCTGTGAGTCCACAGTCGTCGCTTTTCGATTACGAACCAGACCTGTCGTCACTGACTGACGCCGAGCGAGAGGTGTACGAGGCTGTGGGCATGGGCCAGTATGGGCCACGGGAGTACGCCCGCAAGACTGGCCGTTCACCCGGTACTGTTGGCAACCTCCTTGGTCGTGCTCGCGAGAAACTGGAGGTGGCTCCGGCGTGACTGGATTCGTCCGCGCCTCAGAATTGTACGACATCGAAGCGGGTGAACCCCTTCAGTTCGACTGGACGAATCTCCAACCGCTTGCAGAGAGTCAATCCGAGGTCGAGCGGGCGGTGGCTGCCGTCAAGACTGACGGGGGGCGATGCGAACGATAGGGCTGGCCCCTCACGAACTCCACGCCAATCTCCTGTTCAATAGCGACGGCCTTGCGCCGTTTTTCGCACTGGACAGTGAGGTCAAGGCTGGTGAGGGGTCAAAGAGCGGCGAGTTCCTGCAGGACGGCGAGCGGTGGGTCGTTCGCCTCTCCTACCAGGACAGCAATATCGTTCACCCCGGCGAGCGGACACCACAGGGAACGGACTGGCAGCTGCAGAACATGCGTGAGTACCGGCTGAAGGTCGCTCGTCATCCCGAAGAGGATTCGGTCGGTCAGCAGGATTTCGTAGCCCATGTTGCCCCACGCTGGCCCGGAATGCAGGGCGAGCGTGACGACGGCAGCCGTATCGAGATTCCCGTTCCGGACGGCTTCGGCGAAGGTGTGAACGTCCGCGTGAAAGGGTCGAATATCGAGTTTCACCGATACCCCGAGCTACTGCAGCGGGCGGCCATCGAGATCGGCGTCACCGGTCGGTACTTCGAGGAGCCACATTCCTACAGCAACGTTCAGGACGCCGAGAAGTATGCCCGGGTTCATCGCGACGCCAGTGGGCCGGTCCATGCTCGCGATGGGCCGATTGCGGCGATGGGTCACCTCCTGGAGTCAGATCGTCGTGGCTATCGGAAGATCGTCCAGAACGATGACGACGAGCGCGGGCGGAACCTGCCAGGATACTACCACACGGCCACACTCGGCCCGAAGCGGATTCGAGAGGCGTTCCCCGACCACCACCTCCCCAAGGAGGTGAAGCACTACTACGCCCGCGAGGCGCTGTCTGTGCCCGACGACCATCCGCTATCCCACCCGAAAGTCGGCTCGTCTCTGCAGGCCTCGCTGCTGGATGATGACGAAACTGTCCGGTGGCGCGACTTGGAGACGCTGGAACGGGAGTTAGACCAGACTGTGCTGTCGGTACTGGCCGATGCGGGTATCGACATCGCACCATCTGGTTCCGGCCCATTTGTCGAAGATTCGTACTTCGAGCCGGAGGTAGACCACTCCGGCCCCGAACCGGTGGGCTTGGATCTGACGCGAGTCGAGCAGAAGCAGGAGAGTGTCGTCGTGCGCCACCTCTCAGATGGGCTCTCACCGGTGCAGTGGGAAGCACTGGAGATGTTGGTGGCAGACGGCGGGCAGGTTGCTCCGGCGGATATAGCCGACGAGTACAGCCGTCATGTCGAGAGTGTCCGTCGAGCGCTTCGAGAGATGGAAGACTTGGTGATATCGGACTATGCCGACGTGTCGCTCCGGTCGGAGTACGTCGCAGAGATGGTTCACGCCGCCGTCGACGAGGCGCGTGAAGCCACTCGCCGTGCTGTCGATACCGCGGCGAAGGCCGCGGAAGCAGCCGAACGTGGGCTGGAGAATACGATGAGCGCGTTCATCGCATGGGCAGCCCGCCATGGTATCGATGTAAAGGACGCCCGAGAGGCACAGATGACCCTGCGGTTCGGAGAGATCGAGAAGCACGGGAAAGCGATTCGTGAAGGCTTCCGGGTGTGGAAAGACGCGGGAATGCCCGAAGAGCGCTACCGGCAGGCCCAGGTCCAGCTCGCGGACGGCTCGCGAGGGACGGCCTGGCGCTGGCTCGCCACCGGGTAGCGGCCCGCCTGCTGAGAGGCATCACTGTCCAGCACCCCGAAAACACCGCTTGTTTTGCCGATTTTCTCCCTGACCGGCATGGCCGCCGGCGTGATCGAGGCTTGACCGAGCCCATAGCTCGGCCGTCGCCCGAACGGAATCAAACCCGGGGGGTTGTGATTCCGTTTAGAGGTGTGGCTAAGGCCACTTCATCAAAATACACCGCACTTCTATGCTGATAGAGCTACGCTTTCCTGAGCCGAAACTCAGTAACTACCGAGAGGATCATAACAAATATTACACTACCGACAACTCTCAAGGCTCCAAGCTGAGATATTGCTGTTAAACCGATAACGAACGAAATGAGCGCCAAACCTACTAGATTCCATAGGGTAACCCCCATATCAATATATGAGTCAGAATCCATACACTTCACACTATAAGTACCAAATGCAACAAGAAATGAAAAACCAGACACATACCCCTCGACCGGCCCATTTGAATAAATCACAATACTGGTTACAATGATTACCCCGACGGTACCCGTTAATGTACGGAACTTCTTCGGAACCTCTTGAATATGTTTTTGTTTAATAATACCAACAATAGCGAAGGTTATGAAAGATTCAATGAGGAAACCGGACATCACGGACACTGCTGCAGTTATAATACTTTCCAGAAAATCGAAGTCAACCAGATCCTGAGTAATCCCTGCTACAATTACAACTGAGATACCTATCGAAATTTTAACCTCTGTCTCATCTGCATTCTTATACTGGTCTTTAATATATTCAATCATAGGCGTATTTTATATTATAGAATATATTTTTATTAGTATCTATTGGATTTTGGTGTATATTATGACAGAAACAATTCTATTTTGATTTTGGCTTGTTGAGAATCACGATGCTCTCCTCCACCATGCCAATTGAGATGTGGTAACCGTGACGAGTGACGCATCTCCCAGTTTAACACTTTAACACCACGTCCACACACCCGATACACACCGAACACGTACCATCCGTTCGCTGCCCGTAATCGTTCGTGGTACTGGTCGTATAGCTTGAACGTACCGGGCTGGCCGTCGGCATGACGATGCATTGCCGACTTAATTTCGACCGGTGCCCCATCGGGCCGCTTCGCATCGTGCCAGCTGCATCGATCTAGTTCGAGGTCGTACCGCTTGGCGGCTTTGCGCTCGACGAGCGTGCCGTAGTGATTGGCTTTGTGGCTGCGACTCATTCGCGCACCTCGCGTGCGTCATATATAGATACTCCTCTGGGCTGTTCGCGGCCGCTGCCCATGGCTCGCGCGTGCTCGCACCGCGAGCGCACGCCATGGGCCAATACCAAGGCTGCGCCGGGGGGTTGATTGTTGTTGGGTTGCTCGAATTCCGTCGCTGTCATGCGGTTAGCTCCGTCACTTCACCAACCACGTTGCGGTGCTTGCCGTCGTCCTGATACTCGTTCCAGCGCTGTCGGACCCATTCGGCGCTGTACGGTACAAAATCGGCGATTTCGTGGTTTGGTCTGTCCGGTTCTGATTCCTTTGCCGTGATGACCGTGTAGATCGCGAGCTTTCGAGAGAGGTCTTCCGGGTCCACCTCGTCGCTGTCATCCTCACCGCTCGACCAGGACCACGTGGTCGGTTCCTTGTCGTCATAGCGCCAGTCCGTCTCGGGGATACCGGATACGGAGAAGATCGGGTTGACGCCCTTCCGGTTCCGCACGTCTTCGTAGAAGGTCGCTTCTTTCAGCCCTTCCTTGTGGACGCACACGCCGAGTTCCCGAACGAGCGGATGCACGTCACGGCCGTCGTGGCCGATGATGATGAGCGACCCGCCGTACTTCCGGATCTTGTAGGTGAGTGGCCCGAGCTTGGTTTTCGTCTCGTAGCCGTCCGACCCACTCCCGCCGGCGTTACTGCTGGCCTCGTCGAAGATGAACAGTTTTGGGACCTGCTCGTTGTGCATGGGATCACCGTCCTGTTTCAGCCACTCGTTCAGCTCGCCGTAGTTCGCCAGCCAGCCGTCACGACGGTCGCCGTCCGAGTCGGTCCACTCGTCCGTCTCTTCGAGCGTCCGGATGTTCGATGCGACCAGGGCGTCTGAGGGCTGTTGTTCCTTCCAGAGCTGTCCGAGCAGACAGGCGAAGTTCGACTTGCCAGTACCGGGCTCGGCCCATTCGTAGAACATCGGAGCGGGGCCGGTCATCTGTGCCCGGAGCTGGTCGATAGCTTTGATTCCGGAGATATCGGCCCGCTGGCCGGCGTCTCCAGTGAAGTGCTTCAACGATTGCATATCACCGTTCGCCATGGCCCGCCGTGCTGTTTCAGTGCCTTCGATGCGGATGATTTCCCGAACGTGCGAGAGATCCTTAGCCTGTCCCGGCATCTTTCCGGGCCGGTCGCAGTGGCGTGGATCGTAATGCGTTTCGAGTATCGAGAGATAGCGCGATAGTTTCTCATCACGGACGATTCCGGCGTGTTGGTGTACCTCGTCGGGATCGCGCTGGCCGTAGCCGTCCTGATACTCGCGGAACTGTGCAGGCGTGTAGAGGTCGTTTCCGTCGTCAGTCATCGTTTAGTCGTGGGTCCTGCGGTTGCTCACTGGTCGGTTCGTCTTGCCCATAGCCCACAGCGGCGTCTGCTGTGGGATCGGGTGCGTCGGTGAGGTCGTGGATGGTGGGTGCGTCTTCGGGATTCTCGCCGTCTTCGATGAGGTCACCGAAGGTCTCCTTGGCCGCTGTCTTCTGAATCATCTGGCCGCGCTCGTTGGCTTCGGCGTCGGCGGTGACGAGCTTCTTTTGCAGCTCGACGGACCCACGGGACCACCGACCACGGATTGCGGCGAGTTCTTCGGCGCGGTCGATGAGCCAGCCGTGGATATCCTGCATCTGCTTCTTGCTGGTCATTAGCTGGGTGTCCTGACAGCCTTCGAGCCAGACGCCCTCAACGCGGAGCTGGCCGATGTCTTCGAGATACTCGTACTCGCGGACAGCCCACGCGCTGCCACCGTTGACAGGATATGGGTCTGGGCCGTCGATCTCTTTCTCGCGCCAGAGTTCCGGCGGGATATAGTACTTCTCGGTCGTGTCCTCGACGGCGTTGACGTGGTGAACTTCGACCCAGTTACGTCGACGGAGCCAGCGGGCGATCTTCGCACCGACAAGATAGCAGGGGATCGCCAGCACGAGCCAGCCGACTGCGATGGCGGGAATCCACGTCGGCAGGGTCGGCAGCTGCGGCTGGTAGTAGGCGAACAGCACGGCCGCACCGACGAGCATCCCGCCGATTAGTAGCTTGTACTCGGCAAGCAGGTAGACAAGCCGGTCGCGGTTGTTCTGGAAGGTCGGTGCGGGCTTCATGCTACCTCCGGACGGCCGTTCTCGCCGCGGATTACGTTGTAGCCAGCTACGATCATCCAGATGAACGCGACAGTTGCCCCGGCGAGCCACGCCTGCAACGACGAGAGCGCGCGGAGGATGTCGAGCCCACCACCGGAGGGCTGTTGTACGATTTCGGCGTAGAGCGGCGTGTTCGCCGTGGAAATGGCGACACCGACGTAGCCGTCTTTCTCGGTGACGGGAATCTCGATGGTGGCGGTGTCGTCCGAGCGCATGGCAACCGTGCGGACGGGGATTTTCCCGCCTTCCTGGAAGCGGCCGGCGTCGGAGATCGTCACGGTCTGGACTGCGCTTGACCGGAGGGTGATTCGGGCGATTCCTTCGTCTGGCAGGTACTCTGAGCCGACGATCTCGGTCTGTCCGTCGATGCGCGTGGTATCAGTAGCGTTGGCTGTGGGCTGTGGGCCGGGTGTTTCAGCGGGGAGGTTGCCCGCGGACTGTGCGGCGGTCGGAGCGCTGACGCAGCCGAGGCTGACCACGAGCAGCGCGACGAAGAAAATGGAACGCATGGGTGGGTTAGTTCTGGAGAACGACGATAGTCAGTAGCGTGCCGATGACGGCTAATGCCACGACGGGCGGAACGCTGCCGCCACCGAGCAAGCCACCGCCAGCAGACTGTTTCAAGGCCTTCTCACGCGCTTCGATCTGTGCGCGCTTGTAGGCGAGATCCTCGTACTGCTGTTTGAGTTCGGTGACGTTGGTCGTCTCGTATGTCGTCTTCTGGATAGTGACGTTCTGGACAGTCTGACCGTCCTGCGTCGAGATACTGTCGATGGTGAACTCTCCATCCAGCTCGACAATGCGATCCGAGGTAACGACGTACTGCGTGCCACCGATATTGGACGTGTTGTAGGTCGTTCCGTTCTCGAACTGACCGCTGGCCGGATTTTCTTGAGAGAACAGTACGCCCTCGTACTGCGTACCGGATTCAGTGGTGACGTTGAAGCTCCCGATCTGGTCGAAGTTCTCCGGAGAGTTGGTGCCAAGCAGAGTGAGCTGTGCGGCGGCCCAGCCTTGGAAGTCGTCGCCCGGCGACTGCTGGGACGCCAGCACGTACGGGTCCATGAGGTCGCTATTGTTGATTTCGCCAGCCTGGTAGGCGCTATACGTGTTCTCTGCCAGCGTATCCATTTCATTCCGAACAGTCTGGTCTTGATTCTCGATAGTCGTCCACGTAGACTGATACCGCTCGAAGGGTACGACAGCAACATATGACGTATCGGAACTGTATCCATGGACTCCGAGCGACTTCGCCGATATACCGAGGGTTGCACCAGATTTCGCAGTGTTTGTGATGTAGTGGTCGTACGTTTCGGTGTCGCCACCCGGACCGTAGGTCTTGGATATTTGGACGTATGTGTAGTCCTCAGTCGTGCCATCAGTGAGAGTTACGGAGTCTGTCGGTTGATTCCAGTCGTAAGTGTAGTCTCCGGTGCTTGATAGCGACTGGTCGTCAGTATCCACGTAGCTACTGTCTATGCTCTCGTTGAGGGCAGTACTACGCAGGTACTTGAAGTGGGAGACGGTCAGTGTGTACTCAGCCAGCAGATTCCGCTGGTGGGTCGCGTAGAAATCACTTACAGCCTCTTTAGCCGCATTCTTAGCGGCTGACTTACTGCTTCCGTTGTTTAGTGCGCGGATATAGGCGTTTTTGCCCTCAATGCGAGCTTGCGTCTTAGCATCCTTCAGGTCGTTGTTCAGGACGGTTAGCGTGTTGTCAGTGCTAGCATTGCTGTTGAGGGCAGACTGATAGATGTCCGTTTTGACCTGTGCAGTGTCGGTATTCGTCGTGTTGACGGTCGTCGTGCCCGGTTGAGGCGTACAGTCCAGATTCTCGACGCCGGAGAGTGCATTACCGATTTTGTCGGACGTGTCGCAGGTCAAATCAGAGTCGCCGCCGGTGGTCCCGACGACGGTCCGAACGAGGTTCACACCGCCGAGAAGCCCGCTCTTGGAGTCGAACGTCGGTTCGCCGCCGGAGTAGTCCGACACCGTGACGTTCACGGTTTCATACGCGCCGTCGTTGAAGAACAGGAGTTGGTCTTCTTTGAGGTTCGCGGTGTTGTACGTTTCGCGGGCTAAGACGGTCGTTCCAGTGGACGGGCCGCCCTGCGTGGTGTACTCGACGGTGAACTCCGAGCCACCGTCGAGATTGCTGGTATCAACAATCAGCGTCGTTGGGGAGCCGGTGTACTCGTAGGTGACTGGCCCGCTGTCCGTGGCTGTCTGTGCCAGTGCGGGACCGACGGCCCCCACGACGGCGGAACAGACGATGAGCGCGGCCAGCAGGACCGAGCGAGCACGGGTCACTGTTCTTGCCCCCCGTCGGTTTCGACCTGCTCGACGCTGGTGCGAACCTCTTGGTCGTCAGCGCCGGCGGCGGTGTCCTTCTGCTGTGCGTGGTGCGCGGCGATAACGCCGCCGGCGACGACGGCGGGACTGACGACGGGAAGCGGGGAGCCGATGACAGCCGCGGCAATTGTGGACCCAGAGATGCCGATGACGCCCATAAGCCCATAGCTGAGTATGCGGTCCATCGGATTCACCCCAGGTAGCTGATGACGTAGTAGCCGGCAGCCTCAACGCCAACGACGACAAGACCGATAGCGGCCGAACCGACCACGATATCCTGCGCGCCGAGGATGTTTAGCCCGGTGAACAGGACGATGACGAGTGTCCCGAGCGCGAGGTAGGTTTCGACAGTGGCCGAGCCCTTGGCGATCTCGACGAGGTCGGTGTCGAGCTGGTAGTTCTTGTTCCGACTCTCGTTGACGCGGTTGGTGGCGTAAGCCATCGCCAGGGCGGTGAGCGACAGCAGAAACGCGAGGTCGATACTCGTGCCCTGAATGGAGAATACAGAGGCAGCGAGGTCGTAACCGAGCAGACTGATCGATGCGATACCGTTGGTGACGAACGCACTGGCGGTGAAAATCACACCGGCCAGGGCGTCTTCGATGTCTATCTTTCCGAACATGGGTTGCACCGGCCGTGAGTACGACCGTATTCCGGCCGTGCAGTCTGCTGGCTAGAAAGCACCGAATCGCGGTATTCCCGGGACTCAGTAAATTTTAGTATCGGGACTGCACCGCCGGTGGCATGGAGATGCGAAAACTCTCTCCGGCAGGCGGGTGCGTGACCGTCTCGATACCGATAGACGATCTCCGCGAGCGCGGTGTCGTCGACGAGGATGGCGAGCTGGTGGGAAACCACTGGGCGAAGGTCGAGAGTCTTGACCAGGACGACGAAGGCGACTACCGATTAGAGTTGGTCAGCCCATGATGCGAGCCCGACCCCATGGAGTCAGATACAGATGTAACGCCAATCCTCGATGTATGCACCTGTGGGCTGTGGGCCGTGGGCTACGGTGCATAGAATGAGCCAGTCTGGCTGGGAGGTTTCCCCGATCACGCCGACGGCCCGGTCCCAGTTTATAAACAACCACCCTATCGCTCACTCCAGAACGACGCGAACCAACCCCCGGTACATACACTCGTTTAAACAATGACCCGACGCACCAGTCTCAAGATCACTGACGAACGGCAACGACTACTGGATAAGGCCAGTGCAATTGTCGCCAGTGATCAGTACGACGATCCGCCGATGTCCGACGTACTGGATGCAGCGTTGACCCACCTTGTCGAGAGCGAGGAGAACATTGACGACGCGCGTGGGGATCTGGACCCAGAGACGATCCAGCAGTTCAACACCAGTGTGATCGGGCTACGGTATCGGACGAGTGTCGAGAGTAAGTGGCGATAGTCAACTTCTCAGAGGTTACTTAGTGAAAATGAGAACCTGTCGTTATGATTCATTTCAAAGGCCACCTGCGCGATGTCGATATTTTCTGTACCATCTGGAATACCTCGCGAAACAGTAGAATCAACCTCTTTCTCCAGGCCATATTTTGGCACAATCTCTTTGACGTGCTCAGTGAACTTGCTGTACATCGTTTTGTCTGGATTATTTCCGGGTACAGAATAGCCCAGGTCTCGTAATCCCTCACATGACTTAGAATTGAGTGTAGCGTACTGTGATGGATCAATCACCTCTAGTAGTTCGCTTAGTGTTGCAACCCCCATTCCAGGAATATCTTCGTTAATCGCTTCTGGACCTTTTGAAGCAGCACGTTCGAGTAGATCTCGCATCTCGGTAGCTGTATAGCCTTTATTCAGGGTACGCTTCCGAACGAAATGAGCTGGATCTCCAAAATGGCGATATGCCCACCATGTTTCTCCAAACTCAAGGAGCGATTGGGAAGTGGGGTTGGTACGGAACGTTTCCCAGTATTTCCGCTTATTTTCGATACTGAACTGCTCACCACGTACTGGTTGATCCCAATACTCACTCGTCATTCTCCATTAGGATTGTCTCTTCAAATATAAAAAACTCAACTACTTTTCAAACGAGTGACCTCCTCTAATATGACTTCAATCATTGGAAGTGAGGTCAATAACCCCATCAAAGCCTTCGGAGAATAGTAGGTGAGGCTGCAACAGCGTTTTCTGTGAGTACGATAGATGTACGCACGTATGTCAGAAGCCGATGCGAACGACGGCGATCCCGAGATTGACAGGATCAACCTCCGCATCGCTCGGTCATTTCTCGATGTCGTCGACGAGACATGGCGCGAGCGTGGGTTCAACAGCCGAAGCGAGTTCATCCGGTTCGCACTTCGTGACACGGTGAATCACCCGGAAGGGGCCGGCGTGTGGAAGGACCTCGCAATCAGTGAAGCGCAGTTCGACGAGGGTGACGGCATTTCGAGCGACGAGATCAGAGCACAGTATGGGACAGACAGCGAGTGACGACGAGTGGGACTGGGAGTTTTCGCCCCGAGCTGAAAACCAGTTCTCGCAGTTGGATGCCGATATCCAGCAACGGATAATCGACAAACTGGATGAAGTTGTATCGTCAGAGTGGCGTAACCCCGATGAGTTTCTTGAACCACTGACGAACTCCCCGTTCCAGAAGCTACGTGTTGGTGGCTATCGTCTTGGATGTCGGTTAGTACGTGAGTCGAAGATGCTCCGAGTAGAGAGTATCCGGAAGCGTGAAGGTGCGTACAAAGGCGACGATTGAATCTTTCTCTGGTCAGCAACACGATCTCGTCTAAGTCAGACCGATTGTGGTAAATGACTAACTTACGAACAGCCCCTGTCCAACTTGTTGGCTAGAACACTGACACACTATTAGGGCGGGGAATGCCCAATACACCAGTGCATCTGGAATCCAAGACCATACGACACCCATTACGGCGTTCGGAGACTACGGTCTTGAACGGGAACTGGGAATTTTAACGCCAGAAAATGACAAAAATAATAGGGTTCCCGCAGTTTAAACTGAAAGATTAGAATAATTTTCTGCTTTACATACAAGATTTAAGTATTACCTTATCTATATCTGACTTGATGAACGCGGGACTAGTCGGAAGAGTTCACGGAGAATTTGAAGATATCGACACCGCTCAATTTCCACAAACACGTCAAGAGCGTGGGGAAAATCTACGGTCAACATTACAAATCACAGACAAAGTTGAAAATATCAGTGGAACATCAATCATAGTCGGAAACGCTGCAGAACAGACTCAGTCCGAAGTTGAATCTGTACAAATTGACGAGGACGGTAATATAATTGAAAAAGAACCATCTACACAGATTGAAACGCTTTCCACAGTGTTTGCAGGTGTTCCTGGCCAGTTTATCTTAGTTGAAAGTTCGAAATGTACGTTTGCTTTCGACTTGATTGGAAAGGCAACTGGCACTATGATTGAGCCTATCCAATTTAATTTAAATGCATTAGCTGCCGATTTTCAGGAGGATGCAGAGTTCTGGATGGGAGGATTTTACGATCATAATGGGATGACTTCAAACGGTGTCGCTTACGGGGATGATGTATTTTCAGATACCGAGCTAGGAGATTCTCTGTGGGACAGTAGTAAGAATCAGCTCGGTATGGATTTCGAATATAATACTGAGCAAATCCGTCTCCGCATAACTGAAGGTGGATATGTTGAAGCCCACGGCTCCGACGACTTCGAAACACTATCCTTAGTTCGGTTAGTCAATGATTTGTTACTTAACTATGAGTCAGAACCAACGGAGGAATAAAAAATGCCAATGATTTCCGGAAAAATCGCCACGATTGAATCGAAAACAGACGATATAACAGGATTCAACCAGGTGTCTCCTTCTGGTGCAGATCTACACAAGTATGTGAATATTGAACAGGAACTAACTTTAGATTCTGGCCGAAATGTTAAGCAAGGACTGGCAGTTGAAGAGTACCCCCATGAGCGTGAGAAAGTCGACATCAATGGAGATATTGATATTGGACAAACGGAAGAAACACGTCGAAAATGGACCCGCTACTGGATTGTTGGTGATGACTATGTAGTTGTTAAGAATTCTGATGGCATGTTCGCATTCAATCTTATTGAACAGGCTTTAAATGGTGATCTATCTGAGGCAGAATTTGAATTAGCTCGGATCGTCTCAGATCACCCCGGACAATGGATGGGAGGATTTGAAGAGCGCTCAGATAACGTTCGGAATGGAATTCTCTATGGAGATGATATTGAATATGATGGGGATATCGGAACGGCATTCAGAAACTCAGATAAGAATATGATTGGTCCTGATATTGACTATGGGGGCCAAACTCTACGTCTTCGTATGGGAAGTAATTGGTTTCAGGTGCTTAAGCCCGGAGACTTCACTAGGAAGGAATACCTAAACTTCTTAGACCAATACCTTAGAAAATATCTTTAATTCGGCGAAACAAACTTTTTAATGCCATCTACTAAATAATCTGGATTATTTAGAGTCATCCTGAGAACAGACCCATCAAGGTGTGCGGAGATTTCTAAGTCATCGTCTCTAACTTCACCGGATAACTCTGGGACACCCTGCTTGATTGCCACATCAACATTAGATTCGTCAGGTTGGTCCCCATGGAAATATTTTGCTTGAACGGCTGCAGAAGCTGCGGATGCAAACTTCTCAAATTGTTTTAAAGATTCATCAGATCTGTACCCAAATCTCAGGTCGCCTCTTGGCGAAATCTCAATCCGGTACCCCTTCACTTCTTCTGACATGCTTGCACCAGAGATTCCTCGCTCTTCATCAATTTTCACAGCGATTTCGTTCGGAATCTTCTCAACATCTACTACCACCTCGCTTTTATTGTACCGAGGACTTACAACCTCTCCATCATACCTCTCACAGATTTCATCGTATATTTCTGTGGAAAAAGATGAAATGTCTATGTTAGCATTTGGATCGTTATAAATATCTCTGCGTTTAATAGATGCTTGTACTTCTGAATTGAAGGTCCACGCCAAACCATTTTTTAAGAAGGGTTTGATCTTACCACTAGTAAGCAGTCCCAATAGATAAAATATAGTTGCTACTATTAGATTAGCAAGCAGACCGGTAGCAATTTTATCTAATAGCATGTCTGTGATCAATTTAATCTACTCTAGTCTCGTCTACTGATATCAATCTATGTCAGACAGGGATAAGTCAGTTCCGTATACGAAATGTGGATTTATAAACTAGGATATTTCGGTTGAATGGAATAATTATTTGTGTCCTTCAAGATTGTCTCTGCTCGATAAAAAACACATACACCTCATTATGTTGGCCCGTTCGGATACGGTTTGTTGTAAATCAAATATCGTTTGCGGTATCGGATCTCTCGGAAGTGTCGCACCAGTTTATATCCCTGTCTGTTCTCACCCTCTCCCAAGATGATCGCCGACCCTGCTGTCTTCGATGACGAGCACCTCCCGCGTCGCCTCCTCCATCGAGAAGCTGCCGTTGACCACCTATCCCGTGCATGGGAATCAGCACTTGGTGGCGATCAAGCCCACGACGTACTGATTCACGGCCCACCAGGGGTAGGGAAGACAGCGCTAACTAAACACTCCTTACAGAAGCTCACTGGACATGCCGACGTTCAGACGGCCCATGTTCGCTGTCTCGGAAAAACGACTGCCGGTGTTGTCCGATCAGTTCTTCACGATCTCCCCGGCAGTGACCCATCGGTTAACGTCCCCCGTGAAGATCTCTGTATCCAACTCCAAGACCGCGTCACCAATCCGGTGATAGTTGTTCTCGACGAGGCTGACGGTCTCCCATCGACGGATGCACTGGACCGGCTGGTAGATGTCGAGAACCTATCTGTCGTCGTTATCTGCCACGACCCAGATGAGTGGTTATCCAGGCTTGATGGAAGACTCCGGCGGCGGCTGTCGTTCACGGATTTCGGTTTGGATCGCTATAGTGTCGACGAGCTGGCGGACATTCTCGAAGCACGGGCGAACCTTGGGCTTCCGTCGGAGTCAGTTACCCGCGAGCAGTTAGAGACAATCGCTGATGAGGTGGCTGGTGTTGCACGGAACGGAATACAGTCACTCCGACAGGCTGCACTTCGGGCGGAAGAACTGCAACATGATCGAATCACCGACGAGGATGTGAGCGAGTCGTTCGAGCGGGCTCGACGGCATATCCGTGAACTGAATCTGGAGTCACTGCCGTTCCATCATCAACTACTGTACGAACTGATCCGAATGGGCGATGGGCTGGAGGCAGGGGAGCTACATGAGCGGTATGATGCTGTTGCTGACCGAGCATATCGTGGACGTGAGCAGACACCGATTTCGGAACGGGCCCGGCGGACGAAGCTCTCGAAACTGGAAGAGTACGATTTGATTGTAGTTGAAGGTGAGAACAGACATAGGAAATATCGAGTCTCTGATCAAAAAATAGAGGCCCCCGACTTGTTCAATATTGTTGTAAAATAGGACCGAAAACAATCACCGCAGTTAGGAATCTCTACTTATCATTCTATACCAAGAGATTCAGCAATATCTGGTTCAAGATCGCTGCTTTCAGATTCTGTTTCTATCCTACGATCTCCATCTAGGGACATAGAATAGAGCTTCCTCCCAGTCTGCTTGTCAATAAATCGAATATTGTAGGTTGCATCGCCTATCTCTTGTGGATCGCCACCAAACCGAAGCGTGAAAGGGACTTTCTGTAAATCGCCATCACAATGTATGACTTCATTATTGAATGAAACCGGTCCGGGGAGATCCCATGCACCAATCTTAAAAGGTCCCTCGTGTGCGATTTCTACAGAAAAAGAATTTAGCCATCTTGGAATACTAAAATACACATCAAACTCCGCATATCCATCAGGGATTGGATATACTCGACGATAATGGTTCTCAGCGGATGATATAGAGTTTGTTTGTAAGCAGACGACCCCGATGCCGCTCAAATAAAAATTAGCAAATAGTATAAGAAGAAAAATCAGACAACCTACTAGAAATGCAGAAATTTGTATAATTCCTTCAATTGAAGAGAACACTGACCCGCCAATTACAGCAAAAGACAATATCGCCCCGATTATTCCCCACTCAGGATTCCTTAGCCAAACCAGAAGTGATGTTAGTGAAAAGCCTGTCATAGTTTACGCTATTATTTCCCGCCCTTTGTACGACTGATTTCAATGAGTCGTCTCAGAAATGCAAGAATGACGAATAGGCGACTGTCTTCAGAGATGGGATTTTCCTCACCTTCGTCAGTCTCTTTTTTATTATATTTTCTGATATGAATTAGATCCTCCGATATATCTGTTAATATTTGATAATCGTGAAACTGGAATTCCCCCATCAGGTATGATATCTTCCCGTGTTTTGGTAGATACCGATCATATTCATCTGATGAATCGCGGCCGTATATTCGCATCTGCGAGATATCATCTGCACCTTCGATTGACATACTAAGGGTTTCATTTAATTGTAAACCTTCCACATATTTTAGCGGAAAATCTTCTAAGCGGCGGTAAATACTAGGATCTAACTTTATATTCTGGATTCGGAGTACATTAAAAAGGTGTCTCTGTATATCATTTTGTACCGTAGATACCGAACTCTTAGACCCTTCAAATACAACGATATTTCCTATCCAGTATGCGTTGACATATTCGAAATCAATTGTGTGGACTTCACTGATTTCCCCATGAATATACGCTTTGCTCGTTCCATACGACTCTTTTTTGTGTGTTATTTTTACTACATTGTTGACTTCCTGACCAATGACGTGCCTGATTTCTTGGGGACAATCCATTAGATCAAAGTCTGTGTACCCCCTGCTGGGGTCTTCCGGAGAACCAGTTTGATACCTTGGAAGGTTCGTCTCCAATAAATCCAGAATATTTTCCGGAGATTTCTCAAACCCATCTCCGGAAAACTCTGATATTGCTGGAATGAAAGACTCTCCTTTTGATTCTTTGTTTTCGTTACTACTCATTAGTATATCTTTGCACACACAGGAGACATATTTGTTGGGTACTTTCCCCCAATTGTCACTGCCCTATCATCATTCTCCCGGAAGTATAGCACCTTTTTAACCCGTTTCTTCCCCTCAGCCCACAGTGTATGGAAGGAACAATCGAAGTCTACACTGGTGAGGAGGTGAACGTTGAGCACATCAAAGCTCTCGGGAACGGCGGTGCTCGGTTCGATATCACCGCTGAAGACGGCCGGAAGTGGCGCGTCGACGTGGCCCGCGACGGCGATACAGAGATCGTGACGAGCTGGCACGACGGCAAGTTAGCCGATCTCGAATTACCGGAGTGGGCCGGTGACGTGACGGCACGACTCGCGAGGGTCTAAGAGAATGTCAGTCGGCGTCTTCGACGGGATCGAGTTCGCTGGCGTCGAGTTCCTCGTTGAGGAATGCACGCCCGTCATCGGTCAGTCGGTAGAGACCGCGCCCGATCTTCTCGACCAGCCCGTACTGGGTAAGTTCAGAGAGTCGATCACGGGCGTAGTTGGCAGCGGCTATGTCGAAAGTATCATCGAGAGCTTGGGGTGTCATGTTCCCTTCATCTCGAATCGTTTCCAGAATGGCTTCGTCAGTCTGAGTCATCCAATCAGCACGCTGCCTGGGCACATCAAGCGGTGTGGCTGTGGAACTCATAGGTGTATCGGTGCATTAGACATCTATTTGCAATCACTTGTATCTCAGCGTAGTAGCACAGATTAATCTGTGCAATTCACAGAAAAGTATTTCAGTAGAGGCGTTATACAGGTGAAGTGACCCGCCCATCGGACCAGAAAGGTCCGGCGTGCTGGCACACGCCGGGTGGGTCGTTTCCCGTTTGAGGCTTAGACGACCCATGAAGTACGAGAGCAAGCGGGCTATTGAAAGTAGCCCAACGACCAGCGGTATAGCTATTCGACAGACGATGCCATGCGGGGGTGCGTCCGCGTGAGTCGTACAAGACGATTCGAGCAGGCTCGCGATGCGATCCGTGTACTCGACAAGGTGGATGAGGCCACCATTCGGCGCGACGCCAGCGACGTGCCGGCGTTTATCAGAGTTCAATTGAAAACCGAGGTGGCGCAGACAACCATCGGAATGACGGAGACGCTGAAGGAGTACGACTTAAAGCTCTGTCTTGCCGACGCAATTCGAGAACACATGGTTATCGGCGTTGCACCGATGGACGAAGAGGTGTTTGCAGAATGACGGCCGAGCTACCGCATCGCGTCGTCGATGAGTGCGTTGAGGTCGAGAGAATCAAGAAAGTCCTCGCTATCGGCCTGGATCTTTTTTCTGGTATCGTCGTCCCCCATCACCAGGCTGTTGACGCTCTCTTTCAGGTGATCCGCGTCGAAATAGCAATCCGGACAGAGCGGAATCCAGACCGCACCAATGGGTGGGCCGAAGTCCCGTTCCTCTCTAAGATAGTCGGTCCAGTCAAAAGGAGGATTCAGTTCTCGGGGTGCAGGGCTATCGCCGCACTTCGCACACGTTTCGCTCATCTGTCGAGTAGCACCAGTTTGGGCAAGTCAGTCTCACGTAATGAAAGTGCGGGAGGTGTGTCCGCGTGAGCGACCGCGTCATCGAAGACGTGGACAAGTGCGAGACGGATGGCTGTGAGAACTTCTGCTATCCCGGTGAGTCCCGCTGTCTGGGCTGTTACCGGAAGCGAAAACGGGGGCAAGCATGAGCGAGGATCTGATGGATCTCTCGCCGGAGGAAGGTATCGAGCGGTTCCTCCGACACCGCGAACCGTCCGTTCGCGAGAGTACGATGCGGAACGCGAAGACGCGGCTCCGGTTCTTCAACGAGTGGTGTGAGGAGCGCGACATCGAGAACCTGAACAACCTCACTGGCCGCGATTTAGCTGACTTCGTAGCTTGGCGACGGGGAGACATCGCGGCGCTGACCCTCCAGAAGCAACTATCGACGATTCGCGAAGCCCTCCGATACTGGGCCGACATCGAGGGCGTCGACGATGGGCTGGCCGAGAAGGTCCATGCTCCCGAGCTGCCCGATGGAGCCGAAAGCCGCGAAGTCCACCTGAGCGCAGATCGGGCACACCGGATACTCGACTACCTCCACGAGTACCGCTACGCGAGCCGGGATCACGTTGTCTTTCTGATTCTGTGGAAGACGGCAATGCGCCGGTCGGCTCTTCGGTCACTGGACGTTGACGACCTTCGTCCCGACGACTACGCGCTGGTACTGGAGCACCGAATCGACGAGGGAACGAAACTCAAGAACGGTGAAGACGGCGAACGGTGGGTCTACCTGGGACCGAGTGATTACCAGGTCGTCGACGATTATCTCGACAACCCCGACCGCTACGAGCGGACTGACGATTACGGCCGCAAGCCACTCATTACCTCGCAGCACGGACGGCCTGCGGGTGATACCATCTACAAGTGGGTGAACAAGCTCACCCAGCCGTGCGTTCTCGGTGGGTGTCCCCACGACGCAGACCCTTCGGACCCGTCGACCTGCGAGGCACTGGGTTCACGCGCGGCCCACAGCAAATGTCCGTCTTCCCGGTCACCCCACGGACTCCGGCGTGGCAGTATCACGTATCACCTGAACAGCGACGTGTCTCCGGAGATCGTCAGCGAGCGATGCGACGTATCGCTAGAAGTGCTCTACGAGCACTACGACGTGCGGACGAATCAGGAGAAAATGGCGGTTCGAAAGAAGCAACTGGAGCGTATCTAACATGACCATTACCAAACACAACCCCCCGTTGTCGTGTAAATTTCAAACTACTACCCGGCGAGTCCATGCGAATTTCGCTTGTTCGGTAATCGCAACACGCCGCCGCTTCTTTATAATCGACATACCGTCGAATTGTGTCTCCGTTCTGGCTGCAGCAGCTTTGCCGGTAGTGATTCGAGACGCTGTCAGGAGGGGAAAACCCGTCCCAGGAGGATAGACGAAACCACCGGTGTGTCGGTATCGGCCTTGGTTTCGGATGAGCAGCGGGTCGACCCGCTGAGTCGTTCAGAAGAACTGGAACAGATCGTCTCGCTGGGCCTCGTGAAGGTGGTGCCGGACGGCCTCGTTCAGCGGCTCGACGGAGCCGCGCTTCGCGCTGATCGGCGCGATAGTCTCCTGCCACTGTTGCCATGGCGGGTGCAGTCCGAGTCGGTCACAGAGTTCGTTCAAGCGGTCGTCCTTGTCGTCGACCTTGTCCATCTTGTTGACGGCGACGACCGGCTCGACACCGACCTCCCGGAGGAAATGAAACATCTCCACGTCGTGTGGGATCTCGTCGGGGCCGGAGTGGCGGTCGATGATGTCGATGACCGACTTGCCGTCCACGACGAGGATACCGACGAGAATATGCTCGGCGTTCCGCTCGACGTACTGGACCACGTCGGTCTTGATTTCCTCGCGGACGTCTTCGGGGACGCCTTTCATGTACCCGAAGCCGGGGAGGTCACTGATGACGAAATCGGCGCTGGCCCAGTCGAAGTGGTTGGGCGAACGCGTGACACCGGGTCGCTGGCCCGTGTCGAACGTGTGGCCCGTTATCTCGCGCATCAACGTCGATTTCCCGACGTTTGACCGACCGACGAGCACCACCTCGGCGTCCCGGTCCGGTCGTGATTCGAACATACCCCGTGTACTCCGCCGGCGGGGAAAAGCGCGTTCGTTTCCCGAGGACCGACTGTTTCGTGATTCACGGCGGCGTTTCGCTCCAGTTCTGCACCCGGGACTCGCTAACTAGCCGCTTTTTTACCCTCGCGGGTCCCACCCGGAGCCGTGCGGCTGGTACAGATACTGATTCCGACCGGAAAGCGAGACGCCGTCCTGGGCGTGTTGGCCGAGGAGGGCATCGACTACGTGCTCACCGACGAGACGAGCGGGCGGGAGTTCACCGCTGTCGTCACCTTTCCAGTCCCGACCAACGCACTCGAACCAGTCCTCGAAGAGCTGCGGAACGTCGGTATCAACGACGACGGCTATACGGTCGTCGTGGACGCGAACACCGTCATCTCCAGCCAGTTCGACGAACTAGAGGAGAAGTACGCTGAGGAGGAAGACGAAGACCGCATCGCGCGAGAGGAACTCACCTCGAAGGCAAACGACCTCGCTCCCTCGATGTCGAACTACGCGCTCATGACCATCATCAGCGCGATTATCGCGACCGCCGGGCTCCTGCTCGATTCCCCGGCCGTCGTCGTCGGCTCGATGGTCATCGCGCCGCTCATCGGCCCGGCGATGACCGCCAACGTCGGCACCGTCGTCGACGACCACGAGATGTTCATTCAGGGCGTCAAACTCCAGGCCGTCGGGCTCGGACTCGCCGTGGCAAGCGCGACTGTCTTTGCCCTGCTGGTCCGGTACGCCAACGTCATCCCGCCGCTCGCCGATGTGACCACAGTCGGCCAGATACGCGAGCGGGTCGCCCCCGACTTCCTCTCGCTGATCGTCGCGCTCGGCGCTGGCGCGGCCGGCGTCGTCAGCCTCACCAGCGGCGTCTCGACGGCACTGGTCGGCGTCATGATCGCCGTCGCGCTCATCCCGCCGGCGGCCACGGTCGGCATCGGTATCGCGTGGGGCCAACCGCTCGTCAGCCTCGGGTCCGCCGTGTTGCTGCTTGTGAACGTCCTCTCGATCAACCTCGCAGTGCTCGTCGGGCTCTGGTATCAGGGCTACCGCCCGGAACACTGGTTTCAGGAGAGCAACGCACGGTCGGCGACTGTCAAACGGATCGGCGTCCTCGTCCTGTCGATACTCGTCCTGTCGGCGTTCCTGGGCGGCGTCACCTTCGACTCCTACCAGCAGGCGACGACGGAGTCGGACATCCGCGACGCCATCCAGGGCAGCGTCGACTCGCCGGCTCGCGTGCTGACGGTCGAAATCGAGTACACCAACACTGCGATCTTCCAACAGCCGCGCCGCGTCATCGTCACTGTCGGTCTGCCGCCGGACGCGGAGCAGCCACTGCTTGTCGACCAACTGGATGCTCTGGCTGATGACGCGGCCGGCCGAGACGTTGCGACGGAAGTTCGCTACGTCACTGTCGAGCGGAACGGCTGACGCTCAAAACCGACTTTGACCGTTCGGTGACATAAATACCGTTGGGCGTGTCGGGGACGATATGGTATCACGACCACTCGCAATCGCTGGCGTCCTGGCACTGCTCGTCGCCGGTGGCGTCGGGTTCGCACTCGCGGACACCGGAGCCGTCGCGCCGTCGACGAATTCGACCGTGAGCGTCAACGCTGACGCAACCGTCGAACGCGCGCCCGACCGTGCAACCGTCACCGTCGCCGCCGTGGGCCGCGGTGAGACCGCCGAAGCGGCGCGCAACAATCTCAGCGGTGACGCCGACGCCATTACGTCGGCGCTGGAAGACGAGGGCGCGAACGTGACCTCCTCGCGGTTCCAGATCCGCCCCGAGTACGAGGAGAGTCGAGAGGGCCGCGAACAGGTCGGCTACGTAGCGATCCACACCGTCGAAGCCGAGACGAGCAACGTTTCGACTGCCGGGACACTCATCGATGCCGCAGTCGACGCCGGCGCTGACCGCGTCGAGGGCGTGCGCTACTCCCTGAGCGAGGAGACGCGACAGGCCGCACGCGAAGAAGCCCTGACGACCGCGATGGACAACGCCCGAACGGACGCCGAAGTCGTCGCCGCTGCGGAGGATCGGTCCGTCGGTGACGCCGTCACGGTCCAGACCAGCGACCACGGCCGCCCCGTCGTGTACGCGGAAGCGATGGCCGCCAGTGACGCCGGCGGACGGACAAGCATCCAGCCCGGCGATGTCACCGTCGACGCCTCTGTCAGTGTCTCGTACGAACTAGAATAAGCCGTTCTGACTCGCTACTGCGGTTCCTTGTTCGGCGTTTTCAAAGACACTGCCCGTTGGTAACCGCGTTCTTCGCGGGTCACTGCGTTCCCCGCTCGGGTTCATCGAGACGCCTCCCGTTGGTGACCGCAATCCTCGCGATGGCGACAGCAGTCCTCGCGGGTCACTACGTTCCCCGCTCGGAGTGTTCGAGACGCCTCCCGTTGGTCGGCGTCTCGCTATTCGTCAAACGGCAGTTCGATCTCGTACCCCACCGCGTCGATAGCGGCCTGCAGGACACCGTCGACGTTGTCGTCTTCGGTGACGCTCATGTAGTGGTCGGCCTCCACATCCGTCGAGAGGTCGCTCTTGTTTGCGATGGTCAGAACGGGCACGTCGAAGCGCGCTTCGATGGCGTTTCGAAGTTCCAGCTGGTCCGCGAGCGGGTAGCCACACTCGCCACTTGGATCGACGAACACGAGGACGGCGTCGGCGAGGTGTTCGAGCGCGCTCACGGCCTGTGATTCGATCTCGTTTCTGTCCTCCGGCGGTCGGTCGAGCAGGCCGGGCGTGTCGACGAGCTGGTAGCGGATGCGCTGGTCCTCGAAGTGCCCGACCCGGATCTGCGTCGTCGTGAACGGATACGAGGCGATCTCGTTGTCGGCCCGCGTGACGCGGTTGACAAAGGACGACTTGCCGACGTTGGGGTAGCCGGCGACGACGATGGCCGGCTCGTCCGGGCGGATGTCGGGGATGTCTTTGAGGGCGTTGTGCGCCGTCGAGATGGCGGCGAGGTTGTCTTCGACCTCCTCGACCACGTCGGCGATACGGGCGAACGCCTGCTTGCGGAGCTTCCGGGCGGTGTCGATATCGCCGCGGGCGACGCGGCTCTCGTACTCCTGACGGATCTCGACGACCTTGTCGGCGGCCCACGAAACTTCTGCGAGGTGCTGTTTCAGCGCGTCGATACCGGGGTCGTTGTCTGCGGGGTAGGCTTCGCCGATGACCGCGTCGGCGAGTTCGATATAGAAGGGGTCCAGATCGTCGATCGTCGGCCACGCCGTCACCACGTTCTCCATGTTGTCGGAGGCGATGTTCGACGCCGTCATCAGCATCGACTGCTGGGCTTCGTTCCCGTCCTTGGCCCCGCCGGCGCGCGACGCCCGCGAGAAGGCTTTGTCCACGAGCTCCTCGGCGGTAGGCGTCGTCGGCAGACCCTCGAAGGGATGGCTCATAGGTCACGTTGACGGCCGGAGCGTAAAAGCGCGTTCAATCGCGCCCCAAACTGTTGCGAGTCACGCTTTTGAGCGTCCCGACCGCAGTTCCGGTATGGCACAGATTGACGCCGGCGAGATTCTGCCCAACGACCACGTCCAGCAGATGGCCGCCGAGGGACGGGTCACCCAGATGCACCGCGGCCACCAGTACGCCGACGAAGGCGACACCTTCGAGATCGACGGCACCGAGTTCGAGGTGACAGACGTAACACACCGGACACTGGGCGACATGACCGACGAGGACGCACAGCGCGAGGGGTCGGAGGACCTCGACGCGTACAAGGAACGAATGAAGAAAGTCCACGGCAGTTTCGAGTGGGACGACGACAGCGAGGTCGTCCGCCATCGGTTCGCACCTGCCGACGAGTAGCGCCCCGACGACTGAGCGCCCTATTCCGCCGATGCCACGTCGACGCCCGTAAACTCGAAGCGTGCGCCGCCGCTCTCACTTTCGGTGAGCGTGACTGTCCAGCCATGCGCAGCGGCGATCTGTGAGATAATCGAGAGCCCGAACCCGGTGCCGTCAGTTGTCGTCGAGTAGCCGCTTTCGAACACCGCCTCCCGGTCGGCTTCGGGGATACCCGGACCGTCATCCGAGACTGCGAACCCGCCCGGAATCTCGCTAATCGTTACTGTCACGCCTGGTATGTCGTGTTTATCGGTACCACCGGACTGAATCCGACTGTCCGTAGCGCTGTGCTCTACGGCGTTTCGGATCAGGTTCTCCAGCAACTGTTTGAGCCGCGTCATGTCCGCCTGTATCTTGCGGTCGGTGTCGACCACCAACGTCGCGTCGCCGGTATCGACGACCTCCCAGCAGTCCTCGACTGCTGTCGCCAGTGCCACCGTTTCCATCTCTGTAATGTCGTCGCCGGTCCGGGCCAGTAACAGGAGGTCGTCAATCAGCGCCTGCATCCGCTCGAGAGCCTGTTCTATCGCGGCCATATTGCTGTCGTCGTCACACTCCTCTTTCAGCGCGCCCAGCCGGCCGATAGCGACGTTGAGAGGGTTGCGAAGGTCGTGGCTGACGACTGTCGCGAACTGTTCCAGACGGTCGTTTTGCGTCGATAGTTCCTGCTCACGGTCACGGAGCTGTCTGTCGCGCTCGACGGCGGCGAGAGCCGCCTCCATGTTCGCCGCGAGGACCCGCCCAGCGACGATGTCTGCCTCGTCGAATGCATCGACGGTCGTCGATGCGGCGATGAGAATGCCGTGTTCCCCCAGCGGCAGATACAGTTCGCTGCGTATCGGTGTCTCGGGGTTCTGCACGTCCTCTTCCAGCCGCACGTCGGGGACTGCGGTCGCTTCGCCACGCTCGTACACCCGCCAGGCGATGCTGTCGCCCGGCCCGAACGTCGGGATATCACCGACCAACTCTCGAGCCGATGCGGTCGCGGCGACGGGTTCTAACTCCCCGTCGTCGTTGAGGAGGTGGACAGCATTCGCGTCGAGCCCGATAATCTCCGCGGCCGCGTTGACGCCGATCCCGGCAACTTCGTTGTGGACTTCGGCGGCCATCAACTGCCGGGTGGCCTCGTGCAGCGCTTCGAGCCGCTGTTCGCGCTCGTCCGTATCGCCCCGGTCGCTGATGACCGACACTGTGCCGTCTTCGCCGTCCCAGGTCACGTCACACGCCGTGACGCTGGCCTGCACGCTGTTGCCAGCGAGGGTCCGTATCGTCCGGCTGACTTGGCCGGCCGTCTGGCCGTTCTCGACGACGCGTTCAACGGTCTCGGTCCCGCCGTCCGTTGTCGGTTCGACGAGGTCGGTCAGTGGCCGGCCACAGAGGTCGCCGCTGTCTGCTGCGCCGAAAAACTCCATCGCCGCCGGGTTCGCGTACACGACGGTGTCGGCGACGCTGATGAGGGCCGCATCGCTCGTTGCGTCGAGAATCCGTTTCGTCCGTTCCTGTGCGGTATCGGCCGTTGCTTTCGCTCTGACTCGCTCGACTGTGTTTCGGATCCGCTGCGCGAGCACGGCGTACTGCTGGGACCCCTGCACTTTTTGAATGTAATCGGTGACGCCGGCCGTGACTGCCTCGCTTGCGAGCGACTCGCTCCCCTGACTGGTAAATAACAGGAACGGCATATCCGGGTCTCTGGCACGGACCGCCTCCAGAAACTCCAGCCCGTCGATGCCGGGCATATCGTAGTCGCTGACGATGCAGTCCACGTCGTGCGCATCCAGATACGATAGTCCGTCCGTAGCGCTCGTGACTCCGGTGGCGTCGATCGCCTCGTCGTTGCGTTCGAGATGTGTCGCGATCAGGTCTGCGTACGACGGTTCGTCATCGACACAGAGGACTGTAATGCCCGACGCCACATGGCCCATGCCTCCTGATATGAACTGTGTCAGTGTCAATCTATCGCGCCCCTCACCTGGTGACGGGTCGCCTTACCGCCGCTTGGCCAGTTCTGCACGCAAATCGTCGACGTCCATGTCTTTCATCGACAGCAGAACGAGCAGGTGATAGACGATATCGGCCGATTCGTGGGCGAGCTCTTCGGTATCGTCGTCTTTGGCCGCCAGAATCAGCTCCGTCGTCTCCTCGCCCAACTTCTCTAGCACGGCATTTTCGCCCTTCTCGTGGGTGAACAGCGACGCCGTGTAGGAGTCCTCGGGAAGGTTCGCCTTGCGGTCCTCGATGACAGCGAACAGTTCGTCGATAACGTCGCCGGTGTCGTCGCTCATAGCCGCCGTTCGGTCAGCGGGGCCTTCAGGCCGTCGCTACGACTCCACCGAGTCGAAAAAGGCCAGGTCGTGGATACGCGGGTCCTCGGTCAGTTCGGGGTGGAACGACGTGCCGACGACCGGTCCCTCACGGACCGCGACTGGGTGGTCGTCCCACGTCGCCAGCACTTCGACGTCCGTGCCGACGTAGTCGATGACCGGTGCGCGGATGAACACCGCCGGGAACGGGTCGTCAAGACCCTCGACCGCCAGTGGGGCTTCGAAGCTGTCCTTCTGTCGCCCGAACGCGTTGCGCTCGACGGAGACGTCGATGACGTTCAGCGTGTCGACGCGGTCGTCCTGTGCGTCGCTCGCGCTGACGATGAGCCCGGCACACGTCGCCAGCACCGGCTTGCCGGCTTCGACGTGGGACTGGATTTCGTCGGCGATGCCCTCCCGGTGGATGAGCCGCGATATCGTGGTCGATTCCCCGCCCGGTAGCAACAGCACATCGCAGTCGGGGACGACCCCGGACTCGCGTATCTCGACGACCTCCGCCGTCTGGTCGTGGGCCGCTGCCGCCCGCCTGATCGCGTCTCCGTGTTCAGAGACATCGCCCTGAACCGCGAGTACACCCGCGCGTAGCGTCATACGTCCCCGTTAGTGTGCCTGTGCGAAAAGCCTCTCGTCTCCTGCAAAGATCCGGTAGCAGGGCCGTCTTTGACTCCTCCGGCGTCGTCTACGACGCCGCTCAGTGTCCGTTCGGATATAGTCGAACCAAACGGTTAGGTGAGGCGGCCTGTAGACGTGGCACATGGGAAAACGACGGCAGGACCCGGTCGAGGTAAACGCGGACGGGTCGGCAGACCTCTATGAGATATCGACTTGGGAGCCCCGGTCGAGGCTGGACCGGTTCGCCCACTGGCTCTACCACATCGGAATACGGACGTTGCGGTATCTGGTCATCCTTGCAGCCATTCTGATCCTCCTCCTGCAGGTCGCGTTCGGGAGCCTCGGCGCGCTCAGCGACCAGCCGCTGTTTGCCGGGATGGCCATCCTCTCTGCCGTGCCGGCGCTCGGACTCGCAGCCTACATCTACTACGCTGATGTGACTACGGAGGAACCACTGACGCTGCTCGTGGGAACGTTCTTGCTCGGAGTGTTGTTTGCCGGCTTTGCCGGTATTCTCAACGGGTTCCTCGGCGAGCCGGTTCAGGCAATCGGCTCCGGGTTCGGGCTCGTGCCGTTCCTCGGTCAGGTGTTCGTCTTCTTCCTCATCGTCGGTCCCGTCGAGGAGACCGTGAAACTGCTGGCGGTACGCCTGTACGCCTTCCGCGACAACCGCTTCGACGCCGTCGTCGACGGTGCGGTGTACGGCGCTGTCGCCGGTCTCGGCTTTGCGACTATCGAAAACGCGCTGTACATCACACAGAACGCCGAGATGGCTACCGGGACGGTCGAGTTACTCGCCGCGAGCAGCGACATCACCGCGATCAGAGCGCTCGCGGGGCCGGGCCACGTCATCTACTCGGCCTTCGCCGGCTACTACCTCGGTCTGGCGAAGTTCAACCCCGACGACGCCGGCCCAATCGTGCTGAAGGGACTGCTCATCGCTTCGCTCATCCACGCCGTCTACAACACGCTGGCCGGCCCGGTGACAGCTATCCTGGCGGGCATCTACAACGTCAACTTCCTCGTCGCGTTCTTCGGCTTCGTCATCGTGTACGACTCGTTTTTCGGCCTGCTGTTGCTGAAGAAGGTTCACGCCTACCGGCGGGCCTACAGGCGCGCTCACGAGGACCCGGACGAGACTGCGCTTCGCCCGGAACAGACCGAGTTCGACCCTTAGACCAACTGCTCGACGTATTTCGCGACCACGTCGACCTCTAAGTGGACTGGATCGCCGACCGACTTCTCCGACAGCGTCGTCTCGGCGTACGTCGTCGGAATGATCGCCACGTCGAACTCCTCGGAGCGACGGTCGGCGACGGTCAGGCTGATGCCGTCGACCGTTATCGACCCTTTCTGAACCAGATAGTCCTGATGGGCCTCGGGCAGGGAGAACGTGAACGTCCAGTCCTCGCCCTCCTGTTCGATACCGACGATCTCGGCCGTCGTGTCGACGTGGCCCTGCACGATGTGGCCGTCGAACCGGCCGTCGGCCGGCATCGCCCGCTCAAGGTTCACCCGGTCACCGCCGTCGAGGTCATCGAAGAACGTCCGGGCGAGGGTCTCCTGGGCGAGAAACACCTCGAACCACTCACCGTCGGCCGCCTTCTCGACGGTGAGACAGACGCCGCTGACGCTGATCGACTGGCCGTGGTCGAGTCCCTCGAACGGCGCGCCGATCCGCATCCGACGCCCGCCCTCGTCGTCAATAACCGCCTGCACCTCGCCGGTCGTCTCGACGATTCCGGTGAACATACCCCAGATACAGCACGGCTGGCGGAAAGCACTTGGCTTCCCGGAGACGTAATATAGACTCGGAACCGAGTAATTACTTACAATATCTTGGCGGAAGGAATTTATCCTCGCCGCTGGTAGCGCGGTGTATGGCAGCTACGCCCGACGCTGACCACGACTGGACTGGCCGTCACGCACGGACGGAGCCGACCGAAACCGGGCGAATCGTCGAGGTGCCCGACGAACTAATCGAGGACTGGGACCTGCGACACGCGGAGACGAAAGGCCGCAGTTAACGCTGTAGCGCTTCGACGCCGACCAGTTCCGCGCCGGTCAGCGCCCGGATGTAGGCCCCGCCCGCGATAGAGACGTGGCCGAACTCGTCTTCTTCCATCCCGTACATCTCGATAGCTCGTGAGGTGTCGCCGCCGCCGACGACGGAGAAGCAGTCGGTGTCGGCGATGGCTTCGAGGACGCCGGCGGTGCCGACCGAGAACCGCTCGTCCTCGAACATCCCCAGTGCGCCCTTCACGAAAACGGCCTCGGAGTCCCGGATGATCGGCGAGTACTCCATGACGGTCTCGCTCCCGACGTCGAGGTAGGAGACGCTCTTTTCCTCGATGTCGTCGACGGCCTGCTCGGCGCGGTCGCCGTTCTCGTCCTCGTAGGCCAGGTCGACCGCGAGCGTGATCTGGTCGCGGTGGTCTTCGAGCATGGACTCGATCTTCTCGCTGTTTTGCTCCCACTGCTCGTCGTAGAGGTTCGCGTCATCGATGTCGTAGCCGACCGGGTAGCCAGCGGCTCGGAGGAACAGTTCTCCGGCGATGCCGCCCAGCAGGAAGTCGTCGACCTTCTCGTCGAGGTGGGTCATGACGTCGATGACGTCCGTGGCCTTCGTCCCGCCGACGACCATCGTCACCTGCCCGTCAAACTCCTTTTCGGCGATAGCGGTGTTGGCCTCGTACTCGGTTTCCATGACACGGCCGGCGTAGGCGTCCATGACCAGCGGGAAGCCCACCAGTGAGGCGTGCGAGCGGTGGGCCGCCGAGTACGCGTCGTTGATGTAGGCGTCGAATTCGTCTTTGAGCGTCTGGACGAACTCCGTCTGTGACTTGATTTCGGGGTCCTCCTCGGGCAGTTCGTCGTCACACATCCGGGTGTTCTCTAGAACGAGTACGTCGCCGCCGTCGAGGGCCGCGATGTCGTGAATGGCCTGTGGGCCATAGGTCTCGTCGACGAAGTCCACGTCGTGGTCGATGTGATCCGCGAGGATGTCGGCGTGTTGTTCGAGCGAAACAAAGTCGTCACGGCCCGGACGGCCCTGGTGGGCCAGCACCGCGACCTCGAACCCGCGGTCGACGAGTTCGCTGATCGTCTCCGCGTGGCGGTCGAACCGTCGGTTGTCCTGTACCGTGCCGTCCTCCACCGGTGAATTGAGGTCGAGGCGAACGAGGACGCGCTGTCCGTCGTCGAGGTCGTCGAGCGTCTGGAAGGTCATCACTCGGGAGGAAACCTGCCGACCGCTTAACGGTTTCCGAGTCCGAACAGTGGGCGGCTTGTCGGGAGCTACCGTCGTTGTTTGCACTGGCTACCAGCGTAGAAATGGGGAGAGGGGTGGGAGTGAGGGTGGGGTGGGAGTCGGGATGGGGACACCGTTGTCGCACACAGCCGGCACCGGGTCACAGGATGCCGACTGGGGGCACAACTGTCTGTGCTGACACACAGAGTCGACCAGTGGGCAAACACCGGTTCGGACTCTATGTGTGCAACATCTTTAGTGAACAATAATTATAAACCTTCCTGACGCCGCAAATCGTTTCTGCGTTTAATCAGTGATGTACTCGGCCACGTCGAGCATCCGGTTCGAGAAGCCGTACTCGTTGTCGTACCAGGTGAGAATCTTCGTCATCCCGGAGACGACGTTCGTCGACTGCAGGTCGACCTGCGTGGAGTACGGGTCCCCGAGGATGTCCGAGGAGACGACGTCGTCGCTCGTGACGCCCAGCACGCCTTCGAGTTCGCCGGCAGCGGCCTCCTCGAAGGCGGCGTTGACATCGCTCTCCGTCACGTCGTCGTCGAGGTCGACAACGAACTCGGTGATGGAGCCGTTCGGCACCGGGACGCGGATAGCCATCCCGTCGAGTTTGCCTTCAAGCTCGGGCAGGACCTCGGTGGTCGCCTGCGCGGCACCGGTCGAGGTCGGGATGATGTTCTCGGCAGCCGCGCGGCGACGGCGGGGCTTGCCGTTCGGGCCGTCCATCAGGTTCTGCGAGCCGGTGTAGGCGTGGACCGTCGTCAGCTGGCCGGCGTTGATGCCGAACTCCTCGTCGAGGACCTTCGCGACCGGCGTGATGGAGTTGGTCGTACAGGAGGCGTTCGAGACGACGTCTTCGCCGTCGTACTCGTCGTGGTTGACGCCGTAGACGAGCTGCTTGACCGGCTCGTCGCCCTTCGGCGGCGCGGAGATGAGGACCTTGTCGGCCCCGGCGTCGAGGTGCTGGCTCGCGTCCTCCTTGGTGCGGAAGATGCCGGTCGCCTCGAAGGCCACGTCGACATCGAGGTCGTCCCACGGGAGCTGTGTGGGATCTGTTTCGTGGAAGATGCCTGCTTCGAAGTCGGTCCCCTCGACCGTGAGGACGCCGTCGTCGACGCTGGCCCCTTCGAGTTCACCCATGACGGTGTCGTACTGGGCGAAGTAGTCGATTTCCGAGTCGTCCATCACATCGTTGATACCGACGACTTCGACGTTGTCGTTGTGTAACGATGCGCGGAATACGTTGCGGCCGATACGGCCGAAGCCGTTGAGGCCGACGCGGACTGGCTCACTCATTGGTGTCTAGAGAGGCAGTCGGTCAGTGTAAAGTGTTTTCGGATTTGTTGTAAATTTGTGTTTGTTTATGCGCGTTCGAGCGCGAATGATTAATAGTGAAGGTGGCCGTTCGTGTGAGAGTACCCCTCGACGGCGTCTGGTAACAGGTACTATATTCGTCCGAAGGCTTTTGAAACGGACGGACGTACTGATTGGTAGGAATGAGACGCGATGACAGTGACGACCCGTTCGACGAGTTCTTCCGGGAAATAGAGCGGATGATGGACGAGATGATGGGGGCCGAAGGCGACGTCCACATCGACCGGGACACCGGTGGCGGTGGGGCCGACCTCCACGTCGACGTTCACGAAACCGACGAGGAGATCCGGGTCGTCGCCGACGTTCCGGGCGTCGACAAGGACGCAATCGACCTCAAGTGCGACGGCACTGTCCTCACGATCAACGCCGAAAGTCCGGAGCGCGAGTACCACGAACGACTGACCCTGCCGACCCGCGTCGACGAACACTCAGCCGCCGCGACGTACAACAACGGCATCCTCGAAGTCACCTTCGACCCCGAAGAGGACTCCGCGGACATCGAACTGTAGCACGCCCGGCACACGGTTCTGATTTTCCGCGCGCCACTCCAGTGCGCTTGCTTCGCTACTGCTCAGCCGTTTGCCGTATCAACGCCGCCAGGTCGTCCCAGAAGCCGTCCTCGTACTTCGTCGCCGAGTCGATTGTCGGGCGGGCGTTCGTCTCGTTGACGACTGTGCGGTCCTCGGTCACCAGCAGGTCGACGCCGAGGTACGGAATCTCCAGTTCGTCGGCCGCGTCTTCGGCCAGTTCCCGTAGCGCCGCTGGCAGTTCCTGCCCTTCGGCTTCGGCCCCGCGGTGGACGTTGTGTTTCCACCGGCCCTGCGCGCGGCTCGCGTCGGGGAGGCGGCGCTCCACCGCGCCGACGTACTCGCCGTCGACGACCATCACGCGGTAGTCGGCGGCGTCGGCGACGTACTCCTGAACGAGAAACGACTGATCGCCGACCGCGCGGTAGTCGTGGACCAGATCGAGGTAGTCGACGATGCCGAGAAACGAATCCAGATCGTGAGCCTTGGCCACGCCGACGCCGCGGGTCGTCGAGTTCGGCTTCACGACCACGGGTGGGTCGAATCGCTCAAAGGCCGCCGTCAGTTCGGCCTCGCTCGCCGGGTTCGACACGACGACGGTCTCGGGAACGGGGACGTCCGCACGGCCGAGACGCGCCAGCACGTCGGCCTTGTTCCGCGAGCGGAGGATAGCCTCGCGGTCGTTGACCCATGGCACGTCCAGCATGGCGTCGGCGACCGCTCCCTCCATGATTCGGGAGGGGTAGACGAAGCCCACGTCGTACTCGTCGAAGGGACTCTCGTCGAGCGCCAGTGTCCGCTCGGCCGTCTCGACGTGGCCCACCTCGATGTCACGGACCGCCAGCGGCCCCTGCATCCGCTCGAAGGTCTCGGCGTTCGTGGCGACGGCCAGCCTGTACATAGCTTGCAGTTGTCGTGGAGAGATAAAATACGCTCGCAGCCACACAGTCGAGGCCCTGTCGCGCGCCTCGTTCCGACCGCCACAATCCACAGAATAGCGGGTAGGGTGGATGAATACGCAACTATCTTCAAAATTGTCAGACAAATATTAAGTATGTTGGGGAGAATAGGCCACGCGTGTACGATGATATCCTCTTTCCGACAGATGGGAGTGACGGCGCAGACGAGGCGCTCGCACACGCGCTCGAACTGGCAGCGACGCACGACGCGACGATTCACGTGCTCTCTGTCGTCGATTCGACGTATCTCGGGAGCGCCGCGGCAGAAGCAACGACCATCGAATCGCTGCAGGAACAGACCGAGCAGGTCATCGACGAGACTATCGACGATATCGCCGCCCACGGCGCGGCCGTTGTTGCCGAGCACCGAATGGGCGACCCCTATGAGGAGATTATCGACTACGCCGAGACGGCGGGTGTCGATATGATCGTTATGGGAACCCACGGGCGGAGCGGTCTGGATCGGTTTCTGCTGGGGAGCGTCACCGAGAAAGTTGTTCGGACGGCGGACGCGCCGGTGTTGACGGTCCGACTGTCCGGCGATACGTAGCGGGCACCCGCTAGCAGCGCCGGTCACCCGTGTGGTGTGGCGGGCCGTTCTGCTGAGTCACCCGCCGCTACGACTTCGTCGGAGTACCCACAGTATGAGGAGGACACCCTCGACGCGGGCGGCGCTGTACACCCATGGGCGCATGTCTATCTCGTCACCGTTCGTCGCCGCCAGCCCCATCCAGAAGTCAACGACCTTCCGGGGGCGGAGCAGTTCGATGACGCCAAGGGCCAGGAGTATGACTCTGAGTACCATACTGGTGGTACGTGGAACGGGTGCAAGAACATTATGGGTGCTGGTACCATAGAGCAAGAAGCACGCTCCGAGTGTATGGGTTCGCGATTGAGATACGACTCAGTATTCTACGGAGCGGCACGGAGAACGAGGCAAAGGGCGACGAGTTGCGGACGTCTCGCCCTGCGAACGGCGAGCGAACACTGTTTGACTTACGCGACCAGCAGGTCTTCGCCGTGTTCTGCGAACGGTCAAAAGACGTTGTTGACCGATTTACGCGATCAGCTTCTCTTCGCCGCGTTCGACCTTGATGCGGCAAGAGGGCGTGATCTTGTTGTATGCGCGGCGGAACGCTTCCTTGACGTGCTCTGCGTCCTCGACGTTGACGTAAGCGGTGAACAGCTGTTCGCCGGCTTGGACGCGGGCGGCGGTGCCGACGATCTTCCCGAAGGCGGCGCGCATCCCGTCAGAGACACGGTCGGCCCCAGCACCGGTCGCCTGCTTGTTCTCGCGCAGGACCTGGTGGGGGAACTTCCGGAGGGTCATCTTGTAGTCACCCTCTTCGCCGAGCTCCTTGATCATGTGGCGGTTGGCCGACAGGCGGGAGGCCTCCAGCGAACCGTGACGGAGCTGGACGGTCTCCTCGACGATGAGGCTGATCTGGACGGGGTAGTCGTCGGCGTCCTTCTGCTTGCGGCCCATCTTGTGCTGTGCGATCTTCGACCCGGGAATGCCTGTGATGTATTCGCGTCGGGTGTACGCGGGCTTGTCGATGTCCCGGTACATTGAGGCGGGTTTGTCCGACATAGGTACTCTTGGAGAATACGTCGCCGAGCGGCCCAATAAGGGCTTCGAACCCGCCCGGCGGCGTGCCGTGGTGTCCCATACACCGGCGCGCGACCGCCAGCGGCCCCGGACTGACCGTTGCTGGAGTCCCTGCTCTCGGTACCATCGGGAACATCGGTGTTGGTCCGGTAACACCGCTGTCACCGCGCTCTTTTACCACTCGCGCGCGTACGATTGTTACCATGAATATGCTCGTCGACGGCGAGTGGCGGACTGACGCGTACGAAACGACAGACGAGGACGGGGCTTTCGACCGGCAGGACACCACCTTCCGAGACCGGGTCGAGGACGACCCCGACGCGCGGTTCCAGCCCGAGGCGGGCCGGTATCACCTGTACGCCTGCCGCGCCTGTCCGTGGGCCCACCGGATTCTGGTCGCTCGGAAACTGCTAGGACTCGAAGACGCCATCACCGTCGACTACGTCGACCCGTTCCGCGGCGAGGACGGCTGGCAGTTCACGCCCGACAAGGACGGCTGCACGCCGGATACGGTCAACGGATCGGACTACCTCCGCGAGGTCTACGTCGCGGCCGACAACGACGCGACCTGCCGCGTGACGGTGCCGGTGCTGTGGGACAAACAGGAAGAGACCATCGTCAACAACGAGTCCGAGGAGATCCTTCGGATGCTCGACACTGAGTTCGACGACGTGGCCGACAACGACGTCGACCTCTACCCCGAAGGCTATCAGGACGAGGTCGACCGGATCATCGACGACATCTACGAGCCCATCAACAACGGCGTCTACCGCTGTGGCTTCGCGAACAGCCAGTCGGCCTACGACGAGGCCGTCGAGGAACTGTTCGACGCGCTGGACCACTGGGACAGCGTCCTCGAAGACCAGCGCTTCCTCGCCGGCGACCGCCTGACCGAGGCGGACATCTGTCTGTTCACGACGCTCGTGCGCTTCGACGAAGTGTACCACACCCACTTCATGTGCAACCACAAGCTCATCCGCGAGTACGACAACCTCTGGCCGTACCTCCGGGACCTCTACCAGCTCCCCGGCGTCGCCGAGACGGTGAACATGGACCACATCACGGAGCACTACTACACCACTCACCCCGACGTGAGCCCGAAGCGAATCGTCCCGATGGGACCCGACCCCGACTTCGAGGCCGACCACGACCGCGACGAACTCCCCGGTGACCTGCCCGAGACGCTGTTCCCGACGGCGTAACCGGGCAGTTTCGCGGCCGGATATCGAACGCTGAGTCGACGCTGTTCCTTTTATATACCCAGTTCTCACCTGTGTTCAATGAGTCGGGTAGACGGGCGACGTCGGGCCGTGAGCCCAGTCATCGGTGTCGTTATCCTCGTCGGAATTGCTGCAATTCTCGCTGCTACCATCGGTGTGTTCGCGCTCGGCTTCAGCGAGCAGCGACCCACGCAGGCACCGCAGGTCGCTATCGTGGCCGACTACAGCGAGCGGACCACCGGCAACGGGGAGTATCTGAACCTCAGCTTCAGCAGCGGTGAAACCGTCTACCGGGACAACCTCACTGTCGTCGTCTCCGATGCCAGGAGTTCTGACGGCAGCGACGTGACGCTTGACACCGATCCGATACAGGCACAGGCCTCGACGCGGATTACGTCGGGGACAGAAATTACGATACATCAGGGACAGTTCGCCGGCATCACGAGCGGGGAGCATCTGGACCTGAGCGACGCGACGCTTCGACTCGTCTGGAACCCAGCGGACGAACCGGAATCGGAAACATACGTCATCTACCGGTGGCCGGACCCGAGCCAGCGTAACTGAGCGGGCGTTTCGGCCCCGCTGTCGGACCGGCTCTCCTCACTCGGCCAGCGAGAGCGTGACCGCGTCGGTTTCGTAATCTTCGATGAACGACCCGGAGCCGCCCAGCGAGACAGTCCGGTCGCCGACGTCGACGACTAGCGTGTGTTCGATGGGGTAGGAGTTGGTCTGTGGCTCGGCGACGCCCTGTTTCGTCTCGACGACGGTCCCTTCGATGGTCGTTGTGTCGTCGTCCGCCTGTACTGCCCGTACTTCGGCGGAGACGTGGATGTCGTGGCCGGCGCGCAGGTGGAGCGTCGCCTGGAGGACGGCGTGGCGGAAGTCGTGGTAGGTGGCTGGGAGCGGGGCCGGGTCGGTGACGGTCTCCTCGGTGGCCATCAGCCAGTAGTTCCCGAGGAACGACCCTGACAGCACGGGGACGAGCTGTTGCTGGACGAAGGCGATAGCGCGCTGGTCGGAGTTGGTGCGTGTCACCATCTCCGCTGGGGAGACGAGGCCGAACTGGGCGTCGACGGTGAGCATAATCGGCATCGGCTGGTTCCAGGACCGGACCACGGAGGCCAGCCCGCGCACGTCGTCCGGTTCCAGGCCGTCGGCGCTGCTGACGACCAGCATCACGAGGACGCCGCGGTCGACAGCTGCGACCAGTTCCTCCGAGATCTCCGGGAGGTACTGCTGGGGAACCGACAGCATGATCTCCCGTTCCGCGTTTCTGATGTACTCCGTGAGTCGCTTGATGACTGTCACCCGGGACTTGATGACGTCGAACTGCTGTGGTTCCCGCGCACTCGCCGAGTATCTGGAATCGAGCGCACCGCTCATCTCTTCGAGTCGGTCGGTCAGGGCGTCGATGACTTCCTCGGGCGGCCGAGCGCGTATCGTCGTGGGCACGACGTGGTCGTTGACCTCGATGAACCCACGGTCTTCGAGCGATTCGCTGATGCTGTAGACGTACCGTTTGGAGACCCCGGTGTCGTCGGCGATTTCACTGGCCGTGGCCTCGCCGCTGCCGAGAATCGACAGGTACGTGTCGACTTCCTTCTCCGACAGGCCCAGTTGCCCCAGCCTGTCCCTGAGAGTCGAATCGTCCATCTGTTCACATCTGGTAACGGCGGCGGATAACTGTGTTTCGGTGCTATGTGGCCCGCCAACGCCTCCGAAGCCGCCCCAATGGGCCGTATCGTCGACTGGCCCACACCGAGCTCACAAGAATGAAAAACTATTACACCATATTTTATATCCCCCGCAGTGGTGTCTCTCACCAATGACGCTCCGGACGGCACTTAACGACTTCAAGCGGACCCGGGACCGCCGCCACCAGTTCCCGGGCGAGTTCCGCTCTACGACGGGCACTTTCTCCGGACTCGACAGCCGGTTGGTGCACGTCGACAGCGATGGCTCACTGCGGGACTACTCCTATCCGCTGTGTGGGCTCACGGGGATCGACCGCTCGCGGTTCGGTATCGACACGGGTTCGACGACGTGGTTCGACGCCGACGCCGACCAGCGGTATCGTGGTGACGCTGGCGTCGTCGAGACTATCCACGACTGCGGCGACTGGGCCGTCGTCCAGACGGACTGCACTATCGAGCAGGCCCACGTCACCCGGTTCGAACTTCGCGGCGATGTCCCCGCCGACGTATCGCTTCGGGCGTTTGTCGATTTCGCACCCGACGGACGGGACGGCCAACAGAGCCTGCTGATGCACGGCAACACCGTCGAGGCCTACCATCGCTCCGAACACGACTTCGTCGGCGTCTCTACCGAACTCGACGCCGTTCAGGGCCAGATTCCCGAGCGGTTCCCCGAACTTGTCGACGACGACCCAGTCTCGTTCCCACGGGCGACCGGGGAGCGACGGTACGAGGACACGACGCTAACTGGCGGCGTCCTGCTGTCCGCGCCGTTCGTCGACGGTGGCGTCACGCTGACGACGCTGCTGACGGACGCGGACGACACCGACCGCGATACGGCGCTGTCGACCATCGACCGTCTGGTGAGCGACCACTACACTTCGGAGACACTGCTCGAAGCAGGGCAGGCACAGCGCCGCTGGAGCGTGCCCGCAGAGACGCCGAACCGGGAGAGTGTCGTCGCCGACCTCCGGGTCCTCTCGCTGCTTTCGGCTGCGAACGGGGCCAGAATCGCCGCGCCGGACTTCGACCCGTACTACGTCACCTCCGGCGGGTACGGCTATACGTGGTTCCGCGACGACGCCGAAATTTCGGCGTTCCTGCTCGAAGCTGACGGGACGTTCGACCTCGGATTATCGCCGTGGCACCAGCGTTCCGCCGCGTTCTACTGTCGCACGCAGCGACCGGACGGCAGCTGGCCCCACCGGGTCTGGCCCGGCGACGAGACGCTCGCGCCGGGCTGGGCGAACGCCCGGCTCGAAAGCGGTTCGGACGCCGATTACCAGGCCGACCAGACCGCAAGCGTCACCACCTTCCTCGCGACGTATCTCCGGACCGGCGAGCCGGCCGACCCGGAGTGCATCGAAGCCACGCTCGGACGTGCCGTCGAGAGCATCGACGACACGCTGGCCGACGACGGCCTCCCCATCGCCTGCCAGAACGCCTGGGAGAACATGCAGGGTCGGTTCACGCACACCGCTGCAACCTTCTTGCACGCCTACGCGGCCGTCGCCCGCGCACCCGTCTCCGCCGCGCTCCGGGATCACGCCCGTTCACAGGCCGAGACGGTGTTGTCTTCGCTGGACGCGCTGTGGACCGGTGACCGCTACGCCCTTCGCGAACACGACGGGACCATCGACGACCGACTGGACTCCGCGACGCTGGCCCTCCCCGCCGCCTGTCGCGTCGCCGCCGAGGCCATCGACCTGCCGGCGGCGACCCGTGACCGGCTCTACACCCACGTCGAGACGACACTCGACGGGCTGGAACGGGACACCGGCGACATCCGTGGTCTCATCCGCTTCGAGGGCGACGACTGGCGGCGCGGCTCGCAGGACCGCGAGAAAGTCTGGACCGTCTCGACGGCGTGGGGCGCAAACAGTGCCGCCCAGCTGGGTGCGCTCCTGCGTGACGCCGACGACAGCCGAGCGACGGCGGCCTACGCCCGGTCCCGGGACCTGCTGGACGAGATCCTTCCCGGTGGCTCGCTCGTCCAGTCCAGCGGCTACCTCCCCGAGCAACTGTTCGACGACGGGACGCCGGACTGTGGTACGCCGCTCGGCTGGCCCCACGCGCTCCGGCTGGCAACCGTCGCCCACCTCGCTGACGCCGAGGCGCTCACTGCCGAGCCGCTGAGCGCCCGCGAGTGAACTGCCGAGCCGCTGAGTGCCCGCGAGTGGTTTTTGTACGGACCGTGCTGCTCGCGCACTCGCAAACGTAGTAGATGGCCGTAGGGACTCTATAACTGATCGAAAACAGTGACTACGCCCGGACGCGGATCACTGACTATCGTCCTACTGCGGTGCTGCGACGGGCGCGTCCTCGCCGGCCGTAACCGTCTCGCCGGTCTCCGGGTCGAACAGGTGGACGGCGGATTCGTCGAACGACACCTGCACGCGGTCGCCGATGGCCGGCTCCACGTCAGTACTTACCCTGGCGATGAAATCCGGTGCGCCGTCGCCCTCGAACCCGGTTTTCGATTCGCCCAGATCGAGGTAGAGGTAGTTGTCGCTACCGATGGGTTCGAGCACGTCGACCGTCGCCGGAACAGCGTTCTGGTCGCCGCCGTCGCTGACGGAGACGTGTTCCGGTCGGATACCCAGCACGTACGAACCGCCTTCGATGTCGCCGAAGGCACTGGCACGGCCGCCCGTGAGGTCGTAGGAGAAGTCGTCGTGAGCGCCGGTAAGCCGGATGCCGCTGCCGAGTGGCTCCGCGGTCACGTCGAGGAAATTCATCGAGGGCGAACCGACGAAGCCGCCGACGAACTGGTTGGTCGGGTTCTCGTACACCGTCTTCGGCCGGCCGGCCTGCTGGAGCTTCCCGTCGTTGAGGATGACGATGCGGTCGCCCATCGTCATTGCTTCTTCCTGGTCGTGGGTGACGTAGACAGCCGTAATTCCGAGCTCCTCTTGCAGGCGCTGGATTTCCGTCCGCATCGTCGTCCGGAGCTTCGCGTCAAGGTTGCTGAGTGGCTCGTCGAAGAGGAACACGTCGGGCTCGCGGACAATGGCGCGCCCGAGCGCGACCCGCTGCTTCTGGCCGCCGGAGAGCTGGTCCGGAGTGTCATCGAGCAGGTCCCCGATGCCCATCATCTCCGCCGTCTCAGTGACTCGCTCCTGCCGTTCTTCCTTCGAGAGGTCCGTGCTCATCCGGAGGCCGAAGGCCATGTTCTGCCGGATGGACTTGTGTGGGTACAGCGCGTAGTTCTGGAACACCATCGCCACGTCGCGCTTGCGGGCGTGAACGTCCGTCACGTCCTCGTCGCCGATGCGGATACGACCGCTCGTCGGCCGCTCAAGCCCGGCAATCATCCGTAGCGTCGTCGATTTCCCACACCCCGACGGGCCGACCACCGTTACGAACTCCCCGTCGTCGATGGACAGGTCGACATCGTCGACCGCCACGATGGAGCCACCGTCGAACTCCTTCCGGAGACCGTCTAGTTCGAGACTCGCCATTACACGGAGTCTCACACCCATCGCTAATAAGTTTGATGGGATTTTTCATAGAAGTTCTAGCGTCGCCGCAGATGAACTGGGACCTCCGCGAGGCCAGTCGGCTTAGCTGTCGATCCCCGCTGGTACCACGACGATGTCTCCGACTTCGACCGTCCCGGCGTTTCCGACCTGATCGCCACTGAGAAGGTCGGTGCCCCCAATCGGGGTTTCGGGCGAGACTGTCGCGGTCCCCTCGCCGAAGTGCAGAACGACCACGAGCGTTTCATCGCCGTCGGTGCGCTCGTACGCGACGACGCTGTTCGCATCGCCCGATTCGACGGTGTGAGGAACCGGACGTACCCCGGACGCGCGCAGTGCCCCGTGGTCCGCTCGCAGCGCCACCAGTCGCCGGTGGAAGTCGGTCAGTGCGTTGTCGCCGTCGTGCCAGCGCATCGTCCCGCGCTGTTGTTCGACGCCCCGTTCCTGGCCGGCGTAAACCATCGGCGTTCCGGGGAGCGTGAACGTGGCCCCGACGGCCGCCCGCAGTGACGCGGCTCCGCACTCGTCGAGATAGCGGTCCTCGTCGTGGTTGTCGACGTACCGCATGTGGGCGGTACGGTCGGGGTAGCCGTGCTCGGCCGTCGCGTCGAGCGCCTCGAACAGCGCCGACGCTGGTTCCTCGCCGGTCCCGATGTCGCGGAGCGTGTCGAACAGGTCCGTGTCGTAGTGAACGTCGAACTCGTTTTCGGCGAAGGCGGCGTCGCGTGGGACCGTCTCGTCGAGCAGCAGGAACTCGGGGTCGTCGGCTTTCACCCGCTCCCGGACTTCCTTCCAGAACCCGTGTGGCACGCCCCAGGCAACGTCACAGCGGAACCCGTCGACCACGTCGCGCCACTCGTCTACCACGTCGAGCATCCAGCGCCGCACCGCGAGCGAGTCGTAGTTGAGGTTCGGGATTCGCGTCCAGTTGAAGTAGTAGCCCGGCGCGTCCTCGCCCGCCCAGTCGATATCGGAGACGTCCTGTGACGCCGGGATTCGCTCGTAGTAGTCGGCGTACTCGGGGACACCGGCCCGGTGGAGCTGGAAGGCCGGATGGTCCCGCGAGCTGTGGTTTATTACCAGGTCGAAGACGACCCGAATCCCGGCGTCGTGGAGCCGGTCGACCAGCGATTCGAATTCGTCGCGCGTTCCCAGGTCTGTGGCGGTGTCGAAGAAGTCCGTGATATGGTAACCGTGCCGGGTCGGACTCGCCTGAATAGGGGTGAGCCACACCACATCGACGCCCAGCGACTCGATGTAGGGGACCCGCCGCTCGATGGCTTCGAAGGTCGTGTCGACGGTCTCGCCGGCAAACGACCGGACGAATATCTCGTAGATGGTGGCGTCGCCGGCCCAGGCCGGCGGGTCGGCCGGCCGTGTGACGGGCACTGTGCCGCCTGCGGTCGCGTTTCCGGTTCCACTGTCGCGTTCCACGACTAGCGTGTCCGCGACGCTGTGGCGCTCGGCGACGGCAACCGCGTGAACGCGGGCCATCTCCGGCAGGGCTTCGTGTGGCACCCGGAGTTCGTCGCCGTCGATGGTCACGGCCGACTCTTCCAGCGCGTCGCGGCCGTCGAGATAGAACTCGACTTCCGGTTCGCTCCCCGACGGGGCCGCGCGGGCGTCCGCCGAGACGACGAAGTCTCCGTTCACCGTCTCACCGGTGAGTTCGACCCGGGGGCGACCCGGTCCCTCGACGGTGACCTCGTCTGTCGCGGTCGACTCGAAGGAGCCGTCGAAACTGAAGATCGCGTGGTGGGTCCCCGGTGGGAGGTCGGTTTCGATGACCCATTCGTCGCCGTCGCGCTCGGCCCAGTGTGTCCCCATCGTGAAATCGTTGAACGTCCCGATGACGATGGCGCGGTCGGCGACGGTGAGGTCGTCGGTACCGCCGTCGCAGTCGAAGTCCTCCGCCGTGACGCTGAACCGGGCCGTCTCGGTGATGCTCGGGAACGCCCGGACGACTTGCTCGTGTGTGCCGTCCGGTGCGGTTACCGCCGCTCGGTAGACGCCCGGCACGTCGGGTTCGAGGTGACAGACCGGGCCGTCGCCGAGCGCTGCCGTACTCGCCGCTGGCCGCTCGACTAACCGCCACTCGGCAGCCATGCCGGGGTCGGGCTGACGCGGGGCCAGTTCGACCGATTCGCCGACGGTGGCGAACCGTGGCGGGCCTGGATGGTGCATACGCCTACGGTACAGGGTCGGTACTGTGAGTGTTACGCTTCTGGTTGAAATTTAGAAAAGATATTACTTCGTTTATCCTCCTCTATCCGATCTGTTGAAACCGACACACGGCGAGGCGAATTCGCGCCGTTTCTCGAAATCTATCATTATTGTCTCCTTCTATTTCCGAATGATTTAAGTTATGAAGGACTATTTCATCCCATATCTATCCATGACAATGGAACGACGGACGGTGCTCAAACGGATCGGCGGTGTCGGGGCGGCTACGGCCTTGGCTGGCTGTAGTGTGCAAGAGCAGGGCAGTGGCGGCTCAGAGGGGGAAACGGCTTCCGGTGATGGTTCGGGCGATGGGTCAGGCGGCGGGAGTCAACAGTCCGGCGGGACCGCGACGGCGTGGTACCAGCTTCAGGACTCGGAGATACCCGCACGCGAGGACGCGATGGAGACGTTCGCGAGCGAGACGGAGTTCGGCGTCGACGGGTCGGACATCTCCAATATGGAAAAGAAGACCACGAGCGCGATTCCGGCCGGGCAGGGGCCGGAAATCTTCGAGTGGGCACACGACTGGGTGGGCGACTACTACCAGCGGGAGTTCGTCGTCGACCAGTCCGAGGAACTCTCCGTGAGCCTCGACCAGTTCACGGACGCCGCCGCCTCGGCCGTCCAGTTCGACGACGCCGTCGTCGGCCTCCCGCACTCGGCGGAGACGGTGACGCTCATCTACAACGCGGACATCGTCGACGAAGCGCCCGAGACCATCGACGACATGGTGTCGGCGATGGAGGAGTACTACGACCCGAGCAGCAGCCAGTACGGCCTCGCCGCGCCGTTTGACCCGTACTTCACGAGCGGGTGGATACAGGCCTTCGGTGGCTACTACTTCGACCCGGAGCAGGACCCGGCGCTCGGGCTGGATGCCGACGAAGCTATCGAGGGGCTCCAGTTCGCCCTCGACACCCTCCGTCCGTACATGCCCGACGACCCGAACTACGAACCGCAGGCCGCGACGTTCTCGGAGGGGAACGCCGCATTCGCCGTCAACGGGCCATGGTATCTGGCGACGCTGAACCAGAGCGACGTGAACTATGAGGTGGCGACGTTCCCTGCCATCGACGGCGGCGAGGTGACGCCGTACACCGGCATCTCGATGTGGTACTTCGCGGACGCGATGAGCGAGGGCGGAGCCGACGCCACGGCCGCCCGGAACTTCGTCGAGTGGTTCGCCACCAACGAAGACCACGCCACGCGACTCGCTAAGGAGCAGGGCGCGATTCCGGTGCTCGACAGCCTCGTCGGCAGCGACGAACTCCCCGACCACGTCCAGACGTACTCCCAGACCGTCAGCCAGGGGGTCCCGATGCCGACCGACCCGCGCATGAACAAGGTGTGGTCGCCACTGGAGAACGCGCTCATCGAGGCGTTCAACGGCGACGCGAGCGCCGAAGACGCACTGACGACCGCCGCCGAAGAAATCCGAAGCAACTGGGAGTGAGAAACGCCCATGAGTACGGTTTCACGGGCGGCGGACCGCATCGAGTCGGTCCCGTTTCTGACGCGGGACGACGCGTCGTTACTGCTAGTGCTCCCGGGGCTGTTCGTCTTCTCGGCGTTCATGCTGTTCCCGGTCCTCTACCTGCTGGGAATCTCCTTTACGAACGCAGAGCCGGCCAACCTGTTCGCCGGCGAGGGCGTCGTCGCCGTGCTCACGTTCGGCGACGCGCTGTTCGTCGGCCTGGAGAACTACGCCGACGTGCTGACCGACGGCCAGTTCTGGAACTCCTTCGGCGTCACCTGGCTGTTCGTCGCTACGAGCGTCACGCTCAAAATCGGGGCGAGCCTGGCCATCGCGCTTATCGTGACCAGTGAACTCGTCCGCGGCAAGCGCGTCCTGCGCTCGCTCATCATCTTCCCGATGGGCCTGCCGCCGATTTTCACCATCACGGTGTGGCGCGGCATCTTCAGCTCCGCCGAGTTCGGGCTGATGAACCAGCTACTGACCGCGTTCGGCGCGAGTTCGGTCGCGTGGCTGTCGGGCCGCTGGACCGCCTTCGTCGCGTACAACGTCACGGAGGCGTGGCTGGCGTACCCGTTCATGGTCATCATCACCGTCAGCGCACTCCAGGACGTGCCCGAAGAACTCCACGAGGCGGCCGTCGTCGACGGCGCGGGGTTCCTCGCACGCTTCGCTCATATCACGCTGCCGTCGATCAAACGGCCCGTGCTGTTCGCGTCTATTCTGACCTCCGCGGCCTCGTTCCAGCAGTTCCTCATCCCGTTCGTGTTCAACCAGGGCGGCCCGGCACGGGCGAACGAACTCATCGTCGTCTACGGCTATCGTGAGGCGCTGTCGTTCCAGCAGTACGGTCGCGGTGCGGCCATCAGCATCATCGCGCTCGCCTTCATCGGCGCGTTCATGTGGCTCAACGTCAAGAAAGGCAAACTCGCCGACGGGGTGAACGACTAATGCTCCTCGGTGCAATCGCCAGAAAGCTCGGCAACGATATCAAGACGTTCGCGACGATGCCCGGCCGGACGGTCCGCAAGTGGTCCTACACTGTGCAGGCCGTCCGTCGGGGCGAACTGCCCGCGTCCGAAGTCCTGAAGGTCATTCTCTCGACCATCGGCGCGACGCTGGTCGTGCTGGCACTGCTCTTCCCGATCTACTGGATTCTGATGGCGGCCCTCTCCGGCTCCGGAAGCTCGCTGTACACGTCCGAGAGCTTCTCGCTGTTTCCCACTAATCCGACGGTCAAACCGTTCATCTGGGTCATCGGTGACCTCATCGTGCCGTCGTACTCGATATCCGCCGCCATTCCGTTCACCGATCTCGCTTTCGTGTTCCAGACGCCGGGGATCGAGATTCTCGACGCCTCCGACTACGGCGTCGACCGCCCCTCGGAGTTCAAGCACTTCCTCTGGAACAGCCTCATGGTGGCGATTCCCACCGTGCTGATCGCGATGTCGCTCATCATTCCGGCGGCCTATGCCCTCTCGCGGCGGGAGTTCCTCTTCCGCCGGAAGATCCTGTTCCTCTACGTCCTGATGACACAGGTCGGGGGCGGTCTCGGCGTTGCCCTGCTCATCGGGATGTACGCACTGTACGTCCAGTTCGGCATCAACGACAGCAAACTGGCGCTTGCGGTGTACTACGCGGCGACCGCCGTGCCGTTCAACACCTGGCTGCTGAAGACCTACATGGACGGCATCCCGGTCTCCTACGAGGAGGCGGCCGTCGTCGACGGCGCGCCGCCGTGGCGGGTCGTCACTGAGGTCATCATCCCGATGTCGACCGCCGGGCTGGCGACGGTGTTCATCTTCGTCTTCCTCACCGGGTGGACGGAGTTCGTCGTCGCCCAGACGCTGCTGGGGACGGAGAACTACACGCTGCCGGTCGGCCTGTACGCGATGGTCGACGAGTACTCCATCCCATGGGCGCGCTTCTCCGCGTTCGCGCTCACCTTCGCCTCGCCGATCATGCTGGCGTACCTGTTCGCCCAGCGCTACATCGAGGGCGGCCTCTCCTTCAGCGGGATGGAGGGCTAAGCTGGCGCGACGCCGGCCGTCATCCAGCAGCCCTCGTAGGGTGCTTCGTCTTGTTTTCTGACCGTCCACCGGTAGCTCGACGTCGTCCCGTTCCCATTGACGACCGTCACCGGTTGTGACGCGGTGTCGCCGTCGCGGTCGAGCGGTCCGTACCGCACGCCGGTCGCGTTCAACAGCGGTTCGAACCCACTTCGAATGGTTCGGACGAAGTTCGAGTACGGCCCCGTCAGGTCACGGTTCGACGGGGACGCGAACTGCCAGGTCGTGTTGATGCCCTCGTTCGTCGCCGGGTCGTTGTTCTGCAGTGCAAGCACCTGGATGTGGACGACGAGCCCCGGCGGGCGCTCGCAGTTCGGTCGCAGTTCGAGGACCCGCGGCTGTGTCACCGCCGATCTGTTGGTGTCGACGGAGACGTTGCCCCAGTACTCCCGCCCGCCCGCTGCCGGTTCTACCGCTTTCGCGTCCTCTGTCGGCACGTCAGCGGGCGTTATCGTCGCTTTCGACTCCGTCGAGTCGCCGCCGCCGAAAAACGCACCGCAGCCCGCCAGTGCTACGACCGCGGCAAGTGCGACGAGCGCCAGCGACCGAACGGCTGTCATACCCCTGTATTGGGGTGACGCTCCTTCGATGTTCCGTCGCCGTGTACAGTGCCCATATCGCCTGTCAGCGGTCGATGCCGTCAGCCGAGCCGTTCCTCGACCGCGTCGACGTCGCTCGGTTCGTTGACGTTGTGACACCAGCCCTCCAGTTCGACCGCCTCGACGCGGTGGCCGGCGCTCAGTAACAGGTCGATTGCGTCGGTGAGTTCGTACTCGCCCCGCTCGGAAGGTCGCGTCAGCGCGCAGGCGTGGCCGATGGCCGGCTCGAACACGAAAAAGCCCCGCGTGACCAGCGTCGACGCCGGGTCCGACGGCTTCTCGACGAGGCCGGTCACCTGTCCCCCGTTGTCCGTCGTGACGACACCGGTCGTCTTGGCTTCGGCCCGCGACACGTCCTCGACGAGCAGCGTCGCGCTGGCGTCGGTCTCGAGGTGGTGCTCGATGGCCCCGTCGAGATTTGCCCGGCAAACGTTGTCGCCGTTCAGCACGACGAAGGTCCCGTCGACGGCTGTGCGGGCCTGTTCGAGCGCGTGCGCCAGTCCTAACTGTTCGTCCTGCCGGACGTACGCTATCGGCGTGTCCCGATACTGCTCTCCGTAGTGTGCCACGATGTCGTCGCCGCGGTAGCCGATGACGACGACCAGGCGGTCGACGCCGACTGACAGCAGCGTGTCGAAACAGTGTGTCAGCAGCGGCTTTCCGGCCACCTCGACCAGTCCCTTCGGCTTGTCTGCAGTGAGCGGTCGCATCCGCGTCCCTTCGCCGGCAGCGAGTACGAAGCCGTCCATATCCGGCCCCACGCTTGCGCCGGCTAAATGCCTGTGGGCGAGCGGGTTCTGTCCGTGGCCGCCAACCTTGACGCATGGCTGAGGAGTGTGACACCTGCGGCCGGTCGGTCACCGTCGACGAGGCGGTCCGCCGGGCGACCTTCGGTGACCTCGACAACGACCGCTGGCAGACGCTGTGCTGTCCGGACTGCGGTGCGCGGCTCCGGACAATATTCGTTGGGCCGGACTCCTGACGGGGAAAGAGACAGGTAGCAGCAGTGTGTGACTCTGACGCATGGAAGACGAAGCGTGGCGCTCGGTCGACATCATCCGGGACAACGACGGCGTACCGCACGTCCTCCAACAGAAGATGCTGGTGTTCACAAGCGGTGTCTCCGAGGAGTCGGCCGGCTACACGAAGCCAGCGATGGAACACCGGCTAGTACCGCTCAAGGAACTCACGAAGTTCGGGCAGTCGTAACGAACAGCCGCCGGAACAGTCTGCGCCGCGGCCGATAGCTCGGACGCTGGACCGGTTGGACAACGAACACCTCGGGATACACTTTTGCGCCTATCCGAACGAGTATCGATAATGGCTGAACCGCTGTACGTCGGTGTCGACCGGAGCGACGAGTCCTGGGTCGCTGTGGCGCTCACCGGCGACGGGTTCGACCACGCGTCGGTGTTCGACAGTATCGGCGAATGCTGGTCAGCGTACGAGGAGCGCGCTCGGCTGATTCTGGTCGGAGTGCCGATTGGGCTCGTGGAATCCGGTGATCCGGACCGCCGGTGTGACGAACTCGCCCGGTCGGTGCTCGGCGAGCGGAGCGCGGCAGTTCGCACGCCGCCAGTACGAGAAGCGACCCGGAAACAGCGCTACTCGACGGCCAACCGCGTCCACAGGCGCAAGACCGGACAGGAACTCTCTGAGCAGGCGTTCGCACGTAGCGACAGCCTCGCCCGGATCGATGAACTCTTGCAGGAACTGCCCGAGGCTGCCGCAGCCATTCGGGAATCCCACCCAGAGGTCTGTTTTCGGGCCTTCGGCGGCGAGCCGCTTAGCTACTCGAAGCGCACCGCCGGGGGATATGCCGAGCGGATGCGGATTCTCGCACATTACGACCGCGACGCTGCCCCGACGGTCCAGAAGGCCGCCGAAGCGACTGGTGGCACGGCAGTGGCTATCGACGACGTGCTGGACGCTGTCGTCCTCGCGTACACAGCCGTCCCGGATGACGGAGAACTGTACACGCTCCCGCCCGAACCGCCGCGGGACGCGGCGGGGCTGCCGATGGAGATCGTCTATCGGGCGGCGTCGCCACTGCTCACGTAGTGGCGTGTCTCGCCGAGTGCCGTTGCTCGCCGTGAGTTGTGTGCGTGCCAGCGACACTGCCGTGCGTGCGTACACCGCGACCGCTGACAAGTGATTATAGTGCTAGACTGCAGACAGAACCGGTCTTACAGTCGCGTGAGGTTGGTCGCACGCGGACCCTTGTCCGCCTGCTCGATGTCGAACTCGACTTCCTGCCCCTCTTCGAGGTCAGGGCCGCCGACGTCTTCCATGTGGAAGAAGACGTCTTCGTCCGCATCGTCGGTCTCGATGAAGCCGTAGCCACCAGTGTCGTTGAAGAAGTCGACAGTGCCTGTCGCCATCGTTAGAGCCTCGTGACGTTGTTGGCGCGCGGACCCTTGTCCGCCTGCTCGATGTCGAATTCGAGCTCCTGTCCTTCCTCGAGGTCCGGGCCGCCGATGTCTTCCATGTGGAAGAAGACGTCCTCGTCCGCGTCCTCAGTATCGATGAAACCGTAACCGCCAGTGTCGTTGAAGAAATCAACCGTTCCTTTCGCCATTGCAACCATAGAGATGCCAGCACCACGGATAACAGTGTCGGTACGATACTCTGGTAGGAAACAGAGAAAACCGCCCGCAGTCTGGCGATTAGAGAGTGTGTAATACTGGCACACCACACGCGTCGGCTGATCTCCCGGCTGGCTGTCGACGCTTCGGCGTCGCGCTCGGTCCTATCATTTCACTAATCGAATGGAATTAGCCATTCGAGCACAAGTCGTAACTATGTACCGCGGTGTCCGGGCCCGCCTTGCGCCGTGGCTGCTCGCTGGCTTCGGTCTCGCTTTTACAGGTGTGGCCGTCGTCTGGCACCTCGGTATCGAGACACAGCGCATCGGACAGGTCGGTGGCCCCGTGCTTGCACTGGGCCTTGACGGACTACTGCCGCTGGTGCTGGTGTATGGCAGCTATCGCCTCGTCTCGTCGTCGACACCGGGTGAGCAGATCTGGACCGTTTTCGTCTGGAGCGTCGCTGGCAGTCTCGCAGTCGGGACGGTCATCGGTTTGAGCGTGTTTATCCGTATGATGGAGGGCCGAACGATCGCCGAACCGGTGTTCGTCACCCTGTTGGCGATGGAGACTGGCGCTGTCACGGGACTCATCGCGGGCACGCTCGCGGTCCGGGCCCGTCAGGATGCCAGCCGTGCGACCCGAACCGCGAACACGCTGTCGTTCGTCAACGACCTGCTCCGGCACGATATCGCGAACGGACTGGTCGTTATTGACGGCCGGGGGACAATCATCCGGCGCAACGCCGACTCGGAGACGATTCAAACGGCAGCGGACGCGATTCGTGAACAGGTAACCGAACTCGACAGCCTGGTCGACAACGCCGGGGCTGTCGTCGAGACCCTCGGTCCCGACCCGACCTTCGAACCGACTGACGTTGTCGGAATCGCCGAGGCGGTGATACAGCGAATCGAGCAAACACATCCCATCGCTATCGAGTTTCAAGCATCGGGCAGCGCGATGGCACGCACAAACGAGGCCGCCCGCCCGGTTCTCCGGAATCTCATAGAGAACGCTATCGAACACGGGACGCCAGCGGCCGAACTCTCCGCCGAGGGGACCGCGACGGACGGGGCAGCGCTACAGAGCGAGGCACCGCGAGCGGAGGCCGGCCAGTCGACTGGAGACGAGCGCGATCACCCGTCGGTGTTCGTCGCGATTCGCGAAACTGGCGATGTCGTCGAGATTCACGTGGTCGACGACGGCCCGGGGATTCCCGACGACCGGCGTGACAACATCTTCGACCCGCGAGCGGGCGACACGCACGGCGGTGGGCTCCATCTCGTCGAGACGCTCGTTACCAGCTTCGGCGGCGACATCTACCTCGCCGACTCCGCCAGCGAATTCGACACGGACTTCGCCGACACCGACCTCGACGGCGCGCACTTCGTTGTCGAACTCCCGCGAGCGTGACACAGTACCGCACGACCGACGTTTCTTGATTGTGGGGGGCACAGTGGGGGGTATGTTCCCTCGCTTGCGCGCACAGGGTCCGACCGTACTCATCCCGCTCGCGTGGCTGCTCGTGGGACTTGCGCATCTCGACGCGGTCACTGAGCGGACAGTGCTGGCGTTTCACGTCGTCGCCGCCGTCCTCATCGCTGCGTTCGCCGTTCTTTCGTGGGACGAGATGGTAACTGGCGTCCTCCGTATCTGGCGCGATATTCTGCTCGTTGGACTCCTGCTCACCGTCGGCGGCATCGTCGGTTTCCTCTACTCTCCGCTCCGGGTTCCGTTCCTGACGACGACACTACTGGGGTGGATGGCTGTTCCGGGCGTCGGCCTCTACTACACTGGGAAGCACGTTCCGGCAGGCCAGCGGGCGTACACGGCCGGCGCAGTGCTGAGTGTTCTCGGTGCGGCAGTGTACGCTGGCGCGCTGTTCCCGCCGGCGGAAACCGCGTTGCTCGCCGGCATCGGACTTGCGCTGGTCGGCCAGACGGTCGGCATCGTTCAGGCGGTGCGCCAGCCCGAGGAATCGTCAGGCTAGGGCTGCGTCGAGCTTCTCGACTGGATGCGGCGGCTCCCCGTCACTTTCTGCCCAGTCGTCCAGTTGCGTGCGACAGGACGCGCCGGGCGCGACCACGGTGTCACCGCGGCTGTCGCCTATCTGGTCGAACAGTATCGAGCCGATAGCTTTGCTCATCGAGAAGTGCTCGGTCTCGTAGCCGAAGGAGCCGGCCATGCCACAACAGCCAGAATCCAGCGGGTCCACGTCGTAGCCGGCCCGCCGGAGCACGCCGACGGCGTGGTGGTCCTTCTTCGTCGCCTTCTGGTGGCAGTGGCCGTGGTAGGTCAGCGTCTCGCGCCCAGCGTCCCAGTCGGCCCCCTCGTCCAGCCGGAAGGTGTCGAGGTACTCACAGACGCCGTAGGCGTTCGCCGCGAGCGTCTCCGCGTCCTCGCCAGAGAGCAAGTCCAGATAGTCCGACTGGAACATCACGGCATCAGAGGGTTCGACCAGCACCACGTCCAAGCCCTCCTCGATGGCGGGCACGAGCGCGTCGACGTTGTCCCGCGCAGTCGCCCGAGACTGGTCCAGAAAGCCCTTCGAGTGGGCCGGTCGCCCGCTGTCGGTCTGGTCGGCCAACTCGACGTGGACGCCCGCGGCTTCGAGCACGCGGACGGCGGCTTTCCCGACCTCGGGGTGGCTGTAGTTCGTGTACGTGTCGGGGAACAGCAGGGCTTGCCGCTCGGCTTCATCCGCCGGGACTTGCGGACCGCGCTCGTCGAACCAGTCCTGTAGCGTCGTACGCCGGAAGGTCGGCAGCGTCCGGTCGGGTGCGATGCCGACCGCCTTCTCCAGCACGGTTCGAGCACCCGGAACTTTCGTCGCGAGGTTTGACAGCGGCGCAAAGGCGCTGCCCAGACCTGCCAGTGCGTCAACGTTGGCGAAGATTCTGTCTCGGATGCTGGAGCCGTGTTCCTGGTGGTAGGCGTGGGTCACCTCGGCTTTGAGCTTCGCCATGTCGACCTCGCTCGGGCAGTCCTTCGCACACCCTTTGCAGCCGATACAGAGGTCCAGCACCTCGTGCATGAACTCCTCGTCGGTGGGATCGTCCGGCAGGTCGCCGCTCATGGCCTGCCGGAGCATGTTCGCGCGGCCCCGGGTCGTCGTCATCTCCTCCTCGGATGCGCGATAGGTCGGGCACATCACGCCGCCGGTGGTCTCCTGCGGGCCGCGACAGCCGCCACAGCCGTGACAGAGTTCGACCATCCCCTGCATCCCGTTGTCGTTGTCCCACTCCAGCGCGGGGTCGAACCCGGCGTCGAACTCATAGGCCGGGTCGAATCGGAGGTTCTCGGTCATGTCGACCGTGCGTGCCCGCTCGGGTTTCTCGCCGGACTCGACAGCGGCGGCGTCGACGCCGACGACCTGGCCGGGGTTGAGCAGCCAGTCGGGATCGAACGCGGATTTGAGTTCCTGGAACGTCTCCCAGAGGTCCGCGCCGTAGAGCTTCTCGTTCCACTGCGTGCGGGCGCGGCCGTCGCCGTGTTCGCCCGAGACGCTGCCCCCGTATTTCACCACGAGGTCGGTCACTGCGTCGGCGATGGACTCCATGGTCTCGACGCCCTCGACTGTCTTTGTGTTGATGAGCGGGCGGATGTGGAGCACACCGGGGCCGGCGTGGGCGTAGAAGGAGGCGAAGGTGTCGTGTTCTTCGAGAATCTCCTGGAAGTCGGCGACGTACTCCGGGAGATTCGCCGGCGGGATGGCGGTGTCCTCGATGAACGAGCCGTGTTTCTCGTCGGTCGTCCGCGAGAGCAGTATCGGGAGGCCGGACTTGCGCATCTTCCAGAATTTTTCCCGTTTCGCCTCGTCGTGGGCCTCCATGGCGTCGAACGCCCGCACCGGCGTGTCGACGACGGTCCGGCCATCTGTTGGGGCAGCGATCGAACCGACGCCGTTCGTTCGGTCTGCCAGGAGGTCGGCGACCTTCCGCCGGCCGCTCTCCGCGTCGTCGGCGTAGAACTCCACGATGAGGACCGTGCGAGTCCCCTCGGGCAACATGCCGACCACGTCCTCGAACTCGGCGGTGTCCCGGGCCAGGTCGATGAGCACGTCGTCGAGCACCTCGACGGCCGCCGGGTCGTGTTCGAGGATGTCCGAAACGTCTTCCATGGCCTCGATGAGCCCCTCGTAGGCGAGCAGGGCCATCGACTTGGTCTCGGGAATCGGCTCCAGGGACACCTCGGCCTCGGTGACGATGGCAAGCGTCCCCTCGCTGCCCGCCAGCAGCGACGCGACGTTGACAGTCCCGTCCTGTGCATCTCCGAGGACCCAGTCGAGGTTGTACCCCGAGACGTTGCGCTTCAGGTCCGGGTAGTGGCTCGTAATTTCTTTGCCTTCCTCGGCGAGTATCCGCTCGATTTCGGCGTAAATCCGGGCTTCGAGGTCACCGTCGGGGTCCGCTCGGTCGCGCAGTTCCTCGCGGGTGACCTCGCCGAACGTGGTGACGGTGCCGTCTGCGAGGACGACCTCGCACTCTTCGATGTAGGCGTCGGTCTTGCCGTACTGCAGGGAGTGTGCGCCGGTGGAGTTGTTACCGATAGCGCCGCCGAGAACGCTCTTGTCGCCCCACGCGGGGTCCGGCGCGAACTTCAGCCCGTGGTCGGCCAGTTCCCCGTTCAGGTCGCCGAGCTTGATGCCCGGCTGCGCTCGCGCCCGCCGGTCGTCCGGCCGAGTCTCGACGAGTTCGTTCATGTACCCCGAGAAATCCAGTACGACGGCCTCGTTGACCGTCTGGCCGGCGAGGCTCGTCCCGCCGCCGCGGGGCAGGACCGGAATCTCTCGCTGGGCACAGTAGGACATGACCGCGGCTACGTCATCGGTCGACCGCGGATAGACGACGCCGATAGGCAGCACCTCGTAGAGGCTGGCGTCGGTCGCGTACAACTGTCGCGAGTACTCGTCGAACCGCACCTCGCCGTCAATGCGCGCTCGCAGGTCGTCGACGAGGCCCGACCGAGCGACGGTGTCGTTCTGGTAGTCGTAGTTCGATACCTCGTCAGCCGAAGGATCTATCCGGGTGCCGGAATCGGTTGCCATGGTGTGTCTCGTTTCCAGTCGCCCGGCCACCGACGGACCGGGTACTCGGCGGTTTGCTCTGGCTGTTCTAGCTGTACGCCTGCCAAAACAGTTCCGCTACGGTAGCCCATGAGGCACTTTTGACCCGGTCGAGCGTCTGCCCGGGGCACGCGCTTCTGTCTCCCTGTGATAGCACATGTTACGCAACTGTTAATATCAGTACTAGCCTATATAAGGTGATTATGACACACAGCAACGATCCGTTCGAGACGATGCTCCGACTCTTCGCACAGACGCGACGGTCGATGATGGACGACAGCCAGAGTCGCTGGACAGACGACAGTTTGGGCCGCCGGATGGGTGACGGTTCGAGACACCGGATGGACGACAGTCCGGAACGCCGTACCGACCGACCGTCCACGGACGTACGCCGGAGCGGCCACCGCCGGCCCGGTATCGACACGAACCTCCACGTCGACGAGACCGACGACGGATACGCCGTGATGGTCGACCTCCCGGGCTTCGAGCGCGACGACCTCGTCGTCCGCTTCGAGGACGGCGTCCTCAGCATCCAGGGCGAGAGCACGGTCGCTGAAGAGACCAACGACGGCGCTCGCCGCCACAGCCGACGGGTCGCCGAACGGGTCACTGTTCCCGAACCGGTCGTGGACGACGACATCACCGCCACCTACCACAACGGCGTTCTCGAAATAACGCTGCCGCGCGCGGACGACGCCGACGACTCGAACCGGATCGAAATCAAATAGACTCGCTTTTCGGTTGTTGTCTGCCGACGTTACACGACTGTCCCAGTGAGAACGCCCTTAACAACCTGCTATCCCGGTATTAGTCAGCTACTGCTGCTCTCTTATCGCCTCTATAGTTTCGTGCGACCGCCGGGGTCTCCGTGCTGTGAGGCCGTAATATGTCCGACGCGACCTGGGACGTTCAGGACGGCGCAATCGTCGAGCGGCCGCGGAACGTCCGGAAACACCCGCTGTTGCACCGAATCTACGAGCGACACGACGAGCTACTAGCCGAACAGCTCCCGCCCGGCCGGACGCTCGAACTCGCGTTCGGCCAGCATATGCATCCCCGCGCCGATGTCGGACTGGAAGGCTGGCCGTCGAACGTTGAAACCGTCCGCAAGCCAGCGCTGGCTGGTGACGCCCGAGCGCTCCCGTTCGCAGACGATTCCTTCGACGCTCTCATCGGCCGCCGGTTCCTCCACCACGTCCCGCCCGCGGACCGTCCGGAAATCATTCGCGAATCCGCCCGCGTCCTCCGCCCTGCGGGCCGTATCGCTCTGCTCGAAGGGACGCCGGGGCTGTACCGGCGACTCACCAAGGGTGTCGCGTTCCGGCTGGGGCTGCTGGAGGAAGACACCGACATCTACGGCCACCTCTCGGAGACCGCCGTCACCGACCTCGTATCCGAATCGTTCGAAGTCGCCGAGAAACGGACGCTCGGATCGCCGTTGATGCTCGCGAGCATCTCCGAGTCGGACGCGTCGGCGCGGCTGCTCAACCTCTACGAACGGACGCAGTTCGTCAAGTGGTGGACGCTCGTGGTGGGCGAGCGTCCCGAATCCGGAGCGTGACTACAGGTCGACAGTCACGCGCAGTTCGCTGTCAGTGATCGTTCCGATGGCGTCGGCGGCGACCTCGATATCGTCCTCGTCGGCGTCACCGAACCCGAGCCCCTGCACCCAGGCCTCGGTGAGGTCCGGATCCGGTTCGACGTACGCGACCTGTCCCTTCGGGTCGACCTCGGTCACGATGCCGATCTGCTCTCCCTGTGCGTCCATGAGGAACTTCCCCTCGTCTTCTGTCGATAGTACTGCCATTCTGTGTGACATTTCTGGCCGGGCTAAGTAATAAACGTCGGTTGCGCCACTCGGTCTACCTGCGTACCGACGCCCGCTGTCGGGCGGTTCCAAGCGCTAGTACCGCGAGAAGTTCTCGTCGGGGTAGACCCCCTCGTCGGTGATATCGACAACATCCAGCGTCGCCAGCCGACTGAGGCGGTCTGCCGCGTCACCCTCGTCGACGCCCAGTTCCACTGCCCGCGCCAGAACGCGGTCTCGGCTGGGTACAGACTCAATGAAGCCGTCGCTGTCCGTCTCTGTTTCCTCTGCGATAATTGCCTTCAGGATGGCCCCATGTTCCCGCTTCGACGGCGTGGTGCTGTCGCCGGTCCAGTCCACGCTCAGCGTCCCGTCCTCGTTGACGTGGGAGACGACGAATCCGTCCGGCAGCGCTTCCGTCACCGCCGCCACCAGCGCCGCCCGGTCGAGTCGCGCCTCGAACCGGAACCGCTTACCGTCTTTGGACTGCTCGATATTCCCGACGTTCGCGCCCGCTTCTGCTATCGCCTCCGAAACCGCGTCGGCAAGCCGGTCCTGTACTGCCGCCGCGACGGCGTCCCGCTCCACACTGAGGGCCGCGAGTTCGTCTGTCAGGGTCGCATGGCGCTCCATCTGCTCGTGTGCTGGCTCCTCTGTCATACCCATGCTACTTGTCGCCACGGAATTACCTGTTCCGGCGGTCGGCCGCAATTCAAACCGACCTCAATCCCGTGTAAATCAGCTTAATTCGGCCAAAAACGACGGTAAGACGGGCTGACGGTGTTCCTGCATGAAGTGGCGTGGGGCACTGGATGGAACCACAATGAAAGTCGAACGCATCACGCTCTCCGGAGTCGGGGCGGTCCTGCTCCTCACGGCCGTGGCCGTCCTCACGCCATCGCTGACACTCGGCCTCGTCGACTGGCACAGCGTGTTCGAACTCCTCCTTTGGGGAACGACGGTCCTGTTCGCCACGTCCGCGCTCATCTGGCTCGTGCTCACCTACGTCATCGGTGCTGGCTATGAACCGCCGGATTCCGTCCACGGCGGCGACGACATCCAGGTCCGCATCCTCACCGTCGACGCCGCAGATGTCGTACAGGCGACCGTGGACTCACTGCCTGCGACCTTCGACGACGTCCGCGTCATCGCCGAGACTGATCTCGACGTCGACGGCGCAACCGTCCACACCGTTCCTGACGCGTTCGACTGCGCGGCAGTCCGCAAGGGCCGCGCCATCGAGTGGGCCCGTCGCACGCTCGACCACGACCGGGAGTTCGTGCTGTATCTCGACGAAGACAGCCACGTCGCGTCCTTCGAGGGGCTGCCCGACGCGGATATCGTCCAACTCCGCGAGGAGCCCCACCGCACTGGTTCGGTGCTGTCCTATCTTGCCGACGTCTACCGGATGGGCGTCCAGGTCGAACAGCGCGCCTTCGCCCGCCTCTCTATCCCGCTGTTCGCATGGGGCGGGGGCATCGCCGTGAGGCAGTCCGTCGAGGACGAAGTGACCTGGAACCGCGAAACTATCGTCGAGGACACCGCGTTCGTCTGGGCGGCCGCCCAGCGACTGGAGGACTTCTCGTTCGAGCTCGCGACGGCCACCTGCCGCAACGAAGCTCCGCCGTCGCTGACCGAAATCACTCAGCAACGCCGCCGCTGGGCCGCCGGCAACCTCGAAGCGTCGACGGCCCTTCCTCTGGGCTACCAGCTACTCACTCGTGTCCGGAACTACGCATGGGCGCTCTCACCGATTGTCACGCTCATCGTCGTCCCGCTGTCGGTTCTCGGCGTCGGCGTTGGCTCTAGTGGCCTGTTTACGCTTGCCTCGGTTACGCTTGGGCTGCTGACGTTCTTCTGGTATCTTCGCGGCGTTCAGTACTACGGCCCGGACAAAACCGAGTGGCTGCTGGCTGCCCCACTTGCCCCGCTTATCACTGTCGTCCACTCGATGGGTACTGTCGCCGGCATCCTCGACCCACCCGAAGGGTTCCGCGTCACGGAGAAGGTCGGCAACGGGTAACCCCTCGCTTCAGTCGCTATCTAGTACTCTCGGTGTTTGATTACAGGCAGCCTGTCGTAACGCAACTCTCGGCTCCCCGCTCGCAGGGACGGGGACAGCTCGATCTTCAGTCGAGTATAAAAGTTACGCGAATGGAAACCGCGTAGAATCGGGATGCCGCCTCCCGAATTGTGAACTACGCCGAGACATTCCTGCTCGCTTCGCTGCGCGGGCTGTGACTCGTCTCGTTCAAATCCGCTCGGTTCGCACACTGGATTCTGACGGTTCGCTCCGCTCACCGGTCAGAACCACAGAAGTGCCGCCTCCCGGATTTGAACCGGGGACAGCTCGATCTTCAGTCGAGTGCTCTCCCAGTCTGAGCTAAGGCGGCGTGCACTCCAAGCGATGACGAGGGTAGAAAAAAGCATTTCGAAAGCGGGCGCAGGTTCTGTGGGGTCGGCCGGGCGGTTCGACCGCCGATTACGGGAGGAACAGGTCCGCGCTGTCGAACGTCTCACCACAGTCGTCGCATTCGTACTCAGTGCCGTTGGTCGTCGAGACGTGCCCGCTGCAGGCCGGACACGTCGAGCCATCTATCATGCCACGCACTACCACCACTCCGGATATATGGATTACGGGCGACTATCAATCGAGATAGACGCTCTGGTACCTGGGTCATGATATCGTGCGCGACTCGCAGGAATCGAATCCACAGGGACCATCCGCTCCTCACGTCCGTTCGTCGCAGGATGGGTCCGGGCGTCCTCGTGAGCGAATCGAACGAGGGCCCGGGAGAGCAGTGCTCTCCCGGCGGATTCGAACCACGGTCACTCCGCGCTGCTTCGTTCCCTGATTCGAACCGCCCGGCCGAATCACACATGCGGCGCTCGGAGGTGAGCGCCGCGAGAAGTTCAGTGGGTCCGGGCGGATTCGAACCGAAGCCAGACGTGCTCACTGCGTTGCGCGCGACTGGCAGGAATCGAATCCACAGGAACCATCCGCTCCTCACGTCCGTTCGTCGCAGGATGGGTCCGGGCGGATTCGAACCACCGGCCTCGGCCTTGTAAAGGCCACGTCATAACCAACTAGACCACGGACCCGTATGCCACCGTTTTCCATCGGCAGGAATAACGCTTTCTCTCTCGGTCGACAGTGGGCACCGACAGTATTACCCACGGCCTGCCCCTCACACGGGGTATGCAGCGCCCCGCTGTGATTGTTCTCGGACTTGTCGGCCTCCTCGTCGCGGCTGCCGTCGTTCTCCAGACTGGCCTCTGGATCGAGGTACTCGGGACCGGCGAGTACGAGGAGGGCACAGTGACGGTTCGGGAAGCCTCGGACGCGGCGACACCGACCGCGACACAGCCTTCGACGGATACTTCGATGCCGGAGACGACCATCGCGGCCCGTGAACAAGAGGCTGGGGAACCGCTGGGCACGGTCGAGGTTCGCATCGCACAGACGTTCGACCAGCGGTACGTCGGATTGAGCAAGACCGAGTCGCTTGGGCCCAACGAAGGAATGCTGTTCGTCCACGACGAGGCGGGCCAGCACACCTACGTCATGCGGAACATGTCGTTCCCGCTTGACATCATCTTCATCGACGCCAACGGCACTATCACGACCATCCACCACGCGGCGCTCCCGCCGGAGGGGACCTCCGAGAACGGCCTGACAGGCTACGCGGGGCGGGGCAAGTACGTCCTCGAAGTGAACCGCGGGTGGACAAACCGGACCGGCGTTGCGGTCGGCGACCGGGTCGACCTGCCGCCCGAAGCCACGTAGCCCGACGGCCTTTTGCGGGCTCAACCCTTGGATTCGACAATGGATTTCGACGCGGGTTCGGACGACGACGTGTTCGAAGACGCCAGGGAACGCGTCGACCAGCCGATGCTTCGACTGTTCACCGGCTACGGCCGAGGACAGTGGGGAGCGTTCGTCGTCGGCCTCTGCAGTTCTATCGTGGCTCGGATGTTGGACCTGCTGCCGCCGATTCTTTTGGCGCTGGCTATCGACGCTATCTTTCTGCAGGAGGTCGAATACGGGCTCTTTCTGGTTCCCGATGCATGGATTCCCAGCGGGCAAGGCCCACAGCTATGGCTCACGGCCGGCATCATCGCCGCGTCGTTCGGTATCGGGGCCGTCTTCCACTGGAGTCGGAACTGGGGCTGGAACAAGTTCGCCCAGCACGTCCAGCACGCCGTCCGGACGGACACTTACGAGACGATGCAGCGGCTGAACATGGACTTCTTTGCCGACAAGCAGACCGGCGAGATGATGTCGGTGTTGTCGAACGACGTGAACCGGCTGGAGAAGTTCCTCAACGACGGCCTCAACTCCGCTTCCCGGATGATAATCATGGTCGTCGGCATCGCCACGTACTTGTTCTACATGAACTGGCAGCTAGCGCTGGTCGCGCTGTTGCCGGTCCCGATTATCGCCGTGTTCACGAAGCGATTCATCGACGTCATCCAGCCGAAATACGCCGAGGTGCGGTCGACGGTCGGCAAGCTCAACTCCAGACTGGAAAACAACCTCAGCGGCATCCAGATAATCAAGACCGCCAACACCGAGCCCTACGAGGCCGACCGGGTCGAGGACACCTCCGAAGACTATCTGGACGCCAACTGGGACGCCATCGAGACGCGAATCACGTTCTTCCCTGGCCTCCGGCTGGTCTCTGGCATCGGCTTCGTCGTCACCTTCATCGTCGGCGGGCTGATGGTGACCGGTCAGGCTCCGGGGCCGCTCACGGCGAGTCTCTCCCGCGGGCAGTTCGTCGCGTTCATCATCTACACCCAGCGCTTCGTCTGGCCGATGGCCCAATTCGGACAGATTATCAACATGTACCAGCGGGCCTACGCCTCCGCCGAGCGCGTGTTCGGGCTGATGGACACCCCCGGCCGCCTGGAAGAGGCCGCGGACGCGCCGCCGCTCGACGTGACCGAGGGACGGGTCGAGTACGACGACGTGTCCTTCAGCTACGACAGCGACGACGAGTCGGTGCTCTCGGACATCTCTTTCGAGGCTGACGGCGGCGAGACGGTCGCCCTCGTCGGCCCGACCGGTGCGGGGAAATCCACCGTCCTGAAGCTCCTGCTCCGGATGTACGACGTGGATTCCGGCACGGTCCGCATCGACGACCAGAACGTTCAGGACGTCCAGATTCAGAGCATCCGTCGCGCCATCGGCTACGTCAGTCAGGAGACGTTCCTGTTCTACGGCACCGTCCGCGAAAACATCGCCTACGGGACGTTCGACGCCACCGACGAGGAAATCGTCGCCGCCGCGAAAGCCGCCGAAGCCGACCAGTTCGTCCGCAATCTCCCGGACGGCTACGACACGATGGTCGGCGAGCGCGGCGTCAAGCTCTCGGGCGGCCAGCGCCAGCGCATCGCTATCGCCCGGGCGATTCTGAAAGATCCCGAAATTCTCATCCTCGACGAGGCGACCAGCGACGTGGACACGGAGACGGAGATGCTCATCCAGCGGTCGCTTGACGACCTGACCGCCGACCGGACCACGTTCGCCATCGCCCACCGTCTCTCGACGGTGAAAGACGCCGACACGATTCTCGTCGTCGAGGACGGCCGTATCGTCGAACGGGGGACCCACGACGACCTGCTCGCAGCTGACGGCCTCTATGCTAACCTCTGGGCGGTCCAGGCCGGCGAAATCGACGAACTCCCCGAGGAGTTCGTCGAGCGGGCGATTCAGCGACGGGCGCGGACGGATGCTGATGACTGAAACGGTGAGAACGCAATGTTCGAACCGTCAGTTATCAGCAGTTGCCGACGATTGAAGCGGTGAGGACGCCATGTCTGAGCCGTTTGGCTCTGTTAACAGCCGCTTCTCCAGACCTAAAATGGGCTGAAACAGCCGGTCGCTGAAGGGTGTATCCTCCCAGACTCAACCTCTATCCTGTCACTTTAGCTTGACAGTGCCAGCTGGGCCATACGATGGGCTACAGCACACTCTCACAGCTTAGGCAGCAGTTCCGCCGCTATCGCCGACCGACCCTCGCGTGACAAACAGATACGAAACGACGAACGAGACCACAAACAGCGGCGGGAGAGCCAGAACTTGCATCATCGGGTCTGGCGGTGTGACGAACGCGCCGACCACGAACGCCAGAAGGACGGCCAGCGAGTAGGCAGTGACCACCCGTTCACGCCGGTCGGCTGGCTCCGTGCGCGGCTCCCAGTCGTTTCGGACGTAGCGGACCCAGACATAGTAGACCAGGCCAAAACCCGTATACAGAAACAGGAACGTCCAGAGAGTTGAGCCGTTACGTGCGCTGGCCTCCGCACGGGCCCAGTAGCCCAGTGCGATCAGATTTCCAAGGATGATGGCGACCGAAAGCGCGAAAGCAGCACCCATAAACGGCTGTTCACCGGCGAACGGGGCGAATTGCACAGATTCAAGTTGTTCTTAGACACGCATAGACTTTCTGTGAAAGGATAGACACCGTCCGCTGGCCAAATAGCAACATCTGTCCGTTAGCAGCGGTTGCCGACGACAACAGCGACGAGAACACCGGTTTCTCGTCGGCCGGGCACAAACGATTATTACGCATTGTGTTGTAATGCTATCACATGTCAACCACGTACCTCGCTAGCACGGCACTAATGGGCGTGTTGGTGATGGCGGTGGTCGCATGGATGGTCCGCGGGCGCGGCTGGTATCAGTACAGTCCGGGGGCGTCGACGAGCGGCCGGTCCCAGGCGGGCGACCTTGAGAGTCGGTTCGAGACGTACGCTGACGAGCCGATGGTCTGGGTCGCCGCGTTCGCGGTGCTGGTCGTCGGGCTCCTCATCGGTGTCGTCGCGTCCATCTCCGGCCCCGTCGAGACCCAGTCGATAGCCGGGCTGGCGGTCGCTGTCGTCGGCGGGGCGGGTCTCTGTGGCTACCTGCTGTTTGGGGTGTATCTCTCGGCGACGCGACGGGGACATCCCCGCTCGCTAGCGGTCGCCGAGTCCGCGACTGTCGCGGGCGTTCTCTTTCTCATCGCGGTCGGTTTCCAGCTTGTCGGAGCCTGAGACCCTCACAGTATCGAGTACGCGGCGGCCCCGGTCAGCGCGAGCGCAGCAACAGTCCCGCCCAGCACGAGGTACGTGACGGCGCGGGGTTCCCAGCGGAGGTGCTGGTAGTACGCGGCGACGCCGACGGCCTTGATAACCGACAGCACCATGATGAGCGCGAAGGCGGCCCAGTAGGCGCTGTCGACGAGGCCGGCGAACTCGACGACGGCCTGTGCGGTCGCGAACACGAACAACACGACGTATATCACGGTGTAGCCTTTCCAGTCCATTGTTCTAGAGGATGTAAAACAGCGGGAACAGGAACAGCCAGACGATGTCGACGAAGTGCCAGTACAGGCCGAAGTACTCGATGGCCCTGTCGTCGCCCTGGTAGGCCCCGTTCCAGGCCCTGACGGTCATGTACGCACAGATGACGAGCCCGATGGTGACGTGAGCGCCGTGGAGCCCCGTCGTCAGGTAGAACGTCGACGACGCGATGTTCGTCGAGAGGTTCCAGCCGTTCGGGAACGCCTCTGTGCTGATGTGGAACAGGTGCTGCCACTCAAGGCCCTTGTTGATGAGGAAGCCGACCCCGAGCGCGAACGTCCCGACGAGCGCGGCGACGGTCCCGCGCTTGCTCTCGCGCTCGGCGGCGACCATTGCCAGCACGACGAGGAAACTCGACGTGAGCAACAGATACGTGTTGATGAGGCCGGGCATCGTCACATGTTCGGCCGGGATGAGGTCGTGGTGCCAGGCCGTCCAGCCGTACGCGACCCGGACGAAGGCGTAGGAGCCGATGAAGGCCCCGAACAGGACGATGTCGCTGGCGAGGAACGTCCACATCCCGAGTTTCATCTTCTCGACGCGCTCGAAAGGCCACCGCTCGGCGATGGCCATCTCCGGCGCGTGGAACGGCTCGCGGGTCATCCCGACGAGCGACCCGAACGTCGCCACCCCGCCGATGGCCGCCATCGACAGGTAGAACACGCTCCCCGTCCGCACGCCCGAGAGCCCGAGAAAGGCGATGAACCCGCCGAGGCTGACGAGGAACGGCCAGAAGCTGGCGTGGCTGGCGTGTTCCTCGCCGCCGACCTCGTGGGCCGGCTCCACCGAAGTGGCCGTCGCCGCGGCCCTCGCTGTCACCGCGCCGCCGTCCGTCGCGGTCCCGCCGTCGGTCGCCGCGTGGCCGTGGGCCGCGGCTCCGGGCATGCTTTCGGTCCGCTCGGCGACCGTCTCCTCGTCGAGGAACTCCAGTTTCCCGGTGGCGTAGCTCGGTACACCGGGGAAGTTTTCGAGCGGCGGCGGCGAGGCGGCGGCCCACTCGGCGGAGGTGGCGTACTCCCAGGGGTTCGGCCCGACATCCTCCCCGCGCCAGAGGCTCACAAAGAGGTTGTAGAACATGAGGAGGAAGCTCGCGCCGAGAATGAACCCGCCGACAGTGGCCATCGTGTGCCAGATCTGCAGGCCATCGGGGTAGACGAACACTCGCCGCGGCGTCTCCCAGGCGATGAACATCGGGAAGTACAGCAGATTGAACCCGAGGAAGTAGACGCCGAACTGTATCTTCCCTAGCGTCTCGTTGTACATCTTCCCCGTTATCTTGGGATACCAGTAGTAGAGGCCGCCGAACAGCGCCGTCGCGCCCGCGACCATCACGTAGTGGAAATGCGCGACGACCCAGTACGTCCCGCGGAACTGGTAGTCCAGCACGATTGCGCCGAGGAAGACGCCGGTGATGCCGCCGATAATGAACAGGATGAGCGCGCCCAGCGAGAACAGGAACGGCGTCGTGAACCGGACCCGACCTTTCGCCATCGTGTAGATGAGCGAGAACACCATCAGGTCGAAGGGTAGCGAGATGCCGATGGTCGTCGCCATGAAGATGGTCTTGATTGGGAGGTTGATGCCGGTCAGGAACATGTGGTGCATCCAGACGACGAAGCTCTGGAGCGCCACCAGCACCATCGAGATGATGAACCACTTGCGGCCGACCAGCCGCCGCCCGGTAAAGGTCTGGAAGCACTCGGCCATCACGCCCAGCGCCGGGAAGAAGACGATGTACACCTCCGGATGGCCGAAGAACCAGAACAGGTGCGCCCACAGCAGCGACGCACCCGGGTTGTCCGCGTCGGTCGCCATCGTCGTCCCGTCGATAGAGTACTGGAAGTAGGTCGTTCCGAGGACGTGGTCGGAGGCGAGTATCATCAGCGCCGCCAGCAGCGCCGCGAAGGCGAACAGCATCATCCAGACAGTGAGGTTGATCGACAGCGAGAAGATGGGGATGTCCCGCATCCGGAGCCCCTCGGCGCGCATCCGGTACATCGTCGTCAGGAAGTTCACCGACCCCAGCGTCACCGCGGCGGTGAACATGATGAGTGCCAGCACGACCGAGGTCGCCCCCAGTCCCTCGCCGGGGATGTACGCCGGCGTGTTCAGCGGGGCGTACATCGTCCACCCGCCCGCGAAGGTGGTCCCCTGGAAGAAGGAGACGCCCATCAGGATGCCAGAGAACAGGTACAGCCAGTACGACAGCGCGTTCAACCGCGGGAAGGCGAGGTCGTCCGCGCCGATCTGTAGCGGGACGAGGTAGTTCGCAAAGCCGAAGGCAAACGGCGAAATGAACCAGAACACCATCAGGAGGCCGTGGGTCGACACTGCCTGGTTGTACCCCATTGACCCCAGCAAGTCAGCGCCTGAGGAAATCAGTTCGAGGCGGAACAGCAGGGCGAGGACGCCGCCGAAAATCAGGAAAAACAGCGCGGTGATGAGATACAGCACGCCGATGTCCTTGTGGTTGGTCGTGAGGAACCACCGGCTGACCGACGACTTGGGCGGCAATCCGTGTTCGTGGTCGTGGCTCATGCGGGCGCACCTCCGAGGGCGGTCGCCTCAGTCGCGATTCGCTGGTCCGTCTCGTTGCCGCTCGCCGCCGTCCCGTTCGTCTCCGCGTACCACTCCTCGTACTCGTCCTGTGGCATCACAACCACATCCGTCGTCATCAGCGAGTGGCCGCTGCCACACAGCTCGTAGCACTTGGCGGCGTAGGTCCCCGTCTCGTTGGCCGTGAACCAGGCCGACGTGTACTGGCCCGGAACGGCGTCGGTCTTGACTCGCAACTCCGGTATCCCGAAGTTGTGGAACACGTCCGTCGAGGTCACCTGTAACCTGACCACCCGGTCCTGTGGCACGTAGAGCGTGTTGGTCGTGTGCCCGTTCGGGTACACGAAGTCCCAGCCGAACCGGTATCCCTCCACGTCAATTTCCAGCGCCTCCTCTTGAGCCAGATCGGGCCCCTGCTCGATGTACAGCAGTTGCGAGTACGTCCAGGCGATGAGCGAGACGACGATGATGGCGCTGATGCTGAACGAGTAGAACACCTTCCGGCCACCCGCGCCGCCGGTCGGCATCTCCCCCATTTCGGGCCGTTCGACCTTGTCGGCGTACGGGTCCGTTCCGCCCCCGTCGTCGCGGTACTTGAGCGCGTGGTACATCGTGTACGCCACGACGACCACCCCGACGGCCGTTCCCAGCAGCAGGAACACCTCGAAGATCTGGTCGAACACCGCACTGGGTGCCCTGACGTCGCCACCGTGCAAGGGGAACACAACCGTGGCGTATGTTATCAAGGATACCGCCATTTCTTCATGATTCTTCCCACCTTGTAATAGGTATTGCGGACAGATTTCTGACATATGTCCTTCGCTGGCCTAACGTGTGCGGGAACTTTTTTATCTACTGCCATGTTACAACACACCATGGAAGACACGTCACCCGGCGTCGAGGACCCGCCTATCAACGACGACGGCCTCACAGAGGTCGAGGAGTTCGATAGCCTCGCCGGGATTCTCGCCGACGGTGTCGTCGGTGCTGCCGGCGGGCTGGTCGGGACCGCGATGATGTCCGTCGTCTTCCTCATCGCCCAGTCACTGGGCGCGTTCAGTCTCGACGACTTCGCAATCCTCACCGAGCTCGTGGGCCTGACCGGCTACGTCCCGGAGGTACTGTTCGGCTTCTTCATCTTCCTCGGCGGCGGGATGTTCCCGTGGCCGCTGCTGTTCGCTTCGCTGAAAGCGTACCTCCCGGGCCAGTCCGATCCCGTCAGCGGCGCGTTCTTCGGCGGCGCGATGTGGACCGGGTTCGTGCTCGCTTTCTACACCGACCAGTCCGGACTCACGCTGGTGCTGTACGCGGTGCTGACGCTCATCGCTCACGTCGTCTACGGCATCGGTCTCGGCGCGGTGTTCAACTACTTCTCGACGCGCCCGGACTCTATCGTCTGAGGCCGAAGACCTGTCTGAGATTGCGAGCTACTCCGTCGTCACTGTCTCCGACGCGGTGAGCGTCGTCGCACGGTGTGTTGCGGACGCGATCTGGAAGTGAACTGTGTGCTCGCCGGCCTCGTATGCATCGCCCAGTTGCTCGGCGAGGTCGAGGCTCCCGCTCGTCGAGCCATCGCCGTAGTGGACGTGTCGCGCATCGTTTGGGATGACCTCGCCGGTCGGCACCGGATCGGTGTTGACGATCGCGTGCAGATGGCCCGTATTCGACGTGATACCGTCGCTGGTGGGTCCGATGGTGTAGTTCTCGACACTGGCCTCCCAGTCAACGACGCTCCCGTCGACGCTCGTCTCGACACTGAGGCTGGCCTCGTCGCTGACGGTCACGTCGACGCTGTCGGTCAGTGCCATCGCCGTGTGTGCGCCGTCCCCCAGTTGGAGGTGGAGCGTGTGCTCGCCGGGGTCTAGTTCCAGCACGCCGTCTTTCTGCCCGGTCCCGTAGTGGATGTGGGCGTCGTCCGTCGGAATTGTCTCGCCCGGCGTTACAGGGTCGGCGTCAACGATGATGTGGTAGTGCCCGGCCCCGCTGGTCACTTCCCCGGCTTCTTCGATGGTAACGCCGTCGGCGGTTGCCCGCCACTGTACGGACGGACTGGTAAGGGCCGCAGTATCGTTTGGGACCGCAACGGAGACGCTGGCGTTCTGTCCGACGCCGTTCCGATACGCCCCGGTCTCCGCTTCTGTGGTGTCGGTGTCCCCGCCGTTCGCTGGCTCCGTTGCCATGCTATCGGTTCCGTCTGTCCGGGTCGGTGTCACCGCGCCGCCGCCCGACTGGTCCTCGCTACAGCCCGCGAGACCGGTCGCTACAGCAGTCGAGACGCCACAGACGAACGTTCGGCGTGTGAGTCTGTCGTCCATATCGCGTGGCCGGAACTGTTGCTCCACGAACACTTAAGCGCTCGACCGGCCGTAAATACGGCTTTGGATAGAATGTCACACCGGTTGCCAGGCACCGGCCGGACCTGTTTCTGCAGTCAATTTCACCGAAACCGGGACTTGCGGGACAAAAGTCGCTGGACGACGCGAGCGATGCGCTGGTGACCGGCGGAGAACGCGGTGAGCATTCGCCGGAACGTGGCTAGCTTGCGCTCAGGCTTCGGCTTCCGCATCGGCGTCGCCGTCCGCCTCCGCGTCCGCCCCGTCTTCACCCTCGAACTCTTCGAGCGTGCTTCGGAGCTGTGGGATCGTCGCGGTGAGGTCACCGATCTGCTCGCGGGCGTCGTCGACGTCGTCGATGAGGTCGGCGATGGTTTCGATTTCCTCGGCGAGGTCGTCGGCGTCCTCGAAGGCGTCCGCGCGTTCGCCCATCGTGTACCACTTCTTTGCGTCGCGGAGGTGGTCCTCGGCGTCGCCCACGTCGAGTGCCGTTTTGAGCGAGTTCAGAACGCCGAGCGTGTTGTCGGCCTCCACGTCCCAGACCGAATCGGCCTCGGGGAGCGCGTCGCGAGCCTCCGCGAGCGACTCCTCGACGTCCGTGCGCATTTCATTGGCCGCCTCTCCGAACAGTTCGTCGTCGTCCAGACTTGACTGACTCATACGGAGACGTTGGGGCGGTGAGGGATTAAAAGCCCGCCTGAAAGTGAAAGTGAAAACGCAGGACGTGACCGGTCGGCAATTCCTGAAACCGAAAAGCCGTTGTGGCTACTCGGCCCGGATGTCCGAGCGCACCTCGGGAATCGGGTCCATGTCTGCGTCGATGTCACCCAGCACGAGCATCGCGTAGTACCGCAGGAACGTCGTCAGCGGGACCTGTATGAGCGCACCGATAACGAGCAGGACCAGCAGCCCCAGCAGCCCGACAACCCCGGCCAGGACCACGCCGACGGAATTCTGGAGCGCGAGATACAGCGCAAACGCAACGAGCCCGAACGGGATCAGAACGACGATAAATGCGATGATGCCGAGAATCGCGCCGACGATACCGACACCGATCTGGAGGACGATGGAGAAAAACAGGTAGGCGAGGTACTGCTTGGGGTGGCCTTTCATCGACCCCCAGAGCCGCGACCACCCGGAGAGGACGCCGTCATCGTCCGCCGTCATCAGCGGGACGACAAACACCGTGGTGAAGCCAAAGACGATACCGTAGCTTATCGCGAGCACCGCGAAAACGGCGATGAACAGTCCCGATAGCGCGAGGGCGCTCGACGTACCGACGTTTGCGGCTTCGCCACCGAGCGCCAGGAAGAACACGGCCGCGCCGATCACGAGCGCGATGCCGAGCCAGATAACCCCGAGGACAAGCCGAAACAGGAACAGCCGTATTCCGTTCCCGACGTGCTCGCTGAAGTACCGGCGGACGTGTATCTCGCGGTCGATGAGCGCCTGGGTCAACACGAACTCCATGAAGTTACTCAGGATGCCGTACGCGAATGCCAGCAGGATGAACAGGCCGATGACGGCGAGCACAAGGAGCCCAGCCCCGGCGAGTAGTTCGTCCGGTGCGCCGGACGGGACGCCGGGCTCGGAGACTTGCAAGGCGAGGTTCCCGGGCACGGACATCACAGTTTCAAGCGGCGCGGCCAGCTGAAACTCGCTTCCCGGGCCGCTGGGACCGCCGGGTCCGCCGTTCCCGCCGAAATCGCCGAAGTTGCTGAACGACTGGACGTTGTTCAGTCCGACACCACCGCCACCGATGAAGAACACGACGAACGCCATTCGGAGCCACGTTCCCTTCTCGAACGGGAACAGGAACGACTTCGTCGCGTCGATTGCGTCGTCGATATCGTCGACTGCGTGGAGGGCCATATCGGAAGCCTCACAGCCCGCTCTGGTAAAATTTTCGGGCCTGTGACAGTGATTCAGGCTCCCGTCCGGCCATTCACTCCTGCACTGCGTCGACCTGCATCAGCGGGTAGCCGTCCTCCATCGCCATGCTTGTCTCGACCGTGACGCCCTCGTATTCGATGCGCATCTCGACGTCGATGAACCGCCCAGTAAGTTCGGTGTAGTCCGCCCCGCCCTCGGCGATAGCGTCTTCCAGCGCCTCTGTTCGGACGCTGACGGTGACCGCCTCACAGAACGGCTGGTTCTCGATGGCTTCCTCCATCGCCGCCGCGAGCGAGTCGGCGCTGGCCGGGCTGATCGGGGTGCCGGCGAACTGGTGATACAACGACCCGAACTTGACGCCCGCTTCGAAACACGCCTCCTGCGGAGCTGTGGGTTCCATACGCTCGGTCCGGCTGGGCGACACAAAAGCGAACCGCAAGCTACCTATTGCGTGCGACGTATCGTCTCATACGAATGGACGACCCGGTTCTGCTCACCGGCGCTGGCGGCGCTGTCGGGGCGGCCATCCTCGAAGGCCTCGAGGACGCCTACGAGTGGAAACTCATGTTCCACAGCCCACCCGCCGAGGAGCCCGACCACGAGTACCTCGTCGGGGACGTGTCCAGCGAGGGCGACGTGGCCGCGGCGATGGACGGCGTCAGCGCCGTCATCCACCTGGCCGGCGACCCCCGGCCCGAAGCCCCCTGGGATTCCGTCCTCGAAAACAACATCGACGGCACCCAGAAGATGTACGAGGCCGCCGTCGACGAGGGCGTCGAGAAGTTCGTCTTCGCGTCCTCGAACCACGCCGTCGGCTCCTTCGAAACGGACGAGCGCACGCCCGAGATGTACCGCCCGGACGACCAGTACCGCCTTGACGGGACCGAGCTCCCCCGCCCCGGCAACCTCTACGGCGTCTCGAAAGCCACCGGCGAGGTGCTGGGCCGCTACTACCACGACCAGTACGGGCTCTCCGTCTGCAACATCCGTATCGGCAACCTCACGCGGGGCCACCCGCCGATAGACTACGAGCGCGGGCAGGCGATGTGGCTCTCCTACCGAGACTGTGCTCACATCCACGACTGCGCGCTCCAGGCCGACTACGAGTACGAAATCGTCTACGGGATCTCCGATAACGACCGCAAGTACTACTCCATCGAGCGCGCGAAAGAGGCACTCGGCTACGACCCACAGGACAACTCCGCGCACTTCGACGGCGAAGAACGCGTCGCCGAACCGGAGCCGTAGCGCCGTTACCGGCGTCAGTGAGCTTTTGCCGTCTGCGCCAATACGGTAGCGTCTCCGAGCAACAGGCTGGTTCGAATCGTCCAGTCGCTCTGTCGGACACCAGTCCGGTTCTATTCGTCCGAAGAAACGATCCCACTCGCTTCGTCTGTTATCTTCTCCGAGATGGGGCCGACGCTCGCTCGCTTCTCGCCGATCGTGGCTCCGACGAGTGCACCGAGCGCGGCACCACTACTCGCCGCACTTTTACTGAACAGCCCACCGATTCCAGCACCGACGGCAGCGAAAGCGGCAGCGTTCTTGGCACGACTCCACGCACGGATAAGGCGGGACTTCATGTCTCAATCTATTCGGAGTGTTGACATAAGTGCGTGGGTTGGGACACGAACCCAGCAAAAACGCCCGTATCGAAGCTCAGGTCGCCGAACCGGAGCCGTGGCGGGCACACCACGGACCGCTACCACTTCTCGCCGAGCACGCCGCGCTGCCGGTCCTCGTAGGTCCCGTCTCGAAAGACAGTGACCCGCCCGTTCTCCTCGCTCAGCGTCACCACTGCAAACACGGCGTCCCGAGTGGAGGTCTCCAGCGCACTCATGTGTCGTGTCCCCATCCAGTCAGCATACGGGAGCTGGTCGACAGTTTCCGCCTCCGCTTCAGTCAACTGCGTGAGCCGAACCATCGATGATCTGACTGTGCCGTCACTGCGGACGACAACTGCGCCGTCACACGCAACCGCAACCGACTGGGCCGCCTCGAACAGCGCCCCGGACTGGTCGAACACGCTCGGGCAGTCCTCGACCGGCCACCGGTTCGACCCCATCGGGTCGGAAAACGCCGTCGTCGGGTCGCGCTCGATGACGACGTACAGCCCCGGCCCCCGTACGTGAGCGTCGTCCCACCGGTCGAACGCCAGACTCACGTCCTCGACACAGCCCCTGATTCGGTCGAGAACAGCACTCTCCGGGGCAGCCTCTCTCTCCGCGTCTGTGGGACTCGGACGTTCAATCGAGTCGCTCATTCGGTCGTCTGTCGGTTGGGCCGCCACGGGCATAGTCGGTGCGGATTTCCGGAAAATCCGTTGTGTTGATTAAATGGGTAACCAGCCAGTCAAGCGGCCCGAGCTACTCGAACAGCCCCCGCACGTCGTCGTCTTTCTGCTGTTCCAGTTCGACGTGGTCCCGGAGCCGCTGGTAGACGACGGGGCGCTGGTCGCGCTCGCGCACGAACGAGAACACCATTCCGACGAACTGCGAGCCGCCGTCGCCGTCGAGTTCATCTCGCGCGCGGTCAACAGCGTCGGCGATGACCGCCTCGTTGTACCGGCCAGCCTCCGCCAGCACCCCGGCGGCGACGGCCGTGGCGTCGAAACCAAGTGCGCCGTAGCCAATCGCTTCGCCGTTGTGTGTCAGCGTCGGCGGGTCCGCTGCATGGTGTGGGTCCGCCGCTGTCGCCACGAGGAACGACCGGACCTCGTCTAGCGCCACACCGTGATACGGGTCCGGCAAGCCGTCGAGGTACTCCGTCGCGCTCTCGGCCAATCCCTGCGCGCCCGACCAGTTCTCCTCGCTAGCGTGGTGGACGACTGCGGTAAACTGGATGAGACCGTGCAGAAACCGCTCGTCGTCACCTTCGTCGAGGTCCAGCCAGTACGCCTCCCACGCGTCGTGTGCGGCGTGGTAGCGACCTTCGTTGTACACTGCGATGCCGGCACGGAGATGGTCGCGCACACGGTGGGTTGTATTCGCGGTCGGAAAACCACATCGCCATCTGTGCAAAGTTTCGACAACGAGACCCTATTACCGTCGCTCGGCGGTTTGCGTCGGTAGAAACGTCCGGACGGGGTTCCACGCGAGCGTGGAGCACGTCCGGTCGTGAATGGAATGAACGTCCGGACGGAGATTTGAACTCCGGTCCCTGGCTCCGCAAGCCAAGAGGATAGTCCACTACCCTATCCGGACTCATTTCCAGAGAGGGTGGTGCACCTAAAAAGGGTGACGGTTCGCGTGCCGTCACGCGACGGGTAGGCACACTTCGCTACAACGCTGATTTGAGCGACCGGGAGTATCTTTCAACTGGCCTACATTCGGGCGAATATGAAGCGGCGACAACTCCTACGATACGGTGGTCTCGGTTGCTCGATAGCGCTCGCTGGCTGCTTTGGTGGGGCGCCCGGTAGCGGGGAAACATCCACAGAGGGCGCGAGTGAAACCCCGAGTGTGAACGAGACAACATTCAGCGTCACCCAGCGACAGTCCGGGTCACAGACAAGTTCGGCAACGGTGGCTTTCGACGGCGATCAAGTCGTCGTCGAAGGCACTATCTGGGGATCTGATGGGTGCAAAACGGCCGACCTAACAGACGTCACGTACGATTCGAGTGCCGATGAACTTCGCATCAGTGTTGGGACGAAGGATAAACCGGACGCTGGCGATGTGTGTACGCAAGCCATTATGGAGATCGACTACCGGGCGACGGCGACGTTTGAGAACGGGCTCCCCGGCACGGTGTCTGTGTCTCACGACACCGGCGACGGCCAGAGCCCCGTAACAACAGCGACACGCTAACGGCTGCCCACGACTCTCTCAACGTGGTGGCATAACAGTGCCCGCTGTCGGGCCAGCGGACGAGGGTTTATACCCCATCGCATGACCACCATCGAGTAATGGACGGGAGACCACCGAAATCGACCGACAACGGCCGCTCGCTCGCCCAACGACAACGCTTAAGCGCGCCCCAGCCCAGCGTCCCATAGATAGATGGGTGCGATAGAGGACATTTACGAGGACCTAGAGACGGACGTCCCCGAGGAGGAGTTCCGCGAGGCCGTCGAGGAGAAGGTCGAGCAGATGGGCGGGCTCGCCGACGAGGAGACGGCCGCGATGCTGTTGGCCCACGAGCTCAACGAGAACGAGGTCAACGCCATCGCCGATATCGAACCCGGGATGGACGAGGTGAAGTTCCTCGCCAAGGTGATGGCCATCGGCGACCTGAAGACCTTCGAACGCGACGACGAGGACGAGGACGGCCGGGTCATCAACGTCGAGGCGGCCGACGAGAGCGGCAGCCTCAGGCTCGCCTTCTGGGACGGCCAGGCCGTCGACATCGACGAGGGGCAACTGGAGGTCGGCGACGTACTCCGGGTGAAGGGTCGGCCGAAGGACGGCTACAACGGGCTGGAGGTGTCCGTCGACAAGGCGGAGCCGGACGACGACGCCACAATCGACGTGGAGCCGGGCGCTGGCTCGTCCATCGACGCGCTGACGATGGGCCAGTCCGACGTGACGCTGCGCGGGCTCGTGCTTGATACCGACACCATCCGGACGTTCGACCGGGATGACGGCAGCGAGGGCCGTGTCTCGAACCTCACGCTCGGCGATGAGACGGGGCGTATCCGGGTGACGCTGTGGGACGACCGAGCCGACCGCGCCGAGGAACTCGATGCGGGGGCGGCCGTGGAGATAATCGATGGCTACGTCCGGGAGCGGGACGGCTCGCTGGAACTCCACGTCGGCGACCAAGGGGCCGTCGACGAAGTGGATGACGACGTGGCCTTTGAGCCCGACGCTGACCCAATCGCGGAGGTCGAACTCGAAGAGACAGCCGATATTGCTGGCGTCGTGCGCTCGGCCGACCCCAAGCGGACGTTCGACCGCGACGACGGCAGCGAGGGACAGGTCCGAAATGTCCGCATCCAGGACGCGACGGGCGACATCCGCGTGGCGCTGTGGGGCGACAAGGCGGACAAGGACATCGCGCCGGGCGACGAAGTGCTCGCGGCGGATGTCGAAATCCAGGACGGCTGGCAGGACGACAAGGAGGCCTCGGCGAGCTGGAACTCTACGGTCGTCGTGCTCGACGACGGCGCGGATCTGGCGACTGGTGGCGCAGGTGGGGGAGCCAGCGCCGAGACGACCGACGCCGAACACGCTGGCCTGTCCTCCTTCGGTGACGGTGCGGACGACGCTGATACCGACAACAGCGGCGACGGGGCGGCCGCAGTCAGTGCTGGTACCGGCGACACGTCGCCGGACGGTGGCGCACAGAGCGCCGGCCAGCAGGTGGAGTTCACCGGCACCGTCGTCCAGACCGGCGACCCCGTGGTGCTGGACGACGGCGAGCAGACGATGAGCGTCGAAACCGGCGAGCGCGTGCAGTTAGGGCAGGAGATAACGGTCCGTGGCGAACTCCACGACGACCGGCTTCACGCTGAGGACGTGTTCTGAGTCGCCGAGCGACGCTACGGAAACTCTTAAGACCGCAACACTCCCGGGTTTGGGTATGAGTGTCGAGCTACCGTTCGCACCGGTGGATGCGGTCATTCGGCGGAACGCGGACGGGCTCCGGGTGAGTGCCGACGCTGCGGAGGAACTGGCTCGTCGAATACAGGACCACGGCGCTTCGCTTGCCGTCACAGCAGCTACCGAGGCCACCACGGACGGCCGAAAGACGCTGATGCCGGCCGATTTCGGCATCGAGCAGGTCCCGGAGAAGGACGGCCTCGAACTCCCCGTCGCGCCGGTCGACCGCATCGCACGGCTCGACATCGACGACGACTACCGCGTCGCAATGGACGCCCGCGTCGCCCTCGCGTCGCTCCTCGAAACGTACGCCGACGACACGGCCGCCGCGGCCGCCACGTTGGCTCGTCACGCTGACCGTCGGACGATCAAGGCAGCTGACGTCGAAACGTACTTCGAACTCGAACAGTACTACTGAATGAACTTCGGCTACCGCGAGGTCTGTCTGGACCACGACACCGGGCCGCGACATCCGGAGAGTCCCGACAGACTTCGAGCGATACGGCGCGCGCTCAAGGAGAACCACGGTGTCGAGTACGTCACCGCCGACGACGCCGACATCGACCTCGTGCGCGAGGTCCACGACACCGACTACATCGAGGAGTTCCGCGAGTTCTGTGACGACGGCGGCGGGAACTGGGACGCCGACACCGTCGCGGTCGAGGAGACGTGGGACGCCGCGCTGGCCTCGGCCGGCCTCGCTGTCTGGGCGGCGGAAGCCGCGCTTGACGGCAACGCCGGCCGCGACACACCGTTCTCTCTGGGCCGACCGCCCGGCCATCACGCTGTGGGCGACGACGCCATGGGCTTCTGTTTCATCAACAACGCGGCCGTCGCGGCACAGGCGGCCCTCGAAGCCGATGCCGAGCGCGTCGCCATCTTCGACTGGGACGTCCACCACGGGAACGGTACACAGGACATCTTCTACGACCGTTCCGACGTGTTCTACGCCTCGATACACGAGGACGGCCTCTACCCCGGCACTGGCGACATTGAGGAGACCGGCACGGGGAACGCCGACGGCACGAACCTCAACGTCAAGTACAAGCCCGGCGCTGACACCGCCGACTACCTCGCCGCGATCGACGAGTGCATCGCGCCGGCCATCGAGGACTACGACCCCGACCTGTTGCTCATCAGCGCCGGCTTCGACGCGCACGAACACGACCCGATTTCACGGATGCGCGTCTCGACGGAAGGGTACGGCGCAATGACGGACCGCATGCGCTCGCTCACAGACGCCTGTGACGCGGCGCTTGGAATCATCCTCGAGGGCGGGTACGGACTTGATACCCTCTCAGACTCGGTTACGACCGTTCACGAAGTCTTTGACGGCTACCAGCCGATGGAACCGGACGACGACGTCAGCGACGACGCCCGCGACGTTCTCGATGACCTCGCCGATCAGGGCTTCGGCTCGAAGTAGTCCGCCAGATCGACGCCGAAACCGTCGGCAAGCGCTGTAATCTCTGTGCCGACCAGTACCTCGTAGCCGTCCTCCAGTGCCGACTCGATCCGTGGCCCCAGCCCCACGTCGAAGACAGCATCGCTCAACAGGAACCCGGTAGCTGTGGTGATCGCGCGTGGCCGCTCGACGACGTAGCGGTCGCCGTCGATGAAGGGGCCGGCCACCTCGGGGTCGTCGTCGTACTTCTCGAAGAACCCGCTCGCGTGCTCGCGGACGTGGACCGGCGGCCCTTCGTGGCGCTCGACGGCCGGCCGCTCGGCGACGGCAAATTCGAGCAGCAGGACGGCGTCCCGCTGTGCTGGTGATCCGCTGTCGCCGCCGGCGGTAGCTCTCGCACTGTCGACGGCTCGGCCCCCGTCGTCTCCGCTGCCGTCCTCGACGAACGCGGCCGACCGCAGGACCTCGAACCCCAGTCGGTCGAGTTCGCTGCAGAGCCCATCGAGGGATTTCCGGAGCTGGGGCCAGAGCTGGTCGTCGACCACGTCCGGGGCGACGAAGCGGAGCGCCATCGGCGTCGTTTCCCGCTGTGACACAGCGGCTTCGATGTCTGGTGCTGCGAACGGCTCAGGGTCGTCCTCGGTGAACAGCGAGGCCCGTGGTTCGGCGAGCAGGTCCCGGGCGTAGTGCTGGAGCCTGGCGACGTTCGTGGCGGACAGCACCGCCGCGACGTTGCGCTCCGGGTCCGTCGGGTCGATGACGACCAGCGGGTCGTCGAACGTCTCGCTCCCGTGGTCCTCGGGGTCCAGCCGAACCGGCGGGTACCAGTCCGCGACTGCCTCGACGAACGCCCGGAAGCCGCCGTACTCGAGTACCAGCAGCTCCGTCAGATAGCCCGAGAACCCGCGTGTTCGGAGGTCGCTCCCGTAGACACCGATGCCCTTCAGGAACTGCTTTGCCACCCGCACCTCGCCCGCGCCGTCGTCGTCCAGTCGCTCCTGCAGATATCTGGTGTGAAACGGCGTCCGGTCGACCGCGGACTGGATCTCGGTGGCGTCCTCGACCGCGTAGCAGGGCACCAGATCCACGGCGTACCCCTCGCGCTCGCCGACGACGTAGGGGTGTTCGGCGTACTCCTCGCGCCCATCGGGGAGGACTTCGTGCCCGACCGTCAGCCCGTATTCCTCCAGCGCTTCGCGGTCGAGTGACGGTGGAAAACAGACGAACACGTCCACGTCTCGGTCGCCGGCGGTCCACGTTCCGCGGGCCGTCGATCCGACTTGCACTACCTCCGCAGCGACCGGCAGGTCCGCGATGGCTGCTTCGGCGTCGGCCATCACCGCGTCGGCGACCCGCTGTAACTGCGCTCGCTCGTCGTCGGTTGGCGAGGCCCGTGCTCGCATCTCCTCGACGACGGCGTCGAACTCATCGCTCATACCGCCGCTTGCGCACAAGTGCGTGAAAGCGTGTCGATGCCGACTGGAAACGAAAGCCCTAATTACCAACTCTGGCAATGATTGGATGCGTTCGCGCCGCCGTAGCTCAGTTGGTAGAGCACCTGGTTGTTACCCAGGTTGTCCCAGGTTCGAGCCCTGGCGGTGGCGTCGTTCTTTCACTCACAAATCGACGATGCGACTCCGTCACTGTCGGCTTTCAGGGCCGCTGGACGGTGAGATATGCAGCCGATGCACGAAACTCTCTGTATCGACCCACCTGTCTCTCCGAACCCCACCACTCCAACCCGACAGGCTAAAGATGCGGACTCATCAACACCATTCTGAAGGGCCCTTAGCTTAGTCTGGTTAAAGCGATCGGCTCATAACCGATTGAGCGCTGGTTCAAATCCGGCAGGGCCCATGTCCACCACTGGCAGAACGGTCTGCAATGCGGTCGGAGTCTCATATTTTCGAGGGGAAGGCGACTCACACGCCCACAACTCACTCGTCCACGACGACGACCTTGACCTGTTGGACACCACCAATCGCCCGGAGACGGTTGGCTAGCTCCGTGATATTGCCGCCCGCGCCCTCGACGACCAGGGTCTCCATGCAGGTGTCGTGGGAGAGATGAATGTGCTGGACGGAGGTGATGATGTCGGCCATCTCGTGTTGGACCGTCTGAAGCTCGTCTGCGATGCCCGAGACGTGGTGGTCGTGGACGATGACGATGGTCCCGTGGTGGTGTTTTTCGTCACCGGACTCCCACTCGTAGGTCGCAAAGAAGTCACGTAGCGAGTCACGAATGGCTTCCGACCGGCTCGCGTACTCCCAGTCGTCGACGATACCGTCGAGTCGGTCGACCATCGACGAGGGGAGTGTCAGGCTGATCCGGTCGAGGTCCTCACTCATGTGTGTCGATAGAGAGGGGCTCGCATATGGATATCCGGGCTTCGGTAATACTCACTCGCCGGCAGTAATACTGCCCGATGAAAAAGTATTATTACCGCGCCGGGGCCAGACCCGGGTAGCATGCACATTCCCGACGGATATATCGATCTACCGCTTGCGTTGCTGTTCGGTGCGCTTGCGGTCGTCGTTTTGAGCGTCGCTGCAAAACGCGTCAACGGTGAGATATCCGACGCGCGCGCACCGTTGCTCGGCGTCGTTGCGGCGAGTATCTTCGCCGCACAGATGCTTGACTGGCCAATTCCCGGGGGCACCAGCGCCCACTTCGTCGGGGGCGCGTTCGCGGCGATTCTCCTCGGTCCGCACCTGGGCGCGCTCTGTGTCGCGACTGTCGTCACGATTCAGGCGCTCGTCTTCGGCGATGGCGGGCTCGTGGTGCTTGGCGCGAACGTGTTCAACATGGCTATCGTCGAGGTGTACGTCGGCTATGCCATCTATCGCCTGCTCGTCCCTTACGGTGAATTCCGCGCTGCCTTCGTCGCGGGGTGGCTGGGAATTACGGCCGGCGCGCTGACCGCCGCCCTCCAGCTGGGCCTCTCCTCTGCGTTCCAGTACCAGTTGCTGACGACGCTGTCGATAATGGGCGTCGGCCACCTCGTGCTGGGACTGATTGAGGGGGCCATCACCGCCTCGGTCTATCGCTATCTGGCCCGCGCTCGCCCCGACCTGCGACCGAACGCCGCCCCGGAGGTGAGTGCGTGATGGCCCGGGATCTTCCCGACTGGCTACCTCGTGCCCTCGCCGCGCTGCTGGTCCTGACATTGCTCGCGCCGGTGTTCGGATGGGCGGCCGGTCAGGTCGGCTACGCCGAACCGCTCGAAAACGCCGCCGAGGCGACCGATGCGACGGAACACGCCACCGCCGTCGGTACCGCGCTGTTCCCGGACTACGGCGTCCCCGGCCTCGGCGGCGCGACCGGGACGTTCGTGTCGGCTGTCGTCGGGACGGCGCTGACGCTCCTCCTCGGTGCCGGCATCGGTCGCCTGCTCGGGGCGGATACCGACCAGCGGCCGTAGCTGATGTCCGGCAGAGACCTGCTCGACCGGACCGTGGCGGCCATCGCGGCCAGCGCCCAGTGGTTCCTGCTCGCTGAGGACCTGCCGGACCGGGACGGGTTTCTCCAGGCCGTCACGCCGACGGTCAAGCTCGTCGGCGTCGCGACGCTCGTCGCCCTTACCGTGACACAGCGGACACTGGCAGTCGTCAGCGCGCTCGCGCTCCTCGCTTCGGTGCTTGCGGCCATTTCTCGGATACCTATCCGTACTTTCCTGGGGCGGCTGACCGGCCCGCCGGCGTTCGCGTTCGTCGTCGTCGCGCCACAGGCCGTCCTGATGGGAGGTCCCGCGCTGGGGTCGCTCCCGCTCTCGGCCGCCGGCGTCGACTACGTGCTCACATTCGCCGTCCGCGTGACTGCGTGTGTCGGCTTTCTGTCCGTGCTGCTGTTGACGACTCGGTTCGCCGACCTGCTGGCGGCGTTTCGTCGGCTCCGGGTCCCGTCGATTGCCGTCTCGCTGCTCGGAATCACGTACCGCTATCTGCTCCTCTTTTTCGCCGAACTCGAACGCATGGTCCGGGCTCGCCGGAGTCGAACCATCGCCGAGCCGAGCCTCCGCCGGAACTGGCGCGACTCGGGGAACTTCGTGGGCTCGTTTCTCGTCCGCAGTCTGGAACGCGGCGAGCGGGTCCAGCGGGCCGCTCGCGCTCGTGGCGGGACTGGCTCGACGCCGGCACAGCCCCGGGAACCGCTCGGGCGGGCCGACCTCGCCTTCGGACTGGTCGTCGCGCTCGCCGTCGTGGTGGTGGTCGCGTGACTGCTATCGAGGCGACTGACCTCCGGTACGCATACCCCGATGAAACGCTGGCCGTCGACGGCGTCGATGTGTCCATCGAGCGCGGCGACCGCGTAGCGCTGCTCGGCCCGAACGGGGCTGGCAAGTCGACGCTGCTGGAACTGCTGGGCGGGCTGGTCGACCCCGATGGCGGGCGGGTCCGGTACTTCGGGGAGACGACCGACGCCGACACCGTCCGCAGCCGTCTGAGCGTCCTCACGCAGAACCCTGCGGACTACCTGTTCAACCCGACCGTTCGCGAAGACCTCGCCTACGGGCCGGCGCAACTCGACTGCGAGCGCGCGGAGGTTGACCGCCGCGTCGAGCGAGTCGCGGCCCGGCTCGACCTCGACGGCCTCCTGTCGAAGCCGCCGTTCCGGCTCAGCGGCGGTGAACAGCGCCGGGCTGCTCTCGCCAGCGCGCTCACCGTCGAACCGGACGTACTGTTGCTCGATGAACCGGTGAGCAACGTCGACGCCGCGAACCGGGAGACGATTCTCGACCTGCTGGACGAACTCGCGGCCGCGGGCGTCACGCTCGTCGTCTCGACGCCGGACACCGAACTCGTCCCACACGTCGCGGGCCGGGTCCTGTTGCTCGACGATACCGGCACGATTGCCGCGAGGGGGCCCACCCGCCGTATCCTGACCGATACTGACCTGTTGCGGAACTGTGACCTGCGCCCGCCACAGGTCGTCAGACTGTTCGAGGGCCGGACGGACGACGTGCCACTGACCGTCGCGGGGGCCGCCGAACGGCTGAACGCGGACGGTCCGGATACCATGGAGTGACGGTCTGACGCGCAGAGAAACTGGCGCTTTTCACACCACCCTCACTCCGACGCGTCGAGCAGGCGGCCGTGTACGTCGATTTCGCCGTTCCGAATCCGGGTGCTGCTGATCCGCGTGCCGTCTTCGGCGACGACGAACGGCGGCGTGTGGATCTCCAGCGGGTGGAGCCCCGCGTCCCGCCGCTGCTGATTGAGTTCGTAGGCGCGGCGCTGTGCCTTCGCCTCCGGCGAGGCGACGAGCGCATCCACGTCCGCCCGCGTCGCGGCTGGTCCTTGCGTGTCCTCTAATTGGAGAATCTCGTAAGTGGCGGTGTATGACTCGCCTAACTGGCCCAACTCGGCATCGAGCGCGGCATGGCGGTCGTCGTACGCACCCAACTGCTCCGCGTGTCCCGGGTCGCTACGCGTCTCTGTAGCCAGCTTGGAACTCGTCAGACCGACGATGACGTGGCCATCGCCACGTCCGTCGTGGCTTGCGGTCTGGAACGCCTTGTGTAGGAGCGCCCGGTGGCCGTTGTGAATCGGTGTGAAGGTCCCGCCGAGAATCGCTGTCCGGTCCGCGTCTGCCATACGCGAATGTCCCACCAGTGTCATATATAACTGCTGTCCGTCGCATGACTCGCCAGTGCCAACAGCTTCCACCGACTGTACCCCGGTAACACTCACGTCAGCAGTCACTCAAGTAGTTCCGGCACGTATTGCTCCCAATGACCGAAGCCACCCCTACTCCGGGCATCCATCACGTCACATGCATCGCGAGCGATCCCCAGCAGAACATGGACTTTTGGGTCGAAACGCTCGGGCTCAGGCTCGTCAAGCGCTCGATCAACCAGGACGACCCCAGTACGTACCACTTCTTCTTCGCCGACGCCGCGGGGAACCCCGGGACGAGCATGACGTTCTTCCCGTGGGAGGACCACGCACAGGGGAAGGTCGGCTCCGGACAGGTCTCACGCACCGCGTTCCGCGTTCCCGAGGGGAGCCTCGACTACTGGGAGGACCGCTTCGACGAGTACGGCGTCGACTACGACGACCGTGTCGAGCGGTTCGGCGAGACCGTCCTCCCGTTTCGCGACCCGGACGGGCTCCCGGTCGAACTGGTCGAAGTCGGGATTCCCGACGACGACCCGACCGAGCCGTGGACGGAGTTCGTTCCCGAAGACGCCGCCATCCGTGGCTTCCACTCGGTGACGCTCTGGCTCGCTGACCCCGAACCGACGGAGGACCTGCTCCAGAAGATGGGCTTCGAGGAAGTCGGCACCGAGCAGGCACAGGGCGATACGCCCGGCGACGAGCGGACCCGCTACGCCGCGACGGGGTCTGTCGGGAAGTACGTCGACGTGTTGCCGACTATCGAGGGCGGCCGGCAGGGCCACGGCACGGTCCACCACGTCGCCTTCCAGACGCCAACCGACGAGGACCAGCAGTCGATGCGTGAGGCCGTTCGCGGTGCGGGACTGCGCCCCACGTCACAGATCGACCGCCACTGGTTCCGGTCGGTCTACTTCCGGGAGTTCGGCGGCGTGCTGTTCGAACTCGCCACGAGCGGCCCCGGGTACGACAGCGACGAACCGCTTGATGACCTCGGTGGCCGGCTGGTGCTGCCCGGGAAGTTCGAGGGCCGACGCGAGGAAATCGAAGCGGGGCTCACGGAGGTGACGATTCCCCGGCCAGCGGCCGCCGAAGCCGACGACTAACACCGACGAACCGACCGGTATACGCCTCATTCTTCCTGTTAGCCTGTGAGTAAATATGAGTGTCCGGACTGTCCCACGTTATATGTCCACAGAGGGGCAGGAGTACGTTATCGCGCCGTGGGGTGAGAGCGAGTGTGAGACGACCGATATCACGGTCGATCTGCCGTCCCGGGAGCTCGCGGCCCAGCTGGAAGTCCCGACGAGCGTGCTAGACCGCATGGCACAGCTCGGCGACGAGCACGACATCCCGGTGACGCAGGCGCTCGGGGAGCGGCTGGAAATCAACCGAGCACGGGTGTCGCTCTGTGCCGCGAAGTCGGTTGACGACGTGGCCGCGGTCCAGCAGCATCTCACGGACGCCCGCGAGCACCTGTCGGGCGTCGAAGCGCTCGATACGGCTGATCTCGAAGCTGACATCGAACACCTCTGGACCAACGAACTCGGCGGCGCGTAACCTCGTCCATGGGGCGAGTAATTGAAACTGAAGTGGCTATTTGTGACCGTAGATGCCCGATAAACCGGTTTATTGATAACGCCGAATAATTGGTAATGAAGTGGGAATCGGAGCACTGTCCAGTACGCGGGTGGAACCTGCCACCCATTTCAACGGGTTAGAACACCGTTTCCAGCGCCGTTCCCAATTCTTTACCGTTGGCTTGGAGTTTACAGTAAGTTTAATTCACTGAGTGTCTCACCTGCGTCCGTGGTATTATCATGAACGATGATAGACGACTGTGGTTCGTAGCTGCAGTGTCGCTACTCCTGATATTCAGCGGGAGCGGGCTCGCATGGACAGTACAAACAGACGCCGGTTCCGTCGAGGTTCGCGACGTGAAGTTCTCCGGGACCAACGGGACGATGATGAGCGGGACGCTGTACATCCCTGAGGAGGCGAGCAGCGCTTCCCCACAGCCGGGGGTGTTAGCCGTCCACGGCTACATCAACTCGAAGGAGACGCAGTCGCCGTTCGCTATCGAGTACGCAAGGCGAGGTTTCGTGGTTCTCGCTATCGACCAGACCGGCCACGGCTACTCGGACCCGCCAGCGTTCAAAAACGGCTACGGTGGCCCCGACAGCCTCGAATATCTCCGGTCGCTGGACTACGTCGATAACGAAAACATCGGGCTCGAAGGCCACTCGATGGGTGGCTGGACTGTCATCACGGCGGCCGCGGCCCATCCGGACGGGTACGAGTCGATGGTCATCGAGGGGTCATCGACTGGGTCGAACCGTGCCCCCGAAGGTACTGACTCGTTCCCACGGAACCTCGCCGTCGTGTTCAGCGAGTACGACGAGTTCGCCCCGTTGATGTGGGGGACGGCGAGTGCGTCCGACGTTGAGCAGAGCGACAAACTCCAGACGGTGTTCGGCACGGACAGCGCCGTCGAGGAGGGGCGTACCTACGGCAGTGTCGAGGACGGGACCGCACGGCAACTGTACACCCCGGCAACCACTCACCCCGGCGACCACTTCTCGACCGCAGCCATCGGCGCGTCCATCGAGTGGCTCCAGCTAACGCTCGAAGGCGAAGACGAGATGGACCCGAGCAACCAGGTCTGGTACTGGAAATCGCTCGGGACCTTTGTTGCCCTCATCGGCGGCGTGCTGTCGCTGTTCCCGGTCGGCGGCCTGCTCATCGACCGGGCACCGACCGACAGGCTCCGACGGGAGTACCCCGACGGGAAGGGGATGACCGGCGCGAAACGCTACGGGGCGTCGCTGCTCGCCGCCGCGATTCCGATTGTGACGTACTTCCCGTTGCAAGACGTTGCACCGGCGATTATCGGCCTCAGTTGGCTGTTCCCACAGCAGATCAACAACGGCGTGATCGTCTGGGCGCTGGGGAACGCGGTCATCACCGCGGTGCTGTTCGCGGTGTGGCACTACACGACTAACGCGGACGACCCCTCGGTGTCGCTGGCGAGCTACGGCCTCGATACGGGCGACGGCGCGCGGACAGTCGGCGTCTCGGTCCTGGCCGGTGTCGTTACCGTCGGTGTGCTGTATCTGCTGGAAGCCGTCGTGGCGTTCCTGTTCCAGACGGACTTCCGCATCTGGGTGTTCGCCATCAAACTCCTGTCCCCGGCGCAGTTCCGGATCAGCTTCTCGTATCTCTTGCCGCTGTTTGCCTTCTTCGTCGTCCTCGGTGCGCTCCTGCACGGTCAGCTCCGTCCCGAGGGCGAGTCCCGGTCGCTCCGCCGCGCGATGGCGACGAACTGGCTCATCGTCGTCGGTGGGTTCGTCGTGCTGCTGGCGGTTCAGTACATCCCACTGCTGACCGGCCAGCCCCTGCCGCTTGGCCACCCGCTGCTGACAATCCTGGCGCTGCAGTTCGTCGCCCTGCTCAGCATCGTGGCTTTCGTCAGCACCTACTTCTTCAGGAAGACGGGTCGGGTCTGGGTCGGCGCGACGATCAACGCCGTCCTCGTGACGTGGGTCATCGTCGCCGGGACGGCGACGCAGTTCCCCGTCTAGATCCGACGGTTCACTCTCTTCTCGTTGCTGTCGGCGAGCCGTGTTCCGGCCGTGATGACCACAGCCGAAACCCGGCGGGGACTCAGTCGTCGCTCATGACGCCCTCCGCGACGGCCATGTCCTCGACCGTGGGGTCGTCCTCGGACCGCCGGAGGACGAACCGCTTGCGGATCAGGTCGGCCGCGTAGATGGCCGTCCCGAGGATGATGAGCGTGTCACCGGGGAGCCGCGCCCAGAACAGCGTCTGGACGAGCGGCTGGTTGTAGAACGCCACGCTCCGGGCCGCGGCGTAGCTCCCGGTGAACGCCGCCTCCAGCTGGAGGAAGCCCACGGGCAGGACAGAGACGAACACCATCAGTGCGAGGCCGACGTTCCAGCACCAGAACGCCGCCCGGAGCCAGGAGCCGTCCCAGCGGCCGGGCTTGATGGCGAGCTGGAGCATGTAGGTGACCATCCCCAGCGCGAGGAAGCCGAACGCCCCGAACATCGCGGCGTGGGCGTGGCCGACCGTGAGGTAGGTGCCGTGCTCGTAGTAGTTGATGAGCGGGAGGTTGATGAAGAACCCGAGCACGCCGGCACCGACGAAGTTCCAGACCCCGCTGGCGATGATGAACATGAACGGGAGCTTGTAGGGGAACCCGCCAGTTTCCGACATGGCCCGGTACTGACCCAGCGCCTCGTAGAGGATGAACACCAGCGGGAGCAGCTCTAGCGTCGAGAACACGCTCCCGATGGGGACCCACATGTCGGGCATGCCGACCCACCAGTAGTGGTGGGAGACGCCGATGACGCCCGTACTCATCACCAGCAAGGCCTGAAGCATGACTGCCTTCTCGGCGCTGCGGCGGCTGAGCAGGTTCATCGACACCAGCGTCAGCCCGATGATGGCGACGATGAAGAACTCGAAGGCCCCTTCGACCCACATGTGGACGACCCACCAGCGCCAGAACTCCGTGACGGCGATGTTGGTCTCCGGGGTGAAGAAGAACCCGGCGGTAAACAGCAGTGCAATCGAGCCGCCGGCGTACAGAATCATGTGGGCGAGGCCGAACACCGGCTCTCGGTCTAGCAGCGGTTTCAGGCCCCGAATCGAGAGGACGGCCCACAGGCCGAAGCCGACGAGCAGTCCGACCTGCCAGACCTTCCCGACTTCGAGGTACTCTAGCCCTTCGTTGCCGAACAGCCACCAGAGGTCGCCGAAGTAGCCGTGCGACCCGAGCCAGATGCCGCCGAGGCCGCCGACGGTGACGACGACGATGGCTCCGAGCAGCACGTTGATGTACGTCGACTGGCGTTTGGGCTCGTGGCCGGTCAACAGCGGCGGCAGGAACAGCCCGGCACCGAGCCACGTCGCGGCGATCCAGAGAATGCCCAGGTCGATGTGCCAGGTCTTCGCCATCGCAAACGGCAGAATCTGGAGGATATGGACACCGAAGATTTCCTCGATGCCGAAGAACCCTGCCCGTTCGATGTAGAAGTGGGCGAGTAATCCACCGAGTAACACCTGCGCGAGGAACAGCCCGGCGGCGACCGGGATGAACCGCAGGGCGGCCCGCTGGCTGGGGAAGATGCTCACGTCGCCCGGCTCGGGAACCGAGAGGTCGCCGGCGGACGGTTCCGGGAGGCTGACGGACTGGTACAGCCAGATGCCGCCACCGGCGGCGGCGACGAGCAGGACCATTGCGATGACGCTCCAGGTCATCGCCGCGCCGGTCGCGTCGTTACCGGCGGCCGGCTCGTAGGGCCAGTCGTTCGTGTAGGAGTGTTCGCCGCCAGGTCGGTCGGTGTGGGAGAACCACGCCGTCCACATGGCGAAGTCGGCGAACTGTCGGGCGTCGGCTTCGGAGTCGATCATCCCCTCAGGGACGCCCCGTTCGTGGCTGCCCTCGTGGTACCGCTCGACGTACTCCTGACGGACCTGCTCGTGGGCGTACAGCTCTGCGGCGGAGTACTCGATGTTCCCGCCCTCGTACTCCCCACTGAGGTCCTGTTTCACGTCGTCATCGACGGCAGCCTGTTCGGCCGTCGACAGCGAGTCGTACTCGGTCCCGTAGCGCTCCTCGGCGTAGTACGTCCGCATGTGCTGGGTTTTCAACTCCAGCGAGTCGGCGGTGTAGTCCGCGCCGTAGTACGCGCCGTTCCCGAGAATCGACCCGTGGTTCATCAGCCCGTTCTTCTGGAACGCCTTCTTCCCGTCGCGGATGTCCTCACCCGTGACGAGCGTCTCGCCGTCGGGTCCGACAACCTGCTCCGGGATGGGTGGCGCTTCCTGATACGCGATCCACGCGCCAGCCCCCATGACGACGAGGTTGAAGACGAACGCGGCGGCGATCACCTTCGCGATCGTTTTGCGTTTGAGTTCCATGTGGTTGGAACTCCAGTATCCCAAAATAAGAAGGGGGTAAGACATTCTCAGTCGCTGGCGACGGGCGGGAACATGTTCGCCCTGATAGGGACCAGTGGTGTCCCTTCACCGGATTTGGTGTGGTACGTGGCGGGGTATCACAAGGCAGATTACGACCTGTCCCTCCCACTCTGGTATGCGCCGTCGCCACCTCCTCCAGACGCTCGGGGCGTCAGCACTGGTCGGGAGCGCGGGCTGTACCGGGCAGTCGGACGACACGACACCGGCTTTCGAAGTGTCGAGCCCCGCGTTCAGTTCCGGGGACGAGCTTCCGGCCCGGTTCACCTGTGACGGCGACGGCGTTTCGCCACCGTTCGTCATCGAGCGCGTCCCGGAGCCGACGGCAGCGCTCGCTGTCACAGCCGAGTACGACGGCGGCGTGTTTAGCCAGCCGGTGTTCTGGACGCTGTGGAACGTCCCGCCAGAGACGGACCGGATTCCGGCCGGCCTCCCTCGCGAGCCGACCCTCGACGCGCTCGGCGGCGCTCGACAGGGAACACAGCCCCCCAACGAGCCGGGGTACGAACCGCCGTGTCCGCCGGCCGGCCAGCCGTACGAACACCGGTTTCAGGTGTTCGCTCTCGACGAAATGCTTTCCATCGAGGGTGGGACAGAGCAGGAACAGGCGTCAGAGGCCATCGCGAACGCGCTCATCGCAAGCGCCCGCATCACTGTTGATTACACCCACCCGGTTGCGACCGACAGCTAACGGGTGGTATCGGAGACAACCGGGCCAGCGCACCGTCTGAACGACTGCTCATCTGATGTTGTCTTCTGGTTGTACGGCTCCTGAGTGGCACGGCTCGCTGTGACTGACCGTCTCGTTGCGCGTGGTGCGTCGTTACTTATGGCAATGTTTCACAATACCATTAAACCTATATACTGATGTGATATACCATAGCATGTATGGCGTCCGCACCGAGTAGTGACGATATGTTCGACGAGTTCCTCTCCCAGCGTGGCCACGACGTGGACCAGAGTGGTTGGGAAGAGAGCTATAACAAGAAGCAGTGCCCTGATTGCGGCGGCCTTCACGAGTCGACAGCGGCACAGTGCTCGGTGTGTGGCTGGACACCGGTACGGTAAGGATACTCCACTTTCTCGGCTTTCCACACTGCATCCGATAGCGGCGGTACTGACCCGCAAACCGACAGTTCGCTCTCTGCCAGGATGTGCCTCGCTACGTCTCGTGTCGGGACAGCAACGGCTCAGGCAGTCGGGACTGTATCACGTTGCGCAGAAAGGAAGTGGGGAGTCTTTGTGTGGCCAGCCGACGGTTGGGGGGTGGTGTGTCGGCGGGCCGACCGGTTCGTAGCCGACGATTGGGGGGTCGTGTGTCGGCGGACTGACCGGTTTGTGGTGGTTACAGCGCATCGAGCGACGCGTGGAGGAACAGCCCGAGCGCGAGATGTTGGGACGCGGACGTTGCGATCTGCTCTTTCGCAGCCGCATCGTCCGCGATTCCGTACTGTTTCGTCTGGACGAGTTCGTGCATCTGGAGCGTGCCATCCGCTTCTAACTCGTGTAGCCGGGGGTACACTGTCCCCGGACTCAGTTCGGCACCGAACTGGGCTTCCAGTTCCTCCATCAGTCCGGTCCCGTGGGTGCCACCATCGGCGACTGCGATCATCGCCAGTAGGATCTCTTCCAAACTCTGTGTGACCAGGCCGTCATCGACTGCGGTCTCGCCGTCGACGACGTCGTCAATGACCGGGTCCAACGACTCCGTGATGGCGTCACGACTGGGTGGGTCATGCGATTCCGGGCGCTCTGTCTCGCCGAGAGGGGTCACTCGCTCATCGGCGTTCTGGCCCTGCATCTTGCCCGTCGTCACGCGACGGAGGTTGTCTCCGGACATCGTCTCACCTGAACGCAATCCGCAGTGGAAGCTACAGGGGCTATCATCATATAAACGGGGCAGTGTTTTCTGAACGTGAAACCACCACAGTGCTCGAAAACGCTTATATAATATGACGCGAATCTTGGTGTAGTGGCTGAGGAACAGAGCATCGAGGAGATTCTCGATACAATCGGTGACCAGCACGCGCGCCGTGTACTCGCCGCAATCAGTCGTGAACCGCAGTCGGCGAAGGAACTCGCGGAGGAGTGCGACCTCTCGCTGCCGACGGTGTATCGACGTATCGAACTGCTCGACGAGTACGACCTCGTCACCGACCGAACGCTCGTCGCCGAGGACGGAAACCACTACAAGGTGTACGAGTCCAACTTCGAGTCGACGGTCATTTCGCTCGAAGACGAGGAGTACAAAGTGCGCATCTATCGGGAGGAGAACCTCCCGGACCGGTTCAGTCAGCTCTGGGACGAGCTGAACCCGGAATGAATTCACTCTCCAGCGGAGGCGTGACTGCATGACGACCGGCGTGGCTATCGCACGCGGCGTGCTCATCCTGATGCGGATGGTGGTGTTCGGGCTGACGCTCGGGATCACCCTGATTAGCTTCCAGGCCTACCGGAAACGCCCGTCAGAACGACTACAGTACGCGTTCGTTGGCTTTGCGTTCATCAGTATGGGTGTCGCTATATCCAGTGTCATCACGCAACTGAGCGCCGGCGAGACCGGTGCCATCGTTCGCGTGTTCTTCCAGATGGCGGAGACGATTCCGTTCATCATCGGGTTCGCGATGCTGTACGTGTCGCTGTACCGATGAGAAATCCGTTCGGGTGCGCCTGTTAGTTGTCGTCCCCGTAAAGCACGTTGTTTATTTGGCCGCGGTCCCACTACATGTTCAATGACTGATTCGACCACCGAGGTTGTCCGCCTGTTCGGTGGGCCCGGTAGCGGGAAGACGACGGCGCTGCTCGACCGCGTCGACGAACTGCTGGAAGACGACGACGTCGATTTCCGTGACGTACTGGTTGTCTCGTACACGCGTGCGGCGGCCGCCGAGATCCGTGAGCGACTCGCGGACCGACTCGGCCTGTCCCCTCGTGCCCTTCGCGGGAACGTCTGTACGATGCACGCGAAGGCGTACGAACTGCTGAACCTCTCCCGCGGCGACGTCGTCGGCGAGGACGACAAGGAGGCCTTCTGCGAGGAGTTCGGCATCGACTACGAGGACGAGTACGAGGGCTCGCGCCGTCGCTCGGCCCGCTCGACGACGCTCGGGAACAAGATCATCGCGACGAGCCAGTGGCTCCAGCGCACCCGACGCGACGTGGCCGACTGGTACGACGTGCCCTTCAAGTGGGACGACGAGGAAGTCCGACTCCCGCCGGAGATCGACGACAACGCCCAGACCGGCAACAAGTACACGCCGACGTGGCCGACCGACGACGACCGTGTGGACGTGCCCGCCGCCATCCGCGGCTGGCGCACCTACAAGGGCGAAAACGACTTGACGGGCTTCGCCGACATGCTCGAACGGGTCGCCCAGCGCTCGCTGCTCCCCAACGTCGACTACCTCATCATCGACGAGTTTCAGGACATCACGACGCTGCAGTACGACGTCTACGACGAGTGGAAACCCCACATGGAACGGGTGCTCATCGCTGGCGACGACGACCAGGTCGTCTACGCCTGGCAGGGCGCGGACCCGGACCTCCTGCTCGAAGAGGTCGTCACCCAGGACGAGGTGCTGCCCAACTCCTACCGGCTCCCCTCGCGCATCCTGAACGTCGTCAACCGCGAGGTCCGCCACATCGAGAAACGTCAGGAGAAAGACCTCAATCCGCGCAAGGAGGGCGGCCGCGTCGAGGCGGTCCAGAACCCTTCGATGTTCGACCTCTCCCGGAACGTCACGCGGACCATCGAGCAGTCCGATGAGACGGTGATGGTGCTGTTCCGGGCCCGCTACCAGATGTTCCAGTTCATCGACGAGTTCATCGACAACGGGATCCCCTTCTCCTGTCTCACCGACCAGCGGATGTGGACCGATCGGCTCACCCAGTACGTCAACGGGCTCGAAGCCGTCGAAGCCGACGAACCGCTCACGGTGCTCGAAGCGCGCCGGCTCGCCGATATGCTCGTCGACTCCGCCTTCGGCACGGGCGAACGTGACGACCTCTTCGACGCGCTCGAAGAGATCGACGAGTCCCACGAGGACGAAGACATCGCCGATATCGAGATCGACCCTGACGTCGTCCACGACCACGTTCCCTTCCTCCCCGACGCGGCCTCGGCGGGCGACATGCTCCGGAAGGTGACCAACTTCCAGGAGCGGACCGTCGACGCGTACTTCACCGGCGATTACACCGGGATGGACGCCGACCGGGTCCGCGTGGGGACGATCCACTCCGCCAAAGGTCGCGAGGCCGATCATGTGTTCGTCGCGACCGACCTCACCGAGAAAGTCGTCGAGCAGATGGCCGCGACTGTCGACCAGCAGGGTATCGAGGTACCCGGAATGGACGAGTTCACGAAACATACCAGTCCCGTCCCGACGCTGACCGACAACGAACGGCGCGTGTTCTACGTCGGGATGTCCCGGGCTCGCGAGCGACTCGTCCTGCTCGAGAACCTCGTCGACGGCGCGCCGACGCTCCCTATCGACGTCTTGCTGGAAAACGAGCCAAGCGACCGCTCCATCGAGCAACTGCTCGACGACGCCAGCGAGACCATCGCGGCCGACTGAAGCCGCCGATTTCCTTCCTCGTCGATGATTCCACCTTCCAGGTAGTACCTCGTCTCGTCGCGCTCGACGTGGCGTTCGAGCGCGTGTTCGAGGAAAGCCCGTCCAGAAGGCCGAGGAATCGCGGGCCGAAACGGTCGAGGAACACGACCACATGGCGGCGGTGGACAGAGTCACCTCGGACCGCTGGCGCGACGAGAGTTAGTCGTCGTCGCTACTGTTCGGTGGCTTCCCGCCGGGGAGCGCACTCCGCGCCCGCCCGGCGATTGCACCGGGGATGTCTGTCGGAGAGGGAGCGACCCACTCGATAATCAGTAAGGCGGCGGCTAACCCGAGAAAGACCGCACCGATCGCCGTCTGGCCGCGGGCGAGGTTGTCGACGCCGAGAAGGGTGACCCGCGCGGCGAGTACGACCGCGACCATCAGCTCGATTGTCCCGATGAGTCCCCGTGCCATCGGCCGTCGTAGGCGGTGACTAAACAAAAACGTCGCGCCTGTGTGACGACGGCGGTCCCACCTGTGTCGTGGGCCACACGTTCAAGTCGCTCCCGGCTGAACGTCGTCGGTATGCAGATCGGCATCGTCTCGGACACGCACGACAACGCCGCGCAGGTCGAAGCCGCAGTGGAGACGTTCTCGGAGGCGGACTGTGAGACGGTCGTCCACTGCGGCGACTTCGTCGCCCCCTTCTCGGTGACGCCGTTCGACGGCGACTGGTCGTTTTACGCCGTTCGTGGCAACAACGACGGCGAGTGGGCAGTCCAGTCTACCGTCGAGGAATTCGGCACGTACTTCGGCGAGATGGGCGAGCTGACCATCGATGGGCACACCCTCGCGGTGTATCACGGGACCAGCGGGGAGATCGTCGACGCGCTGGTCGACTGTGGGACCTACGACTACGTTTTCCACGGGCACACGCACGAACGCGGTTCCGAGGAGCGTGGGGGTACGGTCCGAATCAACCCCGGCGGCATTTCGATTCCGCCGGCGCCCGAGCCGTTCTCGGTTGCGACGCTGTCGACGGACACCGGCGAAGTCGAGTTCCACGAACTGGGGTGAGAATCAGTCGTCGGCGTGACTGTCGACGCGCTGTGGACTGCCGTCGTGTTCGACGAGGCCGCGCCCGACACCGAGGGCTTCGTCGGTCCGTCGGATGCTCTTCTCGGCGCTTGCGGTCCGCTCCGAGAGCGCGCGAACGGCGTCGATGTTCTCCGGCACGACATCGGCTTCCTGGTGAATCGCCTGAAACAGGTAGAGGTCCCGCCCTTGGACTGTGATTGATTCGGCCCAGATACAGTTCTCCCACACGTCACCGCGCGGGCGACCGGCATCACGGGTGTACTCTTTGAGTTTCCCTGCACCGTCGATACCCAGCGTCTTCGGGATGAGGAACAGTCGCGATTCGTCGGTCAGTAGCGACGTGACTTCCTCTGTCGTTGGTTCGCTTTCCAGCGTGACGTTGACGCTGTGGGTGTGCATCTGCGTTGTCGGGACCTTCATCCCCATCGTGTCGATGTCGAGGTCGGGAAAAATCGTCTGGACGTCAGGACCGTGGTGGGAGGGGATTTCGACGGGGTCGGGGAGTGTGTCGTTGATGGGGCCACGACCGGTCTGGCCCGGGTCGGCACCGCGCCGGACCAGTGTCACGCGCGATTTCTCGACGCCGTATGATTCCTTGAGCGGCGCGAGAAGGCGTGAAAGTCCAGTCGTATTGCAGGAGACGACGCGGGCCGTGTCAGCCCCGACTGCGTTCTCGTAGTTGGCGCGAGCGTTGAAGCTCACGTCTGCCACATCGGCGTCCTCCCCACCCTGGAAGATGGCTGGCGTATCGTGCTCGGCGTACAGCGGCGCGTTGGCCGCGCCGACGCCACTTGGCGTGGTGTCGACGACCACGTCGCTCGTTTCAATGAGGTCATGGACCGTACCGGCCGTCGCGAGATCGGCTTCATCGAACGGTTCGCGGCCGTCCGCGGCGTAGAGGTCGTAGCCGCGGTCGTCTGCGATAGTTGCCTCGAAGTTCGGCGAGCGCTTTGCGACGCCCGCAACTGTCATATCTGGCTGGACACGCACCGCGTCAGCGACGCGTTTCCCGATGGTGCCGAAGCCGTTGATGCCCACGTGGAGCATACACGTCCATATCTCCGGGGAGAGTATATTCTTTGTGATTAATATACGGAGAAATTAACTCACATAGTTGTACCTCTGGCGATTGTGAGCTTTGACCACATTCCTCTGAAAACACTGAGACGTAGCGCGTTTCGACGCCCTGCGCCCACAGTCCATCAAGAGTTATTCAGTCGGAGTACGCAATCGGTTGTATGGACAACTCGTCGCTTCGCGCGCCCGCCGAGACCGCTGTCAAACAGTGCCTGAACCTCCAGTCCGACGAATCATGCGCCGTCGTTACTGACGACCAGCGGAAATCAATCGGCGAGGCGCTGTATCGCGTCGCCGCGGAGATTACCGATAACGCCGTTTTCGTACGCTACCCGCCGGGCGAACAACACGGTTCGGAACCGCCTGCGCCGGTCGCTGGCGCGATGGAAACTGCCGATGTCGTGCTCGCGCCGACGACCAAGAGCCTGAGCCACACAGAAGCCCGGACCGACGCCAATGAGGCCGGCGCTCGCGTTGCAACCTTGCCCGGTATCAGCGAGGGCGTGTTTCTGATGGGATTAGACGCCGACTACCACCGCATCGAACAGCACTGCAAGGACGTGCTGGCGCAGGTCGAGGACGCCGATGAAATCCGAGTCACGTCGCCCCAGGGGACCGATATCACGTTCGGCATCGGTGCGCGCGAGTGGCACATGGACACCGGTATCGTCCACGAGGCTGGCGAGATGTCGAACCTCCCTGCCGGCGAGGTGTTCCTCGCTCCGGAGACTGCCGACGGCACGTTCGTCGTCGACGGGACGATGCGCCCCCACGGCAAACTCGACGGCAAGCGTCTCACCTTTGAGGTCGAAGACGGCTACGTCACGGATATCGACGACCCCGATATCCGCGCACAGGTCGAGGAGGCTGCCGAGGAGGTCGGCCGGGACGCCTACAACCTCGCCGAGCTCGGCATCGGTACGAACGTCGCCGTGACCGAACTCGTCGGCTCCGTCCTCCTAGACGAGAAGGCCGGCGGGACGGTCCACATCGCTATCGGCGACGACCACGCGATGGGCGGCGACGTGTACGCGCCGATCCATTTGGACGGGATTTTGACGGAACCGACCGTGTATGCGGACGGCGAGGAAGTGGAACTTCCTCGCGTCGAGTGAGCGGCGAGAACGGACTCCCACAAAGACCCGTGAATAGCGGACGCTGACTGACAGCCAACCGCCGCTATCAGTCTACGTATTCTGCTTTCAACGCGTACGCGACCATGACAACCGTCCAGACGAGCGACCCGACGAGGACGATGTCGAACGGGACCGAATAGCCGAGGTTCCACGCGAGCACGAGCCCGTGTATCCCACTCATGAACGCCATCGTTGCGACGGTGATGGTGGCTGCCACCCGCGGCACGTCCGGCGGGTCGTAACGGAACGCCAATTTCAGCACAATGAGTGTTGCGAGCATCAGCGCCGGCATGAGAACGACACCGACCGGCTTCGAGACGTAGTTATCGGGCGTGCCCGACGCGGAGAAGTGAATCGCGACCTCTGCGGGGAGGCGCGACCAGACCGCCACGCCGGCCAGGGCTGTCAGGGCGATGATGGCACCGCTTGCGATGTCAGTACGGCTCTGTCGGCGCGCCATACCCGTTGTTTCGTCCCGCCGCTCAAGAAGGTCGGCGTGACTGTGCGAGTGAGAACCACGAGCAGCGCCGTGGCGACGACCATTTACGGGAGCGTAGTCAACGACTGCATATGACAGACGCTACACCGGGCGACCGCATCGCCCTCCCGTGTCCGGCCTGTTCGCCGGACCTGGAAACGGTTCACGAGGTGCTGAAGCCGGGCGGCCATGTGACGGTTCGCTGTACGGACTGCGACCACGTCCACAAGGAACAATTGCCGGAGGAAGAGACGCTGAAGCGAAGCGTCGTTGTCTCACAGGACGGGGACTCCTTTACCGCCGAGGTCGACGTCCCGGCCGAGGAAGAACTGTCCGTCGGCGAGGAGTTCCTGCTGGAGACAGAAGAAGCAGTTGTGACGGCGCGGATCACCAGTCTGGAGACCGCGGACGGCCGCGAGGACGAGGCGGCCGCCGAGGACGTCGAGACTATCTGGTCGCGGGCGGTCGGGAACGTCTCGGTCAACGTCACGATGCATCCAAAGGACGGCACTCACGACGAGACCGAGAGCTTCAAGCTCCACGTCCCCGGCGACTACGAGTTCGTCGTCGGCGAGACCGAGGAGTTCGGCGAGGAGGAATTCACCGTCGAGGGGATTCACGTCCGCGACGACGCACACGGCTACGACCACGAGAACATGGACCACGACGGCGACATGGGTATCGCGAAAGACATCAACCGACTGTACGTCAGGGACGAGTCGACCACGGCGTGGTCGGCGTGGTAGGATGGCCGACTGGGGCCGAAAACGGTCGCGGCTGGCCGACCGCCTTCGCGAGCGTGTCTCCGACGAGGCCGTTCTCGCGGCGATAGCGTCGGTTCCCCGCCACCGGTTCGTTCCGGACGACAAGCGACACGACGCCTACGCCGACCGCCCGCTCCCGATCGGGTCAGGTCAGACGGTTTCTGCGCCGCACATGGTTGCAATCATGTCCGAGTTACTGGACCTGTCCCCGGGGGATCAGGTGTTAGAGGTCGGTACGGGGTGTGGGTACCACGCCGCGGTGACCGCCGAACTGGTCGGCCCCGAGAACGTCTACAGCGTGGAGTACCACGCATCGCTGGCCGACGAAGCACGGGAAACGCTGGAAGCGACCGGCTACGGCGACGTTTCCGTTCGCGCCGACGACGGCAAGGAGGGGTGGCCCGACCACGCCCCCTACGATCGGACGTATCTCACATGTGCCGCGCCGGAGTTCCCCGCCCCGCTCGTCGACCAGACCCGCACCGGTGGTCTCTTGCTGGCTCCAATCGGTGACGGGCGACAGCGTCTCATCCGCGCGGAGAAACAGGCCGACGGCACGCTCGATAGCGAGGACCACGGCGGCGTTCGATTCGTCCCGCTCCAGTAGGGTCTTTCGACAGACGCCGCCGTTGTCGCGCCATTGATATAGCTCTGGTCGAATATACTGGTATGGACCCAGCGGTACTGCGGGACGACATGGTCGACAGCCTGCAACACGAGAGCAAGGGTGTTGTCCGGAGCGCGTGGCTGTCGGCAGCGATGCGTGCCGTCCCCCGGGAGGCCTTCGTCGGCGAGCAACAGGCCTACTCCGACCGCCCGTTCGAGCGCCTCGGCACGCGCGTGCTCTCGCCCAGTACCGCCGGTCGAGTGCTCGAAACCCTGTCACCCGAAGAAGACGACGACGTGCTCGTGGTCGGTGCCGGTGTCGGCTACACGGCCGCGGTGCTTGCGGAACACGTCGGTGCGGCCAACGTTCACGCGATAGATATCACGCGGCGGCTCGTCATCGAAGCCCGGCAGAACCTGGCAGAAGCAGGCTACGACGCCGTCCTCGTGGACCGCCGCGACGGCGCTGCCGGGCTGCCCGAATACGCACCGTACGACCGTATTCTTCTGGAAGCCGCCGCAATCGACCCGCCGCGGGCGCTCCTCCAGCAACTGACCGATGACGGTCGACTGGTGATGCCGCTTGGCACCGGTGAACAGTCCCTCGCTGTCGTGGAGGCCGACGGCTCGGTCACGCAACACGGCACCGTCGCGTTCCAGCCGATGCTCGTCGAGGGCGAGCAGGCCGACACCGTCGAGCGCAACCGGACCCATCGTGAAGACCGCGAGCGCGCCCGGCGGGCGGCCCAGTCCCGCGCCGGCTGGGAGCAGGAGTGGATCGACTGGGACGGCTAGGGCGACTCGACGACGAGCAGGTCGGTGTTCGAGCGGGCGTCCTCGTAGTTGCTCCCCGCTGGTGGTTTCACCTCGAACGTGACCGTGCCGTCCTGTTGATTCGGTCCGAGCGACGGCGACAGTGAGAGGGTCGCGTTCCCTGCACTCCCTGTCTCGCCAGTCTTGACCGACGAGAGCGTTGCTGTCCCGCTTTTCGCGACCACCGTCGCGCCGGAGACGGGCGACCCCTTCGAGTCGACGACAGTGACAACTACGTCCTGTGTCCCCGGATTAGCTACTTCGGGGTGTGGCTCAACGTCGACCTCTGTCACCTGCAGCGTCTCGATTCCGGAGATGGTGCTCATCATCACGGAGAGGCAGGCGACGCCGACCACCAGCGCGATGACCAGGCGGATCGGCAGTCCCTCGATAGCACGTTCGTCGTGCCACAACGAATCTGACATGTGCTGGGGTGGCCCCGGGTTCGTACTTGAATCCCCGGACAAACGTTCAAATATCAGAGCGAAGCAACCGCCGGCATGGTCGTTATCGGACGTGAGGGGGCGACGGGGGCGACGGCGCGGCTGGGTCACTATCGGGCCCGCGACGGGAGCCGCGGCGCTGCGGTCGACCTCGATGTCGACCGGCCACACGTCGGTCTCGTCGTCGGCAAACGCGGGTCGGGGAAGACGTACACGCTCGGCGTCCTCGCCGAGGGCCTGCTGGCTGCCGAGGGGGTCGCGCCGGTCGTCGTCGACCCGATGGGAGCGTTCACGCCACTTAGCGCCGCGGACGTGTCTGCCACGGTGGTCGACCCCAGCGTTCGCGCGGACGCGCTCGACCCGCGCCAGTGGTGTACGGTGCTCGGCCTCAACCCCGAACGGGGCGCGGGCGCGCTCGTGTGGCGAGCGGCGAGCGAGCGTGCGACGCTTGGCGGGATGCGTTCATGGGTGGCCGATGCCGATGTGGCGGCGAGCACCGCCCGCGCGGCGACGAACCATCTCGCGCTCGCCGCGTCCTGGGGCGTCTTCGAGCCTTCGGGTATCGAGGTGGAGACGCTGTGCAGCGACGGCCTGACCGTGCTCGATATGTCGGGATTCGCTTCCCGGCCGGCCGGTGCGGTCCTCGCCGCTGTCGCGACCGCGCTGTACGATGCCCGGGTGACTGACCGGACGGACCGACTGCCCTGGCTGCTGGTCGACGAAGCCCACGCGTTCACCGACGGCGTCGCCCGGCGTCCGCTCCGTCGGCTCGTCACCCGGGGCCGCCAGCCCGGCGTGAGTTGTGTGCTCGCGACACAGCGACCTAGCGCTGTGCCACCGACGACCGTCTCACAGACGGACCTGCTCGTCGCCCACCGACTGACGAGTACGGCAGACATCGACGCGCTACAGGCGGCCCAGCCGACGTATCTCGACGGCGATTTCACGGCTCGACTGCCAGAGACGACCGGCGACGCGCTCGTCGTCGACGACGATACTGAATCCGTTCATCATGTAACGGTCCGCGAGCGGCGGACGCCCCACGGCGGCGAGACGCCGCGAGCCAGCGATCTCAAAGCAGACAGGGAGCACGAAGCTCGTACAGGGGGTTCTGAAATCTGATGGTCCGGCACGAATCACACGATCTGTACGACGCCCCAGGCCAATCCGATCCCGGCCAGCGCACAGGCGAGGTTGGCGACGGCGTTGAGTACGGCCAGCGCCACGTAGCCGTCCTCCCATAGCCGCACCGTCCCGACCGAAAACGAGGAAAACGTCGTGAACGAGCCACACGCGCCGACACCGACCAGCAGCGCTGCATCGCCGGTGACGCCAGCAAACGTCAGCAGTCCGAGGACGAAGCTCCCGATGACGTTCACCGTGAGCGTCCCGAGCGGGAACGTCTCTCGCTGGACAGCCCCCGCCAGGTAGTGACGACAGAGCGCGCCGATAGCGCCGCCGGTCCCGACCAGATGCGCCGGCTCGATAGCGACCATCAGCGGCCACCTCCGGCGAACAGCCGGACGGCCTCACGGCCGACGAGGACACCGGCAAACCCCAGAGCGTAGCTGCCGACGATGTTCGCGACAGCCCACTCGGGCGTTAACACCGTCTCCACTGCGAACGTGCTGTAGGTGGTAAACGACGAGATGAAGCCGGTCGACGCGGCCAGTTTCGTCTCGCTGGCCAGCGCACCGACCTGCAGCCCTTCGTACACGAGCACGCCGAGCGCGAAACTGCCGCAGACGTTGACCAGCAGTGTCCCCTGTAACCCCGGAACAAAGAGGCCGACGAAGTACCGGAGGTTCGAGCCGGCGAAGCCCCCCAGACCCACAAGGACGATAGTTTCGACCGTCACCAGTGGGTGGGTGTCTGCCATCTTCACTCCCCAAGTATCTCCGCTAGCCGCGCTTCACCGAGCGTGTCGACGAGCTGTGCGAGTTCGATAACCCGTTCTTCGCCGAGCGCGTCGACGAGTTCACGGATCTCTGCCGGGTCGAACGTTCGGGCGACGTAGCCGAGGTTCTCCACCATCCGCGTCGTCCGGTCTAGTGTCTCTTCGTCGGGTCGTAGCGTTAGCGGCCGGTTCGTGAACTTGCCGTTTTCGTTGAAGTAGCAGAACCGTAACTCGGCGGTGTCGCTGTCATCCGGATCGACGATCTGCAAGACACCGTACCCACTGTCCCACTCGTCCAGTTCGACCTCGAGCAGCGTTTCGTAACGGGTCATACGACCTGCTTCCGATCACGCCGACTTATAGGTTGGCATCTGAAGAGACTCACAAGCGGTTAAGATTGCTATCCACAATAAAACAGTAGTATAAGAGAGAAAAACCTCCTCTCCCTCCCGTCAATCCTTCTGTATCGGAATAATATTGGTACAGGTGTTATTCCGGAATCGACTGTCAGTCTGTGCGCTGTCTGCCGTGTCTCATCGCCGTCGAGTCTGGCGTGTCCGCCCGCACTCGGGGCGCCAAGTGTGTAATTTGGTTTTCGGCAATGAAATTATTTTTATATCCGCTCCGACTACAGCAGACCAATGCCAGAATCAAAGCAAGGATCTAGTGTCGCCCATTTTGATGTCACCAATATCGGTGGGATCGACGAGACATCAGTCGATATTCCACCGGGTGTGACGGTGCTGACGGGAAAGAACGCCACAAACCGGACGTCGTTTCTGCAGTCTATTATGGCGGCAATGGGGAGTACGCAGGCCACGCTGAAAGGCGACGCCGACGAGGGGAGCGTTGCCCTCACGTATGGGGATGAGGTGTACGAACGGACGCTCACGCGGGCGGGGGATGCTGTTCAGTTTGACGGCGACGGCTACCTCGACGACCCCGAGGTCGCCGACCTGTTCGCGTTCCTCCTCGAAACCAACGAGGCGCGCCGGTCCGTGGCTCGTGGCGACGATCTCCGCGAGATCATCATGCGGCCGGTCGATATCGACGCGATCCGTTCGGAAGTCGAACAGCTGGAAGCGGAGAAAGGCGACATCAACGACGAACTCGCCACGGTTGAATCCCGCCAGCGCGACCTTCCGGACCTCGAACAGCGCCGGACCGAACTCCGCGAGCAGATCGAGGAGAAGCGCGAGGAACTGGCCGAGCGCGAGGAGGAGATCGACAACAGCAGCCGGGACATCGAGGAGAGCCGTCAGGAACAGGACGTCCTCGAAGAGAAACTCGACGAACTCCGCTCGACGCGGTCGGACCTCGAATCCGTCCGGCGGGACATCGAGGCACAGGAGGAGAGCATCTCCTCGCTGAAACGCGAACGGTCCGACCTCGAAGACGAACTGGACGAACTGCCGGAGACGCCGATGGGCGACCAGCAGCACCTCGAAGACGAGATCGCAAGCCTGCGCGACCAGCGCCAGCGGCTGAACAGCGAGATCTCCGACCTTCAGAGCCTCATCCAGTACAACGAGGAACGGCTCGAAGAGGAAGACTACGACGTCATTCAGTCACTCGAAGACGCGCCCGAAGGCTCCGACGGCGCGGTGACGGAGCAACTCCTCGAAGGCGAGGACGAGGAATCCGTCGTCTGCTGGACGTGTGGCTCGACGGTCGACCGCGAGCAGATCGAAGACACCGTCGACCGCCTGCAGGACCTCCGCCGGGGGAAGGTCGAGGACCTCAACGACATCAAGTCGGAACTCGACGATCTCAAGACCGACCAGCGCGAGGCGGAAAAGAAGCAGCGCCGTCGCGAGAACGTCGAGCGGAAGATACAGGAGACCGAAACGGAGATCGAACGCCGCGAAGAGCAGATCACCTCGCTGAAGGAGCGACGCGAGGAACTGACTGACGACGTCGAGTCGCTGGAAGACGAGGTCGACAACCTCGAATCCGAGGACTTTGACGAGATCCTCTCACTACACCGGGAGGCAAACCAGCTCGAGTTCGAGATCGACAGCCTGGAATCCGACCTCGACGACGTATCAGCCGAAATCGAAGAGATCGAGGAGATGGTCAAGCGGGCCGACGACCTCCGCGAGGAACGCGACGCCCTCGTTGAGGAACTCACCGACAAGCGGACGAAAATCGACCAGATCGAGGCTAACGCTGTCGACGAGTTCAACGAGCACATGGACGCTATCCTCGGCATTCTGGAGTACGAGAACCTCGAACGCATCTGGATCGAACGCGTCGAGCAGACCGTCCGCGAGGGGCGCCAGAAGGTCGACCGAACGGTGTTCGAACTCCACATCGTCCGGACCACCGAGAACGGCGCGGCTTACGAGGACACCATCGAGCACCTCAGCGAGAGCGAGCGCGAAGTGACCGGGCTCATCTTCGCTCTCGCGGGCTATCTGGTACACGACCTCCACGAGAGCGTTCCGTTCATGCTGCTCGACTCGCTGGAGGCCATCGATTCGGCGCGGATCGCCGAACTCGTCGAGTACTTCGCCGACTACGCCGAGCATCTCGTCGTCGCCCTCTTGCCGGAGGACGCGCAGGCGCTGGACGACGACTTCAACCGCATCACCTCAATCTAACCCCGTAGTCTTTTAGTTCCGGTTACCGTACGTGGGAACAACAGATGGCGAATACGACAGACGGCCGGCCGTCGAGCAAAGTCGCTCGGCTCATCGACGAGTACGAACTCGATGGACTCGGTGCGGAGATGGAGGCCCGCTGGACGGGCGACGGTGAAGAGCGCATGAGCCTTCGTGACCTCGCGGAGTTTTTCAACAAGCGCCTCCTCGAACGCGAGTTGGTCGATGCGGGCCTGAGTGCCCTCGAAAGCGACGTGGAATCGACCTACGAGAACCTCACCGGTGACGACATCAGCACAGGTGTCAGGACCGACACCGTCAACCGACTCGAACGCAACGGCGTCGACGTCGATGGTCTCGAAACCGATTTCATCACCTACCAGGCTATCCGGTCGTATCTGAAGGAGTGGCGCGGCGCGGAGTACCAGGGGCTGTCCGACGACGAGAAGATCGAAAAGGACCTCGAGAGCATTCAGCGGCTACTGACCCGAACGCTGTCGGTCACCGACCAGCGCATCGAGAAACTACGCGATACGGGCCGCATTGACATCGAGGACTTCGAGGTGTTTCTGGACGCGCAGGTGCTGTGCCAGTCGTGTGGCAGCCAGTACGCCGTCGCGGAGTTCTTCGAGCAGGGCGGTTGTGAGTGCCAGCAAGACTGAGTTACCACTCTACGTCTTCCCTGACTGTCGGGATAGACTCAACGATTCGAAAACGTCGAAACAATCGACAGAGTTTGTGAAACACAACAAAGTAGAATATACGGTAGCTACGGGTAGTCGCAGAACCAGAATCGTACTACTGTTCCGGAACCCCGACTGCGAAACTGCCTACTGGCTCACACAGGGCTGAAGGCGTCGGGGGCCATCGGAACGGACATGGACCCAGCCGAGCTCCGAGCGTCGATTCCGGCACTCGAACGGTGTACGTACTTCAACACGGGGGCAAGCGGGCCGACGCCGCGCCCCGTAGTCGACGCTGCGACGGCGTTTCTCGAACGCCACGCCTTCGATGCACCTGCCGGCGACGGCCCTTACACGGTTGCGTGGGACGCTATCGCGGCGGCCCGCGAAGTCGTCGCCGGCCACATCGGAACCGAGGCCGCCAACGTCGCGTTCACTCGCAGTACCGCCGATGGGGTCAACATGGTTGCAGGGGCTATCGACTGGCAGCCCGGCGACGTAGTGGTCCGGACTGACCTCGAACACCCCGCCGGAACGCTCCCGTGGGACCGGCTGGCCGACACCCACGATATCGAGGTCCGCGTACTGGAAACCGAGGGTGGTCGGCTCGACATGGCTGACGTAAAAGACGCCGTGGCCGACGCCAGACTGGTGGCGCTGAGTTCGCTCACCTGGACACACGGGACCAGACTTCCGGTCGGGGATGTCGTCGACGTGGTCCACGACGCCGGCGCACAGGTGCTCGTCGACGCCGTCCAGTCCGTCGGGCAACACCCCGTCGACGTGACCGAGTGGGGCGCGGATTTCGTGGCCGCAGCGGGGCACAAGTGGTTGCTTGGTATCTGGGGCGGCGGGTTCCTCTACGTCGACCCCGACGCCTACGACCGACTGCGCCAGACTCGCATCGGCTACCGGAGCGTCGAGAATCCCACTGGGGACGGATACGAGTACTACCCGGGCGCGCGCCGGTTCGAGGTCGGCACTACCTCACCGGTCCCGTACGTCGCGCTCGCGAACGCCATCGAGACGGTCGAGGCCGTCGGATTCGATACGATTCAGGCCCGCGTCGAACGGCTGACCGACCGGCTCAAGGACGGCCTCGGCGACCGGCTGCTGAGCCCCCGCGACTACGAGTCGGGACTCGTGACGTTCACTGCCGACGACCCCGAGGCGACCGTCGAGCGACTCGCGGCCGAGGGTGTCATTATCAGGTCACTCTCCCACCCCGAGGCGCTTCGGGCGTCGGTCCATGCGTTCAACACGGCTGACGATGTCGACCGCTTGCTCGACGCGCTGTAGTTCTCTCAACGCATCCCGCCTCGACTGTGGCTCTCACTGGCCCGGACTTTATTGCCCCGGCCAGCCGTTCACGCCCGTATGGAGACACGCCCTGTCGTGACGTGCTTCCTACGCAGCGATGGCGAGGTGTTGCTGTTGCGCCGGAGCGATGCAGTCGGCTCGTATCAGGGCCAGTGGAGCGGGGTCGCGGGACACGTCGCCGACGACGCCGGGCGAGATCGGGACCCGGAGACGGCCGCACGGGCCGAAATCGACGAGGAGACCGGGCTGGTCGACGCGGTGACGCTCGTCCGGCAGGGCGACTCGTTTCGGGTCGCTGACGACGACCGGGGCGTTCGATGGGTCGTTCATCCGTTCCTGTTCGACTGCGAGGCCCGCACAGTCGCGACTAACGAGGAGACGACCGAGACTGCGTGGGTCCACCCGCCCGACATACTGGTCCGCGAGACGGTCCCGCGGCTGTGGACCTCCTGGGACCGCGTTCGCCCGCGAGTGGCGACAGTACGCGAGGACCGGACCCACGGCTCGGCGTGGCTGTCGCTCCGGGCACTGGAGGTGCTGCGCGACGAGGCCGCCCTGGCCGATGCCGGACGGTCTGACGACCTGGAGACGGCCGAGCGGGACGGTGACGGCTGGGACATGCTCGCTGCCCTCGCCGCTGAAATCCGCGAAGCGCGCTCCTCGATGGTCGTCGTCGCGAACCGTCTCAACCGAGCGATGGCTGCCGTGACCGATGAATCGCCAGCGGCTGTCGAGCGGGCGGCGACCGAAACGCTGAATCACGCGGTGACCGCCGACCGCGTCGCCGCCGCCGTCGCCGCCGAGCACGTCGGTGACCGCCTCGCGACGCTGTCTCGCTCCGGGACAGTCCGTGCAGTGGTCGACGCCGCTGCCCCAGCGGCCGTGCTCGTCGCCGAGTCACGGCCCGGCGGTGAAGGCGTTGGCGTCGCGGAGACGTTCGCCGACAGCGCCGCGGTGACGCTGACTACTGACGCAGCGTTCGGTCACGAACTGGATGTGTGGAATGCCGACACGCTCGTCGTCGGGGCCGACCGAGTTCTTCCGGATGGCCGCGTGGTCAACAAAGTTGGAACCTGCCCAGCAGCTCTGTCGGCGGCCGCCGCGGCCGTGGACTGCTACGCCGTGTGTGCCACGGACAAGATCGCGCCACGCGCTGCGTGGGGCCGAGAAGAGCGGGAGCCAGAGGAGGTGTACGACGGTGACGCCGACATCGCTGTGTCCAACCCCACCTTCGACCTGACGCCGGCATCGGCAGTGACGGTCGTCACCGAACGCGGCGTTCTGGGGACGGACGACATCGAGGAGATCGCTGAGGCCCACCGGGAGCGGAGCGGGTGGGCCGACGGTGGCTAACGCCGATCTTTCGCCCGCTCACTGCTCGTCTAACACGACCGGGACGCCGGCTTCGGCTACGTCGGCAGCGAACTCGCGGGAGTCGGCTTCGAGGTTGGAAAAGGTGTTGTAGTGGACCGGCATCACGAGGTCCGGGTCGATGGTCGCGGCCAGCGAGGCGGCCTCGTGGCGGTCCATGGTCGCCCGCGGGCCGATAGGCGGACACAGCAGCGATACCTCAAGGGTCCGATGCCCCGGCAGTACGTCCGAATCGCCCGGATAGAACGCTCTGGTCCCCTCGACGGCGATCATGAAGCCACAGCCGAAGCCCTCCGGGTGGTAGGGCGTTCCATCGGGGAGCGTATGCGGGCCGTCCGGTTCGTTGTACGCCGGCGTCGACCAGATCGGTACGTCTTTGACGGTCTTCTGCGATTTCATTCCGACCTCGACCACGTCGTAGGGCAGCGAGGACAGTGGTGGGAGGTCCCGGTCGCCCACGCGCTCGTCGATACCCTCGTAGGCGACGATAGTCGCGTCCTCGCTCGCGACGCGCTCGATGCCGTCTGGGTCGTAGTGGTGGACGTGGGTCACACACACCACGTCGCCGTCTTCCGCGCGGTAGTCGCTGCTTGGCGGGTGGCCGATACCGTCCGTATGGGGCTCCCATTCGCCGGTGAGCACGCCGTACCGGCCCGGGTCGACGTACACCACCGTGTCGTCGCTGGCGAACCGGAGCGTCGCGTACCCCAGCCAGTCGACGATCAGCCCGTCGTGTCGAACTGTCATTAGGTGTCCGTACACGCTACACCCTGAATAAGGCCGCTACTCGCTGGCGTCGCCCCCATCAGAAGATATACCCGGCCACTGTCCGTTTGCTTGCCCGTGCGAAACTTCCACATCACGACGGTCTGGGGGATTCCGATACGGGTCAACGTCTCGCTGCTGATTTTCCTGCCGGTGCTGGCCTGGATTATCGGTAGCGGGGCTCAGATATCGGTGTACGCCGGCATCGTGAGCGCTCTCTCCGGCGTGACGCTCGACCCCACGGTGCTGACCGCGGGCCAGACGCCGTGGCTCATCGGCACCGCCGCGGCGGTGGGTCTGTTCGCCAGCGTCGCACTGCACGAACTGGGCCACGCCTGGGCGGCGATGCGCTACGGGCTCCGGGTAGAGTCGATCACGCTCTGGATTCTCGGCGGCCTTGCCAGCCTCGAATCCATGCCCAAGGAGTGGAACCGGGAACTCGTCATCGCGCTGGCCGGCCCGGCCGTGAGTATTCTGACTGGCATCGCCTGCTACGCCGCGCTGTTTGCCCTGCCAGCGAGCGCGCAGGTGACGCTGTTTGTCGTTGGCTGGCTGGCCGTCACCAATCTCTTCCTCGCCGTGTTCAATATGCTGCCGGCGTTCCCGATGGACGGGGGCCGCGTGCTCCGGGCGCTGCTCGCGCGAAAGCGACCCTACGCGACGGCGACTCGCATCGCCGCTCGTATCGGGACCGGGTTCGCCGTGCTGTTCGCCGTCGTCGGCGTCCTCTCGTTCAGCCCGCTGTTGTTGCTGCTCGCGCTGTTCGTCTACGGTGCTGCGTCGAGCGAATCCCGCACGGTTGCCCTGGCCGCCCTGCTGGAAGGGCTGACCGTCGACGACGTGGCCAGCCCGCTCGACGCGACTATCGAGGCCAGCGCCAGTATCGAGGACCTCGTCGACCGGATGTTCGCCGACCGGCGGACGGAGTTCGCTGTCACGCGCGGCGGCGACGTGGTCGGCGTCGTCACCGTCGGCGATTTCAGGGAACTCTCGAAGGCCGAACGTGAGGCCGACACCGTCGCCGACCTGATGGAGACCGACCTGCCGCGCTTTGCCTCGGAAACTGCCGCTTTCGACGTGCTCGTCGAACTCGACACCGCCAGAGCCACCGCCGCCTTCGTCGACGGCCCCGAGGGGACCCGTGTGGTCTCCCGCGAGGACTTCTCCAGTGCGATGGAGATGCAGCGGCTCGTTGGGTCGCCGGAACCGTTCTAACACAGCGTTTACTCGCTCGAATATGGTCCCTACCAGCTAGAAGGCGCTACCTGAAGCCGGCTGGACAACCTGGGCGAGCCGGGGTTTTCCGATTCTGTACGGAGACGACGCCAGAACCTGAGACGCCACCTCCCGACTGCCGGTACATCCAAGAGGGGGCGACGTCCACTACTCGACAATGCAAACCGGGTTCGTCGAACTGTTTGTCGACCTCGTCGGCACCGACCCGCTCATAAACGGCCTCGTAGGTGGGACCATCATCGCGACGATGAACCTCTTCGGCGCGTCGCTCGTGCTGGTCTGGCGTGACCCCTCGGAGCGGGCGCTGGACACGGCGCTCGGGTTCGCCGCCGGCGTGATGCTGGCCGCCGCGTTCACGAGCCTTATCATCCCCGGCATCGAGGAGTACTCGGGCGGGAACCCGATTCCGACACTCGTCGGTGTCGCACTGGGGGCGCTGTTTCTCGACCGCGCGGACGGCCTCGTCCCGCACGCCCACTACCTCCTGACCGGGAGCCGGCGGTCGGACGCCGCCAACCCCAGCCAGGACCTCTCGATTGACGAATCCAAACTGACGGGCGTCATCCTGTTTATCCTCGCGATCACGCTGCACAACATCCCGGAAGGGCTGGCCGTCGGCGTCGGCTTCGGCGCGGCCGCCGGCGACCCGCTCCGGATCGGGGGCGCGCTCTCGCTGATGCTCGCCATCGGCATCCAGAACATCCCCGAGGGGCTGGCCGTCTCCGTCGCAGCGATCAACGCTGGTCTGGACCGTCGGCTCTACGCCGTCTTCACCGGGATTCGTTCCGGCGTCGTGGAAATCCCGCTCGCGGTGCTCGGCGCTGTCGCCGTCGTGACCGTCGAACCGCTCCTGCCCTACGCGATGGGGTTTGCGGCGGGCGCGATGCTGTTCGTGATTTCCGACGAGATAATCCCCGAGACCCACCAGCGCGGCTACGAGCGCGTCGCGACGCTCGGACTGATGGCGGGCGTCATCGTCATGCTGTACCTAGATATCGCGCTCGCAGCTTGAGTCCTGTTTCGTATCTGCTATTCCTCGTAAGGCCAGTTCGGGTCGCGGTCGAGGCCGGTCGGCTCCTCGCAGTCCCCGGCCTCGTCGGGGGAACACGCCCCGTGTTCGCTGAAGTTCTCGCGCGCTTCCGTCAGCGACACATGGTTCGTATCGCTGACGAACTCCGCGTCGCCGAACTGGATTGGGTCGTCGAGCCAGTGACACACCGGACACATCTCGTACGACCCGGGCCGCCCCTCGGGGAGTGTCTGGTAGCCACAGCACGGGCAGTAGCCCAGCTCCCGTGCGGCTGGATTACCGGGCGTCTCGGTTGACATATTTCGTGGTATGTGTCTTCACACCATAGAATTACCGACCCGTAGCGGTGCACGCTGAGACGAACAGACTACTCCGATTGCGCGTCTTCGACCTTCCCGGCGTACTCCTCCAGTTCGGCGGCGAGTTCGCGTGCCTGGGCCGCCGACAGCGTCACTGAGTCCGCGTGTGGCTTCACTGCGTCGAGATCGGTGTTGTCCATCTCTAACTGGAGTTCGACGTGGTCCGGGTTCTTCCGCGGCGCGGTCACGTTCAGCACGGCCAGGGCCTCCTCCTCGAAGCCGTGGCCCTCTACCTCACCGTCGAGCAGGTCGAAGGTCGTGTACGCGTTGACCTTCATGATGCGGTCGACCATACCGCGTGTTCGCGGGCCCGAGACTTAACGCCCGTTACTCGGCTGCGGTCGCGCCTTCGTAGTCGACCCGTTCGGCGTCCGCCGCCGCGCGGTCGATGGCCCCGTCGAGGTCGAACTCCCTGACGATGTCTCCGTCACGAATCAGTGGGTCCAGTAGCGATTCGGCGTCCTCCGGCGCGTCGCGGTCGGCCAGGCCGATGTGGTGGCCGCCGTCGGCGGTACGGTACACCGATTTTGTGCCGGTAAGCTTCCCCCGCTTGGCCGCCGGCTCGCCGTCCAGTTCCACGATATCCAGCGCGAAGTCCAGCGGATCGGCGTTGGCGACGTAGCCCCCGACGCCGAAGCCGTCGGCCACGTCCCGTAGCTCCCGGAGCGTCGTCGGGGTAAGTCCGCCGGAGAGGAACAGGTCCACGTCCTCGTGGCCGTGGGCGTCCAGCGTCCAGCGAACCTCCCGGACGATGTGGCGGAAGTCCCCGCGGCGGGATCCAGTCGTATCCAGTCGGACGCCCGCGAGGTCGTCGACGGCTTCCGCTGCGCGGAGCGCCTCGTCGACCTCGTCGCTGTAGGTGTCTGTCAGCGCGATGCGGGGCGTCTCCTCGGGGACGGCGGCGTCGAACGCCTGCCACGCCTGTTCCTGATTACCGCGGCCGAAACAGATCATGAGCGCGTGGGGCATCGTCCCACCAGCGTCCCGGTCGATGACCTCGCCCGCAGCGACGTTCGAGATACCGTCGAGACCGCCCAGCAGCGCCGAGCGCTCGATCATCGCCGCTATCGACGGGTGGACGTGACGCGAGCCAAAGGAGAGCACCGTCGACTCCGGTGCGGCGTAGCGGGCCTCTAGCGCCCGCGTCGCGATGCCTGTCGGATGCGAGAGAAAACCAAGGAGCGCCGTCTCCAGGCGACAGAACTCCCGGTACGGCCCCTCGATTCGCATTACCGGGCCGCCGTCGAACAGTTGTCCTTCGGGGAGCGCGTCAACGTCGACGCTCCGTCCTTCAAGCAACTCGGCGGCGTCTTTCAGCCCCGCCAGCAGCTTCCACTGCCCCGTCGCGAACTGGTTCGCCGTCACTTCGGCGACCACGTCCGGGTTCTTTCCGGCGTGTTCCAGCGTCTCCATTGTCCGGTCGAAGTAGGCGTCGGTCGCCCGCCCCTCGCGAATCGCCTCTGGCGAGACGACGTCGAACTCCTCGGTCATAACACGGTGTTTTCAGTGTGGCGAAAAAAGCGGTCCGGTCGGCGACTGGCCCTCAGGACTCCGCTGGCTGGTGAATCTCGTCGAGATCGCTCACTGTCGGGCCGTTGACGATGCGGACGGTCTTGCCGGACCGGACGACGCGGAAGGCGTCGTTGAACTGGTCGTCCGCTGGGACGACGTAGACGTTACTCCGGGGCTGGCTGGCGTCGTGTTCCTCGGTCAGTGCCGCCCGATACGCCTGTGCGAACTCGCTGGCGTCCTCCTCGGTATCCCAGCGGATCTCCCAGACGTAGCCGTAGCCGCCGGAGCCGTTGCGGTAGGGAACGACGAGATCACCGCCCCAGCCCGCCGACATCTCGCTCTCGTAGCTGTAGCGGTCGCCCTCCGTCTGGCCGTTGTGGTACATCATCGCGTACATCGAGGTCTCCCCGACCGTGTCGCCGACCGGGTCGTGGTCGAAGCGGCTCCACTCGTCGGTCGAGCGGTCAGCGACGCTGACGTTCACGGGCTCTTCGTCGGGATATTTCTCCGGATGGAGCACCTGCTCGGTGCTGTCGGGGAAGTCGTCGTGGAGGGCGTCGACGGCGTCCCAGCCGCCGTCAGCGCGCACCTGGTCGACGAACCGCGGCCCGGTGACGTACGGCTGGTAGAGGACGGTGAACAGCCCCTCGTTGTAGCTCGGCTGCTGGCTGGCGTCGTCTCCGTCGCTGCTTCCGCCGTCGTCACTGGTCCGGTCCGGGAGCGCGATACAGCCCCAGCCGTCACCACAGCGGCGCTCGTAGAGGATGCGGACGTAGTTGGCCTCGCCCTCGGTGACGCCCTGCCGTGACAGTTGCGTGTCCTGCGTCTCCGCGGAGCCGTTCAGCCCGAAGTGCTGGTCCTGCAGGGCGTGAACGAGTTCGTGTGAGAGCGTGCGCCGGTCGATCTGTGGCGTCTCCGTCGGGCTGACGATGACGATTTCGTCCTCGCTCGGTGAGTAGTAGCCCTGCACTGTCGTCGAGAGCGTGTCGTCGATTTCGTCGCTGCTGCCCGAATCCTCGCCGATGAGCAAGAGCGCTTCCCACACCTGGTCGTTCCAGGGGTCCTGTGGACGACTGCTGCCGCCGCCCTCGTTGCCCCCGGACCGGTTCTGGTACTCCGCCCGGGAGATGACCGAAACCGGGACTGGCTCTTTGAATTCCAAGTCACGGACCTGCTCGACGCGGGCCATCGTCCGGGCGACGACAGCCTCTCGCTCCGTCTCGTTCAGGCCGTCGTCGGTCGTCACCGACACCGAGTCGTCGTACCAGTAGCCGCTCTCGTAGCCGATGGCATCGTCACCGGTCGGTGTTGCAGGGTGGTCGCTGCCGCCGAAGGATGGGACCGTACAGCCCGCCAAGACGACCGCCAGCGCAATGAGCAGTTCCTTACGCATCGTGGACCTCGTCGAGTTCGTCGGCTGTCGGCGCGTTCACGACGGTGACCGTCTCCCCATCGACTCTGACGGCGACAGCGTCGGTGTAGGGGCTATCTTCCTCGATGACCCAGTGGCCCTCCGCGGTTCTGGTACCGCCCCAGTGGGCGATGACCGCTTCCCAAGCGTCAGCGAACTCGCGGGCGTCGGCCTCGCTGTCCCAGGTCGTCTTCCAGACGTAGGCCGTCTCGTCGCCGTTGTCGTAGATGTGCATCCGGCCGCCCTGCCAGCCGTCGGTGGCGGGCAGGTCGTAGTTGTACGGGTCGTCGCTGTCCAGCGATCCGTCCTCGTAGTTGATGACGTCACGCGTCCGGACGACGCTCGACTCGTTGTAGTCATCGGCGATGGTGTACGCCATCGACCCGGCGATGGCAGAGGGACCGACGACGGCGTAGTCGGGCCGGTCCCGGTCGGTCGAGGGTCTGACCCGCTCCCAGTCGTCGCTGGACCGGTCCGCCAGCGAGACGGACTCGGGTTCCCATTCGGGGTAGCGCTCGGGGTAGGTCACTTCGGCGGCCCCGTCGGGATAGTCGTCGTAGGCGTCGTTGACAGCACTCCAGCCGCCGCGTTCTCGGAGGGCTCCAATCAAGCCGGGACCGTCGCTGTAGGGGAAATACTGCATGAAGTTGATGCCGAAGTGACGGTCGCCGCCGCCACCGCCGCTCTGGGCGGGCCTGTCGATACAGCGCCATTCCTCGCCACAGCGGTCGGTGTAGGTCTGGGTGACGGCGACGGCGTCGCCTTCGACCATTCCGTTTCGACCCTGCACCTGATCCCGCGTCCGCGCGTCACTTTCGAGGCCGAAGTGCTGGTCCTGCAGGGCGTGGACGAGTTCGTGGGCCAGCGTCCCCCGGCTTATCGTCGGCGTCTCGGAATCACTGACGATGACGATTTCACCGCGCTGGCTGCTGTAGTAGCCAAGCACGCTCTCCCCGCGGTTGCTGTTCTGGACGGCGATGGAGTCGCGGTCCTCGCCGATGAAAAACAGCGCCTCGAACTTCGCGTTGTCGAACCGACGCAGCGAATCGCCGGTTTCGCCGCCGCCCGTGTTGTTTCGATACTCGGCTCGCGAGACGACGGAGACCGGCACTGTCTCCTCGAACTCCAGCCCGCGAACCCGCTCGACGCGGGCCATCGTCCGGGCGACGACGGCTTCCCGCTCCGTCTCGTTCAGCCCGTCCCCGGTTGTTATCGACAGCGATTCGTTGTACCAGTAGCCATTCTCGTAGCCCAGCCGGTCCGTCGCAGGCGCTGGCGGGGCGGAGTCGTTGCTCCCGTAGTCGGTCGCGGGCTCACTTGGCGTCAGGTCGTCGCCACCAGTTTCCATCTCGGGCGACGCACTGGGTGCCTGACAGCCCGCCAGTAACAGCACAACGGCACAGAGAACGACGAGGGCGAAAGGGCGGCGCATCTACCTTTACGCTGGGTTACCACAGTGAAAAGTCACACGCTAATCGCGGGAACGTTCGTCGGTCAGAAAGACTGCTCGTGTTTGTTCCCGCCGTCCGAAATTCACCGTGGGAGTAACTTTCGTAGTCGCGCCCTCCCAAGGTCCCGCATGGAACTCGACCCAGCACAGACCGCTCTGGTCGTCGTCGATATGCAGAACGGCTTCTGTCACCCCGATGGAAGCCTCTATGCACCGGACAGCGAAGCAGCCATCGAACCCTGTGCCGAACTCGTCGACCGCGCCCGTGAGGCCGGCGCGAAAGTCGTGTTCACTCGCGACGTGCATCCGCCCGACCAGTTCGAGGACACCCACTACTACGACGAGTTCGACCGATGGGGCGAACACGTCGTCGAAGGTTCCTGGGAGACCGAACTCGTCGAGGACCTCGACCCGCAGGACGAGGACCTGACCGTGGTCAAGCACACCTATGACGCCTTCTACCAGACGGAACTGGAGGGATGGCTCGACGCCCACGGCGTCACGGACCTGGCTATCTGTGGCACGCTCGCGAACGTCTGCGTGCTCCACACCGCCTCTAGCGCCGGCCTGCGGGACTACCGCCCGATCCTCGTCGAGGACGCCGTCGGCTACATCGAGGACGACCACCGCGAGTACGCACTAGATCACGCCGACTGGCTGTTCGGCGAACTGACCGACCGGGGCGAACTCGCCTTCGCCTGAGATGGGGGCTGACCCATTCGCGGCGACATGGCCGAGGTCAAGGAAGGTCCCGAGTACGACCTGGACTTCCGCGCACATCCCGAGCGGTACGACAAATCGTAGTTACAGAGACGCCTCGTCACCGGTCGTGGCCTGCTCGATAGTCACCTGCACCTCGTCACCGACGGCGAGGTCGATGGTCTCACCGACGAGCTTCGCGCCGAAGCGTTCGCGGCCACAGAACAGCGCGATGCCGGTTATCGGTTCGCCGTTTGCCAGGACGGTCAGGTCGTCCCATGTGACCGTGCGGCCGTCCGCTGTCCCGACGTGCTGGCCTGCAAGGGCTGCGGCGTCGGTTCCGTCACGGCCCAGCAGCCCGCCTCCGGAGTAGTGTGGGAGCCCGCCGTCGAGGACTCCGGAATCGCCGCCGTCGGCGTCGTTGGCGATGCCGACGAAGGATTCACCAGGTGCCGGATGAGCAGGTTCGTCAAGTCGGACCCACGTTTCGCCGCCGGCGACGACGGTGCCGGTCCCGTCCCAGGAAAGCGGCGTCACGTCGACAGCCACGTCGACCGGCAGCGACCCCGACGCCCGGTAGGGGTTCGCGTCGGGATCACGGAAGCCGAGGTGGATGTGGTTCGGGACCCACGGCGCGAAAAAGCCCGCCCGGACCAGCTCCCCGAGGTCGTCGCCGACGGCCACCGTCTCGCCGGGTTCGACGGCGGGGTCGACATGCAGCAGCCGAGCCACAGTGTCGCCGGTGTCGATCAGGATGAGATGGTCGTGTTCGGCGGCGTAGGCCTTCGGCGGGGCCTGCACCGTCTTCGTGTCCAGCACTTCGCCGGCGACCGGCGACGGCGCGCGCTCGCCGTCTGGGTAGAGGTCGATGGCACACCCCTTGTCGTGGGCGTCGAACGGCGAGTTGTACAGGGAAAAGCGGTAATACTGAAAGAGTACGCCTCGCGGTATCGTGACGACCATCGGCGGCGATTAGGCGTGTGTCGGTATGGCTCTGTCGCCCGAGAGTTCAAGACCCATGCCGAGGCCACCGGTTCGTGTGCGCTGACGACGACCGCGGCGGGGGCAGCGGGAGCGCGACACGTCCCGCCGCGACGGCCATGTGTCGCCTGTTCGCTATCCACCGCTGAGGGGTATCTGCTTGACCGGCGGACCGTTTTAAGCCCGAGGGGCCGTACGGTCCGCTATGCGTCTGCTACGGGGTCGCACCGCTGACCCGGAAACTGACTTCGAGCGGACCCGCAAGATGGCCGAGACGGTCGCCGAGGACCGCGAGCCAGCCCTGCGAGCCTGGCGACCGCACAGACAGGTCGCATTCGGCCGCCGTGACACGAACAGCGACGGCTACAACCGAGCGCGCCGGGCCGCTCGCGACCGGGGCTACACCGTCATCGAGCGCGCCGTGGGGGGTCGCGCCGTCGCCTACACCGGGTCGACTGTCTCGTTTTCCATTGCCGTCCCGACCGATGACCCGCGAGGGTCTATCGATGACCGCTACGAGTGGGCCAAAGCCGCTGTGAAGCGCGCGCTCGACGACTGCGGCGTCACCGCTCGGACGGGCGAACCGGACGCCTCTTTCTGTCCGGGGAGCCACTCGCTGCAGGCCGATGGCAAAATCGCGGGGCTCGCACAGCGCGTCCGCCAGTCCGTCGCTGTCGTCGGCGGCATCGTCGTCGTTCGGGACCACGAGGCTATCGCCGAGGTGCTGGCTCCCATCTACGAGGCAATCGATGTCCCGTTCGACCCCCAGAGCGTCGGGAGCGTCGCCAACGCTGGGGGAACCGACGACCCCGAACAGGTTATCGTGGCGCTGGAGCGGTCGCTGGCTGACGGCCCCGACGTGTCGGTGAGCGCTATCCGAGAGACTTAGGGGTGCGCCCGGCCGACTGGGCGTATGCTCATCCGTAACGCGACGCTGCCGGACGGCCATCAACGCGATGTCCGGGTGCGTGGCGAGTCCATCGTCGAAGTCGGCCGCGACCTCGACGCATCCGACCAGCACGTCATCGAAGCGACTGGCAAGCGTCTGTTCCCGGGAATGATTGACGCTCATGTCCACTTTCGCCAGCCCGGCTACCCGCACAAGGAAACGTGGGAGACGGGATCACGGTCGGCGGCGGCCGGCGGCGTCACGACGGTCGTCGACCAGCCAAACACCGACCCGCCGACCGTCGACGGTGAGGCGTTCGACCAGAAAGCCGAGTTCGCCGCCGACTCCGTCGTCGACTGGGGTATCAACGGCGGCGTCACGGCCGACTGGATTCCGAACGTCCTCCTGCGCCGTCGCCTGTTCGCACTCGGCGAGGTGTTCCTCGCGGATTCGACCGGCGACATGGGTATCGAGGCCGACCTGTTCGCCGACGCGCTGGAGGCCGCTGCTGACACCGACGTGCCGGTCACGGTCCACGCCGAGGACGCCGACTACTTCAACGACGATGCCAAGGCTCGCGACGACGCCGACGCATGGAGTGCGTTCCGGACCGCAAAGGCAGAAGCGGAGGCCGTCGAGCGGGCCTGTACAGTCGCGAAAGAACACGACGCGACCATTCACATCGCTCACACCTCCACGCCGGAGGGCGTCGACATCGCCAGCGAGGCCGGAATGACGACCGAAGTGACGCCCCATCACTTGCTGCTCTCTCGGCGCGACCTTTCGGAACTGGGGACGTTCGGGCGAATGAATCCGCCACTGCGCCGCGAGAAGCGCCGCCAGAAGCTCTACGAGCGTGTCGTCGACGGCACCGTCGACATGATCGCGACGGACCACGCGCCACACACCCGCGAGGAGAAAGACGCCAGCATCTGGGACGCGCCGTCGGGTGTTCCCGGCGTCGAGACTGTCCTCCCGCTCCTACTAGCCGAAGCCCGGGACCCGGACAGCGGGCTCACCTACGAGCGCGTTCGGGACCTCACTGCACGCAACCCGGCCGACGTGTTCGACATCCCACAGAAGGGTGCCATCGAAGCCGGCAAGGACGCCGACCTCGTGCTCGTCGACACGACCGAGACGAGTGAGATCAGCGGTGCGGCGCTCCACTCGAAATGCGACTGGACGCCGTTCGAGGGCCACGATGCGGTGTTCCCTGAATGGACGATGGTCCGGGGGACGGTCGTCTACGAGCGCGGCGACGCGTTGGCTGACGATGCAACGCCGCAGGAAGACGTGTTCTACGACCATCAGGGCGAGAACGTCTGCGGCGCGGACAGCGAGCGGCTAGAGTAACGCCGCGACGACTGAGGTCCCGACCATTATTCCGCCGCCACCGCCACAGAGTCGGGCCATCGCCCGCCGGGAGTCGCGTTCGGTCCAGTTGCTTCGCGTGTCCATGTGTTCCTGCATGGCTTCGATGCCGCGGCCGGCGAGTATCGACCCCGACCAGCCCAGCAGGCCGAAGCCGAACACGAGCGCACCGATGGCGAACACCGTCGCTTCACTCGACCGTGCATCACCGGTGTAGAGCGTCCAGCCCGCCGTTCCGAGGCCGCCAAGTACCAGCCCAACGACCAGGCCGCTCCCCACCAGTCGTGCCCGGGCCGCAACGTACTGCCGGAGTCGGGGTGGGTCACCGCTCTGGGCCATCAGTCGATCGCGTCGCGCATCCGCGGATCGAGTGCGTCCCGCATCCCGTCACCGAGCAGATTGAACCCGAGCACGGTGATTGCGAGGAACAGCCCTGGGAAGAAGGAGAGCCACCACTCGCCGGTCAGGAGGCCGTTCTCGACACCGCGGGATAGCATCAGGCCCCACGATGGCGTCCCTGCCTGCGCACCGAACCCGAGGAACGACAGCGCCGCGAGGTCGATGATGGCGAGCCCGAAGTTCAGCGTGGACTGGACGGTAATCGGCGCGAGCGTGTTCGGCAGGATGTGCCGGACGAGAACTCGCGGGTCGGTCGCGCCAAGCGCAACTGTGGCGTCGACGTACTCGTCTTCGAGCACTTTGAGCGCGGCACCGCGGACAACCCGGGCGAACCGCGGCGTGTACACCAGCACGAGCGCCACCACGGCCCGCCAGAGCCCCAGGTCCCGTGGGAAGATGGCGACCAGCGCGAGGGCGAGCAACAGTGGCGGGAACGCCAGCAGCACGTCCATCGTCCGCATGATGACGTTGTCGGTCACATCGCCGTAATACGCCGCAATAATCCCCAGGCCGACACCAACGGTCGTCGAGGTCCCAACCGTGATCGTCCCGAACTTCAGGGCCAACCACGCACCGTACAGGCTCCGCTTGTAGATGTCACGGGCCGCCGCGTCCGTGCCGAACAGTTGCTGGTTCGCCGGAGCGGGACCGAGCCAGCCGGGCGGCGCGCGGTCGGCGATTTCGGTGCCGAGCTGCGAGCTCGTAAGCGCGCCGAAGTCGTAGGTCACGCGGGCGTAGATGGCGACAGCGGCCATGCTGAGGATAATCGTCAGCCCGACGACGGCGAGGCGGTTCGTCAGCAGGTCGGCGAGGAACGGGGACGCCCGCAGGCGTCCCAGCGTGCCCCGTGTCTCGGTGTCCGTACTCATTGTTGAATCCGTGGGTCGAGATAGCTGTATGTGACGTCGACGAAGAGGTTCACGAGCGTAAACAGCAGGGCGAAGGTGAGCACCGTTCCCTGTACGACCGGGTAGTCCGAGACGCCGATGGCGGTGACGATAGTCAGCCCCATCCCGTTGATACCGAACACGGTCTCGGTCAGGACTGCCCCGCCCAGCAGCGTCCCGAACTGGATACCGATGACGGTGACGACCGGAATCAGCGCGTTCCGGAAGCCGTGTTTCATCAGCGTGATTTTCGCGCCCTGACCCTTCGCCCGCGCGGTCCGGATGTAGTCCTGCCGGATGACTTCGAGCATCGAGGAGCGCATCATCCGCGAGATCAGTGCCGTCGAGTAGACGCCGATGACCACCGCCGGCAGGAACAGGTGATGCGCCGCCGAGAGGAAGGCCTCGGTGTTCCCGAGCAGGATCGTATCGACTGTTATCATCCCGGTAAGGGGCAGCTCACGGCCGAGCAGCGTCCAGGTGTCGGGCAGAAATAGCGTTGAGGCGATACGCCCGCTGGTCGGGAACACGTCAAGGTACGTCGAGAACAGCAGGATGAGCAGCGGACCGGACCAGAATATCGGGACGGAAATACCCGTCAGTGCTCCGATCCGAGTGACGTGGTCCGTCAGCGAATCCTGCTTGACCGCGGAGATGATGCCCAGCGGCAGTCCGAGCAGGATACCCGCTGCCTGGCCGTAAATCGCGAGTTCGAGCGTGATCGGCAGTCGGTCGGAGATGACCGAGCGGACGCTGTTCCCGCGGCTAATGCTGTAGGACTGTCCGAAGTCGAACCGTGCTGCGTCCCACAGGAAGGTCAGGTACTGCTCCCAGAGCGGCCGCCGAAGTCCCAGTTCAACACGTATCTGTTCGAGCTGTTCGGCCGACGCTCGCTGGCCGGCGATAATGATAGCCGGGTCGCCCGGAGCCAGGTGGAGGATCGCAAAGACGACCGACGCGACGCCGAACAGCACCGGGATGAGCAACAGCAGTCGCTTGATGACGAACCGTGGCGGTACCACCGGCTCAGCCAGCCTGAAAAGAAACTGTGTCCAGTTCATTCGGAAGTTCCCTTGAAGCGCTACTGCAGTTCGACTGTGTTAAGATACGGGCCACCTACGGAGCTGATCGTGTAGGTGTCTTCGACGACAGCCTCGTTGACCGCCCGGAGCGTCTCGGCGTAGTCGATGAACACCCACGGGGACTCGTCGTAGGCTATCTGGCTGGCCTCTTCGTACATCGTCTCGCGGTCGCTCTCCGCGTAGGTCTTCTGGGCTTCCCGGACCAGTTCCATGTAGTCGGCGTTGGCCCAGCCGGACACGTTGAGGGTGTTGTACCCGTCGGCGTCGAAACTGACCCAGTCCTGCCCGTCGGGGACGGCGTCCATCTCGACCTGTGGGTCCAGCAGGACGTACAGGAAGTTGTCCGGGTCGGCGTTGTCGGTGTACCAGCCGAGGAAACACGCGTCGTGTTTCCCGGCCGACGTGTAGTCCAGATACGGCCCGAAGTTGGAGAACTGGTTGATGTTGACCGTCAGACCGATTTCCTCCAGGTCAGACTTCACCTGGTTCGCCGTGTTGACCGGGCTGGGGTTGTATCCGCGAGGGTTCGAGAACGTCGCGAGTTCGAACTCGAAGCCGTCGCCGTAGCCCGCCTCTTCGAGCATCGACTGGGCCTTCTCCTTGTCCGTCGGATACGGATCGAGGTCGTCGTTGTGCCCGAGCACGTCCGGTGGGAGCGGCTGGGAGGCCTGGGTCGCAAAGCCCTGGTAGATCTGGTTGACGATGGCCTCGGTGTTGACGGCGTGGGCGATGGCCTGGCGGACCTGCCGGTCCCGGAACGGCTCGAACCGCGCCATGTTCATCGCCATGTAGCCGTGGTTGATGCCGTCCTTCCGCAACAGCGTCGCCGTCCCGCTTTCCTCGGCGCGCTGGAAGCCGGAGGAGTCGAGGTTGTCTGTGATGTGTGAGGCCCCGTTGATGACGTCCTGCACTCGCGTGCTGTTTTCGGTGATGGTCTTGAAGATGACCGTTCCGACGTTCGGGCCGTCGCCCCAGTAGTCGTTGTTGGCCCGCAGTCGGATGCGCTCGTTCGGGTTGTCGAGCGTATCGAACTGGAAGGCCCCGGTGCCCGCGGGTTCGCTTCCGAGGTCGGCCTGATTGTCGCCCATCGATTCGATCTGGGCTTTCGAGAGGACTGCCGAGGCGAACATCGCGAGGTTCCGAAGGAACGGCGCGAACTGCTGTGTAAGCTCGATTGTCAGCTCGTAGTCCTGGCTCGCGTCGACGCTTTCGATCCAGTCGCCGAGCGTGAACGGACCGTACCCCGACCGGGTATCGTCGCCGAGGTAGTACTCGTAGTCGCTCTGGGTGAACCGCTGCCAGGTTGCCTTGAAATCTGACGCGGTGAACTCTTCGCCGTTGTGGAAGGTTACACCTTCGCGAAGCGTCAGCGTCGCGGTAGTTCCCTCGAGAGTGTAGTCGGTCGCGAGCGCGTCTTCGAGTTGGCCGCCGCTCCCGGCCGCGAACTGGATGAGGGTATCAAACACCTGATTGGTGACCTTCGCCACCTCGCCGCTGGTCGACTGCTGTGGGTCGTAGTTTTCCGGGTGGTCACCGCGGGCGTACACGAGCGTCTGGTCGCTTCCGCCGTCCCCGCCGTCGCTACCAGTGCCGTCGCCACCGTCTCCACCTTCGGTTCCGCCACCATCGCCGCCGTCGCCGGAACAACCTGCGAGCGTTGCGGCTGCCGCGGCACTGCCGGCCGCGGTAAGGAAGCTCCGTCTGTCCAGAGAATCACCGGATGACATGGAACTTTGTTCAAACAGATATATTATAATTGTACCGGATAGATCAATGATTCTGCTATATATATGTTGATAGTTATGTGCAGCTAAGTAATATTATTCAGTTACTGCTTTCCTCCTCCTGTTCGTAGAGGTGACACGCTGCTGGGTGGGAGTCCGGTTGCAGTTCGGGATGCTGTGTCTCACAGACGCTTTCGAATCGATCCCGTAGCGCCGACGCGGCGGCGTCCCAGTCCTCGTCCGCGAGATGCTCAATCGACGTTTCGACGACGCGGCGGTTCTCTCCGGTCAGGCTCGTTTCGAAGAACCGGTCGAACATCGTCTGTTTGAACGCTGCCATCGGTACCTCCCCCCTGCCGCTCGGCGGCTCGGTAAGGTCCGCGCCACCGTCCGTCGCCGCTGTGGCACTGTCGGTTTTTCGGGCCTGCTTCCGAACTGCATCGATGGCGATGGCCTCGTCCTCGACCCGTTGCCGGTAGTCCATTACCTCGCGGTACGTCTCCTGTTCGATGTCGATGTCGGGCGGGATGACTTCGGGACAGCGTGTCCGGAAGTGACAGCCCGACGGCGGGTCGATCGGCGACGGAACGTCGCCTTTCAGCAGTATCCGGTCGGCCTCCACGGTCGGGTCCGGTTCCGGGATCGCCGACATGAGTGCCCGCGTGTAGGGATGTTTCGGGTCCGCGAACAGGTCCGGCGTGTCGGCGACTTCGACCACCTCACCGAGATACATCACCGCGACCCGGTCACAGATGTGGCGAACCACGCTCAGGTCGTGGGCGATAAACAGATACGTTAGGCCGAACTCATGCTGGAGGTCCTCCAGAAGGTTGATTATCTGTGCCTGGACGCTCACGTCCAGCGCCGAAACGGGTTCGTCACAGACGATGAAATCGGGGTCGACGGCGAGCGCGCGAGCGATGCCGACCCGCTGGCGCTGTCCGCCTGACAGTTCGTGCGGGTAGCGGTCGTACTGGTCCGGATCGAGCCCCACCGCCTCCATGAGGTCGGCCACGCGGTCGACCCGCTGTTCCCGGCGTGAGCCGTCACCGGTGTCTTCCGGCAGGTCGTGGATCTTCAGCGGCTCCATGATCGTCTGGCCGACTGTCATCCGCGGGTCGAGGCTGGACATCGGGTCCTGGAAGATCATCTGCAGGTCCCGACGGACTTCCCGCAGGCCATCCTTGTCGAGGTCCGCGAGGTCTTGGCCGGCGAAGACCACGGTCCCGTCTGTCGGTTCTAGCAGTCTGAGGATGGTCCGGCCAGTCGTCGACTTCCCACAGCCGGACTCGCCGACGAGCCCCAGCGTCTCGCCCTCGTAGATATCCATCGAGACGCCGTCGACGGCCTTGACCGACTCCGGCTCGCGCCCGATGTACTTGTCGAGCAGGTCGTCGGCCCGCGAGAAGTGTTTTTTCAGCCCGTCGACCTCCATGAGCTGTCTGTCCGTTCGCGTCGTCTCCGTCGCGGCGACGCCGGCGTCGCCAGTACCGTATTCGTCTGTATCGAACGATTCGAGGATACATTTCGAGCGGTGGGTGACGTCGTCCGGCCCGTGCTGGAGATACGGAATTTCGCCCTCGCGACACTCGGGCTCGGCCCACGGACAGCGGTCAGCGAAGTGGCACCCTTCGGGCATGTCGATGAGGCTGGGAACGTTTCCTTCGATTGGAGTCAGCCGCTCCGTTCCCTCGCCCGGTATCGATTCCAGCAGCGTGTACGTGTAGGGATGTGACGGGTTCTGGAATATCTCCTCGACCGGCCCCTCCTCGACGATTTCGCCGGCGTACATCACGGCGACGCGGTCGCAGGTCTCGGCGACGACGCCGAGGTCGTGCGTGATGAACAGGACCGACATCCCGAGGTCCGCCTGGAGGTCGTCGATGAGGTCCAGAATCTGTGCCTGGATAGTCACGTCGAGCGCCGTCGTCGGCTCGTCGGCGACGAGCAGCTTCGGGCGGCACGCCAGCGCGATGGCGATGAGGACGCGCTGGCGCATCCCGCCGGAGAACTCGTGGGGGTACTCGTCGACGCGGTCGGCCGGCTCCGGGATTCCGACCTCTTCCAGCAGCGAGATAACGTCCGACCGGATCTCCTCGTCCATCTCGCTGCCCCGGCTGAGCGAGGGCGTAATCTCCCGGACGGCGTTGAACCACGAGTCGTTCCGCTTGCTCCCGTAGCGGTGGAGGCGCAGGCTCTCCGCGACCTGCTCGCCGACCGTTATCGCGGGGTTCAGCGATGTCATCGGGTCCTGGAAGATCATCCCCATATCGCCGCCGCGGATGTCCCGCATCACCCGCTCCGGGGCTGCCGTCAGGTCGACGTAGCCGTCGGTGATCGTGACGGGCGCGTCGCCGCCCTCCGGAAGGGCCTTTTTCGGAGCTTTCCGAATGAACTGCTCGGCGAGCGTCCTGTCGTCAGCCGTCGTCGAAACCGAGTCGGGGACACGGTTCCGGTCGACCGTCGCCGCGTCGATGGTGATGAAACCGCTGTCGCTGTCGGCCGTCCGTACTGCCTTCGGATACTGCCGAGACAGCCGTGTGACTGTCTCAAGCGCGCCGAACCGGATCTCCCCGCCGGCGATGTGTCCGGGCTCGTCGACGATATCCATTGCCGATAACGCTGTGACGGATTTCCCTGATCCCGACTCGCCAACCAGACCGACGGTTTCGCCCTCCCTGACAGTGAGGTCGATGCCGTCGACGGCTTTGACGGTGCCGCGGTCCGTCTCGAACTGGGTTCGGAGGTCAGATAATGTTAAGAGGTCGCGCATCTGTCGCCTTCTTCTCAAAATACCAGTAAAACTGTTGTGCCACTGGCCCACCAACAATTTATCCCGGCCGCCGCCACACTCGACGTATGAACGACCCTGTCGACCCCGAGTCTAACCCCTTCGACCGTGTCGTCGGTCACTGGGAGCAGGTCATCGAGGACATGGCGGCCACGGCGACACAGTACCGCGACGACGGGCGCGAGGCTATCGAACTCCACCCCGGAGACGTGGCGGTACTGACCGGCGAGCCGCGAACGATGGCTGAACAGACTGGCGAATACGAGCCGGAGACCCGGCGGCTCGGTTTCGATGTCGTGGTTCCCGGCGACGAGTTCCGGCGGGTCGCCGACGCGCTCGAAGACCGCACCGTCGAGCGCAGCGAGGTGTTCCGGGCGACCGACGACGGGATGGTGTTCCTGCTCGTCGCGCTGGAATGTGGCGACGACCTCGCCGTGCTCGTGCCGCTGTACTACGACAAGACCGACCGCGCGGACCTCTCGCAGGTCGCCGCCGACCACGGACTCTACTCACACATCCGACCGCTCACCGACGACGAGGTGGTCACCGTCTCCCACGAGGACCCCGAACCGTTCTTCCCCGAGTGAAACCTGGTTCCGGACGGGTCACAGACCGCTTAGCTACGAGGTCTCTCGGACTCGGGTCAGCCGGTATGCCGGCACGCCGAAAACGATCCCGTAGAGCAGTCGGTTGCCGATGACACCGACACCGAAGCCCGAGAGAACGGCCGCGAGTACGAGTGTCACCGACGCCTCGGAAAGCGTCACGAGGCCGGCGACAGCCCCGGACAGCACGATGAACGCCGCCAGTGCGGCGACCTCCGGGTAGACGCCCGGGACCGCGTCGTGTTCGACGACAGCCACCGTGATCCCCGTCAGGAGTCCGAACCCGACAACCACCGCCAGTACGTCGACCAGTGCTGTCCCCGCCTCCGCGTAGCCAAGCACCGCCCCGCCGATGCCAATGGCGAGGTCGGTCCGCAGCACTTTCTGTGTCGCTTCGTGGACCGACATCGACGGCTGTGTGTCGGGGTCGATACCGTCCATCTCAGCCGTGTCTACTCGTCGACTTGGAATTCATTCCCACACTCCGGACAACACACCTCGTCGTGTCGCAGCGCCGCGGACTGCTCGCGGACCTCCCGCATTACCGAGGAAATCCGGTCTTCGGCCTCCATCTCGTCCTCGACGGCGAGGTCGACGCCCTCGACTTCGAGGAGGAACTTCGCGACCTCGGTGGCCTCGTACATCACGTCGTCGAGGTCCTCGGCGGTGAAGAAGTCACACATCGCGCCGTAGAGGAAGGTCGCCCCGGCCTTCCGGACCTTGTCCTCGAAGGCCGCACGGGCCTGATTGACCGCCTGTGGCGTGTACGTGTCCGTCATGAACGGGACGAGTTCGGGCAGGTTCTCCCCGATCTTCGTCATCTCGACGCCCGTTTCGGTCCGGAAGTCGGCACAGAGGCGGGCGATGGCCCACTCGCGGGCGGTGATGTACGTCCGGTCCCGGAGGAAATCGTTCGCGCGGTCGTAGGTCCCGCCCTCGATCTTCTTGAAGCGGTCGTACTTCCGGACGTCGGACGGAACGTCACTGGCTGTGGCGGCCGTCGCCTCGCTGGCTGACTCAGCCGGTGCTGTCTCCTCGGTGGCCGAGTCGGCGGGGCCGCTTTCCGTGGTGTCGCCGTCGTCGGCCCCGTCATCCGCGGCCGCCGGGTCGTCCGGCTGGTGTCCGGCTGATCCGTCGTCTGCCGCCTCGACGTCCGTCTCGTCCGGCGGTGCGCCCTCAGTCATAGCCGGGAATGCGTGCCCGCGGTGAAAAAGGGTATCGCCGCCGCCCCGCTGTCATTGTCTCCAACCGACAGTTCAGCCGGGTGGCTTTTTTACCGCTCCCATGCATGGCCCGACTATGAAAATACTGCTCGGTGTCGGGGGCAGCGAACTGTCCTACCAGGCACTGACCGAGACACTCGAACGCGTATCGGAAACAGGTGACGAGCTGACCGTCGCTGTCTTCGAAAACGGCGACATCGACGCCGACCTCGAAACGGTCCAGCAGCGGATACAGGAGTATATCGACGAAAGCGGGCTCGAGCCGCCGATCCGCCACGTCGAAGGCACCTCTCCGGGCAGCGAGCTGGTGAACATCGCCGAGAGCGAGGAGTTCGATAGGATCGTCCTCGGCGGTGGCGGCCGCTCGCCGCTCGGGAAGATACAGCTCGGTCCCATCGTCGAGTTCGTCCTGCTGAACGCACAGACGCCAGTGACTCTCATCCGATGACTCGAACGTACCCAGACGAACCCGCCGAAGAGTTCCCACAGCCGCCGCGGACGATCACCGACCGCAAGGACCGTCCCATCGACGTCATTCCCGCCGACGACGCCGACACGGAGAGCCTCGTCGAGATGTATCTCGATTTCGACCCTGCCGACCGTGCGCAGGGTATCCCGCCGGTCAAAGAGGAAGCGATCCGTGAGTGGCTCGAAACGATCCTCGACGGCGACTGTGTCAACGTCGTCGCCAAACACGACGACACTGTCGCCGGCCACGCGACGCTGGTCCCGGACAACGAGGACGAGCACGAACTCGCTATCTTCGTGCTACAGGCCTACCAGGGCGCTGGTATCGGGACGGCGCTGGTCGAGACGCTGCTGGGTCACGGTCAGGCCGAGGGCATCGACCACGTCTGGCTCACCGTCGAGCGGTGGAACGACCCGGCGATATCGCTGTACGAGAAGGTCGGCTTCGAGATCAGTAGCGCCGAGAGCTTCGAGATAGAGATGGCGATCCGTCTCTAAACGGTGAGCACCGGCTGGCTGGCGTACTCGATGACGTAGATCGCCGCGCGCCCGACGGCCTCTTCGCCCTCGCTTCTCTCCTCGCGCGGGACGACGATGAAATCCGCGTCGACGTCCTCCGCTACGTCGAGGACGACGCTGCCCGGTGTCTGCATCAGTCGTGTCTCGGAGAACGCGGTCGCGGACGACGTTTCGAACGTGCCGTCGTGGACGTCGCGGAACCGTTCCCGGATGCTCTCGGTGAACGCTCGATGCTCCTCGGCGATCGCGGTTGCGCTCACGTCGCCGCTGTCGATATCCTGGTGGAGCCGTTCGTCGATGACGAACAGCAGGTGGAGATCGGCGTCGTACCGCTCCGCGACGGCGATCGCGTACTCGGCCGCTCGTTCCGACTGGTCGCTGCCGTCGACCGGCGCGAGTACGAGGTCGATGTCCATCACTCGCCAGTGCGGCCCCGGCCGGCAAAAATCCACCGAGGTTCGTGCCGACCCCGTGGCGTCCTCCGGAGCGTCCCTCGCCGTGACCAACAGTGTATTTAGTCGCGGCTTCGATGCGTGGTGTATGTTCGATACGGTGGTCATCGCCACGGACGGCTCCGGCAGCGCAGAGCGGGCCGTCGAAGCGGCGCTGGACCTGGCAGCGCGCTTCGACGCAACTGTCCACGGGCTGTACGTCGTCGACACCGGCGAGGTTGAGACGACTCCCGAAGAGGTTCGCGAGGCGCTGGAGCGCGCGCTGGCGACCACTGGCGGCCGCGCCCTCTCGTTCATTCTGGAGGCCGCCGACGCCGAGGCAGACGAGGAGCTCGTCACTGCCGTCCGGGAGGGTGACCCGGCCGACGAAATCTGCAAGTACGCGGCGGAACACGACGCCGATGTCATCGTCAGCGGGACTCGGGGCCGCCACGGCGAACATGGATTCCTGCTGGGAAGCGTCGCCGAGGAACTCATCCGGGAGGCCCCCATGCCGGTGCTGACGGTCCGCCAGCTCGAAGGCGAGCCAAACCCCGAGCGCGAGGACGTGTAACGGAACCCGACGGCTTCTTGACGCCCCGCCCGCTTGCTGGGGCATGGACGATTGGCTCATCGACGACGACCGTCTCTCTATCGGCCGCAAATCCGTACTCCCCGGCGAGGGGTTCTTTATCCCGGATTCCTACGAGGAAGAGCAAGCCGAAGCGGAAGCCGCCGAGACGCTGGACGACGCCGGTGTCATTGTTATCGCCGACCCGGACGCAGACGGACTGGCCTGTACCGCACTGATTCGCGAGGCCCACGGAGAAGGCGCACTGCTGCCTGCCGGCCCACACGAACTCACCGAAGCGCTCGAATGGACCGCCGAGTACGCCGACCCCGACGCGACCGTCTTCATCTGCGACCTCTGTCCCGACCGCGAATCCGACATCGCCCCCCTCGATTCGCTGATCGAGCGCGTCGAACGCGTCGTCTGGTTCGACCACCACCAGTGGCCCGACGATCTCGCCGACGACGTCGACGCGGCCGGCGTCGAGCGCACCGTCGGGGACAGCGAGGAAGTGTGTACCGCCGACGTGGCGCTTTCGGAACTCGACTACGACTTCGACGAGCAGTGGGCCGACCTCGCCGCCGTCACCCGCGACCACGACCTCTGGATCCGCGACGACCCCCGAAGCGACGACCTCGCGGACCTCTCGTACTGGAGCGAACCCGAGGAGTACATCGAGGCGGTTCGCGACCACGGCCCCGACCTCTCGCCGGAGTTCCACGAGTTCCTCGACGAGAAGCGCGTCGAGAAGGAGGCGCTCATCGAGAAGGCCGTCGAGCGGGCCGAACTCCGCGACGTCGGCGAGTGGACGGTCGGCGTCACCTACGGCCGCTGCTCACAGAACGAGGTCGCCGAGGCGCTGCGCGAGCAGGGCGCTGACGCCGCCGTCATCGTCAAGCCCGCCGGCTCCGCCTCGATTCGTGGGACGGATAACTTCGAGCGCGCCCACGAGGTCGCCCAGCAGGTCAACGGCGGCGGCCACCCGAAGGCGGCGGGCTGCAAGCCCGACATCTACGACGACATGATGGACTACGCCCACCACTGGACGACGCAAGGGGCCGTGGCGAAACAGGCTATCGTGGACGCCTTCCGACGGCTGCCCGAGGAAGAAGTGGAAGGCGTCGATACCGACCGATAGGCGGGCCCGTGAACGAACTGAACGGTATCTCGCCCCCTGACACAACGTTGATTTATCTCTCCGTCGTCACTGCCGGGTGATGTCCGAGACCCTCCACACGCGAATCGCGCGCGAAACAGCTGTGCGACGGCGACTCGGAAGCGCCGTTGCCGTCGGCGTGACGCTGTACGTCCTCGACGGCTCGGTACGGTATGCTGCGGTCGCAGCGGCGCTCGCCTTCTGTGTCTGGCTCGTCGCCGACGCCGCCCAGGCCACTGTCGGCGACTACGCCGACCACATGGTGTTCGGGCTCCTCGTGTTCGGCTTCGTGGCGTACACGGTCGCGGCCGCCGGCCTAACGTGGGTCGTCGTCCCCGGGGCGCTTCTCGGCTGCTGGTTCATGATTGACGGCATCCAGCACCTCCGGCACGGCGTCACCCGCAATGAGGTCGGGGTGTCGTACTCACACGATGGCGGCCCCGTGACGGGCCTGCCGAAGGCACTGCTTGTCAGACTTGCCGAACCGTTCCTGCTGTAGGCCCGGGGACTACTCCCCGACGACCCACTTGTCGCTGTACCGTTCTCCACAGGCACAGACCGCGTAGGCGTGGACCACGTCGCCCTCGGCGTAGAGCCCGCCTACGTCCTCGTTCTGTTCCTCGGCGAAGGCGAAGACGAATCGGGTCGTGTGGTCGCTCTCCGGTTCCTCCTCGGCGACCGGACAGACTGCGCCGGTCAGGTCGTCGTTGATGTCGCCCTCCGTACCCATCGCCTGCTGAGCCAGTCCCATCGGGTCGATGCCCGTCGCCGACTGGAACGCGCTGCGGCCGTCGTCGCCCGGCAGGACGAGGACGTGGCCGTCCTCGACTTCGTCGGCGTACTCGGCCAGCGCGCCGGGGTTCGAGACGGCGTCCTCGTGCAGGAAGAAGAGCACGTCTTCAGGCCGCTCGCCCGCCAGAAACTCCGTGTGTTTGGTCATGCAGGGGGAGAGTCACTCGCCGGGCAAAAGTGCCGCGTTCCGCTCGGGAACGAGACGCGCTGTGTCGCCGCCCCTTCCAGCCTCACTTTTAGGCTCATTCGTCTGGTATCGTCGTCCATGACCGACTTCGGCGAGTACGTCACGGATATCGTCCACGAACCGACCCAGACCGACAGCCCGGGGTTCGACCTCACCGTCGGCGAAGTGTACGAGGTCGTCGAGCCGGGGCGGATCGACTTCGGCGGCGGCGAACTCGACGCGGCCGGCGTCACACCCCATTCGAGCGAGAAGCGGAATCCGGACGACGACTACGAGTGGTGGACGCTGCGGGCCGGCCAGTATCTCGTCGAGTACAACGAATCGCTGACCGGCGCGGCGACGGTGACGCTCCAGCCGCGGACGGAACTGCTCGAACGCGGCGCGACGCACTCGACACTGCACGTCGACGCGCTCCCGCGCGTGCCGCTATCGGTCGGCGGCGCGGGGCTACAGCTCAAAGAGAATGCCAGAGTCAGTACGATTGTCGCGGCCGAGGAGTAAACGGGTAGACAATCCGCCTCATACGGATTGTTGTAGCGATTTACCGGTATGTGTCGACCCCGTGATCGGCACTATCCGGAAATAATCCACAACAATCCGTATCAGGCGTTGACGTCTTCGAGGTGGCGGCTGGCGACGACCTTGCCCGTCGGCGTGAGCGTCGGCCCGTCGGACGCGTCCTGAACGAGGCCGTCCTCGGCAAGGTCCTGGAGAATCATCGATACCTGTGAGGAGTCCTTGCCGAGAATGCTCGCTAGCGGCATCCCGTCCATGTCGCCGGTCGAGTACATGGCGACCAGCACCTCCTTCTTGTCCTTCGTGAGCTCGACGTTTTTGAGCTCCTCCATGAGCTCGGCGTACTCGCGGCGGAGATAGCGCCCGAGGATCGACATCTTTCGACTCGAAGCCATCGCGGCCAGCGTCGTCATGGCCGTCCCGTCTTTCATGTGCCGGACTGTCAGCACCGGCCGGCCCGTGCCGTTGATCTCCCGCGTGTTCCGGTCGAAGTCTGACACCGTTTTGAGATCGACGTTGAACGATCCGTCCTTGCGTCGGAACTCGACGTTACCGGGTGTGAGAAAGAGCTTCGCAGTCTTGAACGACTCGTCGGTGACGCGGCCACCGACGCGGGCGCGCTCTTTGACCGTCGTTTCGGTGCCGTTGATGACAGCCTTGAACAGCACTGTCCCGAACTTCTCGATCTTCTCGTCGCCAGCCTCGATGGCTGCGACGAGCCGCTTCCCCCTGTGTTCGAAGGCGATCGTCACCGTCGAGTCGAAGAAATCGCCCAGGTCGGGCGGGACCTGCCCGATGGCAATGTCGAAAATCGAGTCCAGCGGGATCGTCAGCTTGTCGTCCTCGCTTGCGGCCAGTACCAGCCGCTTTTGCGAGAGGACGATCCGACCCCTGATAGGGTCGCCCCGACCGGCCACTTCGGAGTTGAATTTGCCGACGAAATCCGCGATCACTGATTCCGACATTCGTCCGTTACCCGATGTACAGCAGCACTGATATTGAGCGTTTCGCGCGAGTATCAGCAGCAAAAATCGGCTTCATTCGGGAGAACGGGGGCTAACGGCGTCAGTTGTCGAGGTTTCGAGCAATATCTGACAGCGAGGCGTCCGGCCCGCCGGTCGCCGTATAGACGACGCGCTTGCCCGGCGTTCGGAGGCCGTACTCGGTTCCGTCGGTTACCACGTCGAGATGTGCTGACCCGCCGAGCGAGACTTCGCCGTCGGCGACCCACTCCGCGAGGCGGTTCGTCCCGTCCCGTTCGCGGGCCAGTCGGCGGTTGTCGGCGACGTGTGAGAGCACCGGCTCGCCGTCGAGATTCGTCTCGACGACGGCGTGGTACCGGTCGCCGTCCAGCGCAAGGCGGACGGTGTCGCCGTCGTCGAAATCGAGTTCGTCCGGGAGCACGACCCGGGGTCGGTCGGTTCGGCCGACCGACTCGACGGGAACGCGATGCGTCTCGACGGTTTCGTGGTCACTGGGAACGCGGTCCGGCACTGACTTACTCGTCGTCGTCGCCGAGGAGTTCGGCCACGTCGTCGCTGCCGCGGGCCGTGATCTTCGCGTTGATCTGGCGCGTGTCGTCGCTGACCTCGCGGCCGCGGACGGTGATGCGCTTGCGCTCGCCGTCGGTGGTCGGTTTGAAGCCGACGCCGCCGTCGGACATGATTTCTTTCGTCATGACGCCGCGAACGTCGGGTCGCATCGGTCGGCCCGAGGTGTCCGACCCGCCGGTCAGTTCGAGCGTGTAGCCATCGAGGCCGACAGCGCCGCCGTCGACCTCGTCGCCGAGCTCGCGGCCGATGAAGCGGTTTGCGTCCTGTCCGTCGACGTCGATCTGGTAGGTGTGGCCGTCCTCCGGATCGGAGACGGCGACCGTGAATTCTGCCATACCTGTTCTCAATCAACCGCGCTTCAAAAACGCGTCGAACCGTCCGTCCCGGTCGCACCGTCTCAGCGTCACGGTTACTGGTCAGCCATCGCATCGCTCGCGATTGAGCGGCCGCGGGCCTCAAGCTGGACCTCCCGGCGTGTCCGGACCGGTTCGAGGATATCGGCTTCCATCAACCGGTCGTACACGGCTTCGACTTCCTCTATTTCCATATCGACGAAGTCCGGAATCTTGAACGGCGAGATGCCGGAGTACAGCGCCATCAGCACCTGCGTCTCCTTATCCGAGAGGTCCACGTCGTCGGCGATGTTGCGCTGCTCACCTTGCCGGACGAGTCCCTCGATGAGCGAGACGTGACGTGGCGTCCCCGAAATGTGAGTCTCGACGCTGGTCCCTTCGATGGTGTGTTCGACCTCCAGCAACGGTCGCTCGTCGCCCCGAATCGTCTTCTCCTTGGCCTCGACGGTCCCCACGTCGTCGATGTCAAGTTCGACGAACGTACCGCTGGCGATGGCCAGATTGATGCAGTCGCCGTCGAGTTTGAGTCGCCCCTTCTCCCAGCCGCCGTCCTGAACAACACCACCCTTGACTGCGGGGTGGTTGACGAGGACGACGGTCTGGTCGAGCAGCGTGCTGTAGAGTTTCTCCTGGAACTCCTCGGCCTTTTTCGCCGAGATGAGCGTCACGTTCCGGCCGGCTTGCACCTTGACGTAGCTGTCCACCTGTGCGAGGGGCTGGTTCATCTGGCTGGCCGTGACGCTGCTGACTTTCGACAGTGGGATGGTCCGCTTGCCGTCGTTGGTTGCGAGGACGAGACGCTTGTTCGAGAGGAGTATCCGACCGGGTAGCCACTCGATGTCGTTTCGCTTGCGCCCGTCCGAGACGACCTGGACGAACTTCCCCTTCGTATCGACCAGTGCGTGTTCTCCGTCGCTCATCGGTTAGCCAGCTATCGCTCTGGTGTACGCCCCGCCGCGTCTTAATCCACTCGGCTGACTCATCCGCGGCCACCGAGCTTCGAGATGGCCGAGAAGGCCTTCTTCCTGACCACGTCGTGTTCGGTCTCGTCGATGAGTTTATCCAGCGTCTTTCGGGACCGCTCGCCGCCGACTTTCCCGAGGGTGAAGATGGCCTGGCCACGAACGTTGGGGTCGACGCCGTCGTCCTGGACAATTTTGAGTAGTCGCCGCTCGACCATGTTGTCGTCGTCGCCGAGTTCGGCGAGGCTGGTCGCGGCGAACTGTCGGAGCATCTGGTCGTCGTCGTCGAGCGCGTCGACCAGTGATTCGATGACGCGGTCCCGCTCTTCCTGGCTAGTGACTCGACCGAGCATCCAGGCGGTGTTGCGCCGCTGGGCCGACTGCGTGCTCTCTTCGAGAATTTCGACCAGCGGCACGACGACGCTCCGGTCGTCCGTGTTTGAGAGTTTCTCGACGACGGTGTCGCGGATTTCGTGGCTCTGGTCGGTCGGGACGTTCGACAGGAGTTCGATGAGCGAGTAGACTGCCGTCCGCCGAACGGCAGCCGACTCGTCTGAGAGGGCTTCGATGAGATAGTCCACCGGCCGGTCGTTGCCGAAGTTCCCGAACGCGCCGACGGCGATGCGCCGGACCCGTTCGTCGTCGTCCTCGTACAGCGGCAACAGCGCCTGGAGCGCCTGCCGGTTCCCGATGTTCCCCAGCGCGTCCGCTGCCTCGCGCCTGACGGCGGCTTTGGGGTCCGACAGGACGTTTTCGAGCGGGTTCGTCGCCCGCGAGTCGCCGATCTTCCCGGCTGACCGGGCCGCTCGCGCCCGCACTCGTGGGTCCGGGTCCTCGAAGCGCTCTGCGAGCTTCGGGACCGCGTCGGCCTGGTCTAAGTTTCCGAGGCCGTTCGCGGCCGCCATCCTGAGTTCGGGCACATCGGCGTCAAGCACCTGCATGTACGCCTTCGCCTTCACCCAGTCTGCGGCGTCGTCTTCGAGGTCGACGCCGGCCATTCCCCCGATGAGTTGCGTGATGGCGTCGTCGCCGAGTTCGTCCAGCGAGTCGATAGCCGCGCCGGTGATCGCGTCGCTGTCGCTCTGGGCCGCGTCCACGAGCGCGTTGACCACGTCGCGCCGGTCGTCGTGGTCGTCGAAGTTCCCCAGTAGCTCCGCGGCGCGGGTCTTGACCCGCTCGTTGTCGCTTTCCCTGAGGAGGCGGATGAGTTCCTGTGCCTTGCCGTCCCGTTCCAGTTCGTAGAGGCTCATTGGTCGCTACACACGCCGGTAGATGCGGTGTCGTTTGTCGACCGCTTCGAAGGAGTCCCGACACTCCGCGGGCAGCGTCTCGGTCATGCCGATCATGAGATATCCGCCCTCGCGGAGCGACCCGCGGATTGTCTCGAAGATGGGGACCTTGAACTCCGAGTCGATGTAGATGAGGAGGTTCCGGCAGAACACCAGATCGAAATCGCGCTTGGGGTCGCCCCGGATGAGGTCGTGTTGCTCGAACGTGACCATCTCTTTGACCCGGTCCCGGACCTCAAACGTGTTGCCGTCCTGCTCGATGTACTTCGTGTAATCGTCCAGCGGCTCCAGCTCGTCTGCGATGTCGGTCGTCTGGGAGGTCGCGTAGGTACCCATTCGGGCTTCTTCGAGGATGTCGGCGTTGATGTCCGTCGCCGTGATCTCGACCCGCCGGGCGTCGATCTCGGGGTCGTCGAGTGCCAGCATCGCCGCCGAATACGGCTCGCGGCCGTCGGCACTCGGGGCCGACCAGAGCCTGACGCGACGGTTGTTCTCCGTGAGGTCCCGGAGGACCGGCCGCAATCGCTCCCAGGCGTCCGGGTTCCGGAAGAAACTGGTGACGTTGATCGACAGCGAATCGAGCAGTTCCTCGCGCTCGCCGTCGTCGCGCTCTAGCAGTCGCTGGTAGGACTGGTAGTCCTCGGTGTCGGTCCGGCGCATCCGCGCGGTGATGCGGCGGTCGAGATACGAGTCGTTGTAAAAGCCCGACTCGAAGTCCATCTCCTCGCCGATGAACTCCACGAGGTCGTTGAAGGTGCGCTCGCTACCTTTGTTCATAGCGTCACCACGTCGAGGATGTGGACGATGTTCCCGTCGCCGAGAACGGCCGTGCCCGAGAGGCCGGGTGTTCCCGAGAGGATACCCTCCAGGGGCTTGACGACGACCTCCTCCTGGCTGTTGACCGAGTCACAGTGGAGCGCGACCTGGCGTTCGGACTCGCGGATGCGGACGAGCATCCCGTCGCCGTTTGCCGTCTCGCCCTCGATGTCGAAGGTGTCGTCGAGGTGGATGACCGGGTAGATCTCGTCGTTGTGCTTGATGACTTCCTGGCCGTTGACCTGCTTCGCCTCCTCTGTTCCGGTAATCTCGTCGACGTTCTTGATCGGGACGCCGTACTCCTCGCCGCCGACCTTGACGAACAGCACTTTGACGATAGCCATCGTCACCGGCAGGCGCAGCGAGACCGTCGTTCCCTCGCCCGGTTCGGAGTCGACGCTGACCGACCCGTCGAGCTGGGAGACCGTGTCGTGGACGACGTCCATGCCGACGCCGCGCCCGCTGGTGTCAGTCACTTCGTCGGCCGTCGAGAAGCCGGGGTGGAACACGAGGTCGTACACCGCGGAGTCGTCCATCGCGTCCAGTTCCTCGGGCGAGCGGACGCCCTTTTCGACGGCCTTCTCCCTGATTCCACTCACGTCGAGCCCGGCCCCGTCGTCTTCGACTTCGATGATGACGTGGTCGCGCTCGCGGGAGGCCCGGAGCGTGATGTGGCCCGTCGGGTCCTTGCCTGCCTGTTCTCGCTCCTCGGGCGACTCGATGCCGTGGTCGACGGCGTTCCGGAGGATGTGCATCAGCGGGTCCGAGATCTCGGTGAGGATGGTCCGGTCGAGTTCGATGTCCTCGCCCTCGATATTGAACTCGATGTCCTTGTCGAGTTCGCGCGCGAGGTCGCGGACGAGCCGCGGGAACTTCCCGACGACCTTCTTCAGCGGGATGAGCCGCATATCCATCACCGTGTTCTGGAGGTTCGCCGTGATCTTGTCCAGTTCGTTCAGCGTCTCGCCAGTGGAGTCGAGGTCGTCTTTCTCGACACCACGCCGGAGCTTGATTCGGCTCGTGACCAGTTGCTCGACGAGCCCGTGGAGGTCGTCGAGCTGGTCCACGTCGACGCGCACGGACTTGATCTCGTCGACGCTGTGTTCCTCTTCGGCACCCGGGTCGGGGTCCGAACCGGAATCAGCGTCCGTGCCGCTATCGTCGACAGCCTCTGCGTCGCTTACCAGTTCGTCGGTCACGTCGGTCACGTCGAAGCTGTCGACCTTCCCAGTCGTTCCCAGTTCGGCGTCGACGGTCGCCGCGTCGGGGCCGTCGAGATACAGGACGAACGTGTCCTCGAACTCGCCGTCCTCGATATCGGCACGGCTCGGACTCGAATCGAGAATGTCGAACCGCCCCTCGATGGATTCGACGGCCAGCATCGAGTCGACGCCGAGCATGTCAGACTCCCCGACGCTGATTTCGGCCTGCAGGACTCGCTCGTTGACAGCGTCGGCGTCGATGTCGGCATCGCCGACGCTGGCATCCGCGGAGAGCGACTCATCGCTGTCCGAGGAGCCACCGTTGTCTGCCGTTTCGGTGTCGCCCGCGGCGGCGGCCCCCTCTTCGAGAACGGCTCGGAGTTCCTCGACCATCTCGTCGGTCTCCGTCCCCGATTCGCCGTGCTCTTCGATCTCCCCGACGATGACCTCGATCTTGTCGACGCCGGCGAAGACGAGGTCCATCAGGTCCGGCGTGACCTCCATCTTGCCCTGGCGCATCTCGTCGAGCAGGTCCTCCATCGCGTGCGCGAGGTTCGCTGCGTTGTCGAAGCCCATCGCTCCGAAGTTGCCCTTCAGCGTGTGGGCTGTCCGGAAGATCGAATCCATCGCCTCCGTGTTGGAGGGGTCGGATTCGAGTTCGAGCAGCGAGTTGTTGAGTTCGGTAATCGCTTCTTCACTTTCACGGATGAATGCGTCTAAATACTGGTCGTCCATTGTCAGGTCACCTCAGTGGTAATCGTGTCGATAATGCCGTCCGCAATGTCGTCGATAGGCAAGACAGTGTCCACACAGCCCGTCTCGGCGGCGCGCTTTGGCATGCCGTACACCGCGGACGTGGCCTCGTCCTGTGCGATGGTCTTGCCACCGGCTTGCTTGATCCGCCGAATCCCGTCTGCGCCGTCTTCGCCCATCCCAGTGAGGATGAGTCCGACGAGCGGGTCGTCGATTGTCTCCGCGGCCGTTCGCATCGTCACGTCGACGGCCGGCCGGACGCTGTTGACCGGTTCGTCCTGTGTCAGCTTCGTCCGCAGTCGGCCGTTCCGGTAGTTCTTGACCTCCATGTGCCGGTCGCCGGCAGCGACGAGTCCCTCGCCGCCGCCGATGCGCGCCCCGTCTGTGGCCTCCCGGACCTCGTAATCGCTTCGCGTGTTGATCCGCTCGGCAAACCGGCCGGTGAACCCCTCCGGCATGTGCTGGATGATGAGCACCCGGAGGTCAGCCTCGATGGGGAGGTTTTCCATTACCTGTTCCACCATCTTCGGGCCGCCGGTCGAAGAGCCGATGACGAGCGTCGGGTTCGCAACGTAGGTCGTCTGACTCGACGAGCCTCCGGTTGCCCTCCGGTCAGTGGCTGAACCGCCGGTTGTTGGTGAGCCCGCTCCGCTGTCGCTGCTTGTCCCGCCGTGGCTGTGTGTCGCGCCGACATCGACCGCCGCGACGGAGCTGACCATCTCGACCAGCTGGTCTTTCAGGCGTGACATCTCCATCGATACCTCGCCACCGGGCTTGGTGAAGAAGTCGACCGCACCCTTATCGAGCGCCTCGAACGTCACATCGGCGTTCTCGTCGGTGTGGGCCGACAGCATCAACACCGGCGTCGGAGACTCCGACATGATGCGTTCCGTCGCCTCGATGCCGTTCATTACCGGCATCTCGACGTCCATCGTCACGACGTCCGGTTTGTGTTCGATAACGGCCGACACTGCCTCCTCGCCATCACGCGCCTGCGCGACGACATCGATACCGCCATCGCTGAGGATATCAGAGATGACACTCCGCATGAAGTGAGAGTCGTCTGCGACCACGGCGCGGACACCATCTGCCATATCACCAACGCTCCCGTCGGACAGGAGACATCGGCGAACGAGACATCCTCATACCTACTTCCAAATCCCGTCCGGCCCCGAAATAAATACTCCGCCCACGTAATCAAAGTTGATAGCCCAGCAGGCACCTTTATGCGCCCCTGTCCGCGACAGTTTGGATAAGAACCGCAATGGCAGCACAGTCAGCCACCACCGGCCAGGTACTCGAGTTCCAGCTCGGCTCGGAAACGTACTGCGTGAGTATCGACTACGTGACTGAGATCGTCGATATCGGCGAACTCACGTCCGTCCCGAACGCCCCGCCGCACGTCCGTGGCGTCATGGACCTGCGCGGGCGCACGACATCAATCGTCGACCCCAAGGTCGTTTTCGGTATCGAGGACGAGGGCGAAGAGAAGCGCATCATCGTCTTCGACCCGGAGATCGTCGAGGAACAGGGTGCGGCCGGCTGGCTCGTCGACGAGGTGTATCAGGTAGTCCAGATCACGCCGGAGCAGGTCGACCGGTCCCCCGCGAACGACGCCGGCTCAATCCGGGGCGTGATCAAGCGAGATGACAGTTTTGTTATCTGGGTGGACCCCGCCATCGTCCACGCTGGTGACTGATTCCGGTTTGTTTAGCGACACACCAGCAAGACTTTTTAACATTCCCGACAGAGAAGTATCTAATCAACTTCCAGTTCCTTCCGAAACTATGATTGAGCAAACCAAAACGGGGATCGAGGGCCTCGACGACATTCTGAACGGCGGTATTGTGAAGAACTCAACGACACTGGTGAGCGGTAACCCCGGTGCCGGAAAATCGATCCTCTGTCTCCAGTACATCTACAACGGCGTCGAAAAATACGACGAGAAGGGCATCTATCTCTCCTTCGAGGAAGACGCGTCGGACCTCCGAGAGGCCGCCGAATCCATCGGCTTCGAAAACTGGCAGGATCACGTCGACAACGGCGACATCAAGGTGTACGACAAGCAGGTACTCCTGCGCGAGAACGACTTCACGTCCTCACTGGATATTCTCCTGGATGAGCTCGAAGACGGCGACTACGACCGGTTGGTGCTCGACTCACTCGCCATGTTCGAACTGTTCTTCGAAAACGAGAAGGAGAAGCGGACGTATCTCCTGAAGTTCACCGACATCCTCAGCGACAGCGGTCTCACGACGCTGATGACCAACGAACAGGGGGCCGTCTTCCCGGACACCGAGATCGGGCTGGAGAACTATCTGACCGACGGCAACATCTACCTTATCCAGACGCCGACTGATACCGGTGTGAACAGATATGTCTGGGTCGCCAAAATGCGAAAGCAAAACATCGAGACGGACATCTATCCGATGGAGATCGACCGCGGCGGTATCGATGTCCACCAGAACGCCAGCGCCTTCTCGATGATGAGCGAGGAAGAATCACCAATTTAGCGATACAATAAAGCCATTATTACTCGGTAGAACGATGGATACAGCGGCACAGGCCGCTGTTTTCGCACGAGCGTCCTGTAGTGCGTGTTTGTCTCCTTTCAGTCGATATCACAGGCGATAGCTTTATTATCGACTGAATTTATTATTTGATAACGATGGATTCAGGGGAGATTCTTCAGACGCTTGGCAATAAATACAGTGCCGAAATCCTCGACGCGACGGACGAACCGGTCTCCGCACAGGAACTCAGCGACGAACTCGGAATCCCCATCGCGACGTGTTACCGACGCATCGACGAACTGACCGAACACGACCTCCTGGAACTACACGACAACATCCTCTCTGACGACCGCCGACGTATCAAGGTGTATCGGCGGAACGTGGACGAGGTCCGGGTCGATTTCGACGACGAACTGACTGTCCACATCGAAGAGCGGTCGGAAGTGACCAACAAACTCGACGAGGCGTGGCGGACCCTATCTGAGCGGTAGAACGCCTCTTCTCGGCGTTATCACGAAAGATATTTTCGAGCGTGGATTTAATAACGGGTTCGCTGTAGCCCTGTACAGTGCTGATGATAGAACTTCTCTATGCCATATCGACGCTGGTGTTCGTCGTGGCCGGACTGACAATGGTCGGGATGGCCATGCGGGCGTACGTCCAGACATCCCGGCAGGCGATGCTTCACCTCTCGGTGGGATTTTCGCTTGCAATCGCGGGCGCGGCCGCGACGATGATTAGCGCGTTCATCAACGACTTCGAGGGCGTACGGTCGTTGTTGCTAGTCAACAGTGGGTTGACGACGTTCGGCTATCTGTTCGTGATGTACAGTCTCGTCACGTACGAGTGAGTGTGTTTCTCGACTGCATCAGTTGACCACCCTGCCCGTGAGCGGATTTCTCTGTGACTCATCTCATTGTCGACTCCGGTTTCAACGTCTATTTTCGTATAGACCGCCCCAGCTTGCACGCAACACGATACCTCCCGACCATACACCAGACAACCAGCTATTTCCATCGCTGATACCGACCTATAGAAGCAATTAAATCTGATTCTTAGAGGCGACGTAGCTCAGTTATCTTCTTCAGACCTAACTATAGGTATTCTTCTGGCAAAAACCTCCACAGCCCCTCAGGACCCTATTATCAAGTAATATAATTTGGGGGGAGGTATTATTACTGACGAAAAGAACGGTTGGATAGGGTCAGACAGACCCGGATTAACAATGCTAACGGAACTAACGAACGACGACGACCGCGGGCAGGTCGGTATCGGCACCCTGATCGTGTTCATCGCGATGGTGCTGGTGGCGGCAATCGCTGCGGGCGTCCTGATCAACACGGCTGGCTTCCTCCAGAGCAGTGCGGAGGAGACCGGCCAACAGAGCAGTGACCAAGTGACGAACCGACTGCAGCTCGTCAACGCCGTCGGTGAAGACATTCAGTCATCCAGCAGTACAATCAACACGGTCAAGCTGACGGTGAAGAAGGCACCTGGTGCAGGGAACATCGATATCGGTAGTACGATCGCCCAGTGGGTCGACTCCAGTGGCTCGTACGACCTCACCTACGAAGGAACCTACGACGGTGACCCGGGCGCGAGCGAATTCTCTGTCGCTGACGTTCAGGACGATGACGGATCGATTTCAGGGAGCCAGGTCCTGAACGACCCGTCTGACCGCGCGACGATTATCTTCAGTGCTGATCAGATCCGCGGCGGCGCTGCCGATGACGGCCTCGGTGAGGGTGAGACGGCGACGGTTCGCCTGAACACCCAGTCCGGTGGCACGACGACTGCTCGGTTGGTCGTCCCGGAGACTCTGTCTGGTAACTCCGCAGTCAGCCTCTAAGGCGTCATATCTTTCAGTTTCAATTGCTGATATACTCGTAGCTTATTTCTGCCTTCTGCGTGCTTTCCACCGGTTAGCTTGCGGCACACTACTGGCTCCGACACGTAACGGTCATTTAGAAGTCCTCACACGGCCAGACGTTTTTGTTGACTACTGCTCTCAGAGATAGAATTCAGCGCTCCGTCTATTCTCGGACAAATATCTGCTTTGGCCGCTGAGACTGTTGCTTACGACGATCAGTGACTTGGTTATCAAGACGTATAATTTGAGAGGAGGTATTATTACCCATGAAAAGAGTCAACAGATAGGGTCAGACAGACCCGGATCAACAATGCTAACGGAACTAACGAACGACGACGACCGCGGGCAGGTCGGTATCGGCACCCTGATCGTGTTCATCGCGATGGTGCTGGTGGCGGCAATCGCTGCGGGCGTCCTGATCAACACGGCCGGCTTCCTCCAGAGCAGCGCCGAGGAAACCGGACAACAGAGCAGTGACCAAGTGACGAACCGACTGCAGCTCGTCAACGCTGTTGGTGAAGAAATCGATTCTTCAAGCAGCACGATCGACACGGTCAAGCTGACGGTGAAGAAGGCACCCGGTGCGGGCAACATCGATATCGGTAGTACGATCGCCCAGTGGGTCGACTCTACTGGCTCGTACGACCTCACCTCGTCTGGCTACAGTGACACTCCGGACCCTGACGGGTCTTCCTTCGCTGTCACTGATGTTCAGGACGACGACGACTCGATTTCGGGGAGCCAGGTCCTGAACGACCCGTCTGACCGCGCGACGATCGTCTTCAGCGCCGAGCTGATCCGCGGAAGCGGCACCGGTGATGGCCTCGGTGAGGGTGAGACGGCGACGGTTCGCCTGAACACCCAGTCCGGTGGCACGACGACCGCTCGGTTGGTCGTCCCGGAGACTCTGTCTGGTAACTCCGCAGTCAGCCTCTAAATTCGGTTATCTTTTCGGTTCGACGTAGTTCTCTTTTCGTCCACCCTGACCAGCGACGGAGTTATACGATAGCCTCACACACTAGTACCTATGGCTCGGCGGTCAGACGAACCGAATCCAGAGGAGGGCAAGGTACTCTCGCCCGAAGAGCTCGATATCGCCGACGACGAGCACGTCACTGAAATCGACGAGGGCCGCTACGTCGTTTCGTCGGACGTCCGCACTGACGACTCCTACGGGAACCACGTCTCATCGGATTCGGCGTCTGAATCCCCGCCGTCTCCTGCACCGGACCCGGAGCCGTCGACTCCCGAGTTCTCCGATGCGAACGTCCACGAGTGGCTTGCCGAACAGATGGCCGACTCGAACGCCAGATACGGCTTCGACGTGACCGCGAAGTTCGACGGCGACGTCGACCAGCAGCAGCTCGCTTCCAACGACATTGTCACTGTTTTCGAGAGCTTCATGCTCTGGTACGGTCGCCAGATGGACGGGTCGACACCGGTCGAAGAAGTGCTGGGTATTCTGCTGTCGGAATCGAACGTGCCGGTTCGCTATCCGCCGGCAGTCATCAAACAGCTCGTCCGGTCGACGCAACTGACGCCGGACGATTCTATCGCTGATCTCTTGGAAGCCGTCGAGGCCGCCGACGGTGCCGAACTCTGAGACGGGCCGCTGTAGGTCATTTCCACAACGACCACCTGCAATCGAGCAGCTATCGCGATGAACAGGGGCAGCAACCTGCCCAACCGACGAGGGATTTAAATCCGGGCACGGCAGTGTGTAGGGTAGATAATGGTCCCGCGCCATCCGCCGACGGCCGTTGCCCTGTTCGTTCTGGTAACGCTCGTCGTGACGGGACCGCTCGTCGGCGTCGACGCTGTCAGGCCACAGCCGACGACTATCGGCGACGGGACGGCGACTGTCAGTTCCGTCCAACTGCCGACGTCGGAATTACGGTTCACGGACGGCCGATTCGGCACGAACGTCGTGTATCTCAGAGTGCCCGATGCCAGCGTGTCCGTCGACTCCGTGACGGGGCGTCCGAGACTGCTGTATCAGGTCGCAGTCCCTGCGCTCGACATCTCCCTCGAAGACGAACAGGTCCTTTCGGACGGTCAGTCCGGGACGTACCGGCTCGCACCCGGTGACAGAGCGGTCACGCCGTCGTCACTGGAGCGGGACGTGTACAGGGGAACCGTCCTGCTTCGGGTCCAGAGCTTCGAAACCGCTGAGACAATCGTTGCTGAAAACGTGACAGTGCAGGTGGAGCAATGATTCGAGACATCGAACGGCTCACTGGCCGCTGTCGCCAGATCGGAACGGCAATCTTCGGTGACCGCTACGGCTATGTCCTCTGGCTCGGCCTGCTCGTGACGTTCGGGCTCTACTGGCGCGTTGGCATTTTCGTCACCGACACGTACACCACTGCCAACGCCCTCGTCGCTGTCTCGAACGGGCACCTCCACATCGTAGAGACGCCGTACTCCCTGACACTCGGCGCGCAACCGGGTCTGCACGAGGCCGGCGGCAGGCTTTACGGACGCAACTACGGCCAGATACTTCTGGCTGTTCCGCTGGTCTGGGCGTTGCAAGCGCTGTCCGTGCTCATTACACCCCGGCTACTGCTCCTTGGACTCTGGTCGGGCACTGCGCTCGTCTTCGTGGCTCACGTCAGCGTGCTCGGACAGCGCCACACCAGTATCACCAAGCGCACAACTCTGTGGGTCGGTAGCGGTCTGGTTGCGGTCCTGTTTCTGATCGGTGCGCTGACAGCGACAGCCCTCCCGGACACTTCGCTCCCAATAGCCGCGTTCCAGATATCGACGATGCTCGCAGCAGCGACGACCAGCGTCGTCCTCTACCGCCTCGTCGGAATCTGGCACGACCGCTCAGTCGCCCTGGCGGCTGGTGTCGCAATCGGTATCGCCTCGTCTGTCGGGTTCTGGGCTTCGCTTCCGAAACGGCACGTTCTGGTAGGGCTATTGACACTGACGACGGTGTATCTGTTCGCTCGGAGCCGAGTTGCGTATGCCGACGCCGAATTTCGGCTCGGGCTGGGTTTTCGTGCCGGCGCGTACATCGCCGCTGGTCTAGTAACCTGGACCCACGCCTTCGAGGGCTTTTTCCTCGTGGTGACGCTGGCTCTCGTAGACCTTGTCACTGCAAGGCGAAACTCGCTTCTCCATCTGGCCGTTGCCGCCCTCGCGCTCTTCCTCGGCTCGCTCCCGATGCTCGTGACGAACTTCCTTATCTCTGGTAACCCGGTCAAACCGCCGCGGTTGCTCTCCGCCGTCGGGGGTGCGAACGTCGAATTCACACCTGAGACCGGCGGCGATGCCGGAACCGGTGGCGGTAGCGGCACTGGCGGCACTGAGGGTGTCGGAACGGACGGTGGGACTGGCGGGGGTTCCGACGGGAGTGATGGCGAGTCTAGTGGTGGCAGTGATTCCACAGGGGCGGACAGTGATACCGGAACGCCGATCATAACACCGATTCTCGGCCTGTTCGACCGGATCATGGGACCTGCGGCCCCCGCGATGGTGTTCGTTTCGGATGCGGTCAGCCGTGGTCTCGACGTCCTGGCTACGCCCGAGCGACTGTCACAGATTTTCCTGCGGAGCGGCTCCGCGCCACAGATCAACTACACCCCGAACTCCTACGAGGCGATCGAACTCACGATGGTCGAGGCCGTCCCGCTTTTCGGCGCGGTCGCGGCACTCCCCGTGGTTCTAGTCCGGTCAGCTGTTCAGCGGATGCGGCAGTGGAATGTCCGTCCGTCGTACTATTCCCCCCGAACCCAGACCGATATGCTCGTTGCGACCCTCGCAACTGTGTTCACGCTCGTCTATCTGAGCCGCCTGCCACTGCACACACAGCTCACTGTTCGATATCTGCTGCCGACGGTCCCGCTGATCATGTACGGCGTCGTTCGGATTCCGGCGGTCCACGAAACCGTCAGCGACGCGAAGCGGTGGCTCGCCGGCGGGTACGCTGCGAGTACAATTGGTGGTCTCCTCATCGGACTCGGCGTCGTTGCCGGACTTGATCTGGCGCTCGGGGAAGCGGTACAGTTCCACGCACTCCTCAATCTCGGTGGTGCTGGTGTCTGTGCTGGGACTGTACTGGGCCGCACACTCGTTCCCGACCGCGTCCCGTCCAGAGTAGTCGCACTGGGTCTGGCGCTCCCGGCGGGGCTGACGACAGCGTACCTCCTCCTCTCGGGGCTCGTGTACTTCCAGTATGGCCCCTTCGCGCTCGATTTCATTCGCGTTCTCACACCGCATCTCCCCGCGGTGTAACTGGGTTTCGGGACCCACCGATATCACACGCGATAATTTACGGGACACCTTTATCTAACTCATCACGATATGTAGGCTTGATAGGCATGCCAGACGTACTGATCGCCGACGATTCAGAGTTTATGCGTAACCTCCTCCGCGAGATTCTCGAAGAAGACCACGAGATTGTTGGGGAGGTCGAGAACGGTGTCGAAGCTGTCGAAGTGTTCAAAGAAGAAGGGCCAGACCTGGTGATGATGGACATCGTGATGCCCATCCGGGATGGCATCGAGGCCACGGACGAGATCAAATCTTCCAATCCCGATGCGAACGTCATCATGTGTACAAGTGTCGGCCAGGAAGAGAAAATGAAGGAGGCAGTGAAAGCGGGGGCTGACGGATACATCACCAAGCCGTTCCAGAAACCCAGTGTGATGGAGGCCATCGAGGACGTCGTCCCCTCATAGATGAACGTCGATATTCAGTCGCTCGGTACGTTCAACCAACTCGCTCACGAGGGGGCCGAACAGGCCACGCAGTCGATGGGCCAGATGACGGGCATCGATGCCGTCGTCGACGTAACCAAGATAACGCTGCTCGACAGAGCAGATGTCGGCGAGGAACTGGCCGGCCGCGACTTCGTCGGCGTCCAGTTCTCTTTCGATGGCGTTCTGGAGGGCGATACCGTTCTTGCCTTCGACGTAGACAGCGCCGGCACGATCACCGAGGAGATGATGCCCGGTAGCAGCGACGACGAGGCGATGGCCAGGAGTGGCATCGAGGAGATCGGCAACATCATGATGAGCGGTTTCATCGACGGTTGGGCCGACTACGTCGGTGCGACCATCGACCACTCGCCGCCGGAGTACATCGAGGAGTCCGGCGGTGACGTGCTTCCCGATGCACCCGAGAACGGCGACCACCAGCAGGTGTTCGTGTTCAAATCGGAGATCGAATGGATCGACGAGTCGGTGAACTTCTACATCTACATGCTCCCTGAGTACGAAGCGCTCACGGAGATGATGATGGACCACGTCGACACGGACGGCGACGCCATCCCCATCGACAAGCTCCAGACGTTCAACGAGATGACGACTAGCGGCACCCAGAAAGCCGCTGACAACGTCGAGATGATGACCGGCATCCCGACCGAGTCGGAGGTGACTCAGATCAGTTTCGCCCCCATCGAGGACGTGCCAAAGCAGATCGGCACGGACACGTTCGTCGGGACGGTCGTCGAGTTCACCGGGACGCCCAGTGGCTACCTCATGGTGCTGTTCGACGAGGTCTCCGCGATCAACGTCGCAGAGGCGATGATGCCCATCGAGATGGACAGCGACGAGCTAACCGACCAGCACAAGGCCGCCATCGAGGAACTGGGGAACATCATGACGAGCGGGTTCGTCGACGGCTGGGCGAACGTCCTCCAGACGTCAGTCGAGCACACGCCGCCGCGGGTCGTGCACGACATGGGGCGGGCGATTATGGACCCGCTGGCGGCGCAGGTCGGACAGTATCAGGAGCACGCGTTCATCATCGACTCCCAGATGCGGACCGACGACATCGAATTCCAGGCTGAGATTCACGCCCTGCCCAACGAGAAAGAGTTACGCGCCGCCCTCGACGACCTCGATGTCGAGCGGGCGACCGAGACGGGCGCGGACGTCGAACAGATATTCAAATAATGAAAGTATACGATGGTAGCCAAACAGAGAGTCCCGAACAAAGTACGCCCGAGCGTATCAAAGTCGGCATCGCGGAGTACAAGGTGACCACAGAGCCGGCTGTGCTGACCACGAGCGGGCTGGGCTCCTGTATCGGTATCGCGGTATACGACACCCGTAACACGGTGGCCGGGCTCGTTCACGTCATGCTTCCGTCGGCGGCTGATATCGACGGCGGCAACCATGCGAAGTTCGCGGACACGGGCATCGAAGTGCTCATCGAGGCCATGGCGGATGCCGGGGCGTCGACGGAGGCGATGGAGGCCAAAATCGCCGGCGGGAGCGATATGCTCGACTTCTCCGAGAACGGCTCCTCTATCGGTTCGCGAAACGCCAAGAAGGTGCGCGAGACGCTGGATGCACACGGCGTTCCCGTTGTCGGCGAAGACCTGGGTGGCGACCACGGCCGGTCCGTCAAACTAGAAGCGGACACCGGCAATTTCATCGTCAAAAGCGCGAACACGGATTCGATAACGCTGTGACGTCTGCGAGCAGGACTCGTGCGCGACTCCGGACGTCAGACGGGTGACTGCCGTTCGTCTGCCGGGGGCGCACTGACACACTCTGTTCCCCGATCTTCCGTCCGAAATTAATCTGAAATGTAATGGGCTAGTACTTGAATAGTTAATTTACTGTATCTGAGCCGGGAAAATGGGATATTATTATCAAATATGATACGCTAAGGGGAATATTCAAGAGTAGAAACAGCATGAGATACAAGAGATGAGTAGTCTCGCTCTCGTGCCGCTGGCTCCAGCCGTCTCACCGGAACTGGTTGGACTGGCACCCGCCCTCTTTGTCTTGCTGACCGGCGGGCTGGTCGGTATGAGCATCAAGAATATGTTCGATTCGATCCTGTCGGACGACGAGAGCGGGGATGCGAGCGAGGACGGCGGTGGCGGCGAGATGGCCGACGGCGGCGGTCTGATGGCTGACGACGGCGGTGGCGGCGACGACCTCGGCGGTCTGGGTGGGCTCGACGACGGTGGCGACGACATGGGTGGGTTCGGTGACGACGAGTTCGGCGACATGGAAGACGCGAGCGGACCCGACACCGACGAACTGGAACACCGTCTCGACGAACTGGAAAACGAGGTCGGTAGCCTCTCTTCGACGGTCAACACGGTTCGGACAGAAAACGAGAGCATCTCCGAGTCCGTCGAAGAGACCGAGGAGAACGTCCGGAAGCTGCTCGATATCTACGAGATGGTCACCCGTGGCGTCAACCCCTTCGCCGACGACGTCGACGGCGGTATGGGCGGCATGGGCGAAGGCGGCGGCTCTTTCGGCCTGTTCGACGACGACGGGAGCGACGATACAGAGGAGGACATCGACGACGACGTCGCCAACGCCGACGCAGAGGGCTTTTTCGACGAAGACCTGACGGAGGACACTGGCGGCGACATGTCGATGGACGACGGCGGTGTCGACGACATGTTCCCCGACGACGGTGGCGACGACATGGGCGACTTCGAGGACGACGGCGGGTCGTTCGACGAGGAGTTCGACGACTTCGACGACACGGAGGACGACATGAGCATGGACGACGGGGAGAGTATGGACGAGGACAGCGACGACGGCGACGGCGGCAAATCGTTCGCAGAGCTCAAAGACGAGTACGAGTCCGGCGACGCCGAGTGGGCCGAGGGCGAGGAACCCGAGGAAGAAGCGGACGACGACGATGACCTGCTCGGCGAAGGCGATGACGACCTGCTGGGCGAGGAGGACGATATGCTGGGCGAGGAGGATTCGGACGACGATATGGGCGGGCTGGAAGACGACGACCTCTTCGACGAGGTCATCGAGGACGACGGGAGTGACGAGGCCGAGGCGGCTACGGAAGCCGAACCGGAACCGGAGCCAGAGCCGGAACCCGAGCCAGCCGTGGAACCGGAGCCCGAGCCCGAGCCGGAACCGGAGCCCGAGCCAGAGCCGACCGCCACGCAAACGGACACGGCAGCCGCCGGCAGCGGCGATGAATCAACGGTAGACGACGGCTCGGATGCGGACGCGGACGACGACGGGAAACCGTACCTGGCGACGATGCCGGAAGGGTTCGCGGCGGACCTCATCATCGTCGAGTGGCTCGAGTTCCTGGTCCAGCACTCGGGCTACCGCGAGACGGCTCGCGCTATCGACTACTACGAGACTATCGACTGGATCGACGAGTCGGTCGCGGACCAGCTCAAGGAGTACCTCCGCGGCTTCAACGACGTGAACGACACCGGGGATGGGCTGTCTATCGACCACCACACGGAGAGCCTGCACTACATCTCGCAGCTTGACAGTGACAGCGGGGCTGACGCCGTTGCGCTCTCGAAACTGGTCGGTGGAGGTGGTTCCGATGGGATTCAGCGTTAGCGGCTCGGCAGCCGTCATCTTCGTGGCCGCGTTCATCGGCTTCGGAATGTTCTACTCCGCGACCGCGAACAGCTTCGAGCGCGTCAACGACGCTCGCGAGGACCAGCGAGACCAGCTGCTCGACCAGCAAAACACCGACATCTCGCTTGTCTCGGCGACATGGAACGCGAGCGGCAGCGAGAATCTCGTCGTGACCGTCGACAACACCGGCTCCGAGACGCTGTCGGTCGAAGCAACCGACCTGCTGGTCGACAACGACTATCAGGCGGGCTATGACACGACCGTTGACACCGACCCCTCGACGGATATCTGGGCGTCACAGGAACGGTTAGAGATTACCGTCACCTCACTCAGTAGTCAACCCGACCGGGTGAAAGTCGTCACCGAGAACGGCATCGCCGAAACGATGGTGGTGAGCTAACATGGCGAGCGTTTCCGTCTCTCACCTGATCCTGTTCATCGCGTCGATGGCTATCGCCGCGAGCGTGGCCGGCGTCTTTACGAGCAGTATCGGCGAGCTGAGCAACGCTGTCTCGGAACAGGGGCTGGACGTGAGCAGCGACGTTCGGACCGATGTCGAAATCATCTCCGACAGCGGCAGCAACACCATCTATGATAACGGCGCAAACACAATCACGATTCACGTCAAAAACACCGGCTCAGAGACGTTAGCGCCAGTCCCCGGGCAGATAGATGTGTTCGTCGATGGGGCCTTCACCAGTGACTACACGGTGACGCTGGAGCCGGACGGCGGTAACAGCTGGCGGCCCGGTGAAGTCGTTCGCATCGACATCAACGGCAACCTTGACGGTGGCGACCACCGCCTCAAGCTGATTGTCAACGGCGACGAGGAGGTGTTCGAGTTCAACACATGAGTATCGCAAGTACTGACCTATTCTCGCTCGGACTGGACGATCACGACCGACTGAACAAGGAACTGGGCGGCGGTATCCCGCCCGGCAGTATCATCCTCGTCGAGGGTGACTACGGGGCCGGCAAATCCGCCATGAGCCAGCGGTTCACCTACGGCCTTTGTGAGGAGGGCCACGAAGTGACCTACCTCTCGACGGAACTCACCGTCGGGAGCTTCCTCGACCAGATGCACTCGCTGTCGTATGACATGGTCGACCACATCCTCGACGAGGACGTGCTGTTCCTGCACGCCGACATCGGCGAGTCGAACGCGCTCACCGGCGGTGACGAACAGTCCGAGCGGAAGGAACTCCTCAAGCGGCTGATGGAGGCTGAAGTGATGTGGGACGCCGACGTCGTCGTCATCGACACGTTCGACGCCATCCTCCGGAACGACCCCAAGTTCGAAGCCCTCGTTCGGCAAAACGAGGAGCGACAGGCCGCACTGGAGGTCATCTCCTACTTCCGGGACGTCATCTCACAGGGCAAATGCATCATGCTCACCGTCGACCCGTCGACGCTGGACGAGGAGGCTATCGGTCCGTTCCGGGCCATCGCCGACGTGTTCATCGAACTGGAGATGATCGAGGTCGGCAACGACGTGCGCCGGCAGATCAACGTCCTCCGATTCGCCGGCATGGGCGAACAGGTCGGTGACACCATCGGGTTCTCGGTCCGCTCGGGAACCGGCATCGTCATCGAATCGCGCAGCGTCGCCTAGAGGTGATATAAGATATGACAGACCACGGACGTGCGAAACCGTCGGACGAACTTCGGCAGATGGCAGCGCGGCGGCCCCACCTGCGGGACCACCTGAAGAAGTTCAAGCAGATCACCGGTGAGTTCCCAATGCTCATCGACGAGGCCGACGACGAGTACGAGACGAACCGGCCGAACGTGCTCTACCCGGTCGGCGGCCCCATCTTCTGTCATATCTACGGCGACGTGGGCCAGGACATGAAGTACTACGCCATCGAGCCGGAACTCGACGAGGACGAGCGGGCCGTCTTCGGCAAGGTCCGGAACCGCCTGCTCCAGCGCAGCGTCAACAAGCCCGCGCCCGAAAACGAGGCCCAGTTCGACGACCGTATCGAGGAACTCCTGCAGGAAACCACCAAAGTCCGAGACGAAGACAGCGACAGCGGCGTCCTCACGCGCCTGTCGAACCTGACCGACGTGAACAGCGTCGAGGTCACACAGGAGACCTACGAGAACATCCTCTACCGGCTGAACCGCGACATCGTCGGCCTCGGCCCGCTCGAACCGGTCATGCGCGACCCGGCCAACGAGGACATTCACGTTATCGGCCGCAGCGAATGTCACGTCGACCACGGGGTCTACGGGATGCTCGAAACCACTGTCGAGTGGCAGAGCGAGGAGGCCTTCGACCAGTGGCTCCGCAACATGGGCGAACGGATGGGTGACCCGGTCTCTGACTCGGACCCTATCGTCGACTCGACGCTGCCGGACGGGTCGCGTCTGAACCTTATCTACTCCGACGACGTGAGCCTCAAAGGCCCGTCGCTCACCATCCGTCAGGGCGACGACGTTCCGCTCTCGATTTTCCAGATTACCAAGTGGATGACGCTGTCGCCGCAACTGGCCGCGTATCTCTGGCTCTGTCTGGAGAACGAACAGACGGTGTTCGTGGTCGGGGAGACGGCGTCCGGGAAGACGACGACGCTGAACGCCATCACCTCGTTCATCCCCGACGACGCGAAGATCTACACCGCGGAGGACACCGCCGAGGTGCTGCCCCCGCACAACACCTGGCAGCAACTCCTCACTCGTGAAGGCGAAGACGAGGGGACCAGTATCGACATGTTCGACCTCGTCGCCGCTGCACTGCGTTCCCGCCCCGACTACATCATCGTCGGGGAGGTTCGTGGTGAGGAAGGACGGATGGCGTTCCAGGCCGCCCAGACCGGCCACCCGGTGATGCTGACCTTCCACGCGAGCGACATCGTCTCGATGATTCAGCGCTTCACCGGCGAACCGATCAACGTCCCCGAGACGTTCATGGACGTGGCCGACGTGGCGCTGTTCCAGAACCGCGTCAAGCAGGGCGATCAGGTCCTGCGCCGCGTGACGAGCGTTCAGGAGATCGAGGGGTACTCGAAGGAGATGGACGGTGTCGTCACCCGGCAGGTGTTCAACTGGGACCCCGTCGAGGACGAGATCATCTTCCAGGGGATGAACAACTCCTTCGTCCTCGAAGAGCAAATCGCGACCCTCCTGGGGTACGAGGACACGCGTGACATCTACGACGACCTCCAGTTCCGTGCTGACATGATCGAGCGGGCCATCCAGGAGGGGATTCTGGGGTATCACGAAGTCAACGACTTCATCTCGGACTTCCAGCGTGACGGCGTCGAAGGGATTCCGTTCAACATCGCCAGGCCTGACTAACGATGGCACAGGGCGAAGCCGAAAGCGGACTCGACCTGACGATATCCGAGACGATCCAGTCGCTCGTGGAGTCCTACCGCCAGATGACGATCCCGCTGGAGCGGTATCTCTTCCTCATCCTGCTACCAGCCGTCGCCTTTTTCGTTATTTCGACGGTCGTCGCCTTGCTGCTGGATCAACCCCTTGCGGTCCGAGCACCGATTCCCCTGCTTGGATTTCTGGTGATGGCGTCGGCGATTTTCTACCCAAAGATCCTCCTGAGCCAGCGCAAACGCGAACTCAACAACCGGTTTCACCTGCTTATCACGCACATGACCGTGCTCGCGACGACGAAAATCGACCGCATGGAAGTGTTCCGAACGCTGGCCGAGGAAGACGAGTACGGCGAACTCGCGATGGAGATGCACCGCATCGTCCAGCTAGTCGACACCTGGAACCTGAGCCTCGACGACGCCTGCCGTCGCCGGGCCAAACAGGTCCCGAGCCGCGCAGTTTCGGACTTCTTCGACCGCCTCGCGTACACGCTCGGGGCCGGACAGGGACTCGACGATTACCTCCTGACTGAACAGGAGCAGATCATCCAGCACTACTCGACGGTGTACAAGAGCTCGCTCGACAGCCTGGAAGTCATGAAGGACCTCTACCTCTCGATGATTCTGTCGATGACGTTCGCGCTGGTGTTCGCCGTCGTCCTGCCGGTGCTGACCGGAACGAACCCGACGATGACCGTCAGCGCCGTCATCGTGATGTTCGTGTTCGTCCAGACCGGCTTCTACCTCGCCATCCGCTCGATGGCCCCCTACGACCCGGTGTGGTTCCACCCGGTCGACTACCCGTCGCCGATCGAGTCCAAACTCAACAAATCGATGGTCGCCGGCGTGGGACTGTCGATGCTGCTCGTGTTCATCACGCTTGGGGGGATGCTCGGCATCTCGCCGATCACGCTGAACGACCTCTTTTTCATGTTCGACGAGGTGCCGCTGCCGCTGTACGCCGCCGCGCCGATCACGCCGATGCTCATCCCCGGCATCGCCTTCCGACAGGAAGAACAGCGCATCAAGGACCGGGACTCCGAGTTCCCGAACTTCATCCGTGCGCTCGGGGCGACCGAGGGCGCGAAGCAGTCGACGACCGGTGCGGTGCTTCGTACCCTCCGCAAGAAGGACTTCGGCGCGCTCTCGCCGAACATCGATAATCTCTACAAACGACTGAATATGCGGATCGAGCCGACCTCTGCCTGGCGCTTTTTTACCGCCGACTGTCGCTCCTATCTCATCCAGACCTTCTCCGAGATGTACCTCATCGGCCGCGAGATGGGTGGATCGCCAAAGCAACTGGGCGAGCTTATCTCCGAGAACATGAATCAGGTGCTACAACTCCGCCAGAAGCGCAAGCAGGCGGCAACGACGCTTGTGGGCCTCCTCTACGGGATGACCGCCGCGTCGACCTTCGCCTTCTTCATCGGCCTGCAGGTCGTCAACATCCTCGCTGATATGTCGCTCAACCTGAGCACCGGGAGCCGGCTCGACGCTGCCTCGCTTATCAACACTAGCGTCTACAACATCCCGCTCATCGAGTTCCTGCTGATCATCATTATCATGTTCGGCGCGATGCTGTCATCGCTGATGATCCGGACCGTTGACGGTGGCCACAACGCCAACACCTACATGCACTTCGTGGTGCTCTCGTGGATCGGCGCAATTACTGGGACGTTTACGAAGTGGCTGGTGTCGCAGTTCCTCTCTATCTAGTACCTTTTTACTTCGTCGCCCTTCCTCGCGGCGCTTCGCGCCGCTGTGGAGGGCTCCTCGCAAAAATCTACGCTAAAAACGACCTCCGAGTCGCGGCCTGCGGCCGCGCTCGGAGTGAAACCGCTCGCTCCGCTCGCGGTACATCACAACAGCATCAGTACAGCCCTCAGCAGGCCTGCCCTCCCCCGGGTCGTGGCACGGAGGCCACTCCCGGCCCACAGCACTGCAACAGCGATTCCCGCCCGACAGCACTGCAGTACCGCGACAGCTACCCTTCGAAGCCGTCTTCCCAGCGGAACAGGCCGTCTTTCTGAATCGTCTCGCCGTCGACTTCGAGCCGCGACCCCTCGCCCATCGTCGTGATGAGGTCCTCGTGGACGGCGCTGTCGTTGCCGGATTCGCCCTCAGGGAGGCAGGCGTCGTACGCGCGCCCGAGCGCGAGGTGGACTGTCCCGCCCATCTTCTCGTCGAAGAGGATGTTGTCGGTGACGCGGTCGACGCCGCGGTTCATCCCGATACCGAGCTCGCCCAGTTGGCGCGAACCGCCGTCGGTCCCGATGATTTCGCCGATGACACCCTCGCCCTGTTCGGCCGCCCAGTCGACGACAACGCCGTCCTTGAACGTCAGCTCGACGTTTTTCACCCGGCGGCCCTGTATCGTCATCGGCACGTCGAAGGTGACGACGCCGGCGGTGTCGTAGGGCGCGGTGAACACCTCGCCGGAGGGGAGGTTGTGGGAGTCGTAGGCCACGCTGGCGGCGGAGTTGACGGCGATACGGCCGTCGATGTACAGCGTGATGTCCGTCCCGTCGGCCACGATTCGGACCTCTTTGCCGTCGTCGAGGATATCCTTCAGTTGGGCCTGCTCCTCCGCCAGCGCCTCCCAGTCCCGGAGCGTTGCGTCGTAGACGAAGTCTTTGTAGTCAGCGTAGGCCATCCCGGCCTGCTGGGCCATCGCCCGCGTCGGGTGCTGGGTCGACACCCAGTCGGTGTCCAGACGGGCCTCCCTGATTGCCTGTCGCGCCGTCGAGTACGCCTGTCGCTGGTCGCTGTCCACGTCGGCCGTCTCGGTAGTGTTCCGCGACCCTTTCAGGAACAGCACGCTGTCGGCCCGTTCGTACAGCGCCAGTTCGTACTCGGGGTTCTCGGTGAATGACCCGTCGTGGGCCCCCAGATAGGCCCGCGTGAGTTCGTCCGACTGGTACGTCGACAGGAGGTTCGCGCCGCGGTCGCCAAGCTGCTCGGCCACGGCGACTGCGAGATCGTGTGCGCCGTCCTCGACAGCCACGACCACGTCGTCGCCCGCGTCGATGCGAGCGCTCCAGTCGACGAGAATCCTGGCGTGTTCGCGTATGCGGTCGTCCATATTCTCACCAAGAGTGGCCGGAACAAAACGGCGGTGGTCCCGGGATTACAACGGACGATGTGATTGTATTCCGTGGATTTTTTGCGTTCCAGAGCCGGAGTATCCGGTGCAGTACGGGACAGGACTCGTGGCAATTGCTGGCTCCCACGACCGCTTCCGAGACGGTCGGCCGGGGCGGTACCATGACTGACGACGGCACGGGTGGTGTTCGTGCCACGCTTTTCTGTCGAACCGCAATCCCTACCTGTTCGGTCAGCGACTCCCCGGTATGGAACTTGGCGTCATCGGACTCGGACGCATGGGCCGAATCGTGGTCGACCGCGTGCTCGAAGCCGGCCACGAGGTCGTCGTCTTCGATATCGACGAGAAGAGCGTCGCCGACGCAGCTGAAGCCGGTGCACAGCCGGCATCGTCCATCGCCGACCTCGCGGCGAAACTCGGCTCGGAGAAACGAATCTGGCTGATGGTCCCAGCCGGGGACCCGGTCGACGCCGCGCTGGATGAACTGGCCCCATCACTGGACGATGACGACATCGTGGTCGACGGCGGTAATTCCTACTTCGAGGACTCGGTTCGCCGTGCCGAGTCGACCGATGCGGCCTACCTCGACTGTGGCACCTCCGGCGGCCCCGCCGGTGCGGAGCTGGGCTTCTCGCTGATGGTCGGCGGCCCGCAGTGGGCCTACGACGAACTGGTTCCCGTCTTCGACGCCGTCGCGACCGGCCCCGACGGCCACGACCGGATGGGGCCGGCGGGGTCGGGCCACTACGTCAAGATGGTTCACAACGGGGTCGAGTACGCGCTGATGCAGACCTACGGCGAGGGCTTCGAACTGCTGGCTAACGGCCGGTACGACCTCGATCTGGAATCGGTCGCAAACACCTGGAACAACGGGGCCGTCATCCGCTCGTGGCTGCTGGAGCTCTGCGAGGAAGCGTTCCGCGAGGAGGGCAACGACCTCGGCGACGTGGCCGACCGCGTCGAAGGCGGGTCGACTGGGACGTGGACCGTGCAAGAAGCGCTCGAACAGGAGGTGCCGATCCCGCTCATCTACCAGTCGTTGGCCGAGCGGTTCGGCTCGCGGGCCGACGACGGCCGCTTCTCGCGCCGCCTCGCCAGCCGCCTCCGATACGGCTTCGGTCGCCACGACGTCCCACGTCGGACGTGAGTGTGCTACCGTATCGCTTCAGAACTCGCTTGCCTGAGCGGTACCCTTTGCGAGCACCGTTGTCTGGTCGTCCCCGTGCCAAACGAGGCTGACTTCAGCTCCGTCTTCGACGCTAACGCGTGACTGGTCGCCGGCGGTCACCTCGCCGTCGTCATCGTCCCACCCCACTGTTCGTCCGTCCGCCACTTCGATAGTGAGTTGCTCCGCACTGATCGTATCACCACCGTCATGTGTCACGACGGCAACGACGCCGTCTGTCGTCTCTTCGTACTCGAACGTGAACGAGGCCTGCGGGGCCACAGCTACGTCGCCGCCACTGCTACCCATGCCCAGTACGAAGGACGCAATTATTGCCGCGACGATGATGATGATCGGAATCAGGATGAACAGGACAGCCACGCCGACGCCCAGTCCGACGAGTACCTTTCCGGCGGTACCGAGATCGTTCCACGAATCTTTTAGTCCCACGACATACTCCATTAATTGATAGTACTAAACACTGTGGAAATTAATCGCCCGTCGCCGGGCACACAGTCGTCTGGTGGCCGGGCCGTTCGCGGGCGGCTGCGGGTGAAACAACAGCTAATTAAACCAGTATTCCATAGCCGGACACATGGTAGAACTCGTTGGACTCGCCGCCGGGGCCACGCTCACCCTGATAGTGGTCGCGCTCCACTACGCCAAAGGGACCGGTTGGGAGGCACCGGAAGACATCTCCCAGGAGGTCCTCGAGCAGCGGGCCGCGACAGTCCCCGAGACGGACTTCCCGGAGCCGTACAACCGCTCTATCGGTGGTGGCGGTGCCACAGCGATTCCGGCTGGTGAGGCCGAAGGCGAACTCGGCGAAGGCGAGGAGGCCGAAGAGGAGGACGAGGGCTTCGACCCCGACGATATCGCCGAGGACGAGGTCGAGTACTACGAGATCGAATTCGCCAAGGAGGGTGAAACGATCGAGGTCGCCAACAACGAGCCGCTCCTCGACGCCGGCGAGGAGGAAGGCTGGGACCTCCCCTATGCCTGCCGCGAGGGCCAGTGTATCTCCTGTGCCGGCCACATCGAGGACGGCCCGGCCGAGGACTACATCCGCCACAGCAACAACGATTCGCTGATGGACGACGACATGGAGGAGGGGTACTGCCTGACCTGTGTCGCGTACCCGACCAGCGACTTCACCCTTGAAACTGGCGAGTCACCTTGACGCTGCGGTTCACAACCGTTAAGACGGACAGTCTGATAGCACTTTTCGTGGGCGGCTAGTTCAGCGGACAGAACGCCTGGTTCCGGACCAGATGGTCGGGGGTTCAAATCCCTCGCCGCCCGCTATTCTGCGAGGAACGGATGTGACGAGCGAATAGCAACACAAGAGCGGTTTGAACCCTGCCAGTCGCGCGCAGCGGAGCGAGCACGTCTGGCTTCGGTTCAAATCCCTCGCCGCCCGCTATTTTGCGGCCACACTGTGACCGATACGTCTCGTCCTACAGCTCTAGACAGCGGCAGGACTGCACGGCAATCGCCGCAACGTCCTTGAGGTTCCGACACAAGGTACGAACACATGCGTGTGCTCGTTATGGGTGCGACCGGATTCATCGGACAGCGACTGGTTCATACCCTGGCCGAAGCGGGCCACGAGGTGGTGGCGTTCTCCCGGAGCGCGAGCGAGGAATCCTTTCCCGACGGCGTCGAGCCGTTCGAGGGCGATCTCGGCGAGCCGGACTCTCTCGATGGCTTCTGTGACGATATCGACGTTGCGTACTACCTCATCCACTCGCTCACGTCCGAGAACTTCGCCGAGCTAGACCGGCGCTACGCCCGTCGGTTCGCTGACTCGGCGTCGGCTGCGGGGGTCGACAGGGTCGTCTATCTCAGCGGTATCAGCGGTGACGAGGAGAATCTCTCACCCCATCTGGCGTCGCGGCGCGAAGTCGAATCGGTGCTCGCAGAAGGGTCGTTCGATCTGACAGTGCTTCGGGCGGCGGTCATCATCGGCCCGGAAAGTGCGAGCTTCCGAATCGTCGACGACCTGACCGACCGCCTGCCGCTGATGCTCGTCCCCAAGTGGGTCCGAACGCCGTGTCAGCCCATCGGCGTCGACGACGCAATCAGCTACCTCGTGGAGCTACTCGGTGCCGACGAGACCCGCGGCGAGACCTACGACATCGGCGGGCCGTCGGTGTGGTCCTACGAGTCGCTGCTGAAACTCACCGCCGCGGAGAAGGGCAAGCGGGTGTTTATCATTGCCGTGCCGGTGATGACGCCGGGCCTGTCCTCGCACTGGCTTCGCTTCACGACAGACGTACAGTACGCCATCGCGCGGCCGCTGGCCGAGAGTATGCGGAACCCGGTCACGGTTGACCCGGAGATGGACCTGCAGGACGTCGTGCCGATTGACCAGACGCCGATCAAGGACGCCGTTCGGCGGTCGCTGATGGCATCGTAGGCCCTGCGGGACTGTTTTGGGGCTGTGCGGTGCAGACGTAGCTATGCCCGAATCGGTCGCCGTTACTGGTGGCAACGGCCGCGTCGGCCAGCACGTCCTCGAACACCTGACTGCAGCGGGGTATCGAACGGTCAACCTCTCCCGTGGGAAACGGGAGGAAGACCATTCGGACGCATACGTCAGGACTGACCTGCTCGATGCGGGCGAGGTCTACGGCGCACTCGCAAAATCCGGCCCCGACGCGGTCGTCCATCTCGGGATGATTCCCACGCCCGACCACACGCCGGGGTACCGGACCTACGAGAGCAACGTCATGTCCAGCTATCATGTGCTGGAGGCGGCCGGCGAACTGGGTGTCGATACGGTTGCCCTGGCGTCGAGTTTCAGCGCTATCGGCGGCGGGTTCGAATCAGACCCCATCACAGTCGACTACCTTCCGATCGACGAGGACCACCGCCTCACGCCGTCGAACCCGTATGCAATGGGGAAACAGGCACTGGAGATCACCGCCGACGGGTTCGCTCGCCGGAGTGCGGACGCCCCGGACACTATCACGTCGCTTCGGCTTCCGTGGGTCGTCGACGACGACCTGGCCAGGGAGACGTTCGTCGAGGCAGACCGGACACTCACCGGGTCTCGGGCGTCACCGCACTTCCACACCCAGCGGAACACGCTGTACGCGTACGTCCACACCACCGACGCCGTTCGGCTCGTTGAGCGGGCCGTCGCGGCGTCGTTCGACGGCCACGAACGCGTCTGGGTCTCGGCACCAGATACGAGCGCCGAGACGCCGAGCGCCGAACTCGCGGCGGAACTGTACCCTGATGCTGACTACCGGGGGCCGACAGCCGACGACGAGAACCCGTATGCGACGCTCATCGACACGACGAAAGCCGAGCGGCTGCTCGACTGGGAGCCGACTTGGAGCTGGCGACAACTGGCGTGAAGTCAGCGGCGGCCCGCGCATCGATCCGGACGCCGCCATTACCACGCCGCATGTAGCGGCCGTTTCATCCGGAACACGTTGCTAAAATGTAATGTGTATGTAACTAACAAGCATGAGTGACGCCGAACAGCCGTCAGAGAGCGAGACACACGACCATCACGAGCATCACGACCACGAGGGGCCGGGCTATGCCACCCCGCAGGCGGCCATTGAGGAGGCCGAGCGCGAACGGACCGCCTACGTGATGGGCCTCCACGTCGGTCAGGACGTCGACGCGCCGGACTTCCTGGCCGTCGTCGACGTAGACCCCGACTCAGACACGTACAGTGAAATCATCAACCGGGTCGAGATGCCGAACAAGGGCGACGAACTCCACCACTTCGGGTGGAACGCCTGCTCGTCGTCGTGCCACATGGAGGGGTTGGAGCGCCGACACCTCGTCATTCCCGGCCAGCGCTCCTCGCGCATCCACATCGTCGACACGAAGGAGCGCCGCGACCCCGAACTGACGAAAGTCATCGAACCGGAGGCGGTGTACGACCACGACCTCTCCGCGCCCCACACCGTCCACTGCATCCCCGACGGTGAGATTCTCATTTCCATGCTCGGCGATGCCGACGGCGACCTCCCTGGCGGCTTTCTGGAACTGAACGACGACTTCGAGGTGCAGGGCCGATGGGACCCGCCCGGCGAGATCGAGATGAACTACGACTACTGGTACCAGCCCCGCCAGAACGTGATGCTGTCGACGGAGTGGGCGGCCCCGAAGACGTACTACCCCGGCTTCGACCTGGACGATGTCGAGGACGGCAAGTACGGCCAGCGGCTCAACTTCTGGGACTGGGAGGCCGGCACCGTCGAGCAGACCATCGACCTCGGCGAGGACGGCCTGATTCCGCTAGAGGCCCGCTTCCTGCACACGCCCGAGAGCACGCACGGCTACGTCGGCGCGGCGCTATCCTCGAATATCATCCATTTCCATGAATCGGATGGCGAATATCACGCCGAGCCGGTCATCGAGTTCGACGACCGCGAACACGAGGGGTGGGACATGCCGGTCCCGGCACTGGTGACGGACATCCTCATCTCGATGGACGACCGCTACCTCTTCGGGTCGAACTGGCTCCACGGCGAGGTGTGGATGTACGACATCTCGGACCCGTCGAACCCCCGAAAAGCCGATTCCATCTCTATCGGCGGCTACTTCGGCGACATCGAGCAGGTCCAGGGTCGCGATATTGTCGCCGGGCCGCAGATGCTCCAGCTCTCGCTCGACGGCGAGCGGCTGTACTGGACGACCTCACTGTTTTCGTCGTGGGACAACCAGTTCTTCCCCGAGGAGGCCGAGCAGGGGTCGGTGATGCTCAAAGCCGACGTAGACCCGCGGACGGGGACGATGTCGCTGGACCGGGATTTCCTCGTGGACTTCGGCGACCTACCCGAAGGCCCTGCTCGCGCCCACGAGATCCGGTGGCCCGACGGCGACTGTACCAGCGACGTGTGGCAATGAGGACGATGCGACTGGGCGGCCGATGACCGAGGTCCTGCTGGACTGGCGGGACAGCGACCGGACGGAGACGGTTTCGGTGCCAGACGGCGAAACGATACTCGACGCCGCGGAGGCCGCGGATATCGGGCTGCCGTTCGGCTGTCGAACCGGAGCGTGCGGGACCTGTACCGCTCGCCTGCTGTCCGGCGACGTGGTCCATCACCGCCCGCCGCGGGCGCTCAAAGAGCAGCATCTGGCGGACGGCTACGTCCTGCTCTGTGTCGCCGAGCCGACGACCGACGCGCACCTCGCCGTCGGCGCGACGGTACAGGCCGAACTGGTGCCGAACCCCTGGAAGTAACCAGCACCGATTCCACTCAGCCCGACAGCGCTTGCTGGAGGGTTTGTCCCAGAAACCCGATAGCTGGAATGACGAACACTGTCGCGTGGACCCAGGCGTCGTAGGTGATGTCGCCAGGCTTGGTCAGGAGAAACAGGCCAGAGGACGATCATCACGACGACCCACAGGACGGTGATGACCAGGAACGGCACGGCGTCCCGGACCGGCTCGGCGACCGCTTCGCGCAGTGTGGCGGACATACCCGGGTAGTCGGACGGAATCGGCAAAAGCGTACCCCGCGACGGTCCGAACCCTGCCGCCGGTTCGATGCAGTCGGTTTCGGCTTCGATGGCCGCCGGCACGTCCGCGACGGCGCTGTCATCGATGCCGTGCCCCGGACAACGGCGCACCGGACCGCTGACCGGCCAGCTATCGGGAGCCGATTTTATGTATCCTCTCCAGCCATCTCCCAGATATGACCTTCCTCCCGGTTGTTGTCGCCCTGTTCGTGTCGCCGTCCGTCACCGCGCTGGTGTACGCCGACGCCAGGCGGCGCGACCTGTCCCAGCGGTACTGCACCGCCGCCGCCTCCGCCGTCGGTCTCGCCAGTTTCGGCGGGTTTCTCGCCGCGAGTGTCCTCGGTAGCGGGCTCCTTTCGGCGTTCTACCGCCTGTTGGACCGGCCGGTCATAGCCGTCACGCCGCTCGACCTCCTTTTCTCGCTGCTCTTCTTCGGACTCGCAATCACTGCAGTCGCAGTTCTGGGATACGGGTTCGCCAGCCGGTACGGCCCGCTCGCCCCTTCGTAATTGCTTCATCGGCCGCCCGACGACCCCTAATTTCAAACCCGGCACGGCCCCACCGGGACGTATGGACGACACTGACTGGATCGGCGAGACGTTCACCAGCACGGCCGGCTGGGATCACTTGGAGACGCTGGTCGACATCGGGAACCGGATGGCAGGCAGCGACGGCGAACGGGCGGCCGCAGAAGCGACTCGGGACGCGCTGGCGGCGTACGCCCGCGACGCTCGGCTCTCGGAGTTCGCAATCCAGGGCTGGGAACGGGGCGACAGCGCCGTCCACGTTGACGGGTCGCCGGTCGCGGCGCAGGCCGACGAGTGTATCGCTCTGCCGCGGTCGCCGGCCGGCGAGGTGACCGGTGAACTGGTCGACGTTGGGCACGGCCTCCCGGAGGAGTTCGAAGACGCCGACTGCGAGGGCAAAGTAGTGCTGGCCCGCTCCGACGTGCCCGACTGGTACGACCGGTACATCCACCGACGGGAGAAGTACTATCACGCCGTCGAGGCCGGCGCAGTCGGATTCGTTTACCGCAACCACGTCGAGGGCGTCCTGCCGCCGACCGGAAGCGTCGGGACAGCAGACGCACCTATCGGCGAGATTCCGGCTATCGGCGTCGCCAGCGAGACGGGCGCGCGACTGTCGCGTCGCTACGCGGGCGACGATATCACTGTCAGCGTCGACTGCGGGACGCCCGACGCGACGAGCCAGAACGTCCACGCCGAACTGGGACCGGACACCGACGAACGACTGTTGGTGACCAGCCACGTCGACGCTCACGACATCGCGGAGGGGGCGATGGACAACGGGGCCGGAACGGCGATGGTCGTCGAGGCCGCCCGCGCGCTGGCCGGCCGCGAAGACGAACTGGAGACACGCGTGGAGTTCGTCGCCTTCGGTGCCGAGGAGGTCGGCCTCGTGGGGTCGAACCGCCTCGCCGACGAAACTGCTCCCGACGACGTGACGGCCGTGCTCAACTTCGACGGCGTCGTCCAGGGCCGCACGCTGAAGTGTTACACCCACGGCTTCGACGCACTCGCGGCCGCCGCCGAGGACGTGGCCGACCGCTTCGATCACCCAATCTCGCTCACGCCGGAGCAAGGCCCCCACAGCGACCACTGGCCGTTCGTACGCCGGGGCGTCCCCGGCTATCATGTGACCAGCGAAACCGGCGGTGAGGGGCGTGGCTGGGGCCACACCCACGCCGATACGCTGGACAAACTGGAGCCCCGGACGTTCCGCGAGCAGGCCGTCCTCCTGACCGAACTCGCCGTGACACTTGCAGACGACTCAGTGCGGCCCGCCCACAAAGACCCCGCAGAGATAGCCGATGCGCTCGAAGCCCAGAACCTCGCCGAAGGGATGCGGATTACAGGTGACTGGCCCTTCGACGACTGACGCGACGCCAGTCACTTCACTGCCGCGTTCGACTCCCGCCACCTGTGCGAAAGAACTACCAGATTTCTAGCATTTTCGCCTCCTCCAGTGTTCCGGTTCTCTGGTCGCTGACGATTGGATATAATGATTTACTCAGTATAGAAGTAACATATTTCGTAGGTTATTTACCATATGGGTACCTGGAAATCGATGGCAGGTTGATTGGTCTACGTACTGTAGCCGTATGTGAACGCCGTCACCGGCGTTCGCTGCCAAGCTCCCATGCTTATCGGTCTCGCGGAGTCCGAGGCCGAGTCGACGTGAGTAAACCATCCCTGCCGTCGTCAGTCAACACCAACACCAATACCTGACACAACGGCCGTCCATGTGCCAAGACGGCCGTCGTGTCCACTTTCGGACTATTCCTCTGAGGAACACCAGTCAGTAGCGAGCGCGATGCAAGGCGACACCCAGCGGCGGAGCCGGTCTATGACTCGTAGGCCTGTTCTACGTCAGCCTTCGCCGACGGAATGACCTGCTGTTCAGCCCGTCGCATCGACCGCAACGCCTCGTCGGTGAACTCGACGTCGAGCGTAGGGAGGGCTCGTGCCAGACCGCCCAGCACCTCACCGGGGTCGATGGTGAGTTCGAAGGCGAAGGCGTTCTGATTCTCCCGCAGTGGGACGGAGAACTCGAAATGGGTCTGGACGATGTCCGTCGCCCTCTCCTGATCATATGCGTCGGTGACAGCCGTCCAGAAGTCGTCGCTGTCGGCGGCGACAAGCGGTGCGAGGTCGTCCCCGAACGACTGCTGGCGGGCCAGCAGGCTCTCTCGAATCCGGTCCCGGCGGTCGCCATGGACGGTGTCTCGAAGTGCGTTCCAGTAGATATCACGGGCCAGCACTTCGTCAGCATAGGTATCGAACGCCGCGTCAGTGGCAGCGTAATCCAGTACGGGCTCCAGTTGGGCGAGTATCTGTTGCTGGTAGGACTGGAGTTTCGGCCGGACGACGTGGCGCTCCAGCGGGCGGCTGTTGTTCAGCAGTTTGCCCGCAACGCGGCTTCCGCTCCCGTTTGACCCGCGTAGCACGGCTGCCACGTCGAAGGCCGCGTACGTCTCGTCGACGAACTGCGAGAGGTAACGTTCGAACTCCTGTTCGACGGCACGTCGTGTCACACCCGACTCTGTGGGCTGCAGCGACCTATCCCTTACGCCGATGTCCGCTGCCGATAGTCGTTCGCGATACGGGCCGCCGCCCATCGCTGTACAACTAACACGAGCGTTATGACTGTGCATAACTAACCGCGGATGTGCCCAGAGACCTGCCCAGCGACGTCCACGCGGTGCTGACACAACTCGCTGACGAGGGCGAAACAGCGATTATCGCGGCGGAGTTCGATACGGCCCGACAGACAGTTGCGACGGCTGAGACGGTCAGCCGGAACAAACTGCCGGAGTGTGATCTGCGGTCGCGGTTGTTGCACGGCTGCGAGCAAGTGTACACCGCGCTAGATAACGACCATCCCGATGCTGCCGCCGAGTATCTACGAGCGATGAACCGACGACTTGCGGCCGTCGACGACTGCTGATACCGGTCATCAAACTACTGTTGGCTCCGTAGTATCGAGACATTGGTGGGCCAGCTCCCGTGAGAGTTAATACATCGACCGATAATACCGTGGTATGTCTCAGCGACTATCGAAGGCCGAGGACACGCTCGCCGACGCGGGCGAACGCGAACTCGTCGTCGGCGGTGACCGGCCGATCCGGATCTCTGCGGGCCATCGACTGCGACACCACGACGGGAAATGTTCGCGCCCGCACGGACACAACTACGAGATAACTGTCCGCGTCACCGGCGAACTCACCGACGAGGGGTGGGTCGTCGACAAGGGCGAGGTCACGGACGTGGTCGACGAGTGGGACCACCGCTTCCTATTGGAGGCCGGCGACCCACTGGTCGAGGCTTTCGACGCCAGCGGCGACGGCGACGCCGTGGTCGTCCTCGACCACCCGCCGACAGCCGAGGTCATGGCGACGATACTGGAGCAGCGACTCGCCGACCGCCTCCCGGAGACGGTGTCGGACGTGGCTGTCTCCGTTCGGGAGACCAGCGAACTCTGTACCCGCTGATGCCGGTCGCAAACGACGCGCCCGGGCTCGGCATCGAGGGGACCGACGCCGACGCGGAGACGGGCGATCTCCCCATCAACGAATTGTTCCAGTCGCTTCAGGGCGAGGGCCGACTGGCCGGCGTCCCGAGCGTGTTCGTCCGGACCAGCGGCTGTAATCTGCGCTGTTGGTTCTGTGACTCCTATCATACCTCCTGGGAACCGACCCACGATTGGTTTACCGTCGATGACGTGCTCGCGGCTATCGAGGCGTACGACGCCGACCACGTCGTCCTCACCGGCGGCGAACCGCTCATCCATGATTCGAGCGCGGACCTGCTGAAACGGCTGGCCGACCGGGGCTACCACACAACGGTCGAGACCAACGGGACCGTCGTCCCCGACGCTCCTATCGACCTCGCCAGCGTCAGCCCGAAACTGGCCTCCAGTACGCCGACGGCCGAACGCGATCCCGACGGTGACGGCGAGTGGGCGGACCGCCACGAGGAGCGCCGACTCGATGTGCCGACGCTGGCCGAACTCGTCGAAACCTACGACACGCAACTGAAGTTCGTCGTCACGGGCCGCGAGGATATGGCCGAAATCGAGCGCCTCGTCGAGCGACTCCGCGACGCCGTGTCTACCCGCGTTCGTGACGACGACGTGTTACTGATGCCGGAAGGCCAGACGCGCGACCAACTCGAAGCGACCCGGGAAACAGTCGCGGACCTCGCGCTGGAGTTCGGCTACCGGTACACACCGCGACTCCACGTCGACCTCTGGAACGACGCACCGGGAACGTAACTGCTTGCGACACCACGTACAACGATGACCGACGATACCCGCGCTGTCGTGCTCGCCTCCGGCGGCATGGACAGCGCCACGGCGGCCTACGAAGCACAGACCCGCGGCTACGACCACCTGTACCTGCTGCACACCAGCTACGGGCAAAACACCGAAGACCGGGAGTACGACTGCGCCAGCGCGCTGGCCGACCACGTCGACGCGGCGGACTTCCTCCACGTCGAGACCGGCCACCTTACCCAGATAGGCGCGTCGTCGCTGACCGACGATTCGATGGACGTGGCGGACGCCGACACCGACAGCGACGAGATTCCGACCTCGTACGTCCCGTTCCGCAACGCCAATCTGCTGTCGATGGCGGTCTCCTACGCCGAGGCCAACGACTGCGGGGCCGTCTTCATCGGCGCACACAGCGAGGACTTCTCGGGGTACCCGGACTGCCGGCCCGCCTTCTTCGACGCCTTTCAGAGCGTTATCGACGCCGGCACGAAACCCGACACCGACATCGACCTCGTCGCACCCTTCGTCGAGTGGTCCAAGACCGACATCGCCGAGCGCGGCGTCGAACTCGGCGTCCCCTACGAGGACACCTGGAGTTGCTACCGAGACGACGAACCGGCCTGTGGGACGTGTGACGCCTGTGTCTTCCGGCTCGAAGCGTTCCAGCGAATCGGCGAACGTGACCCCATCGAGTACGCGGAACGGCCGACGTACGCTGAGTAAGTAGATTGCAGGCGGTTGTCTCCCGCTCCGACGGGCTAGTCGTCGGCTTCGTCTCGAACCAGCCCTTCGAGGATGTACTCCGCTGAGGTCCGCGTCGTCGCCAGCGGTACGTCGTGGACGTCACAGATACGCAGGAGGGCCGAGATGTCCGGCTCGTGGGGCTGTGCCGTCAGCGGGTCCCGGAGGAAGACGATGCCGTCCATCCGGCCCTCGGCGACCTCAGCGCCGATCTGCGTGTCGCCCCCCATCGGCCCGCTCTCCTTTCGTTCGACGGTGAGATCGGTCTCTGCCATGATGCGCTTGCTCGTCGTACCGGTCCCGACCAGGTCGAACTCCGACAGCGTGGCTTCGTAACTCTGTGCCAGGTCGATCATCTCGGGCTTCTCGTCGTCGTGTGCGATGAGTGCGACGCGGGTCATATCTGGGGCTCTCGGGCCATCGTCTTATGTCATTTGGACATAGCACCGACTCAACTGTCGACAGAAACCTCTCCGTCAGCGGTAATCGTCACGTCGTGTCCTTCGACACCGAACGTGAGCGACTCCGTCGTCCTCTCTGTGACGACCGCACGGAGTGACTCGATGTCGACGTACGTATCCAGTCCGTCAATATCGTCCGCATCTAGATCTGTCGCTTCGATCACCGCATCGGCAATAACATCACCTGCGGGTTCGGGGCTGACCCAGTCGTCGGACCCCTCCGTGGCCCGGTTCCGCAACATATACACAGTCCCCTCGTTCGAACTCATACCACAGTGTACGCTCCCTTCTCTTATAACAGCAGATGAGTGGTTTCACTGTCTGAAGTAACCGGTGGGCCGATGACAGACCATCGGTCTTGCATCTGACGACTGTCGCTTTGAGCAACGCAGAACGCAGCTATTCGGCACTACCCACCCCCGGACCCGCTGCTCACAGCGATTCGGCGTTCCACCACCTTCGTCTTCTCTCAACCGAACTCTGTTCCGCCCCGGTTACTCCGGCGGTGAGCCGACAAGCGGCCGCTCAGGGGCCGCCAGTGTGTTCTGGACCAGCGTCCGCGTCCCCCGCCGGAGCCGCTCCGAGGCGGCCTGACTGGAGATCCCGAGCTCCGCGGCGAGGTCCGAGAGGGACGATTCTCGCGGGACGGTGAAGTAGCCACGGTTGAGCGCGAGCAACAGTACTTCTTGCTGTGGATCCGTCACGCCGAACTGGGGAGAGGCTTCCGTGTCGTCGGTGATGGTCTGAATGTCGATGTTGATATCACTGGACACGAGCACGTCACGGAACGACAGCACCGAACTCTTCTCGGGGAACCGGGCTCGAAACACCCAGTCGTCGCCGGTCTGTGCGGCACCGAGTAGGAACCCGTCCGCGTTCAACAACGCTTCTCCGATCGTATCGATTATCGTGTCAGTTGTATGCAGGGTGTACCAGTGACCATCTCCTTCTGCCGCTACGTGGGCATAGTCGGTGATACTCTCGTCCTGGGCCAGATTCGCTTCGATGGCGGGCCGCTCGACGGGGCCAATCCAGGCGACGGCACGGCAGTCGCCACTCTCGCAGTGAAGTCGCTGTATCCGTATCGCTGCTTTACTCAGCGTTTCAGCTGTTCGCTGCAAGAGGGGGGCATCGATGTGAAATTCTACTATCATGTCTCACTGTCACGCAGCAACGGTGATAAACCCCGGTCAGACAGTTGTCGTACCTGAAAACGGTGCTTGTGTAATTTCCGGGTACTGAAGGCTGACGGCAGTATGGACCGAGGTATAGTTGCTTCAAGCACCAATCGATAGCACTCAGGAAATCCACTTAAATTCACAGCATGGCCTACCATGTCTCAGGCTATGAGACGTGTTTCGGACCGCGATCACGCATCAGAGATTCTCACCCTGATACGACCCCTCGTACGTCCCCTCGTGAGCGGCGTCGGCGAGAACGAGCTGTGCGATCCGCGCGCCCTGTTCGAGTTCTATGGGATGGTGGACCTCCAGTAACCCCTCACCTCGCCCCTCGTAGCCGGCGTCCCAGACGGCCGTATCGAGCATACACGAATTACGGAGCAACGACGACCGCGGGAGGAGAAAGCCGATGTGTCCATCCGGAATGACGACCCGGTCGGCGTACTCGACGATGTAGCCGCCGCGGTCGAGCTGATAGATCCCGTCGCTGGGTTCGAGTTCCCGACGGTCGCCGACGGTCTTGCCGCCGCGTTCGATGCGTCCCGGCTCGCTCTGCTCGTAGATCGCACCGAGCGTGAGGTCGACGCCGTTCGGTTGTACCTGTGATTCTCTCAGGTCGCCGAGGGAATCGGCGACGAACCGCCCGCTTTTGAACATACGCGATTCTGTGCGAGTGTCGTGGAAAGACCTGCCGATCTGGCCGACCGCCGTTCCGGTCGGTTGACTCGCTTCTGAGCGACGGACGGAGCGGGTTTTTATATGAAAAATACGACGGAATACGCGGGATTTATACCGCCGCGCCATCCATTGACGCACGTTATGGGACAGACGCTTACGGAAAAAATTCTCGACGACCATCTCGTCGAAGGGGAGCTAACACCCGGAGAAGAGATCGGTATCGAGATCGATCAGGTGCTGACACAGGACACGACCGGGACGCTCGTCTGGCTGCAGTTCGAAGCGCTGGGCCTCGAAGAGGTCCAGACGGAACTGGCCGCCCAGTACTGTGACCACCAGACCTACCAGTTCGACTTCAAGAACACCGACGACCACCGCTTCCTCCGCTCTGCGGCAGGCACGTTCGGGGCCCACTTCTCGCGCCCCGGTAACGGTATCTGCCACAACGTCCACAAGGAGAACTTCGCCGCACCCGGCAAGACGATGCTCGGGTCCGACTCCCACACGCCGACCCCCGGCGGTCTCGGCGAACTCGCCATCGGATCCGGTGGGCTCGACGTCGCCGTCGCGATGGGTGGCGGCGCGTACTACATCGAGATGCCGGAAGTCGTCAACGTCCGCCTCGAAGGCGAGCTGCCCGAATGGGCCACCGCCAAGGACGTCATCTTGGAGCTGCTCCGCCGACTGTCGGTCAAGGGCGGCGTCGGCAAGGTGCTCGAATACACCGGCCCGGGCGTCGAGACGCTGACCGTCCCCGAGCGGACCACCATCACCAACATGGGGACCGAACTCGGTGCCACCTCCTCGATCTTCCCGACGGACGACCAGACCAAGGACTACCTCGAACGCCTCGGCCGCGAGGACGTCTTCGAGGACATCGGCCCCGACGAGGACGCCGAGTACGCCGACGAGATCGTCGTCGACCTCTCGGACCTCGAACCGCTCATCGCCGAGCCGTCCATGCCCGACAACGTCGTGCCCGTCTCCGAGGTCGAGGGCGTCGACGTCGAGCAGGTCATGATCGGTTCCTGTACGAACGGCGCTTACGAGGACATCCTCCCGGCCGCGAAGATGCTGGAAGGGCGCAACATCGACAAGAAGACCGAGATGATCGTCGCCCCCGGCTCCAAGCAGGCCTCCGAGATGCTGGCCCGCGAGGGCTGGACCGCGGAGATGATGGCCGCTGGCGTCAACTTCTCCGAGGCGACGTGTGGTGCCTGTATCGGCATCGGTCACGTCCCGGCCTCCGACTCCGTCTCCCTGCGGACCTTCAACCGCAACTTCGAGGGTCGCTCCGGTATCGAGGACGACAACGTCTACCTCTGCTCGCCGGAAGTCGCCACCGCGGCGGCCATCAAGGGCGAAATCGTCGACCCGCGGGACCTCGCCGACGAACTCGGCGACCTCGAGGCCCCCGGTCTGGAGATGCCCGACCAGTACATCGGCAACTCCGAATCGGATCTCATCGCGCCCGACCAAGCCGTCGACGACGAACTCATCAAGGGCCCGAACATCGGCGACGTGCCGCTGAAGGACCCGCTGGAGACCGAAGTCGGCGGTGAAGCCCTCCTCAAGATGGAGGACAACATCACGACGGATCACATCATCCCGGCCACGCAGGACATCCTGATGTACCGGTCGAACGTCCCGAAGCTCTCCGAGTTCACGCTCTCGCGCGTCGACGACACGTTCGCGGAGCGCGCACTCGAAGCCGACGGCGGCGTGCTCGTCGCCGGCGAGAACTACGGCCAGGGCTCCTCGCGCGAACACGCGGCCCTGTGCCCGATGTACCTGGGTATCGAGACCGTCCTCGCACAGAGCTTCGCCCGCATCCACAAGGCGAACCTGTTCAACTTCGGTATCGTTCCGCTCACCATCGACGAGGAGACCTACGAGAAGATCGAGGAAGGCGACGACATCGAGGTCGTCGACGACGCTGCCGAAGCCGTTCGCTCCGGTCAGGAGGAGTTCACCATCCGCGTGAACGACGACTGGGAAGCGACCGGCCAGCTCGATGCCTCCGAGCGCGAACGCGAGATCCTCGCCGCCGGTGGCAAGCTCTCGCACACGAAACAGCAGCACGACGAAGGCGGCGCTGCACCTGCAGACGACTAGAGAGACTCCGAACATAGTGAGGAGTCTCTTACGGGTCGAACGGCGCGTCGCGCCGTGAGACACGCGAGGTTTCGCAGAAACCTCGTATTGGGAGCGGGACCGCAGGTCCCACGAGCAGAGCGATTCCGAGCGTAGCGCGGTCGCCTTGCGACCGCGGTTTTTTGTGAGCGGTGAAGCCGGAACAGCGAAGACGCTCGGTTTGTGCGAACGGCGCGAAGCGCCGTGAGACAGTGCGTTGCTCCCCGACCGCGGCTTTTCCGGCAGTGAAATCGGGCCTAGTGCCACGTCTGTCCTAGGTCAACGGCGATATACGAAGTCTGCCTCGCGACAGTGCCAGACCCATCGTGCCCTTCTGTGACTGCTGTCGCTTCCCCGGCGTGTGCAGTCGACTCTGACAGAACCTACATCTAGTACAACTCGGCAGCGATGGAAAAGTTCGGAAAGAGGGGTGGGGGTGGGGGTGGTGGCACCCAAAACGGGTGCAACTACACGTAGACTCGTCAGACTAAAGAACCTTCCGGCGTTCTAACTCTGTCTCGGCCCTATCGATGCATGAACTATCAGCACCTATCGACAAACAGTCAGATACCAGGGTATCTTCGGTCGGCGGTAACACATATGTAGGGCCACACCGAAGTACACATGTGACAACGGTCGCTCCTGACGGGCCGGAGACGCCGGATACGCCAGCGGTTCGGCGCGCCGTCCGCGCGGATCTCATCGAGATCCACCGTATCGAGCAGGCGTCATTTCCACAGCCATGGCCGTTTTCTGCACTGGAGAGCTATCTCGGCGAAGCGGGGTTTCTCGTCGCCGAAACCGGCAACGACGATGGCGACCCGCCCGCTGTCGCAGGCTATATCATCGCGGATACGGTGCCGAACCACGGTACCCCGCTTGGTCATGTCAAAGACATCGCGGTTCGGCCGGCGTACCGGCGACAGGGCGTTGCGAGCGCACTGTTGCGGCGTGCGATGGAGGTCATCGGCGAGACGGGTGCCGGTTCAATAAAACTGGAGGTTCGAGCCGACAACGAGGGAGCGCGACGGCTCTACCGGCGCTTCGGGTTCGAACACCGGAAGACTATCCCGAACTACTACAGCAACGGCGAGGACGCGCTCGTGATGGTCCGTCTGCTGTAGGCGTTCTGTCTTACTCCGCTGTTGTGTCTCCTCAGTGCAGTCCCGGCGAAGAGCGGGAACGCCGGTCTGAAACGACGACCGCTCCGAGACCCCGACTACATATACGGCTCCGAATCCACGGTTCGGACACCGATGGGATACGCCTGTCCAGTGTGTGACGACCCGCAAGCCGACGACGTGCATCTGGCGAACCACCTCGCGTTCACGGCGATGACCGGCGGCGACGACCACGAGGCGTGGCTCGACGAGCGCGTCCCTGACTGGGGCCAACTCGGCGAAGACGAACTGTCCACCGAGGTCGTCGAGTACGCCGAGGAGACCGAGTTCCCGCAGGTATTCGAGGACACCGTCGACCGCAGCGGCGACGGGCACAGCCACGACCACGATCACGGCCACGGTGACCTCCCCCAGGGCGCGGACCGCCACCGGGGGTCGAACGCGCTGAGCGACCACGACAGCGAGGTGCTGGCCGAGGCTCGGGACCTGACACGGGAGATGTTGCGCGACAGCGACGACGGCGGTACGGCGGACGACGGTTCGGACGCCGATGCTGCGGATGCGACCGCGTCCGGAGACGAAACCGAATAGTCCCGCCGGCGGCAAGGGGACGTATGGAAACTGCAGGGCAGTTCGCGCCGGCATCGGCAGCCGAGGCCCGCGAGCGCTACGAAGCGTTCGGGCCGACGGCGCAGGTCGTCGTCAAGGAAGTCGCGAAGGCGATGGGCCTCGACGCGGAGGCCTACGAAGAACGTGTCACCAGCGAGGTCGTCGAGACCGCCCGCGACGTGCTGTTCGCGGAATCGCTCGCTGTCCAGGTCGGTTCGATGACGGAGTTCGAGGAGTGGCGCGCGGACACCGATTGCGAGGTGACGCTGGTCGGCGCGGAGAACGTCGACAACGTCGTCTGGCACGCCGCACCGTTCACAGAGCAGGCCGTCGCGGCGACGTTTCAGGACGAACGCCGGGCCGCCGTCGGGACGCTCCGTCGCCAGGCTTTCGGCCGCATCTACCGCGAGGTCGTCTGATGCGCCCGGTCACGCGGAACACCCTACTCGGCATCATCGCCGTCGTCATCCTGCTACTGGCGCTGGGTGCGCTGCCGGGCCTCCTCAAGAGCGGGGATCCCTACTACACTGTCGCCACGCCGACCGACGGTGAGTACAGCGTCGACAACGGCACGGCGATCAACTGGAGTACCCAATCCGAGCGGCGCTTCCCGTACACGAGCGCGGCGCTTTCCGACGCCTCCCCGTCGGCCGCCGGGCAGTCCGAACCGTACTGGCGCGGGCCGCTCGGATTCAAGGGCGCGTTCACTCACTCGCCCTTTGACGAACGCGACGCACTCAGCCAGCAGTACGACGGGGCCGTGACCGACGACGGCGTCGTCGTCAGGCACAACGGCACGTTTTACCACATCGCGGTCCGACAAGACGTATGACCCGCGAACCGGCCCACGAGTGGCCAATCGTTGAGAGCGAACGCGAGTACGAGACCGGCTGGTACACCGGCGGTTACGACCGGGTTCGCCAGCCCGACGGCTCCGAGAAGGACTACTACTGGGCCGAACTGCCGGATGCGGCCGTCGTGGTTGCCACGACTGGTGACGAACTCGTCATGGTCGACCAGTACCGCCCGACCATCCGCGAGCAGTGCCTCGAACTCCCGGCTGGCATCGTCGAGGACGACGAGTCCTACACGGCCGCCGGTGCGCGCGAACTCCGCGAGGAGACCGGCTTCGAGGCCGCCGGCGTTTCACTTATCGAAGAGTTCTCGTGTTCGACCGGCGTGCTCCGCCATCGCCGTGGCATCGTCTTCGCCGAGGGGCTCGAACCCGTCGACCGGAACCTCGACGACAACGAGTTCCTCTCGGTGACGACTGTGCCCATCGACGAAGCGTTGCAGGTCGCCCGGCGCGAACCGGCTAACGACGCGACCATCGAAGGTATCCTGCTGGCACAGGCCGATGGCTTGCTGTAGCCGGTGAAGGTTTAGGTATCGCCCGCTAGCGGCTGGATATGGACGGCGAAATCGACGCCGACGAGCTACGGTCGAAACTCGACGAGGAGGCGGTCCGGGTAGTCGATATCCGCTCGCCCGGCGCGTTCGAGCGGGGCCATATTCCCGGAAGCGAGAACGTCCCGTTCCCGTCGCTCGTCGACGAGGTCGAACGGTTCGAAGGCGACGACGAGGTCGTGACAGTGTGTCCGAAAGGAAAGTCCAGCGTGCAGGCCGCCCGGCTCATTGCGTCGTACGAAGGGTTCGATGGCGACGTGGTAAGCTTCGAACCCGGGCTGAACGGCTGGGAGGGGCAGCTGGAGCGCGAGAACGCTGGCGGAGAGACAATGTCGGACAGTGCGACTGCCGACGGAGACACCGACGAAGGTCCTGCTGCACCGTTTTAGCCGCTGTTTGGAGTCGAAATGGTGGCTCAGGAAAAGTCCATCGTCACAAGGGGCTCAGCGGGGGTAACATCTCGTCATCGCCACCGTTGAGCCGTACTTGCCCGTGTGGCAAAAGTGCATCCGTTGACGACGACGCGAACGGACGATCTGACAGCATGGGTGCCCGGTATGATCTCCTCGCGTCCTGCTATTCCCGAAACCACTGGAACAAGAGTGGTCGCGCGGCCTGCTGAGCCTGTCCCGGACTACCCGTTGGCCGTTCAGCGGTAGCGGTACTGTCGACTATATAGCGAACATATAAAATACCTATACGACGACAGCTGACGGTTCGGTCGAGTACTCCGTGTCTGACACTGAGACGAGCCAGCCACAGATCGAGCAGGCGCTCGCCGTCGTTCAGCGGGAGATCGACTGTATCGAGGCTGAACTGTCGGCCTTCAGGCGCTTTCGGACCAGACTCGTGTCCATCGAACCGACGGGACAATCCGCAGGCACCGTCGACACCTCAGCCGGGGGGATGTCGGTGCTCAGTGCCCGGCAGCTGAAACCCGATACGAGTCTGCGTGCCGTCCAGGAAGCTTACCGAGAGACAGTCATGGCTGTACCGCACTTCGAGGCCGAGTACGACGATTCGCTGGAGGCGAATATGTCGATGGAGTTCGGGCCGGAACTCGGCACGCAGATCGCGACAGGAACACGCCTGCCCCCGCAATTGTACGAGGCGCTGCTGACCGCGAGCGAGGGGGCACGCGACGAACGCGAGACGTTGCTCCCGGCGCTCGAACGCGAACGGGAGTCGTTACAGTCGGTGCGGGCGACGCTCGACGACTGTGAACGCCGCGGGGCCGCACTCGGTGCGAACGCACGGCGAACGACCGACCCAGCCCGACTCGACACTATCGATGACCAGCTCGCCGAAATCGAAGCCGACTGCGAGACGGCGGCAGCGGCCCGCCAGCGACAGCTACACAGCCGGTCGGCCGCTGCCATCTCGGGCATCGACGGGACCAGTCTCGTCCGGTATCTCTACGGCGACTGTTCGGCGACGTGTCCGGCGCTCGCCGACATCCTCGCGTGCCTCGATACGATCAGGCGGCACCGCCGTCACTGTCTGGTTTCGACACGCTGAGATCACAGAACGGCTGTCCGTCGTTCCCTGTAATGACGACTCTCAGGACTGCGGTCGTGGTGCGGCCTTCTGGAGCGCGCTCTCGGCGATGTTGCCGCCGTAGTCGGCGGTCCGGGACAGGGAGTCGACGATGAGGCCCAGTACCTGTGCGCTCTGTGGGTCGAACTCGCGGATCTGCCCGTCGACTTCGCGAGCGGTTCCGTCGACGTCGGGGATCTGGCTCCGGGCCTCGTTTGCCAGTTCGACGGCCTCGTCGGAGTCCTCGGTCAACAGTGCGTCCATCGCGGTCTCGGGGACGGCGATAGCCTCGGCTTCCAGCTGATCGAGCAGTTCTGCGGTTTCCCCAGTTATTTCCCCGATTTCCTGGGAGAGGCTGGCGATCTTGGTTGCGTGGTCGGCGATACGCTCCAGTTGACGGGCGCTTGACTGGAAATCGAACACGGTCTCGCGTGGGAACCCGATCTCGTCAGCTGTCGTTGGGTTTCGGAGGACGGTGCGAAACACGCGCGAAACCATGTACCAGAGGCGGTCCACGTCGTCGTCGCGTTGCATCACGTCCGCCGCGAGGTCGTCGTCGTCCTCGATGAGCGCCTCGACAGCGTCGGAGAGCATCGTCAGCGAGACCAGCCGCATTCGTGTGATCGCGTTGTGGACCGACAGCTCCGAGGAGTCCAGCAGGTCCTGCAGGACAACCCGGTCAGTCGTCTCTTCGATCATCTCTAAACCGACCAGTCCCTGGGTCGCATCGCGGATGATCCGACGCTGTTCGGCCGTTATCCGCGTTGCTTCGAGCTGGATGATGTCGAAGCCGCTGACGTACATCGTCATCACCGCCCGCGTGAGTTCGTGCCTGTTTTCGAGTCCCTCCACGTCAAGCGTGCCCTCCACGCGGCCGTTGTCCCGCTGTGGAGCGAGCAACAGCAGGTCCCGTTCGGCGTGGAATTCGACGACGCTGCCCGCGCTCACGTCGTTTTCTGTCGCCCACTCTTTGGGGAGGGAGACGGTGTATGTCGACCCGCCTGTCACCTGGACCTTGCGTGTCTCCATGTGGCTGGCACTCGTTCACGGGATGATATAAACCCACTCATATCTATATACTATATCCAACCTCTAATATTTGGGGACATATTCTCCGGATAACCGTCGATTCGGCGACGAAATTCGCCGGTAACGGTGATTCAAACGGCTGAAAAAGCTATATTCACCGCTCGTTCATATACGGTGTATTCGGGATGCTGAAGGCACAATGGCGACGTGATTGCTGATATATGCCCGCCTATTTGCGGGTGTTTAACATACTATATCTATATAGTAATAACCCAATAGATATAGCTATCTTAGCAGGTTACTTATTACCTGTCTCACTGGACTCTGGTGATGGCGCACGATCCAGACGGGCTGTCAGAGTTCGTATCGCGGCGGAAATTCATCGCAACGACGGGTGCGACCAGCATTGCTGCAATCGCCGGCTGTTCCAGCGGCAGCGGCGACTCCGAGTCGGACGGGGGCGCCGGCGAGAGTGCGGACACCGAAGCGGTGTCGACGGAGATGGAAGCGACCGAAAGCACCGACGAGGGCGGTAGCTCCGGCGGTACCAGCGCACTCGAATCCGGCGGCTCCTCGACGGTGTACCCCATCGCGAACACGGCGGCCTCTTACTGGAACGCCAACCGGCCGGCCAGCGACACCGAGTACTGGCCCCACAGCGAGTACGACATCGACACGGACCAGAATCTCGCCGACTACTGGGCGGGGCTCTACGGGTTCGAGGCCGGCGGCGAGGACGGCCCGCCGTTCCAGTTCACGGTCGGTCTTTCCCACTCCGGGACCGGCGTCGAGAAGGTCATGAACGGCCAGAACGACATCGGCAACTCTTCCGGGAACGTCGAGGACGAACTCCCCGACCGTGACTCCTACGAACAGTTCGTCGACCACGTCGTCGGCGTGGACGGCCAGCCGCTGGTCGTCTCCCAGGAGATCGCCGACGCCGGTGTCGAACAGGTCACCGGTGATCAACTCAAGGGCCTCTACAAGGGCGAAATCACCAACTGGAGCGAACTCGGCGGCCCGGACCGCGAGATTCAGGTGCTCGGCCGCGTCAAGGGCTCCGGGACGCGAACGTCGTTCGTCTCCAACGTCTTCGGCAACCCCGAAGAAGACACCTCTGTTGCCAACCGCTACGGCCAGAACCAGCGCCTCGCCCAGGCCATCGCACAGGCCGACAACGCTATCAGCTACCTCGCGCTGGCGTTCATCGACACCGACGGGCTGGCCCCCATCGCGCTGGAATGGGAAGGGACGACCTACAGCTACCAGGACGACCAGAACGGCCTGGACTCGAAGGCCTACCCCCTCTCGCGCGACCTCCACATGTACACATGGGAAGGCACCTCGAAGAAAGAGGCCGCGGTCATCAACATGATCCTATCTGACTTCGGTCAGGACACCTTCGTCGCGCCGAACAACTACTTCAAGCTCGGCTCGCGCCGCCGCGAGGAAGAGCGCGCCAAGCTCCCCGATCAGGTGTAATCGACCGCGGTTCGAGTCGATCTGACGATTATCGGCCGTGTCGGTCGATTTTCCATACTATGACAGAGGACATACCTACGACGGAGGGCGAGGCGGTGTCGAACGGGGACAGAGCTGACGGGTCGACGCTCGCCGTCGTCACGATAGCGACGACGCTGGTGGCGACGATTCTCGTCTTCCTGTTTCGGCCCGCTCTTGCGTTGCCCATGCTACTGGCGTTCGTGTTCGTCACGGCGGTCGGCTGGGTCACCTATCAGGCCGAGGTTGCACGCCTGCTCACGCTGGTCGCGACGATCCTCACCGTGCTGACCGTCGCGTTCATCACGTTCTTCCTGTTCGCGAGCGCGCTGCCGGCGTTTCTCGAACACGGGACCGGACTGCTACTGATTCCGGAGCAGGGCGGGGAGGCCCGCTGGTTCTTCTGGCTCGAAACCGTCCTGCCGTCGGATTCGACGTTCTGGAACCCGCTCAGCGGGGCTTACTCGCTGATACCGATGATCTGGGCGACGGTGGTCGTCACCGTCATCGCAGGCGCGGTGGCGGGGCCGCTCGGCCTGTTCGGCGCACTGTTTATCGCCGAGGTCGCCAGCGACCGCCTGCGGGAGATAATCAAGCCCGGCGTCGAGATCCTGGCCGGCATCCCCTCCATTGTCTACGGGTTCATCGGCTTCCAGGTGCTGAACGGCTTCATCCAGACGAACTTCCTCGACGACGGGGCGAGCTTCCTCATCGCTGGCATCGTCGTGGGCGTGATGGCGCTGCCGACGGTCGTCTCCGTCGGCGAGGACGCCCTCTCTAGCGTCCCACAGTCGATGGGCGACGGCTCCGTCGCCATGGGCGCGACCGAGTGGCAGACGATGAAGAGCATCTCTATCCCGGCGGCGTTCTCGGGCATCTCCGCGGCCGTCATCCTCGGCCTGGGCCGGGCCATCGGCGAGACGATGGCCGTCGCCGCGATCATGGCTTCGGGGACACAGTTCGCCGACCCACTGTTCGACATCTTCGACGCGAACGCGACGCTGACCAGCCTGATCGCGACCCAGTACGGGAGCGCCTCCGAGAGCACCGTCGACGTGCTGTTCGTCGCCGGCGTCATGCTGTTCGTCATCGTCGCCGGGATGAGCATCGTCTCGCAGTACATTGAGCGACGTATGCAGCGGAAACTGAAGGGGCAACAATGAGTGACGCCTACGCGACCACGGACCGACTCGTCAGTGCGGATTCGAACAGCTACGACCGGGGGCTCGATACGGCGATCGCGCTGAGCGTCGTCGGCTTCACGCTCGGACTCATCACGCTGGTGAATCTGGTCCCGCCCGGTGCCAGTGGCAGTGCCCTCACCACGGCGCTCGGGACGCTACTTGCTGTCGTCGTCGGCGCGGTCGGGATCACCGGCCTCGCCTCCTACACCAACGTCGTCCCGGTCACCTCACAGCGAGTGCGCGGCATCGGGCTGGGCCTCGTCGTCTCGACGGTCGCGCTGACCGCGCTTGCCGCGGTCCTTCCCGTGACGATGGCGACGCTGCTTGGAACCGTGTTGCTGGCCGAAGCGCTGGCGATCACTGCCGCCGGTGTCTCCTCCCGGCTCGAACTCGTGGACACGGAACCGAACATGAGCGCCGGGCTGCTCTCCGGCGGCGCGCTCGGCGCGGTCGGCCTTGCTATGGGGGCTGCCATCGGCGGTGCGCTCACCAGTGCCGGCTCACTCCTGTGGCTCGTCGGGGCCGTCGTCGCCGGCGTCGGGCTGTTCCTGCTGGCGATTCTCCCCCGCGAGGACCTCGGTTCGACGCTCCCGACAGCCATCGTGGTCGGCGCGCTCGGGCTGACAATCGTGACCGGCACCATCGGCGTCGGCTGGCAGTGGAACCCCCAGACGCTCTCCGGTGGCTTCACCGGCGGCGCGGTCATCCCCGTGTTCCTCCTCGTCGGGACGCTCCTGTCAGCCTGGTCGGCCGCCAAGTGCCGGGCCGGGTTCGGCGCTCGGGGCCGCGAGTACGGAGCCTTCCTCGTCATCAACCTCAACGCCTTCCTGATGGTGGCCGTGATGGCGACAATCGTCGTGTTCGTGACGCTCAAGGGCGTCGGCTACGCCGTCCACGGACTTTCGGTCGGTGCGCTGACCGCCCTGGTCCTCCTGACGCCAGCCCTCCTCGCCGCCGTCCAGTTCGCTCGCACACCCGCGGGAACGGGTGACTGGAACGACGGCGCTCGACAGCTGTTCCGGGTCCTCCCGCTGGCGGCAGTCGGCGCGCTCGCCGCAACGTTCGTGAGTGTACTCGTCACCGGGTCCCCGCTGCGCTATTCCTACGCCTATATCGTCCAGGTCAACCGACAGGGACAGCCGCTCGATACGGCACTCGCGGTGACCCCCGACACGACGGTCGGGCCGCTACTGCTGCTCGCACCAGCGGTGCTGCTCGCAGTCACCTTCTTCCGGTCGTTCGGCTCGCTCCGAAACGTCGGGACGCAGTCAGAGCGGACCGGGTCGATCCGACAGGCCGTCCCGACCGCGGTCCTCGTGCTGGTCGTCCTCATCGGCTTCTTCCTGATTCTCGGCCCGGCTCCGTTCGGTCTCTCCCTCGGTGAGACGCTCGGATTCGCTGCTGTCGTCGCCGGAGCAGTCGCCGCGGGCGGCCTCGCCGTCTCCCCGCTCGTCGGCGTGCTCACGAGCGACGGACCGACGCTGGCGGACAGCGCACAGCGCGAGGCCCCGCTGTTCACGCTGGGGGTCTTCGGCGGGCTCGGACTGTTGCTTGCCGCGCTGTTGCTCCAGCCCGTCGCCGGCATCAATCCGCGGGTCGGCCCGGTGAACCTCGTGCCCGCGGTCGCGTTCGGGGCCGCCGTCGCCTCGCTCGTACTGGCGACGCTCACGACTGTCGCAAAGCGGTCCAGCGAGGAGACGATCACCCGCCGGTTGCTCACTGAGGAGACGCGACTCGGCCTCATCGGCGCGGCCGGCTTTACCGCCCTAGTGGGTCTCCACGTCGCCGCTACCGGCGTCTCGTTCACCGTGCTCGGCGTCGCTGTCTCGAACGAGGGGAGCCTCTCGTGGCCGATGGTGATGCAGGCCTACATCCCGCTTGGGGCCGAACCTGGCGGGATCATGCCCGCAATCGTCGGCACGGTGTGGCTGGTCGTCGGGGCGACGCTGTTCGCCGTCCCGCTGGGGGTCGGTGCGGCGGTTTTCCTCACCGAGTACGCCGAGCAGGGCGAGTTCACTGCGGTCGTCGAAATCGCGACGAACGCGCTCTGGAGCACGCCGAGTATCGTCTTCGGTCTATTCGGGGCGGCGTTCCTGATTCCGCGGCTGGGCGGCGACGAGTCGCTGCTGGCCGGAATGCTGGTGCTTGGTTTCATGCTCTTGCCGCTGGTGCTCATCACCTCGCGGGAATCGATCAAGGCCGTTCCCGACGAGTACCGGGACGCCAGCGCGGCCCTGGGTGTGACCCAGTGGGAGACGATCAAGAGCGTCGTCTTGCCGGCGGCGATGCCGGGCGTCATCACCGGTGTCATCCTCGGCGTCGGCCGTATCGCCGGTGAGACCGCCCCGCTCATTCTCGTCCTCGGATCGACGCTGAACGCGACAGAAAGCGTCGACGTCATCGACGGCTTCCGATTCGTCTCGGGGCCGCCGTTCATCGCTAACGACGCCTTGCTGACGGCCTCGGCGTCATTGCCGACACAGGTGTGGGCCGTCATCGCGGCCGGGGTGTCGGGGTCGCCGCAGATGGGGTGGGCGACGGCGTTCATCCTGCTGATGGTCGTCCTGACGTTCTATGCGGTCGGTATCACGGCGCGGACGTACTTCCGGAGGAAACTCAACTATGAGTGATAGCATCAACACGGAGCCGAGCACGGACACGCAAACGAACGGCGAGCAGACGGTCACAGCCACCTCGCCGAGCACCGAAACGACGGCCGGTGAGAGCGAGGAGCAGGTCCGCGAGGAGTGGCGGCAGTACGAGTTTGACGGCGATACGAAGCTCTCGGTCGAGAACCTCGACGTCTGGTACGGCGACGACCACGCGCTGAAAGACGTCTCGATGGAGATCCCGGAAAACAGCGTCACGGCACTCATCGGCCCGTCAGGCTGTGGCAAGTCGACGTATCTACGATGTCTGAACCGCATGAACGACCGCATCAAGGCCGCCCGCATTGATGGTTCGGTCGAACTGGAGGGCACCGAAATCTACGACCCCAACGCCAACCTCGTCGAACTCCGCAAACGTATCGGGATGGTGTTCCAGTCGCCGAACCCGTTCCCGAAATCCATCCGGGAGAACATCTCCTACGGCCCGCGCAAGCACGGCGAGATCAACAAGGGCCTGCTCGCGCGCCTGTTCGGGCGTGACGACACCGAAAAGGAGGGTGAACTCGTCGAACGCTCGCTGAAGCAGGCCGCCCTGTGGGACGAGGTCAGTGACCGCCTCGACGACAACGCCCTCGGCCTCTCGGGCGGCCAGCAACAGCGGCTCTGTATCGCCCGCTGTCTGGCCGTCGACCCCGAGGTCATCCTGATGGACGAGCCGGCGTCGGCGCTCGACCCAATCGCCACGTCGAAAATCGAGGACCTCGTCGAGGAGCTGTCGAAGGACTACACGGTCGTCATCGTCACCCACAACATGCAGCAGGCGGCCCGCATCTCCGACCAGACCGCCGTGTTCCTCACTGGCGGCGAACTCGTGGAGTACGACGACACGGACAAGATCTTCGAGAACCCCGAGAGCCAGCGCGTCGAGGACTACATCACCGGCAAGTTCGGGTGACCTATGTCACGAGAGTCGTACCAGCAAGCACTGGACGAACTCCGGGAGAACGTCGTCGAGATGGGAGACCTCGTCGTTGAGCGACTCGAAGCCGCACTCACTGCGCTTCGGTCCGTCGACGAGGACCTGGCACAGTCGGTCATCGATGGCGACGACGAAATAAACGACCTGTATCTGGCACTCGAAGCCGACTGTATCGACCTCTTCGCCCTCCAGCAGCCGGTCGCGACCGACCTCCGCTTTGTCGCCGCCTCGTTCAAGATAATCACTGACCTCGAACGCGTCGCGGACCTCGCCACGAACCTCGCGGCCTACGCGCAGTCCGCCGACCGCCGTCTCGCCCCGGAAGTCGACGTCGACACAATCGGCCGCGAGGCCACCGAGATGGTCGAGCGCAGTATCGACGCGTACAGACGCGAAGACATTGACGAATGTCGTTCCATCGCGGCTGACGACGACGCCCTCGATGCGCTCTGTCAGCGGGCCAGTGAGACCGTCGCACGGGACCTCATCGAACGGGAGGCGGACAGTGACGACGGCTGGGCGGTCGAACAACTCCTCGACGACGTCTCTCGGCTCTTGTTGACCGTGCGGGACCTCGAACGCGTGGGCGACCACGCTGTCAACATCGCCGCACGCACGCTGTATATGGTCGAAACCGACTCGGAACTCATCTACTAAGCATGGAAACACGAAAGATACAGACCGTCGGTGGCGGCACGTACACCGTTTCACTGCCGAAAGAGTGGGCCGAATCGGAGAACTGCACGGCCGGGACGACGGTGAACCTCCACACACACATCGACGGCCTGCTGGTGATTCAGACCCCCGAGTCCCAGACGACGGCGCGGAACCGCGTCGAACTCGAAGCCGGGACCGACGACCCGGCCGAGATAGAACAGTTACTCCGGGCAGCCTACGCCGCCGGCGTCGAATCAGTCGTCCTCGAAGTCCCTGATGGCTACACCGACGAACAACTCCGGGCTATCGAACGCGTCACTCGGAACCTGACCGGCGTGACCGTCGCCGAGGAAACCGAGACACAAGTCACGGTCCAGACGTTGCTCGACGCCGGCGAGGTGTCGGTCAGGCAGTCGGTCCGCCAGCTCCAGTTCGTCGCCCTGTCGATGCACCGGGATGCGATGGCCGCGCTCACGACCGGGACGACCAGCGACCGATGGGCCGACCGAGACGAGCAGGCCGACCGGCTGCACGCCATGATCGACCGCTACTTCGAGCGGGGACTGGCACGGCTCGACGAGATCGACGCGCTCGGGCTGACCCGCCCCGAACTGTTCAGCCTCTGGGCGACCGCCAACGAACTCGAACGCGTGGCCGACCACGCCGAGCGAATCGGGACCGTCGCCGACCAGCTCGACGGCCAGCCAGGGCGGACCATCGTCACAGCCCTCGAAGGTATCGCTCAGGAGGTCCGAACCGTCGTCGAAGACGCTGTCCGCGTCATCATCGGTGACGCCTGCGTCGCTACCGCTCGACAGACGCTGGCCACGCGCCGGGCCGTCCGCCAGCGGATAACCGACCTCGACCGACAGCTGTTCGAATCCGGCGACGCCGACTACCGGCTCACGCGCGCCCTCGATAGTCTCTCCAGAACGGCTGAACACGGCGGCAACATCGCCGAGTTCGGCCTCCGAATGGCCGTCCGCGACGGGGCGCTCACGGCTGACAACGCCGGCACTGACGAGGCAAACGCACCGAGTTCGACAGCCGAAACGGAGTCCTGACGAACGCACAGCACACAAGACCCGTCGGTCCGGAGACCCGCTATGGTCGACTGGGACGTGTACCTCGTCACGCAGGCGTCGCTCTCGGCGGGCCGGACAACCGCCGACATCGTCGCGGACGCGATTGACGGCGGCGTCGGCGTCGTCCAGCTCCGCGAGAAGGACCGAACCGCGCGCGAACGCTACGAACTCGGTCGGGAACTGCGAGCGCTGACCCGCGAGGCCGGCGTCACGTTCGTCGTTAACGACCGCGTGGACATCGCACAGGCCCTCGACGCCGACGGGGTCCACCTCGGCGACGACGACCTTCCGGTTCCCGTTGCACGGGAACTTCTGGGTGAGGACGCGCTCATCGGCCGCTCCGTTTCGACTGTCGCAGACGCCGAAGCGGCCGCGGCCGCCGGCGCGGACTACCTCGGCGTCGGCGCGGTGTTTGCCACCGGATCGAAAGACGACATCGACGACGACGAGTACGCCATCGGCACCGACCGCGTCGCCGCCATCGCCGACGCAGTGGACATTCCCTTCGTCGGTATCGGCGGAATCACGACCGAGAACGCCACCGAGGTCGTCGAAGCCGGGGCCGATGGTGTGGCTGTTATCACCGAAATTACGCAGGCCGACGACCCGGCGGCGGCCGCTGAAGCGCTGAAACACGCGGTCGAACGCGGTCAGTAGCACCGGCGTCCGTCGGCGACTGTGCGCACACTCCTGAAGTGGCCCAGCGAAAGGGGAGGATACACTCCCGACACAGTACAGCGGTCAGCCAACGATGAACTCGGGTGCAACGATGGACGCAACGACGAGACTGAGGAACACGAGAATCGCGACGGAGCGGAGGATACCGGCCGCTTGGTGTCGGCTCTTCGGAAGCGCTTCCGCAGTGCCGGCTAATCCGGTCCCGATTACCATGGCGAGCAACCAAGCAGCCGGGGTTCCTTCGACGACCCAGCCGTAGAGATACAGGCCGGCGAAGATGAGTGCACCGGCAGCGTGGACGAGTGTAATGGGGCGTCCGGACGGCTCAGTAAAGATTCTCTCGCTGATACTGGAGGGCATCGCCGACGTATTCTCCTCGAGAAATAATAAACAGCACTGGTACTTGCCCAATAGCGCCGACCCAGTCCCGACAGCGAACGGCTCTGGTGGGTCCGATGCCCTGCGGTTACGCCGACTGCTGCAGTTTCTCGCGCAACTCTCCCTCGACGACGTGGTACTTGAACGCCGGCGACCCGTCGACGAAGACGTATGGAACGCGCTCGCCGTACTCGTCGCGGAGGTCGGGGTCCTCGTCGACGTCGATGAGGTCCAGTTCGATGGCGACCCCCTCGTCGTCGGCGACCCGCTCGATTGTCTCGATGGCTTCTTCACAGAGATGACAGTCCTCCCGCGTGTAGACGGTGACCGGCACGTCGCTCATTACTGGAAACACGGGGGGCCACGGCATAAGACTCTCACTCTCCCACCGGCGATGGGTTTCAGTGTCTCGCGCCCGTATCTGCGTCAATGACAGGCTGGACTATCGAAGATATGCCCCCGCTGAGGGACCGAACTGTGGTCGTGACTGGTGCGAACAGCGGACTGGGACTCGAAGGCTCGAAGGCGTTCGCTCGCAGGGGTGCAACGGTGGTGATGGCCTGCCGGAGCGTCGAACGCGGTGAATCGGCCGCCACGGAAATTCGCGAAGCCGTTCCGAACGCGACGCTCGACGTCCGGGAGTGTGACCTGGCCGACCTGTCGAACGTCGCGGCGTTCGCCGACGGCCTCCGGGACGACTACGACGCCGTCGACATTCTCTGTAACAACGCCGGTGTCATGGCGATTCCCCGGAGCGAGACGGCCGATGGCTTCGAGACGCAGTTCGGCGTCAACCACCTGGGCCATTTCGCCCTGACCGGACACCTGCTCGACCTGCTCCGGGCCGCCGACGGCGAATCCCGGATTGTCACGCAGTCGAGTGGCGCCCACGAGATGGGCGAAATCGACTTCGACGACCTCCAGCGCGAGCGCTCCTACGGGAAGTGGTCAGCCTACGGCCAGAGCAAGCTCGCAAACCTCCTCTTCGCCTACGAACTCCAGCGTCGTCTGGGCAACCACGGCTGGGACGACGTGATAAGCGTCGCCTGCCACCCCGGCTACGCCGACACCGACCTCCAGTTCCGCGGGCCGCGGGAGATGGGGTCGACGCTGCGAACCGCGGCCATGGGCGTCGCCAACGCCGTTTTCGCGCAATCTGCCGAACAGGGCGCGCTCCCGATGCTGTACGCCGCCACCGCCGACGACGTCATCGGCGGCGAGTACGTCGGTCCCGGCGGGCTGTTCGATATGCGCGGCGCGCCAGAATTCCAGCAGTCGAACGAGACCTCGCGTGACGAGGAGACCGCCGAGCGGCTCTGGGCGGTCTCGACCGACCTCACTGGCGTCAAGTACGACTTCGAACGCCCCTGAGAACGGCCGACAGTGCTGCCGCGGCGTGAGTGGAGACTACAATCCCCACTTTTTCACCGCCGGAACGTGAACCCCGCCGGCACATGCAACCAGTCGAAGTCGCGGTCAGGCTGCTTGCAGGAATCGCCCTGATTCTCGCCAACGGCTTTTTCGTCGCCATCGAGTTCGCACTGACGCGGGCCAGACAGTACGACGAGTCCGAGTTCGACGAACCCGGCCTCCGGCGTGCCTGGGAGATGACCGACGACCTGGAGATCTATCTGACGAGCTGTCAGGTCGGCATTACCGCCTCCAGTATCGCCGTCGGTATCATCGCCGAACCGGCGCTCGCGGCCATCTTCGAGCCGTACTTCGAGACATCGGCACTGGCCGGGGTCGGCATCGGCGGCGCTATCGCGTTCCTCCTCATCAACCTCGTCCACCTGACCCACGGCGAGCAGACGCCGACGTATCTCGGCGTCGAGCGCGCGAAGTTCGTCTGCCGGTACGGTGCGACCCCGCTGTACTACTTCGCCAAGCTAATCTCGCCGATTATTTCGGTCGGTGACGGGGTCGCCAAGTGGACGCTGGGACTGTTCGGCGTCGAGATGTCCGGCGCGTGGCTCGAAGCCGAGGTCGAGAGCATCGAGTCCCGCGCCGAACTACGCAACGAACTCGGCTCCGTCCTCGACCGCGGCGACGTACCCGACGAGCGGCGCGAGGAGGTTCTCTCCGCGTTCCGCGTCGGCGACCGCGAAGTCAGCGAGGTGATGGTTCCGCGGGGGGATATCGTTGCGCTGTCGCCCACCGACGACGACGCGACCAACGCCGAGCGGATCGCCGAGACGCCCCACACCCGCTACCCGCTCGTCGGCGAGACGCTCGAAGACTTCCTCGGCATCGTCTACATCCCCGCGCTCGTCGACGAGCGCGAGGAGCAGGACGGGTCGGGCGGTCTGCTGGACGGCATCGACCTCGAAGCCGTCGCCTCACCGCCGATGACGATGTCGCCGGAAACAACCGTCAGCGACGCTATCGACCAGTTCCAGGCCGAGCGTCAGGAACTCGCATTCGTCCTTGAGGACGGCGAAGTCATCGGGCTGGTGACGGTCACGGACCTGCTCGAAGAGGTCGTCGGCGACATTCAGGACCCGATGGACGCGGAGGCCGGCGTCGCCTGACGCTGAAAGCATTTACCGGTCGCCCAGAAATCGGCGACTGTGCCCTCCCGCAGGACCGTTCTTGGAACCATCGCCTGTACGCTCGTGACCGGCTGTTCCGGACTCGGCGACGACTCCTCGACGGAAGAAGCCACGGCGACAGCGACGCCAACCCCGGTAGTGTTGTCACCGATCGACGCCGCAGCAGTGCCCGAAACGGCGACTGTCGGTGTCTTTTCCGAGACGACCGATGCACTCAAAACAGCCATCCGTGACCCCTCGGCAGACGTGACAGCCCACGAGTGGGCGCATGTGTTTCACGAGTTCGGCTGTTTCGCGTTCGACGGCGAGACGTACGCAGTCGCGGAGCGAACGACCGGATTCGGCGGCTACATCAACAAATACAGCGTGAGCGAAGTCGACGACCCCGGAAACGAGTCGACGGTACGGGTCGACGACCTCCCCGACAGCGACCGACGCGCTGTCATCGACGCGATAGACTCGGGCGAGCATCGCTACGACTCCGACGTGGGCGGCTTCGACCCGAACAGCTCGGTGTACGTCCACAACGGCTCGTACTACGTGTTCTCGCTTGCAGTCCACGGCGACAAGCCGGCCGAAGTCACGTATGCAGTCGAGGCGACGGATAGCGCCCGGTGTGTAACGCTCGAACCGCTGTCGCTCGCCGACGCGCAGGCTGAGGCGCTCGACACGGCCCTCCGGCCGGATGAGGCGGCGACTATCACTGGTGAGGCAGCCCGCGCGCTTATCGCATCGGACGTGCCCTTCGTCCTTCGGGACGGCACCTGCTACGAACTGTCTCCGGTCGACGACACCGAGTCCTGAGACGGCTATCGCGGCGGCGTGTAGAAGTTGACCGTCTCCAGTGGCTCGTCCCCGTCGTTTTCGAGACCGTGGCGTTCGCCGGCCTCGATGCGGACGAGGTCGCTGGCGTCGACCCGGTGGGCGTCGTCGTCGATGGTGACGACGCCGGTACCGCTGACCACGAACAGCCACTGGTCGCTGTGCTCGTGATAGTTTTCCGGGCCGCCGACGGACCGACCCGGCTCGACAGTCATCTCCGCGGCCTGTGCCTCGTCGGTCTCCATTGCGACCTCGAAGTAGCGGTCGAAATCGAGATGTGCCTGCTCCATACGTTTCGGTCCGTCTGCACCGTAGAGCCGCTTTCGGGAACAGAGGACGTCAGGGACTCAATCACCGCTTGTGAGCCGCCCGACCCGCCCGGTGAGTCGGGCCGCGAGACCCTCGAAGTGGGCGGTGCTCCAGCCCGCGACGACGAGTGCGCCGACCGTATTGAACACGAGGTCGTTCACGATGTCGCTCGTCCCGTACTGGGCGAGGACCGCCTCGCCGCCGATAATCGACGCGATGCCGCCGCTGGCAAATTCCAGGATCTCCCAGCCGACGCCCACCGCGAGGACGAACAGAACGACGAAGGTCGCGCGGAACTTCCTGTTGAAAGCAACCGCCCCGGAGTGGCGTTCGACTGCTCGTGCGACCGCGTATCCCACGCCGGCCACGAGCGATGCCGAGACGGCGTGGGCCAGACTGTCGTACCAGCCAAACGCTCCGTACAGTTCGAACGCGCCGGCCGCGTGCAGCGTCGACGCCACTGTGATCCACAGGACGAGGCCGGTGTCCATCGCGTAGCCGTACTCCCGGCGGAGCAGCGCCGGCAGGAACGTTATCGCCAGTGGGCCGCCGCTGTTGACGAACAGCGTCACGTTGCCACGAACGAGTGCGAATGCGGATATCAGACCGAGGAGCGCCTGTAGCGTCCGGACAGCGATGCGGTGGTGCGTGCCGTTTCCAGGAAGGGACGCTTCCGACTGGTCACCTTCCGGGGGATCCGGGTCCGAGACGCGCAGTCGAGCGATGCGTGCTGACCGCTCGAAGTACAGTTCGAACACGACGCCGGCGACGACACCGGCACCCGCCGCAGTGACGAGATCCCACATCAACTCTGTCTGTCCATCGAGAAACGTGGTTCCCAGTAGCGTGTCGGTCGCGTAGATACCGACCGCCCAGACGCCGGCGACGGCCATCGTCACGATGACGACGAACACCGTCGCGAACCGCGGCGTCATCGTCAGTGAGGTGCCCGCATCGAGCACGACGGCCAGCAACAGCGCGACCCCGGCGACCACGAGGAACGGCGTGACCTGCGGGAAGCCGCCGAACGCCCGGACGAGTACCGGCACCGCGACCAGTCCGAGCAACTCCGCGGGCACCGTCGTTTCGAGGTCCCGCGTGGCGAACGGAACTGTGACCGCGATAGCCACGAGGAGTGCCGTGAGCACTGCCCAATCGAATTCGCCACCGGCCGCGAACCGTCCGACGCCACCCACGAGAATTCCCGTTACCGCCCACGCGCCGAGCGCGTCGAGCCGGTGGGGGCCGATGAGAGACTGTAGCGAGCCCATCACTGACTGTGGATACGACGCGAGTCGTAATCAAAGCATGGCGGTCTCCTGACACCCTTCTGGAACTCTCCGCCTTCGCGGCCGCTGTCACGCGACTGACCGACGGTTGTCTGACGAGGATATATTTCTCTGGCCGTCCAACTCCCCGTAATCAATGGACGAAGCGTTTCTGGACCTCGAATCGATTGAGGTCGAACTGGACGAGGAGTTGCTCGACGCGATTGACGACAAGGCGTTCGCCGACCACCGCGACAACCGGGACGCCGCAATCCGCGACCTGCTCGACGAGTGGTTGAAGCAGCGTGCCACCGGAGACGCAGACGAGAGTGACTGAACGTGGCCGAGGTCATCTGTGTGGCCGTCTACCGGACGGCGACGGTCGCGCCTAGCTCGGGCGCTGTCGCGTCGTAGCCGTCCTCGCGGAGCGTGGTCGCAAAGGTCTCACAGCGGTCGCCGTGGTTCACGAGCACCGGCGTGTCACGATAGCTGTTGAGGTACGCAAACAACCCGTCGCGGTCGGCGTGTGCCGAAAAGTCGTACTGCTCGACCCGTGCGCTGACCGGCATAATCCGGCCGTCTATCTCGGCGCTCCCCGTCTCTAGCAGGTCCCGTCCCGGCGTCCCCTCGACCTGATACCCGGTCATGGTAATCTTGTTCATCGGATTCCCGCGGATTTCGGGGATGTACGTCATCGCCGGGCCGCCGGAGAGCATCCCGCTGGTGGTGACGATGGCCGCCTTCTGGTCGGTAATGCGCTTTCGCTGGCCGTCCTTCCCAGTGACGAACCGGGCGTGGGATTTCGCCCGCTGGAGCGCGTCCGCGTCGCGGACGAACTCGGGGTACTGCCCGAGCATCTCGGTCACCTGTTTGCCCATCCCGTCCACGTAACAGGGTATGTCGTGCGCTTCGCAGATGAGCAGCATCTCCTGGGTTCGGCCGATGGCGAAAGCAGGCACGACGACGGTCCCGCCTTCCCAGAGCGTCGTTTCGACGCTCTCGACGAACCGCTCCTCGACCGTCTCCCTGGGTTCGTGGTCGACATCGGCGTAGGTGCTCTCACAGATAATCGCGTCCGCGTCGGGGCGTGCCGTCGTCCCCGAGACGAGGCGCTGGTCGTCGGTGTGGAAATCACCCGTGTACAGCAGTCGGGTGTCGCCATCGTCGACGAGGACGTGTGCGCTCCCCGGGATGTGGCCGGCGTTGTAGAACGTGACTTCGTAGCCGGCGGCCTCGAACGACTCGCGGTAGCCGTGGGTCTCTGACACCTGTGTGACCCGTCTGACGTTGGTCTCGGTGAACGGACAGTTGACGGTCCCGCCGTGGAGTTTGAGCGTGTCCCGTGCGAGCGTCATCGCCAGTTCGTACGTCGGCGGCGTCCAGTGAATCGGCGGCCGCGCGTCGCCCGACACCAGCGCCGGGATGGTCCCGACGTGGTCGAGGTGGCCGTGCGAGACGACGACGGCGTCCGGCGACGGCGTCCGCACCGGAAACCGTGGCGGTGAGTCGGTCAACATTCCGAAATCCAGCAGCAGCGACTCGTCGATGAGGACGGCGCTCCGGCCGATCTCACCCGCCCCGCCGAGAAACTGCACATCCATTATACCGACGGAAGCGTCGCGCCCGTTTCCGTTCGTCGGTTCTGACCGAATCGTGCCATCAACCGCCGGGAAGGCGGAATATCTATGAACCGGAACACGACGATATCCGGGTTCTTAGGGGCTATGAACTGTCAAGGGAGTCTTTCCGGTTGTGGTATTATGTAAAGATAACACGTCGGCTGGGCAGTGTTATCACGCTAGCATAAACAATTATTATACTCGGGGCTCATTGTTCAGTTGTCATGGCGACACGCCAGCAACCCCCGACGACGTACCACACGTGCAGTTGCGGTGAGGAGTTCGACACGACGGAGGAACTCCTCGAACACGCACGAGAGGCACACGGGCTTAGCGTACACTGACTGGCGTCGCGCCGTTTTTCCCATCCACGCAGAAACACCGACAGCGACAGATCAGGACGTCTTGTCGATGTCCTGTCGCACGCTGAACCGCGCGTAGCCGCCGTGTGAGAGGTCAAGCGCACCCAGCCACCAGTTCCACCGCTCGGCGAGTTGATAGTCCTCGGGCGCGTCCGCGAGGTTGTCGACGACATCCCCCACCGTCAGCTCCGCCCCGAAGTCGGTCACGAACTGGTCCGATTCCGAGAGGTCCCGCGCCTGTCTGGCCACGACCGTGACGATATCGGGGTCGGCGTCGAAGGCGTCGCGGAGTTCCCGTTCGAGTTCCTTTCGGTCCACATTCGGGTGTACGACCCGCATCTGACTTGAATGTACGGTTGGGCACACCGCTGTATTTCGGCGTCGGGAGATAGCCGTTCGGAACGGCCGCCACCGTCTCGGCGACGCTACCGGCTCCGAACAACGCTACAAAAATTCGAAAGTCGGTCTCCGATTTTGCGCTGTCGCTTACTCAGCCTCGCCTTGCTTCACGGCTCCCGGTGGTCGCCGTTCCGCTACGAGGCCGATTCCTTCGCTACGCTCAGTCGTCGGCCTCGCCCTTCTCCGCGGCTCCCGTCGGTCGCCGCTTCGATTCGAGGCTTCGTACGCTGTCGCTTACTCAGCCTCGCCCTTCTCGATAGGCGCACCAACCAGATTGCCCCATTCGGTCCAGGAGCCGTCGTAGTTGATGGTGTCGTCGTAGCCCAGCAGTTCGTGCAGGGCGAACCAGGCGACGGAGGAGCGCTCACCGATGCGGCAGTAGGCGACCGTCGTGGAGTCGCCGTCGATGCCGTACTCGGCGTAGAGCTCTTCGAGCTCGTCGTAGTCCTTGAAGGTGCCGTCGTCGTTGGTGACGGCCGCCCAGGAGATGTTCTGGGCACCGGGTACGTGGCCGCCGCGCTGGGCGGTCTCCTGGAGTCCAGGGGGTGCGAGGATTTCGCCGGAGAACTCTTCGGGCGAGCGAACGTCGACGAGCGGCAGTTCACGCTCGATGGCGTTCTCGACGTCCTCTCGGTAGGCGCGGATGGACTCGCGCGGACCGGCGGCCTCGTAGTCGACTTCGGAGAACTCGGGCACTTCGTCGGTGAGTTCGTAGTCGTTCTCGACCCAGTACTCGCGACCGCCGTCGAGGAGCTTCACGTCGTCGTGACCGTAGTACTTGAACTGCCAGTATGTGTAGGCGGCGAACCAGTTGGAGTTGTCACCGTAGAGCACAACCGTCGAGTCCTCGCTGATGCCGTGGGCACCGAGCAGGTCCTCGAAGTCGTCCTTGTCGAGGATGTCCCGCGTGGTCTGGTCCTGGAGGTCCGTCTCCCAGTTGAAGCCGATTGCGCCGGGTGCGTGGCTCTCGTCGTACAGTTCCGTGTCGACGTCCACCTCTACCAGTCGGTGGGCGGGGTCGTCGCTCTGGAACTCGTCCAGATGCTCGCTGACCCAGTCGGCCGAGACGAGCACGTCGTTAGCGTAGTCAGTCATAGTGCGTCGAAGCGTAAGTCTACCAGACATATATTACCACGACTTTCGGCATGTTCGGCCACTCATCCACCCTGGCGGCATATATTACCCCTATTTGGAGGTGCCGAAAGACGGCGTTCCAGCGGTGGAGGGAATAAGGGCCATGGAGTACCATGTCCGGGACGGCTCGCTCTGTTCTCCCGTGAGAACGAGCAATATTTGCAACCACCTTCGACCGACTGCGATGGGAGTTTTCAAGCGGACAGAGCGGTAACGCCACGACAATGACTGATTTCGTCTCTGCGGAGTGGGTGGCGAGCCAGGGCGAGGGTATCCGAATCGTCGACGTGCGCGACGCCTGGGAATACGACGGCCTCGGCCACCTCCCGAATGCGGTGAGCGTGCCCTTCGATTCGTTCCGGGCAGACGAACACGGCGCGGAGTCCGACGCCGACGCTGGCGAAGGGATGCTCCCCGACGAGGACGACTGGGCACAGTTGCTCTCGGGGGCCGGCATCACGCCGGAGAGCGAAATCGTCGCGTACGACGACCACCACGGCGTCTTCGCCGCGCGGTTTCTGGTCACCGCAGAACTGTTCGGCCACGACCCCGCCCGGCTCCATCTCCTCGACGGCGACTTCTCCAGTTGGCAACTCGAACGGGAAACGTCGAGCGAGACGCCGGCTGTCGAGCCGACCGACTACGAGCTGACTCGTCCCGACGCGACGCCGCTGGTCGGTCCGGACGCGGTCGCTGACGCCGCGGACGACCCTGACGCGGTGCTGGTCGACACACGCGAGGACGGGGAGTACGACGAGGGCCACATCCCGGGTGCGGTCCTGCTGGACTGGCGGGCCCTCGTCGACGACGAGACGCGGGGACTGCTTCCGCAAGACGAAGCGCGATCTGTTCTCGAACGTGCAGGTATCGTCCCCGAGAAACGTATCGTCCTCTACTGTAACACCGCTCGGCGAATCAGCCACACGTACGTCGTTCTCCGGCATCTCGGCTTCGAGCAGGTGGATTTCTACGAAGGGAGCCTGACCGAATGGGAGGCACAGGGGCGGCCGCTGGAGACGAACTAACTGTTATACCGACTGCTGGCTCAGCTCAGTTGCTGCTGGTCTCCCTGCCGCTCGTTCGTCAACAGCGACGACAGTTCGACCAACAGCGCGATGACGACTGGCCCGGCGATAAAGCCGATGACGCCCAGCGTCAGCACGCCGCCGGTGAACCCGACGAAGTAGAGGCTGGCCGGGAGGCCGGTCGTGTAGCGGGCGAGTTTCGGCCTGATGACTGCGTCGGGGAGGAAGCCGACGAAGACGAGGCCGAACACGGTCACCAGTATCGCACCGGTGATGTTTCCGTTGATGAGGTCCGCGACAGCGATGGTAAGGACGACGACGCTGGGGCCGATGACGGGGACGAACTGCAGGATGCCGGCAACCACCGCCAGCGCGAACGCGCCCTGATAGCCCAGCAGCCAGAACACGACCCACGCCACGACGAAGGTCCCGAACGCCGTCGCCGCCTGGAGAACGTAAATCGCGTACAGCGTCCCCCGGAGTCGCTGATGGAGTCGGTTGACGACCTCGTGATACGACGCCGGCACCGTCCGATAGGCGGCCTTTTTGGGCGCCTGTGGCCGCCACAGCATCGCGTAGACGAGAATCGTAAACAGGACGGCTTTCAGCGCCAGGACGGGCGATTCTGCCGCGAGGTCGACTGCGAAATCCGTGAGTATCCGTCGCGCTGATAGCAACGTCGGCGCGATCTCGACCGGGTAGCTAAACCCGCCGACATCGATGGTCACCATCGGTGGGAGTTGCTGGAAGAACGAAAACAGGTCACGACGGCGGAGATACAGCACGGCCCCGAGCGGGACGACGATGAGTGTGCCGCTGACGAAGGCGATACCAGTCGTCACGGCCGCCGACAGTCGCTTGTTGAGCCCGTGGCGCCCGAGCCACTTCGAGACGGGGAACAGGACGTATGCGACTGTGATTGCGAAGAATATCGTCGATAGCACTCGCGCGAGAAGGACTGTCGTCAGACAGCCGGTGAGAACGAGCAGGCCCGCGAGGACGTAGGTTCGTCGGCGTGTTACCACGCCCGACCTTTTCTATCGGTCGGTAAAAACGTTATCTGCACACGCCAGGCGAGTAACAGGTCCGTTAGGACCGGGAGAACAGCGCCGCCAACTGCTCCCGTGAGAACAGCGTCGTCGGCCGGTCCATGTGGACGCCGATCTCGCCCTCGAAGGCCTTCATCCCGGCTTTCTGTATCGGCTCCGGCGCGGAGTAGCCGGCCCGAACCGCATGGCCCAGACGGATCTCCTGCCGGAGGTCGTCGCGCCACGCTCGCTCGTACTCGCCCAGCGTCGCCGGGTCCTCCGGGTCGATTTCCCGGGCCGCGTGGTCGGCCGCGGTCATGCCGTAGCGGATGCCGCCGCCGGTGAAGGGCTTGGTCTGTGCCGCGGCGTCGCCGACGAGGAACGACCGCCGACCGGTGACCCGCTTCGGCGGGCCGATGGGGATAAGTCCGGAACAGCGGTGGTCGGTTTCGACGCCGTAGCCGTCGACGAATGCCTCGAAGCGGCCGCGAGCGTCGTCGCCCGGCGGCACAGCCAGCCCGTACTCGACGCCGGCCTCGCCCCGCGGGATGCGCCAGGCGAAAAAGCGCGGGACTGTGAGGTGAACGTCGACGAAGTCGGTGTGGTCCACCTCGTCGCTGAACCCGAGCACGCCGTGCAGCAGTTCGTCGGGCTCCGGCAGGTCCAGTTCCCGCCGGACGCGGCTCTTCGGGCCGTCACAGCCCGCGACCATCTTCGCTCGGTACGCCTCGACGCCGTCATCGCCGCGGACTTCGACGGTAACGCTGTCCCTGTCCTCGGTGACCCCGACGACGGAGTGTGCTTCTCGAACGTCCGCACCGGCGTCGCGGGCCAACCCTGCGAGGTGCTTGTCCAGGCCGACGCGGTCGATGACGTTCGAGATGACCTCATCCTTGTAGAATGGGTGGTCTTGGCTCCCGGGGCCGCCGGTGTGGAACCGCGCGCCGGAGATCTCGTTTTGGAACAGTTCGTCGCGGGCGTCCTCGGTGAACTCCCAGATATCTGTACTCACATGGCCCGAGCAGGCCAGCGGCTTGCCGATCTCCCCCTGTTCGAACACCACCACGTCGAGCCCCCGGCTCGCCGCCTGACGCGCGTACCGGGACCCAGCCGGACCCGCGCCGACCACCACAACATCGTGCATACACATTCTCTCGGTGTCACGAACCAAATAGCTTCTCGATTCAGACGGACTGTTGTACCTGTTTTCGGGACGACCGCTGGGTTAGCTATCCGTCGCAGGGACCCGAGAATGGGCCTGTTGCTCGGCCAACCGCCGAAACGGCCGTCGCGTCACCAGCCGAAGCAGGGCGTATTTGTCGGTGTAGCCCCTGTCACCGCCCATGGCAGAGTACCAGCCCGGCGTCTGCAACATCGGGGCGAACCAGCGCCGTGCCCGCCGACTGTCGGCCATTGCTTCGTTTGCAGTCGCCATCGGTATCGCCCTCGCCGCCACCCTCGGCGCGATACCCGACCTGTCGCTGTGGGCGACCGTCCCCTTCGTCTTCGGCGGGTACGTCGGCGCGCTGCAGGATTACTTCCGGTTCTGCGTCGCCTTCGGGGCACTCGCCCGCTACGACCTCTCCGGGTCGGGCGGGGAAAGCGGGCGCGTCGACGCAAGCGAGGCTGTTCGCGCCGACCGGCGAAAAGCGGCGAAGATTCTCCTGCTCGCGACCGTTGCGACGGCCGTGACGAGTGGTTTCGGTGCCGTTTTGCTCCGACTGGCGTAGCTGCGGACGGACTCTGATGCCGGCCACTTGCTCGGCCGCCCCTCACACGACGGCCAGTCCGCTCGGGACCTGGTCGTACTCGACCGGCCAGCCCACGCCGTCGGGACCCTCCCGAGTCCACGTCTCCCCGCGCTTTGACTGGAACAGGCCGTGGTTCGTCAGCGCGAGGAAGCCGTCGTCCGGGTCGGCGGTGAGAATCGGCCGGGCCAGTCCCGCCGGCCCCGGTAGACCGTCCATCGACTGTCTCCACCGGTCGCCGTCCCACCGGTAGACGTAGCTCTCGCCGCTGGTGCTGTGGGCCGACCGGGGGCCGCTGGCGGCCGAGACGACGATGCAGTCCGGATCGTCAGGATGGACGGCTAGCCCCCACACGTACCGATGTTCTAATCCTTCCTGCGGGTGGGTCCATGTCTCGCCGCGGTCGGTCGACAGCGCGTAGCCGTCGCCGGCGGCGGTGTACACCCGGTCCGGGGCATCGGGATGAGTCGCCAGCGTGTGGTTGTCCCGCCGCGCGCCCTCGGGGTGGTCGACCCACCTCCCACCGCCGTCGGGACTGCGGACGAACGCGCCGGCCTCGATGGCGGCGTACACCTGTTCCGGGTCGTCCGGTGCGAGGGCGATCCACCGGACATGGTGGGTGTCGGGCCGCGGCGGGAACGACCACCGCGAAGCCGAGTCCAGTTCCGTCAGCCCGGGTTTCTCAGTCCACGTCTCTCCACCGTCGGTCGACTGATAGACCGCGCTCGGCTCCGTTCCGGCCCACACCACGTCGGCATCGTGTGGGCTGACTGTGACGCTCGTCACGCGGTCCCCGGCGTCAAGGGCCGACTCCCACGTCGCTCCGCCATCGGTCGTCCGCTGGAGACCAGCGTCTACGGTGCCCACGAAGGCACGGTCCGGTTCCGCCGCTCCTGCAGCGACGCACTCGATGTCGTGACCGATGAGGCCGTCGTCCCAGCCGCTGCCGGCGTCGCCGACGAGGACGCGGTCACCGAGCGCAGCGTAGGCGGTGTGCATGGCCGACTGTACGACGCCCGAGCCAAGAACACTGGCGGTGTCAGCGACTGACCGACCGCGTCAACGCGAAGACGTACAGCGCGGCGAAGCAGCCGCCGAGCTTAGTCGTCAGCGGCGACCGTTTCGGTCCCGATCCGGCGGTCGAGGAAGCCATCGAGCAGGCGGAACAGCCGCGTTTTCTGCTCGATGTCGGAGGAGGCGTGGCCCTCCTCGCCGAGTTCCCGATACTCGAAATCGCCGTCCGGTCCCTCGGTGTAGCCGGCGACTTCGAGCGCGTCGCGGAACAGGCGGGCCTGCGAGACGGGGACTCGACGGTCGTTGACGCCGTGGACGATGAACAGCGGGGCGTCGAGGTTATCGGCGTGGGTGATGGGCGACCGCTCCTCGTACAGCTCCGGGTTCTCCGCCGGGGTGCCCATGTTCTTCTCCATGAGCTCAGTCCGGTAGTGTGGCATCGTGTTCTCGTACTGGTCTTCGAGGTCCGTGAGGCCGATCCAGGCGACGCCGGCGTCGTACAGGTCAGGGTACTGGACCATTTGCCAGTACGCCGAGTAGCCGCCGTAGGAGCCGCCGAAGACGACGATGCGGTCCTCGTCTACCCACTCACACGTCGCGAGGACGTGCTCGGCGGCCGAGGCCACGTCGCCCTGCTCGGCCCCGCCCCAGTCGTCGTACAGTTCGCGGATGAACTCGCGGCCGTGGCCGGTCGAGCCCCGGTAGTTCACCTGCAACACCGAGAAGCCCCGGTGGACGAGGAACTGCGTGTAGAGGTCGAAGGACTTGCTGTCCATCCCGCGCGGGCCGCCGTGAGGATTGACGATGAGCGGCGACGGCCGCTCGCCGGAATCGTACAGCAGACAGCCGATCTCCAGCGTGTCGTAGGAGTCGTACTCGACGGCGGCCTGCCGCGTCTCTGGCACGCCGTCGGACTCGATGGTGAAGTACTCCGCGTCGGCGAAGTCGTCAGGTGAGAACGGGCCGTACTCGGCTTCGACCAGCGCCTCCGTCTCGTCGGTGTCGAGGTCGTAGGCGAGCAGTTCGGGGCGGCGCGTCGGCGTCGTGTGTAGCGCCAGCAGGTGGTCCCCGGAAAGCACCGGGTCGCCGCCCATCATGCCGAAGGAGGCGACGCCCTCTGGCAGGTCGAGTTCGCGCTCCTCGCCGGATTCGATGGCGTACACGACGGGCACCTTCGTGGCCTCGCGGGTCCGAACGGCCAAGAACCGCTCGCCGTCGGGCAGGAGCGCCTGTGGCTCCTCCTCGTACTCGCCGCCGAACCACGTTACCTCGTCCGTCGCCAGGTCGTAGACACCGCTCCGGGACAGGTCCTCGCTGTTGTCCACGACCAGCAGGCGGTCGCCGTCGGGTCCCCAGTCGGCTGGGGCGGCTTCCGCGCCGGTGACACCGATTTCGAGGGGCTTCGGGTTTGCCCCGTCAGCGTCGCTGACGTACACGTCCATGTTGTCGAAGTCGTCGGTCTCGTTGGTCGTGTATGCCAGCTGCGAGCCGTCGGGTGAGAGGATGCCCGTGTGAACCGCGCGGTCGTAATCGGTCAGCTTCGCCGTCTCGCCGCTCCCGAGGTCGTGGCTGTAGAGGTTTATCTGGCCGTCGCGTGTCGACCCGACCAGCAGGGCCTCACCGTCCCTGCCGACGTCCTGTATCACCACCTGCCCGTCCATCTCGACGACTGCCTCGACCGACCCGTCGCGCTCGATGGCGTACACGTCGTTCTGTTCGTTGCCGTCGTCGTCGAGGTGGAAGAACACCCGCTCCCCGTCGGCTCCCCACTCGACGTGCCAGCGGGCGTTCCGGGGAACTTCGCCGTCGCTCCACTGCTCGTGGGTGCCGCTCTCGACGTCAAGGACGTGAAGCTCGTTGCGCCCGCTCACGTCGTAGTAGAAGGCCACTTCGTCGCCGTTGGGGGACGCCGTCGGATGGGCCAGCGTCGGGAGTCTGGCGAGTTCCTCCAGTACCGTTTCGGGGTCCGTCGCACCGCTTTCAGGGTCGGACATACGACGTGTGCTAACTCCGGCTAGATTGTAGTTGTTCTGCCGACACGAGAGCGTATGTGGTAAGGATGACTGTTCCTGTCGCCCCCGATGGGCGGTACCCACAGACTACGGCGTCCACCAGCGCAGGCCGACCATCACGAACACGATTGCCAGTTGCAGCAGCCCCTGCAGGCCCCCGAGCCTGGCGTTTCGCATCCCGATCTCGGAGACCAGGTCCACGTCCGGGTTCTCTGAGACGACCTGCCGGTAGATGCGGACCTCGCCGGGCAGGATGACCCCGAAGCCCTGCACGGACAGCAGCGTCACGATACCGAGCGTGGCGACGATCCACCACGAGGTCATCGCGAAGGCCGGCAGCGTGGCCGCGAGATACGCGCCGGAACCAACGACGGCGACGCCGAGGACGCCCAGCGTCTTCGGGTCGGTCAGCGCGTCGAACTGGTAGCCGATGAGGAGAACGACCGGAAGCAGCGTCGCGGCGGTCAGAATCGCCAGCCACGGGTCGGCGTTGGGGAACTTCCCGAGGCGGAGCGCCAGCAGGATGCCGCCGCTGATAGTCACCGTCGCCAGCGACGGCATCAGGAACGTCATCTTGGGCGTGAACGAGGCGAAGAAGTCGGCCCGCGCCTCTGGTTCCTGGCCGCCGAGCACCGGCCCCAACACGAGCCCCATGAACAGGTCGATGCCGGTCCACAGCACCCCAGCCATCACATGTACGTAGGTTAGCGCCCGGATGTTGCCGCTGGCGACGGCCCCCGCAAACGCAATGAGCGGGACTGCGACTGCGCCCACGGCAAAGGCCGGGTTCGCTTGCTTCGCCAGCCCACCGATACCCCGTTTCCGCTCGATGCGGTCCGCTGTCGACTGCGCCATAGCTGGCTATATCAGGTTTCGCCGTCGACTAAAACGTTGGTGGCGGGTGCGGAGATTTATCCCGGAACACGGCATCACTCTCAGGTATGACCGCACGCTTAATACGATGCAATACGTTGCATTTCGCATGGAGAACGTCACTACTCGAATGAGCGATACGGAACTCGATCTGGTGGCGCGTCTCGCTGAGGCGAAAGGAGAGAGTCGGAGCGACGCGATCCGACAGGCGATCCGGCAAGGCGCTCGCGAGGAACTCGTTCGGGTCGCCCTCCAGCGCTATCAGGACGGAGCGGTCGGGATGCGCGGTGCGGCGGAGTTGGCAGGGCTCACCATCGCGGAGATGATGGCTGAAGCGAACGACCGCGGAGTTCTGTCGAACTACGACGAGGTCGATTTGGCCGACGACGTAGACGCACTTCGATGACCTGGAACGGGCGGGTCGTACTTCTTGATGCGAGCGTTATTATTACATTAGCTGAAACCGGGTCGATTGATTTACTCGATTCCGTGCGTGGCGGATTGGCCGTCCCTCGGGCGGTAAAATTCGAGATCTCGAAAGAGCCTGCTAAATCAGCACTCGACACCTGCATAGATGAAGGGAGTATCGTTCAAACTAATATTCTCGCCTGGGCCGGAGAGGAAGATCAAGATGAACTCGTTTCCGATTCAGCAGCTCGACTCGGGAACGATCCTGGGTCAGTAATTGATACCGAAAGAAAAGTTCCAATGATCGTCGACGGCGATGTTGCACTGCTCACCGGCGCTCGACTTGCGGACGAGTGTGTCGTCATCACCGATGACAAACCGCTCCGGAATGCTTGTAAGTCAATATGGCTACCAGTTTCGGGGACAATCGGTGTACTCGTCCGTGCCGTGGAAACCGGGGATATCGATCCGGACGCCGCAAAGGAGACGCTCTATGCGATGGATGAAGTCGGAGCCCGCCTCAGTGCGAGTCTCGTGAGGCGAGCGGAGCGATTGATCGACGACGCGGCCGATTAGTCGTCGTCCGCAGCCGGCTGTTCGGCCGATAGCTCGCGGTCTGCTCGCGGCCCCTCTAGGTCGACGTTCGGCAGCAGGTCACGGAGGTACTGCCCGGTGTAGGACGCGTCGGTCCGGGCCACGTCCTCCGGGGTGCCCTCGGCGACGAGTTCGCCGCCGTTCTCGCCGCCCTCCGGCCCGAGGTCGATGATGTGGTCGGCGTTTTTCACCAGGTCGAGTTCGTGCTCGATGACGACCACCGTGTTGCCGTCGTCGGTGAGCCGGTGGAGCACGTCGATGAGCTTGCGCTCGTCCTCGGGGTGGAGCCCGGTTGTCGGCTCGTCCAGCAGGTACAGCGTTTCGCCCGAATCCTTCTTGCCGAGTTCCTCGGCGAGTTTCACCCGCTGGGCCTCCCCGCCCGAGAGGGTGGTCGAGGGCTGGCCCAGGCGCATGTAGTCCAGGCCCACGTCCTTCAGGAGCTCCAGCCGGCGGCGAATGCCGCCGTGGCTCTCGAAGAAGTCGTAGGCCTCCTCGACGGTCATATCGAGCACGTCGGCGATGGTCGCGCCCTTGTAGGTCACGTCCAGCGTCTCGTCGTTGTAGCGCGCGCCGCCACACTCCTCGCAGGGGACCGTCACGTCCGAGAGGAAGTTCATGTCGATGGTGACCGTCCCCTGGCCGCCACACCCCTCACAGCGGCCGCCCTTGACGTTGAACGAGAACCGGCCCTTCTCGTAGCCGCGCTGTTTCGCCAGGTTCGTTTCGGCGAACAGCTCGCGAATGTGGTCGAAGACGTTGGTGTAGGTCGCCGGGTTGGACCGCGGCGTGCGGCCGATGGGCGACTGGTCGATGAGCCGCACCGTCTCGACGTTGTCGAGGCCGTCGATGGCGTCGTGCTCGCCGGGGTTCACGTCGGTGTCGTTCATCCGACGGACCAGCCCTTTGTACAGCACGTCGTGCATCAGCGTGGACTTGCCCGACCCCGAGACGCCCGTGATGGCAGTGAACGTCCCGAGCGGGATGGACACGTCGAGGTCGGCGAGGTTGTGCTGGCGAGCGCCCCGAACCGTGAGTTCGCCGTCGGCCTCGCGGCGGCTGTCGGGCACCGGAATCGTCCGCTCGCCCGAGAGGTACTCCCCGGTCACCGACGCCTCAGTGTCGATGACCTCCTCCATCGGGCCGTTGACGACGACCTCGCCGCCGCGCTTGCCCGGGCCGGGACCCATGTCGATTATCTGGTCGGCCCGGCGCATCGTCTCGGTGTCGTGTTCGACGACCAGCAGCGTGTTCCCGAGGTCCCGCAGTTCCTCCAGCGTGTTCAGCAGGCGGTCGTTGTCCCGCTGGTGGAGGCCGATGGAGGGTTCGTCAAGGACGTAGAGGACGCCGACGAGGCCGCTGCCGATCTGGGTGGCCAGCCGGATGCGTTGACTCTCACCACCAGAGAGCGTCGAGGCCTCGCGGTCCAGCGTCAGGTAGTCCAGACCCACCTCGGTCATGAAGCCGAGGCGGGCGCGAATCTCCTTCAGAATCTCCTCGGCGATTTTCCGGTCCCGGGACGAGAGGTGCTCCTCCATCCCCTCGAAGTGGGCCAGCGCGTCGCTGATGGACATCTCGTTTACCTCGGTGATCGAGGTGCCGTCGACGAGCACCGCCCGCGATTCGGCTTTGAGCCGCGTCCCTTCACAGGCCGGGCACGTCGTGGTCGCCATGAACTCCTCGATGTGCTCGCGAGCGCGGTCCGAGTCTGTCTCGACGTGTCGCCGCTCCAGGTTCGGGATGACTCCCTCGAAGCGCTCGGTCTTCTCTCGGGTGCCGTTCTTGGTCCGCCACTCGAAGTGGACACGGCTGTCGGTCCCGTAGAGGAACTGCCGCTGGATGGATTCGTCGAGTTCCTCGAACGGCGTCGAAAGGTCCACGCCGAAGTGCTCGGCGACGTTGTCCAGTTGCCGTGAGTAGTACGTCCGGTCGTAGCTCCAGGGCTCGAAGACGTGCTTGAGCGGCTTCGATGGGTCGGTGATGACCAGATCCTCGCTGACCTCCTTGGTCTCGCCCAGCCCCTCACACTCCGGGCAGGCCCCGTGCGGCGAGTTGAACGAGAACGACCGCGTCTCGATTTCGGAGATGTCGATACCGCAGTGGGTACAGGCCAGATCCTCGGAGAGTTCGACGACGAGGCGATCCGAGGCGGTTCCGTCGCCGTCCTCCTCCCCGTCGGCGAGGTCGCCGGTCGCCCTGGCATCCGACCCGCCCAGCGTCTCGGCTGCACCCTCCGCCGGGTCCGGCAGGATGACCTTCAGCGTCCCGTCGGCCTCTTCGAGTGCCGTCTCGACGGAGTCCGTGATGCGCGAGCGGGCGTCCGGCGATATCTTCACGCGGTCCACGACCACGTCGACGGTGTGGTCGTAGTTCTCGTCCAGGTCGGGGCGGTCCATCGTGAGGTCGAACTCCTCGCTGTCGACCTCGACGCGGCTGTACCCCTCGCTCACGAGGTCGTCGAACAGGTCCTCGAAGGCCCCCTTCTGGTCGCGGACGACCGGCGCACACAGCTTGGCGCGGGTCCCCTCGGGGAGTTCCAGAATCCGCGAGACCATGTTCTGTGCGGACTGCTCACCGACTTCACGGCCACACTCCGGACAGTGTGGCGTGCCGACCCGAGCGTACAGCAAACGGAGGTAGTCGTGCAGTTCAGTGACGGTCCCGACCGTCGAGCGGGGGTTGTTGGCCGCGTTCTTCTGGTCGATAGAGATGGCCGGTGACAGGCCCTCGACGTTCTCGACCTGTGGCTTGTCCATCTGCCCCAGGAAGTTCCGTGCGTAGGCGGAGAGCGATTCGATGTAGCGCCGCTGGCCCTCGGCGTACACCGTCTCGAATGCGAGCGAGGATTTGCCCGACCCCGACAGCCCGGTGACGACTGTCAGTTCCTCGCGGGGGATCTCCACGTCGACGTCCTTGAGGTTGTGTTCCTCGGCCCCCCGGACCTCGATTATATCCTTGCTCATCTTGGATTTTACTTGGCCGGCAGGGGGGAAACCCTGTCGGTTCGGGCCTCGGCGGACGACTTCAGGCGCGTGACTATTTTTATTTTGATCAGTACGTCGAAAGATTTACCACGAATATCGAATATGAGATTGGTATGGGAACGAGCGACTACGACATCAAGGGGATCGACCTCTCCGACGACAGCTACACAGTCGAACAGAGTCTGGTCCGCAACAAGTACAAAGCCATGGACGCCGCCGGGAACGTCGTCCTCCGCGGGAAACAGAAGATGATGAAGATGAAAGAGGAGTTCCCGTTCGTCGACGCAAACGACAACGAGGTGTTCCAGGTCAAGGCCGGCGGCATCATCGACGTGGCCGGCAACTACGTCCTGACCGATTCCAAGACCGACGAAGACATCGTCATCCTCGACAACGACTACTCCATCTTCCAAGATACGTGGAAGATTCGGGACGCCAGTACCGAGGCGAAGATCGCCGAGATCACCTCACAGGGCGCGCTCGTGACCATCGCTCGCAACGTCGTCCCCTTCGGCGGCTGGATTCCCCACAAGTACGAGATCAGCGATCAGGACGGCAACCACGTCGGCAACATCGACGGGCAGTTCTCGCTGAAAGACCGCTACGAGATTACTATCGACGACGCCAGCACGGTTCCGAAGGAGCCGATCATTGCCGCGGCGATGGTTATCGACGCGATTCAGGGGAACTGACCCCTCACCGGAATCCTTCTTGCCCTGGCTCCCGCATGGACGGCTATGCGCCGCCGGACGGTCCTCCGACGACTCGCCCTCGCAGGCACAGGTGTCGGCCTCGCTACGGGGACGACCCGCGGCCATCCGATGCCGACCGGAGATGGGACAGCCGAGCCAGCGGCCTCCGACACCCCGACTGGCGAGGACCCGCTGGGCGTGCTAGAGATGGAGACGGTGTACGAGGTCGTTACCAGCCTCGACGGACACACGGCCTACGTCGCGACGGGGGACGGCATCGCGCTCGTCGACCTCGTCACGCCGACCAGTCCGCGACTGCTCAGCCGACGGACCGACCTGCTGGCCGAGAGCGATGACGGGCCAATACAGCGTGTACAGGACCTCGCTGTCAGCGGCTCACGGCTGCTGGCCGCCGGTCCCGCTCACCCCGCCGACGGCGCTCACGGTTTCGTCGTCTTCGACGTGAGCGACCGGCAGGCTCCGGAGCGAATCGCGGGCCTCGAACTGGACACACGGGTCCACAACTGTCACTTTGACGGCCGCTACGCCTATCTGACCGCGAACGACCGCGACGGCAACCCCTTGCTCGTGGCCGATATCGAAGCCGAAGAGGAAGTCGGCGAGTGGTCGCTGCTTGATGCCGACGACGCCTGGACCGACGTGCCGACGAGTCTCTGGCCGCTGCACGATGTCTGGGTGGAGGACGACCGGGCCTACTTGGCGTACTGGGACGGCGGGACGTGGGTCGTGGACGTATCCGACCCGAGCGACATCTCGCTCGTCTCGAAGGTCCGCGGGCGCTCCCCCGAAGACCTCGCCGCCATCGAGGACCCCGGGACCGAGCGGAGCGAACCGCCGGGCAACGACCACTTCGTGACGGTCAATGAGGACGCGTCGCTGCTGGGCGTCGGCGGCGAATCATGGGACCTCGCGGACGACGACAGCGGCGGCCCCAGCGGCATCGACCTGTACGACATCAGCGACCCGACCGACGCCGAACTGCTGTCCACGCTCGACCCGCCGCCGACCTCGGACCCGTCGCCGGGGGGCATCCTCACGACGGCACACAACTTCGAACTGACCGACAACCGCTGTTACTCCGCGTGGTACAACGGCGGCGTCCGTGTCCACGACCTGACGGACCCGACCGCTCCGGAACTCGCCTTCGAGTGGCGCGACACCGAAGCGACCTCGTTCTGGACCGCACAGCGGGCCGCCGGCTGTTTCGTCGCCGGAAGCACGAACGCGAGCCAGGGGACGGAGGTCCAGCCCGGACTGTACACGTTCCCGGACCCGCGGATACGGACGCCGACAGCGGACCCGTCGGCCACAGGCGACGAGGGCGGCGGCGCTAACAGCACTGATGGCACCTCCCTCGGGGTCGGCGGCCCCGGCTTCGGCGTCGGGTCGGCGGTTGCAGCGGTCGGGCTGGCAGCCTGGCGCGCCCGACGCCGGCAAGACTGACGCCGCGCCGCGTGACTGACTTCACTCACTCCAGTGCGCTCTTGACAGCGGCGGCGACGCTCCGGGCGCGCTCGGCCAGCGGTTCGGAGATGTGTCCCCGCTCGACGGCCGCGTCGAGTTCGTCGTCGTCGACCCGCTCGACGGTGCCGTCGGCGTGTTTCACCACGTCGACGTGGAGGTCCACGTACCGGGCGGTGTCGGGGAATATCTCGACGGGTGTACAGACGTTGACGTAGGTGCCCTTCTTCTCGCCGTCGCTGTCGCGGTACACCGTCGGATACCACCAGCGCCCCTCCTTGACCTTTGTCTCGGCGATGTCGCCGGCCTCTTTCGGGACGCCGAGGGCGTCGTAGGTGCCGCCGGGACTCATCTCGCGCTCGATGGTCACTGTTCCGTCGTCGTCGACCGACTGGACCTCGCCATTGCCTAGCGTGATGAGTCGGCCGTCGGGCTTGCCGTGACCCAGCGACAGCGACCCGCCGACCTGCGGGCCGAACTGCCGGGTCGTTACGGCGAAGGGGAAGTCCGTCTCGCCGGTTTCGGGGTCGTCACACAGCGCTTCGACGTAGTCCACAGCGGCGCTGGCCGCGCGGTCGCCCGCCTTCACCCGGTGGTGGCCCGGCATGGTTGCTGTCACTTCGCGGCGGACCTCGTCGAGCGCGAACCGGCTCTCGCGGCCGAACCACAGCCACGCCGTCGAACGTCCCTCGTCGTAACGGGTCGGCGCGCAGTCCTCGGGCGCGTCGGCTCCCGCAAGCGCGTCGTCGACGGTCGCCGCGCGGTCGTTGGCGGCGTTGAGGGCCTCGGCCAGCCCATCGAAGCTCGCGTCCTCGCTCGCCGACGCCCACGAGACGCCCCAGCCGTCCCGGGGCTCCGCGGCGATGACGTCTAGCATCGCTGGGCCACCGGTCCCCGACCTGTTGGCGGTCCCGCCGCGCACGAGCGAGAGGAGCGACCCGCGAACCGCGACGGTGGTGTCCAGCACGGGGCGGCCGTTCGTCCACGGCGCGCTCGCCTCGACGACCTGCACCCGGAGGGTATCGCCCGTCGCGACGCGTTCATCCGAGGACGAGTACGGGAGAAAGCCCTCGCCGTCGCCGAGGTCGACAACAGCGCCGCTCCCCAGCGTCTCCGTTACCGTGCCGGCGTAAATAGCGCCCTCGGGCGTCGGGTCGTCCCAGCGGAGCGTGTCCCGACCGATTTCAGTCAGGCGGTCGGTGACTGTTTCGGCAACGTCGCGGTCCCCCACGACGCCGACGCCCTGCTGGTCGTCCGTCGTCACCACGGTGACCGCCGCCCGCTCGTCGGCGAACTCGCCGTCGAAGCGGTCCTCGATAGGACCCGATGCCTGGACGACCTCGTGGTCCGCCTCGCGCAGTAACTGGGTCAGCGCCGTTGCGTAGATGCCCCTGACCCGGACGGTCATAGCGCGTCCTCGTCGGCGGCAAAGCGGACCCGTCCGTGGACTGTCGGCCCCAGCGAGAGCTCTACTTTCTCGTCGCTCAGAACGCGTCCGCCCTCGACCGGGACGCCCCAAGTGTCGAAGCGCAGATAGCCCCGGATATCGTCGGCGTGGGTGAACAGGTCGCAGTATTCGACGGTGTGTTCCTGAATCTCGCTGGAACTGTGAGCGATATCCATATCGGAGTACACCGTCTCGCGGCCGTCGAAGAAGGCTTCCAGTTCTCCGGCCGCGTCGTCGGTGGCTTCGACCACCGCGTCGGAGGCCGCTTCGATGGTCGCTTGCTCAACGCCAGCATCGCGGAGCGCCTGCTGTTCGCGTTGCGTGAAGTGCATACCCGCGAGTCAGTGGCGGGGAGAGGAAAACAGTGCGGAATCGCCTACACGATCATCGCGTTCAGCACGAGCATCAACAGCCCGAACATGACGCCGGTCGCGACGATTGTTCGAGGGTCGATACGGATCGTGTTCTGGTCTTCGGCGTCGAAATATCGGACCAGTCCCGCACTGGACATCAGTCCGCCGCCGTCGCTGCCACTCATACTTCAGGGTGGTGTATCACCAACACTAAGCCTTTCGGGTCGCCCGCGATTGCGTGCCTCCGGTACACATGGATAACCCTTATCAGATACCGCGGGCTAACACGAACAGAGTACTATGACGGTTACACTGAAGGACTTCTACGCGGACTGGTGCGGCCCTTGCAAAACGCAGGACCCGATCCTCGAAGACCTCGAGGAGGACTGGACGGACGTCGAGTTCGAGAAGATCAACGTCGACGAGGAACAGGACGTTGCCAACGAGTACCAGGTGCGCTCCCTCCCGACGCTCATCATCGAGAACGACGACGGCATCGTCGAGCGCTTCGTCGGCGTCACGCAGGCCGACGACATCGACGACGCGCTGCAGCAGGCCTCGGCGTAACGCAGTCGTTTTTGCGGTTCGTCACGTCAGCCGATAGCGACCGCTAGCTCACTCCCGTTCGGCCAGCCCCGAATCGTCGATTTCGTCGACGGCGATGAGCATTCGGCCGCCGTCGAGTGCCGTCACCATCTTCGATTCGGTGAAGGTGGTTTCGTCGGCCCGCAGCCCTTTGCTCTGGCCGGTCCACTTCCCGCCGCGTTGGACGACGGGGATGACGTGCGTTCTGATGTGCTGGACCTCGTTGCTCGGGTGGAGTTCCGACCAGTGCTTGCCGACGAGTTCCTCCGACTCGTAGCCGTAAAACGAGGCGTAGGTCTCGTCGACTCGCTCGAAGCGTTCGTCCGAGCCGATAACGCCGACACCGCTGAGTTTGACTTCGCTGCCCGTCTCGAAGCTGCCGTCCGAGTCGACGGCGTGTTCGACCCGGCGGATGAGCGACGTGTACTGGTCCGTCCCGACGGACTTCTTGAGGTAGTCGGTGACGCCGGCCTGGATGATCTCGGCGGCGACGTCGCCGGTCTCCTCCCCGGAGAACAGCAACACCGGCAGTTTCTGGTGGGTCTCCCGGATGGCTTCGAGGAAGTCGATGCCGTTCATCTCCGGCATGCTGTAATCGCTGACGACACAGTCGAAATTCGTCTCCGAAGACCGAATCATCGTGAGAGCGTTCTTGGGATTCGTCTCCGTCGTGACAGTACAGTCAAGGCCGCTGTCTTCTCGTTCGAGATACGTTTCGACGAGGGCTCCCAACGCCGCGTCATCGTCGACATGGAGTATTGAGAGCGAGTCTTCCGTCTCCATTCTTTGCTATCAGGGATAGAGTACGCAAGTAGTTGACGCCTATCTTGAGGTATTTGATAATCAACTGCGCGACCAGCCGCGGGCCGCGCCAGCGTCTCGTCGCTGGCGTCGGGGAAGGGCAGGGCTGCCGCTGGAACAGGAGTAGCAGTAGCGCCGTCGTTGCGGTGGCCGAGTGAGTGGAGTAAAGCATACCGCTCGCCAGCGGCGAGCGGTTTCACTTCTCGCGACCAGCGGGAGCGAGAAGGTCGTTTTTAGCGTAGATTTTTGCGAACCCGCTCCCCACAGCGGCGCGAAGCGCCGCGAGGAGAGGGGGTGACGTAAAAAGGTACTATTGGAACCGCACGCCGAGGTCGTGCAGACCGTCGTTGTGGCGGGCGACGTTGATGAGCAACGGCGTCAGTCCCTCGATTTCGGCGGCGTTGGCGAGCGGGCCGCCGTCCAGCGCACGCAGCCCCTCGATGCCTTCGGCGAGTTCACAGACGGTGTCCTTGGCGTCGGTGTCGTCGCCGACGACGATGGTGTCCCAGTCCAGATCGGCGTCGAGGTTGGCGAGGCGGCCGGCTGCGAGGTTGTGGAAGGCTCCCACGACGGGGGTGTCGTCGGGGGCGGCGTTGGCGGCCAGTTGCGTGACGCTGCCGGCACCGGGGCGGTTGTAGTGGAAGCCGTCCTCGTCGCGTTGCATCCCGACGGCGGGGGACACGAGCGTGGTGTCGTCGAGTTCGTCGGCGACGGCGTCGATGGTGTCCGTGAGGTGGTAGGCGGGGACGGCGGCGACGACGACGTCGGCGCGGGCGGCGGCGTCCTCGTTACCCAGGCCAGCGATTGCCACGTCGTCGTGGCCGCGGCTGGCCAGTTCTGTCTCGTACTCCTCCGCTTTGTTCGCCGCCTTCTGGGCTTTCCGGGAGCCGATGATGATCGTGTGGTTGGTGTCGTCAGCCCAGCGGAGGGCGAGACCTTGGCCGATGTCTCCAGTACCGCCAAGCAACGCGATGTCCATACTTACGGCGTAGGCCGACCACTGAATAAACGTTGTGTGACAGGTTCGGTCATACTGTTGGCTGTCCCTAGTGTCCGATATTCGCTACCCTGTGTGGCGAAATTCTTTACAGACGTACAGCCGACAGTATCAGGTGTACTCCTCCCAGGCCCGGTCGAACCCGCCGGCGAAGGCGACGTACAGCGCGCTCCCGAGGCCCATCAGATAGCTGAGCCACTGTGTCGCGACGCCGGGGATCGAGGTGGCCCCGAGCCCGAGAGCAAATATCGTCGAGAGCGGGACCATCACGAAAAAGAGGACGATGATGAACATCCCGACGCGGCCCGGCCGGTGGACGGATTCGAGGATGTCGTCGCGTTCGCGCATCGTCCAGTAGGCCACGACGAGGCCGATTAACTGGCAGGTGACGGCGTACAGCGGCACCAAATCGACCGACGGTTCGCGGATGACCGCGCCCCCGACGAGCCCGGCCCAGATGCTCACCAGGAATGCCCAGCCAAACGTCGGCAGTCGTCGCATACCCGAGGTCTCTGTCCCGCCGGTGAAACCGTTGCTGTTTGCGGTCGAGGGGCGCTGCCGGTGACCCGATGACGCGGGCTACGCCGCATCCAGAAGCTCCGGCAGGTCGGTGACCGATTCGACGACAGCGCTTGCGCCGTTGTTGGCGAACGTCCGGCGGCCGGCGTCGCCGGTCAGCCCGCCGGTCAGGACGCCGATGCCGTAGTACACGCGGTCGTCGTCGGCTTCGTCGGCGTTGACCGCCGTCGCCACGTCGTCGAGGGTATCCCCAACGAAGGAGACCCGTTCGGCGTCGAACCGCTCGGCGAGCGTCCGCAGGGCGGCGGGGTGGGGCTTGCCCTCCTCCCAGTCATCCATGGTGAAGCGGTGCTCTGTGGGCAGGTCGAGACCGACGCGCTCCAGCGCGATGTCGGCCTCGGCGGCCGGGCGGCCGGTGACGACGCCGACGGCGAAGCGGGCCTGCAGGGCCGACAGCGTCTCGTCGTCGACCAGGAGCGGCTCGTCGTGGATGTAGCCGGGCGCGGCAAACGGCGGCTCGCCGCCCTCGATGTCCCGGTAGAGGTCAGTGCCGAGATACAGCGTCTGGAACACGTCCCGGAGCTGTTCGCGGTCCCAGGCGTCGAAGACTCGGTCTTCGGCCGGTTCGTCCAGCAGGTCACGAACCACTGCCTCGGCCGCGTCGAGGCCGCCGCCGCGCTCGGCGATGGCGTCGGTGAACGCCGCCAGGTCGGAGACGGCGGACTCGCGGTCGGCGAGGACGAACAGCGCCGCTGCGTAGGTCAGTTCCCAGTCGTTGTTGAACCCGCCGGCGTCCTTGAACTGCTGGACCGCCGCCTTCTTGATCGTGTCACCGTACACCCGGTCGATAGATTCGACGATTGCCCGACGATAGGAGTCGGCCACGTCCACCAGCACGCCGTCGATGTCGAGGACGACCGCGTCGATTTGCATGAGCGAGCGAAGGCGGTCCTCACTCAAGCGCCTTGCTATCTTTCGCCCGGTACAGCGTCTCCCCGCCCGGGAGCTGTTCTCGCTCGACCGCGACCGTCGGCTGGTCGCCGCCCAGCGTCGTGAACCAGAATGCCGCCCCGACGGTGTTGGCGACGGCCAGCGTCGGTCGGTGCAGCTCCGGCGGTAAATTCCGGGCGAACACGATATCACACCCCGCATAGACGGACTCGTCGGGGTCAAGAATATCGTCGACAACGAACCGCACGCCCTCGGGGACCGCCCGTTCGACGATGTCCGTTGCGGTCACATCCACGCCCCGCTCGGCCAGGGCCCCGGCTACGTCAGGGTGGTTTCCGATGCCGACCTCGACGACGGAATCGACATACGCCAGTCGGTCGACAAGCGGGCCGGTGGTGTCGGTCACGTCGTACAATTTATGAGATGCGGGCGCATATGCGTTCCCATGCACGTCGACATCGTGCCGGTGGGCGAGGTCTCGGCCCAGGTCAAACGCGAGGCCTCGGACGGACTTCGATCCGTCTACGACTGTGAAGTCTCGATGCACGAGCCACAGTCCATTCCCGCCGGCGCGTACGATGGGGACCGCGACCAGTACCGCGCAGAGGAGTTCATCGACCTGGCTCGCCGGGTCGGCTCCGGCGGCAAAAACATCGCTATCACGCCGAAAGATCTCTTCTACCGCCGCCGGAACTACGTTTTTGGGCTCGCATATCTCGGTGGCTCCGGCAGCGTCATCTCCACGTACCGGCTCCAGACATCCTCCGATGGCGGGTTCTCGAACCGCTCGGCCGGCGAAATCTTCTCGCAGCGAGTACGCAAGGAGGTCGTCCACGAGGTCGGACATACCCTCGGGCTGGAGCACTGTGACAACAAGCGCTGCGTGATGAACTTCTCCCCCACTGTCCGACAAGTCGACGTGAAGGAAGTCTCGCTGTGTGGCTCTTGCCAGCGAAACGTGCTGTAGTTTGCGAACGGATACCAAACTGATTCGGTATAGCGCCTACACTCCTGTGGTACTTGTACACATACGCGATGAGCAAGAGTCAGTCCCCCGAGCGCGTTGCGGAACTGCGAGACATCTTCGTGACGGTCACCGGTGACGAATCGGTCACTGAACCCCAGACAGACGAGCAAACCGACCGCGAACTCGACCCGGACGAGGAGTTCGACCCGGCCGAAGTCGCTGACGGTCTCGACGATGCGGTTGCGGGGTCCGAGACGGACGGTGGCAATGACCCTGCGGCGTAACGCCGCGGACTACTCCTGTCTCCTTTGCGAGTAGCGGCTGTACTACTACCTGAGACGTAGTCTCACCAGCTAACTCCCGGGGTGACATGTGGAGTCAATAGCCACGCCGAGCGCGGTTCGGCAGGCGCGACCGTCGAGTATCGACCTCCGTCGACGAAACCGCTTGAGCACAGCTGTTCTCGCAAAAACGACTCCGGCTGAGGTCTCTTCACCCGTAGATTTCCGATGACGAGACAGTCGCCGTCTGGCTCTCGCCAGCCTCGCTCCCGCTCTGAGCCTACGGCGCGTAGTAGTACTCGCCGGCGTTCTTCTGTTCGCGGTCCAGTTGCGAGTCGGGTTTGTTGATGCGAGGGCGGGAGGTCCGTTCGTCACGGCGGAAGGTGATGTCGAGGTTCTGGAGGAACTCGTTCATCCCCTCGCGCATGCCCTGTGGCGGCGCGGCGTGGCCGTTCCGGGCCGGTTCACCGTCGAAGACGAGCAGGCGGTCGGCCAGCAGGTCGATCATGTAGATGTCGTGGTCGATGACCATCGCCGTCGCGTCGTGGTTCTCGGCGTAGCGACGGATCGCGGAGGTCGCCATGACGCGCTGTTCCACGTCCAGGTGGGCCGAGGGCTCGTCCAGCAGGTAGAGGTCGGCGTCCTTCGAGAGGCAGGCCGCGATGGCGACTCGCTGGCGCTCCCCGCCGGAGAGGTCGGTGAGCTGCTGTTCCATCACCGACTCCAGTTGGAGCGGCTGGGCGATTTCGGTGTTCCAGTAGGAACTCCCGAAGTCGTCCGTGATCGACGCGAGGAAGGCGTCGACGCGCATCGGCTGGTCGATTTCGATGTACTGGGGCTTGTAGGCGATGTCGAGGCTGGTGTCGATTTCGCCCGCAGTCGGTTCGAGCCGGCCGGCGAGCATCTTCGCGAACGTCGACTTCCCGATACCGTTCGGGCCGACGACGCCCAGTACTTCGCTCTCGCGGATGGTGCCGGCCTCGACATCCAGCGAGAACTCGCCGCTGCCGTAGCTCTTCTGGAGTTCGGGGTACTCGATGACCACGTCGCCGGTGGAGGCGCTCCGTGGCGCGTGTTCCTCGAACTCGATGTCCGTCTGGCGGATGCGCATGTTCTCGTTTTCGAGGTAGCCCGAGAGGTACTCGTTGATTCCCTTCTTCGTCGATTTTGGCGGCGTGATGACACCGAACGCGCCGGGGGTCCCGTAGGCGACGTTGATATTGTCCGCGAGGAGATCCAGGATGGCGAGGTCGTGCTCGACGACGAGCATCGAGCGGTCCTCCTCCTCGGCGAGTTCCCGGATGAGCCGCGCGGCGGTCATCCGCTGGCCGATGTCCAGATACGGCGTGATCTCGTCGAGGAAGTAGAAATCGGCGTCCCGCGCCAGCGTGGCGACGAGGGCGACCCGCTGGAGCTCCCCGCCGGAGAGATCGTCGATGTGGTTGTCCACGACCGGCTCGATACCCGTCTGCTCGATGAGGTAGTCGAGGTCGCCCCGCTCGTCGGTCTGGTCCAGCAGCTCGATGGCTTTGCCGTCGAACTGGTCCGGAATCCGGTCGACGTACTGGGGCTTGCGGGCGACGCTCACGTCGCCGTCGCGCATCTGTTCGAGGTACTCCTGCAGGGCGGTCCCGCGGTACTCGTCGAGGATCTCGTCCCAGCTCGGTTCCTCGCCGTACCGTCCCAGGTTGGGCTGCATTTCGTCGGCGAGGATGCGGACGGCGGTGGTCTTCCCGATGCCGTTCGGGCCGAGAATCCCCGTCACCTGGCCTTCGGCGGGGCTCGGAAGCCCGTACAGCGCGAAGGCGTTCTCCCCGTAGCGGTGGACCGGCTCGTCGGTCAGCTCCTGTGGGAGATTAATGATCTCGATGGCGTCGAACGGGCACTTGTTCACGCAGATACCGCAGGACTCGCCCAGACAGATCTCCTCGGAGATGCGGACCTGGTCGGGCTGGCCCTCGAAGGGTTCGTCCTCCTCGTACTCGTCTTCCCGCTTGACGATGCACTCTTTCCCGCTGCGGTTGGGCGGGCAGTAGTTCATGCACTCGTAGTTACAGCGGTCGGGCTGACACCGCTCTAGGTCGACGACGGCGATACTGTCTTCGGCCATCGTTACGCTCCCGTCGTGAGGAGAATGCCCCACGAGACGAACCACAGCGAGAAGGTCATGAAGCCGATGTAGAGCACGTCCTTCGCCGAGAGGTCGTCCGTGTCGATGCCGATCACCCGCAGAATCGGGAACTGTGCTGCGATAGCGACCGCGAGGACAAGTATCCCTTGCGGGGCGTCCGGCGTGGCCGCTAACTCGTTGGAACCGAACGCGGCGGCGATGCCAGCGACGGCTGTCAGCGTCGTGACAGTGAGCCCCCGCATATGGGAGCTCATTCCGTCCGCCGTTTCCGTAGCCATACCACACGTTCCACTACCCGCAACCAAAAGGTGCGCGGTTCAGTACTGTGACGCGGCCGCAAATGCGTGCGGCGGCGAGACGGACTCCTCAATCTTTATGCGCCCGGCGCTTGTGATTACGGGTAATGACGGACTCTGATGGGGAGGCCATCGCAGACCTTCCGCCGAGCGCAAAGCTCGTATACAAGGTTCTGGAGTACGACGGCCCGCTGACACAGAAAGGCATCGTCGAGGAGTCGATGCTCTCGGCACGGACCGTTCGCTACGCTCTGGAACGACTCGACGAAGTCGGTGTCATCGAAGAAGACGTGTACTTCGCCGACGCGCGACAGAATCTCTACGAGATTATCGACCAACCGGCGGAAGCGGACGCCGCCGTCTCGGACTGACACGCCTTCTCGCTTGGCTGTTTCGCGACGCGTTCACGCAGCCGCTGGTTACAGCGACGCGACCACGTCGTCCGTCATCGCGATCTCCGCGAACTCACCGCGCAGTTGCGCCAGCGCAGTCCGGTGAACGAGCGACGGCTCGAAGCGTTCGCCGTCGAGCGTTCGGTCGAACGTCGCCGTCGCATCGCCCGGGACGACAACCTCAAACCCGCGGTTTTCAGCCATCCGCGTCGTCGTCGACACGCAGTGGTCAGTCGTCAGGCCACAAACAACGAGCGTCTCGTGGTCCCGTTCGCGGAGCCACGCCTCCAGTCCGGTGTCGACGAACGCGCCGTTGACGCGCTTTTCAAACGTCGCTTCTCCCGGTTCGGGCTCCAGTTCCGGCTTGAACGCGAACCCCGGTTCGCCGTGCCGGAGCGGCGAGTCCGGCTCCGTCGAGTTGTGCCGGACGTGGACGACCGGAAGCCCACGCTCTCGCCATTCGGTAAGCAGGCGTGTCGCGTTCGCCTCGGCGTCGGGGTTGCTCCGCGTCCCCCACGCCGGGTCGTCGAACCCCTGCTGGAAATCCACCAGCACGAGTACCGGCGTCTCGGGCAGTGCGACCATTTCAGTCGGCCGGCTCCGGGGCGGGCGTCCCGATGAGCCACTTCGATTTCGGGTGCTCTCGTGTCACGGTTATCGGACAGTCGTCCGGCGACGCGTCCTCGTCCGACGACAGCATGTACTGGGGCCACTCCCGATCGCCCTCGACGCCCCAGTCGCCCAGGTCGGCGTGGGGACAGACGCCGTCGTACTCCTCCAGCCGTCCCTGGATGATATTGCGGGCGTGCTGACCGGCCTCGGTGTCGGCCGTGACGTTCAGGTCCTCGAACAGCGCCCGGGGCTGGAACGTGATCTCCAGCCCGACCGGACAGTAGCGGCTCTTTCGCGTGCCGTAGAACGGCGCGCGGCAGGTCGGAAACATCGGCTCGCCCCCGAAGCAGAACTCCCAGTGCGGGTCATCTGGATCGGTCGGGATGTCCTCGGGCCACGGCTCCGGGTCGTGGACGTGGAGGAACTGGAGGATATGCCAGAGTCGGTCGTGGTACTCGGCCTCCGTCAGCGGTCGCTCAGGCGGCCGGAAGAAGGTCACCAGTGAGGCCCGCTCGCTGTGGTCCTGATAGGTCTCCAGATACGTGAGCAGCGTTTGGCCAAGGTCGAACAGCGCGTCCGGGTCGCTCATTGACGGGACAGCCGTGTACAGCGGCTCGCCATCTCGAACTGACTCCGCCCCGAAGAAACAGGGAAACGGGGACCCGTTTCGCTCACCGGTCAACCCCTCGCGGAAGGTCTGCCAGTGGGCCCCGACCCACTCCGGTGCATCACCGCGCTCCACTCGGGCGGCCAGCGTCTCCTGGTCCTGTAAGCTCCCGACGACTGCGTCAGTCATGGCTAATCGGTCGTGTTCCACCGGAATTTAGCTGTCGTTTTCGGCAGTTCGACTGTCGAATCCGACACGATTAGTTACCGGTGTCGTATCCTGCTGGACGATTCGACAGAGCGCTGGTCAAACTCCCGTGCGGCTGTCCTGCTCGCCGAGCCCTACGACGGGACGACAGTAATCGTGCTGCCGCGGTCGATCGCTCGCTCTAGTTCCTCGGCGATGCCCGACCCGCGAGAGACCTGAATCTCGCCGCTGCGGGAGACCGTCGCGGTGAAGAGGTACTCGCCGTCGGCCTGCAGTTCGACCGTGTCGCCGGCGTGGCCGTCCAACGGGACGATGACGTGCCGGGAGGTGACTTCCGGCTGGACGATTTCGCCCTGCTTGCCGCCGGAGTCGGTCTGGGGGCCGCCCGACGGCCCGGACGGTCGTTCCTCGAAGGTCCGCACGTCGATGTCGATACCGAGGCGGTTCTCCACGTCGGAGATGCGGCCGCCGCCCTTGCCGATGACCTGCGAGATGTCGTCGTCCTCGACCCAGACGACGGCGGTGTTCGGGCCGCGGAGTTCGACCTCGACGTGGCCCCGCGCGATGGAGCGTATCTCGCGTTCGACCTCCTGTTTGGCGAGGCGGTCGACGCCGGAGTCCTGCTCGTCCTCGTCGTCGCCCAGCGGGACCGTGACGACCTGGTTGTTGAAGGTGTAGATCTCGAACTCCGGCCGGTTGGTCTCGAAGTCCTTGACCATGATGACCGGTCGCGCGAGGTCCTCCTCCATGAGCCCCTGCGGGACCTTGACTTCGGTCGTCACGTCGTAGACCGTGTCGACCTCGCCGGCTTCGATGTAGACGACGGTGTCGACGATCTGGGGGATGAGCCCCAGTTCGACGCGGCCGATGAGCCGCTGGAGCGCGTCGATGGCGCGGGTTGCGTGGACGACGCCGACCATGCCGACGCCGGCCAGGCGCATGTCCGCGAACACCTCGAAGTCGTCCGTTTTGCGAACCTCGTCGTAGATGGTGTAGTCCGGCCGGACCATCAGCAGCGAGTCGGCGGTCTTCTCCATGGAGCCGCCGAGTTCGGTGTACTGTGTGATGTTCGGGCCGACCTGGAGGTCCCGTGGCTTCTCCATCGTCTTGACCGCGTAGTCGGCGTCGACGAGGAACTCCCCGACCGCCTGGGCGAACGTCGATTTCCCGGCCCCGGGTGAGCCGGAGATGAGGACGCCGCGCTGGTGTTCGGTGAAGCGGTCACGGAGCTGGTCCGCGTACTCGTAGTCGTCCAGTTCGGTCTTGACGATGGGCCGGACGGCCGTGATTTCCAGTGCGTCGGCGAAGGGCGGCCGCGCGATGGCGATCCGGAAGTCCCGGAACTGGGTGATCGTCATCCCGGGCTCGTCGAGTTCGAGGAAGCCGTCCGGCGAGGCGCGCGCGCTCTCCTCGATGTCGGCGGCGTACTCCCGTAGCTCACTTTCGGTTGCAGGGTCGTCGCGGATCGGCGTGTACTGCATGTCGCCGATAGAGCCCTTCTTGGCGTAGGGCTGGACGCCGACCTTGAGGTGGACGCTCATCGTCCCCTCGTCGAAGAAGTTCTCGATCTGCAGGCGGTCGACCGTCCGCTTGACCGGCTCGACGAACTCCACTGCGAGCCCTTTCGCGCGGGCCACCTGGGCCTGCACGTCGTCGCTGGTCACGAGCGTGGCACCGCGGTCACCGGCGATGTCCCGGATGAGCGCGTCGATCTGCCCCTCGCCGGCCTCGCGCTTCTCGATGGCGTCGGGTCGTCGGCCCACGTACTCCACGTCGATAGTACCCCCCTCGGCCAGGTCGACGAGCGTCTGGAGCTCTTCAAGGCCCTCCCAGCCCGTCTCGCGGCCGTCGTTCGCCTGTGCTTCGAGTTCGCCGACGACGGCTTCGGGGACGACGACCGTCGCGCCGGCAAAGCCCATGCCGTCGACGTCGGTGTCGGGGTCGGCATCGGCCTTCACTTGGTCGGACACGCGGCCGTCGATGACCACGCTCGTGTCCGGTACGATTTCCATATCGGCCGTTGGAGACTGCCGTTGATAAGGGTATGGAGTCCGTGCCCTCTCCGTCCCTGCCGTCCGCGGGCAGGCTCACCTGCCCCGGATTTTTGCCGCTCCGGCACACGACCCACGGTATGGAGACGCTGCCGTCGCTGACTCGTGCCCTCGTTTCGATCCCCAGTCACGACGACGAAGCGGCTGCTGGGGAGTACATCCTGACGTGGCTCCGGGACCACACCGATGCGCAAGTCACCCGCGACGACCACGGGAACGTCATCGCCCGCAAGGGCCAGGCCGACGACTCGCTCGCCTTCGTCGGCCACCACGACGTCGTCCCGCCGGACGAGTCCCAGGTCGACGCCGACGGCGAGTACGTCGTCGAGGAACGCGACGGCCGTCTCTACGGCCGGGGCGCAGCGGACATGAAGGGGTGTGTCGCCGCGGCGTTGCTGGCCTTCCGGGACGCCGACCCCGCTAGCGAACTGATTTTCGCTTCGTTCGTCGGCGAGGAACAGGGCGGCATCGGGTGCCAGGCCGCCATTGAGGACGGCTTCGCGCCCGACTACGCCGTCGTCGGTGAGGGGTCGACCGGCTACTCCGCACCAGGAACGACGGACGTGGCCGTCGCCCACAAAGGCCGGCGGGGATCGACTATCGTCGCCGAGGGCGCGGCGGCCCACGCCAGCGAACCTGAAGCCGGCGCGAACGCCATCTACCGCGCGACCGACGCCGTCGACATGGTCCGGGACCTCGACTTCCCCGAGACGACCGTCCTGGGCCACGAAATGAGCGGGAGTGTCGCCGTCACGGAAATAGATGGCGGCTCGGCTTGGAACGTCATTCCCGAGCGATGCGAGGTCACCGTCGACGAGCGGACAGTCCCGGGCGAGCGCGCGCCGCTGGACCGGGTCGAAGCTATCGACGGCGTCTCCTGGCGCGTCGACCAGGACCTCCCGCCGATGGCCTGTGGCGACGCCGACTTCGCGGAGCGGGTGCTGGACGCCGCTACCGCCGCGCAGGACGCGACACCTGAACACGTCGTCAAACCGCACGCGACCGACGCCGGCTGGCTCGCCCAGGCCGGGACGGACTGCGTGATTGTCGGCGCGGCCGAACCCGGCGAGGCCCACACTGGTGATGAGAGCGTGTCGCTGGCTGTGTTGGAGCGGTGTCGAGACATCTACGAGGACGTTGCCGAGTCGTGGCCGCCCGAGTGACTGTCGGCTGTTCCGCGCTGCCCTGATGTGTCCTGTTAGCTAGTGCACCCCTTACCGGCGGCGTCGGGCCTTTACGGTCACCGGCCTAACGCCGCCGTATGGCAACAGCGAGCGAGGACAGCGAGTCCACGTACGAGCAGTTCCTGGATCACGTCCGCCGCCTCCACTACGTCGAGGACGCCGGCGGCGTCCTCAACTGGGACCAGCAGGTGATGATGCCCGACGCCGGCACGCCGGCCCGGGCGAAACAGACCTCCGCCATCTCGACGCTCCATCACGATCTGCTTACCGACGACGATCTGGCCGACTGGCTGGACGAACTCGACGACGCTGACCTCGACCCCGAACAGGAGGCCGTCGTTCGGGAGGTCCGGCGGGACCACGAGCGGGCCACCAGGGTCCCCGCAGACCTTGTCGAACGCCTCTCCGAAGCGTCCTCGAACGCCCTGCCGGTCTGGAAGGAAGCCAAGGCCGAGGACGACTTCGACGCCTTCGCCGACACGCTCGAAGAACTGGTCGAACTCCGCCGGGAGTACGCCGCCGCCATCGACCCCGACCGCGACCCCTACGAGGTGCTGTTCGAGGAGTACGAGCCGTATCTCGGCATCGACACTGCCGAGGAAGTACTCACGAACCTCCGCGACGCGCTCGTCCCGCTCATCGACGACATCGCCGACAGCGACGTGACGCTTGCCGACCCATTCGAGGGCATCTACGACGACGACACCCAGCACGACCTCGTCGAGACAGCGCTTGACACGCTTGGCTACGACTGGGACCGCGGCCGCCTCGACACCGCTCCCCATCCGTTCTCCATGGGGACGCAGTTCGACGCTCGCGTCACCACTCGCTTCACCCCCGAGGACCCGCTTGACGCGCTCGGCTCGACCATCCACGAGTTCGGTCACGCCACGTACACGCTCGGCCTGCCACAGGAAGCGTACGGCACGCCGCTGGGCGACAATCGCGACCTCTCCGTTCACGAGTCACAGTCCCGCTTCTGGGAGAACCACGTCGGCCGCTCGCGTTCGTTCTGGGACTTCTTCATCGAGACGGCCAACGACCATCTCGGGACCGACGCCACCGCCCAGCAGTTCTACGAAGCGTTCAACGAGGTGTACGACGACAACCTCATCCGGGTCGAGGCGGACGAGCTAACGTACCACATGCACATCATCGTCCGCTTCGAAATCGAGCGAGACCTCATCCGCGGCGACCTCGATGTCGAAGACGTGCCAGAGGTCTGGAACGACAAGATGGAAGAGTATCTCGGTATCCGCCCCGACACCGACGCCGAGGGCTGCCTGCAGGACATCCACTGGACCAACGGGGCCTTCGGGTACTTCCCCACCTACACGCTCGGGTCGGTGCTGGCCGCGCAACTGGACCACCACGCTCGGCAGGACATCGACGGCTTCGACGACCACGTCCGCGCCGGCGAGTTCGGCCCGATTCACGACTGGCTCACCGAGAACGTCCACCAGCACGGCGCACGCTATCGGACTGACGACCTCGTGGAAGAAGCGACGGGCGAGTCCTTCACCGCCGAGCACTTCCTCGACTACGCCGAGGAGAAGTACCGCGCGCTGTACGACTGCTGACACGACGGTCGACGAACCCCGTTCCAGATATCGACTCTGATACTATTGGGCAACTCGTTTTATATTCCCCTCCCATTGTGACGACTACTATGGCTGAGAGACCGACGGAAAATGTAACGAACCAAACAGGGACGGGGATCGACACGGACATCCAGGACGACGTCGCGGAGAATATCGACACGGAGGCCGGCTACAGCCACACTGCAGCGAGCAAGATCCAGACGATGCTGGCCGAGCTGGAGGGCACGTCGGTCGGAATCGCGGAGGAAACTGCCGAGATCCGCGAACAGGCCGCCGAGCAGTACGAGGGACTGACAGACATCGCAAACGAGGTGTCGAACCTCTCGGCGTCGGTCGAGCAGATCGCCTCGTCGTCCGAAGAGGTGTCCGCGGCCTCCCGCGAAGCAAAGGAACTCGCCGAACGCGGGCAGGGGAACGCTGACGACGTCCACGAGGCGATGGAGAACATCCAGCAGGCGGCCGACAGCGTCGCCGAGGACGTCAAGACGATTCAGGAGAGCGTCGAGGAGATCGACGAGATCGTCGACGTCATCAACGACATCGCCGACCAGACCAACATGCTGGCGCTGAACGCGTCCATCGAGGCCGCTCGCGCCGGTGAGGCGGGCGAAGGGTTCGCCGTCGTCGCAAACGAGGTCAAGAGCCTCGCCGAGGAGTCACAGGAGCAGGCGACGACCATCGAGCAGATGATCGACGGCATTCAGGACGACACCGAGAACGCCGTCGAGAGCCTCGAAGAGAGCAACGAAGAGATCGACGACGGTATCGACACTGTCGAGGAGTCGACCGAAATCCTCGAAGAGATCGACGACACCGTCCGCGAGGTCAACAACGGTATCGAGGAGGTCGCTACGGCGACGGACCAGCAGGCCGCCTCGACCGAGGAAGTGGCCAGCATGATCGACCAGTCCACGGACGCAGCCGAGGATATCGCCGACGGTACGGCCGACATCGCCGAGGAATCCGATGAGCAAACCGACCTTCTCACCGACATCAATCAGGCGATAGACGATCTCGTCGCGGACCTCCAGCGCAACAACTGAGCGGCGAACTGTCCCGGCTGTTCGGATCAGCTCTGCGTCCCGAACGTGCCCCCCGCGACGAACCCGTCGTTTATTTCTCCGGGTGGCGTACGGCCACTATGCGACCGGATCTGGATCCAGAACAGCTTGACCGGTACTCCCGGCATATCATCATGAACGACGTGGGGCCGGAGGGCCAGGCCGCGCTGCTTGACACCGACGTGCTGGTCGTCGGGGCCGGCGGCCTCGGCGCACCGGTCCTCCAGTACCTCGCGGCTGCGGGCATCGGGCGGCTGGGTATCGTCGACGACGACGTGGTCGAGCGGTCGAACCTCCAGCGGCAGGTCATCCACGGCGACGACGATGTCGGCCGACCGAAGGTCGACAGCGCCGCCGAGTTCGTCACCGGCCTCAATCCCGACGTGACTGTCGATCGCCACGACCTGCGGCTGGCGCGGGAGAACGCGACCGACCTGGTAGCCGACTACGACATCGTCGTCGACGCCTCCGACAACTTCGCCACGCGGTTCCTCGTCAACGACGCCTGCACGCTGTCGGGGACGCCCTTCACCCACGGCGCGATTTTCCAGTTCGAGGGCCAGGTAACGACGTTCTCCGGCGACAGTCCGTGTTACCGCTGTCTGTTCCCCGAAGCGCCGCCGGAGGGAACCGTTCCCGACTGCGCGACCGCGGGCGTTCTCGGCGTCCTGCCGGGCACTATCGGGTGCATGCAAGCGACCGAGGTCGTCAAGCTCGCGATGGACTACGGCGAGACGCTGGAGGGGCGACTCGTCGCCTACGACGCCGCCGAGATGTCCTTCGAGGAAATCCCCGTCGCCGCCAACCCCGACTGCCCGGTGTGTGGCGAGGACCCGGCCATCGCGAGCGTCGCCGACGCAAGCTACGAGGGACGCTGTTCGCTCGCCGAGGACTGACCGACTCGCTCTGTACTGACCGGCTCGCCCTGTACTCGCCGCCAGTTTTCATGGCTGATACTGTGGAAGCGAGCTTTATGCGCCGACAACCGCGAGTATCGGTATCCCCTCACATGTCCAGCCCTGACCACGCATCGCATCCCCTCTCGGTTCGCCTCCAGATGCCCGGCTACGTCGAACTCGTGTTCTCGCTGGTGCTCGTCTGGGGCTTCGGCGATGCGCTGTCGACGCTGTTCGCCGCGCAGTTTGCCGGGCCGGGGCTGGAAGCAAACCCGTGGATACGGACCCTCCTTATTCACGAACCGCTGCTCGTAATCGCTTTGAAGATGGCCGTCGTCCTCTACGTCGGCGTCGTCCTGCTGGAGTGTCGCGACGTGGTCGAGCGGGTCCCGCTGTGGCGGGCCTGGTTTCTCTCGGTCGTGGCCCTCGGTGTCGTCGTCGTTCTCGGGAATACCTACGTCGGGCTGGTCGCTGCGGTAGTGTGACGCGAGAACGACTCCGTTCTGTCGATTCACAACGCTTTCGCACCGTCCCCCCGGAGTATCTGGCCCAATGGAGACACTCACGTCACCCGACGGGACCGCCATCGCGTACGACCGCCCTGGCGACGGACAACCGGTCGTGCTGGTGCATGGAACGACCGGCACGTCGGCGGTCTGGGACCGGTTTCGCTCTCAGTTACCCGACGGCTACACGCCCGTCGCGGTGGATCGGCGGGGCCGAGGCGAGAGCGGCGACGCCGACGACCACTCGCTCGCCCGCGAGGTCGACGACGTGGTCGCACTGATCGATTCGCTCCCGGGTGACCCAGTGCTGTTCGGTCACTCCTTCGGGGGGCTCTGTGCGCTGGAGGCCGCCAGAGAGACCGATATCGCCCAGCTAATTCTGTACGAACCGGCGATACTGGTCGGCGATCACCGCGACGGCGCACCGCTCGCGCCACGGCTCCGGGGCCACCTCGACGCGGGCGACCGTGAAGCCGTCATCGAGGCGTTCTTCCGCGAGACGAGCACCAGCGGCGACCCCTCGCAGTGGCCTACCGCCGAGCGTGCGCCGCTGGCCGAGACGGTCGTCCGGGAGAGCGCGGTCGTCGGGTCCTACGAACTCCCGGACTCGCTCACGGTCGATGCACCCACGCTACTCCTTGCTGGGTCCGAGAGTCCGGCGTATCTCCGCGACGGAATTCGGGCAATCGACGACGCGATGAGTGCTGCCACGTTCGTCGAACTATCCGATGTCGGCCACGTCGGTGTCTGGCGAGCCCCGGAAAAGGTCGGCGCGGCGGTTCGCTCGTTCCTCCCCGACCGCTGATGCCGCGTTCGGTACCCTGACAGTTTACGCCCGGAGCGCCGGCAGGTCTACAACCACATCTTGTGGCGGCGTCTCGAACAGGTCCGGGTGACACAGCGCCGCCAGGAACTCAAGCGTGTCCACGAGGCGCGGCCCCGACCGATTTACGTAGTGGTGGCCGTCCATCACGTACGCCCGGCCGTCCCGGACCGCAGTCAAATCGTCGAAGCCGGGCCGCTCGGTCAGGTCAGCGATGTTCTCGCGGGTCTGTGCCACGTCGAAGCCACAGGGCGCGGCCACCAGCACCTCGGGGTCGTAGTCGACGACCTCCTCCCACTCGCGGGGCCGGGAGTGAGCGCCCGCCTCTTCCATTCCATAGGTGCCGCCGGCTTTCCGGACCATCTCTGGCACCCAGTGCCCGCCGACCATCACCGGGTCGAGCCAGTCGAGCACCGCCACGCGGGGCGTCGTCTCGGCCCGCGCCGCTGTTGTCTCCACTGCTGCGACGCGGTCACGGAGGTCCGCGACGAGTTCGGCGGCGCGCTCGTCGCGCTTGATGGCTGCACCGACCCGGTGGATGGACTCGAACAGGTCGTCGAGGCTGTGGACGTCCAGCGTCAGCACGTCGGCGTCCAGTCCCAGTTCCTCGACAGCCTCAGCGACCACCACGTGGTCGACAGCACACACGTCACAGACGCCCTGGGTGACGATGAGGTCGGGGTCCAGTTCTGCCAGCGTCTCGCGGTCGATGGCGTAGACGCCGCCGTCCTCCTCGGCGGCCGCGACCTGCTCGTTGATCTCGCCGCTTGAGGCCGTCGGGTCGACACGCGAGCGATTGACTGACGGCTTCTCGCGGGCCGCCGGCGGATGGTCGCACTCGTGTGAGACGCCGACCGGCTCGACGCCGAGCGCGTAGACGATTTCCGTCGCCGAGGGCAGCAGCGTGACGACTCGCATACCCTGACCTTAGCCCGCGCGGACAAAAACCTGCGTCCGCCACACCGTCCGCACGGTTCGTTACGCTTACCCTCTGTCGCCGAGGAGACGCGGGTATGGAAGTCAAGTCGCGACACCACCTCCGTTCGGACGAGGTCGACACCATCACGACGGCGCTGTCGGACAACCTCGGTGTCGAACTCGACGCGGACAGCTTCGAGAAGGTCGAGTTCGACGACAGCGACTGGGACGTCGTCCTCGTCGATGGCGACCCGCTCGTCCTCTATCTGAACGGCGAACCGTTCCTGACCGTTCAGGGAGCTAATCAGTACCCGCCACAGAAACACGTCGTCACCGTCGATGCGGGGGCCGTCTCCTTTGTCTCGGACGGCGCTGACATCATGCGGCCGGGCATCACCGAGGCCGACGACGACATCAGCGAGGGCGACCTGGTCGTCATCAACGAGGAGTCCCACGGGAAGTTCCTCGCTGTCGGCCGCGCACAGACCGACGGCGACGACATGGTCGGCGACAGCGGAAAAGTCGTCAAGTCGCTGCACCACGTCGGCGACGACCTCTTCGAGTTCTCGGTGTAGCGCAGTCCACTGGTATCGCACTCCAGTCACACCAGCGGCCGAAGCCCGAACCGGTCGAGGGTACGGTCTATGCCGATTCTAGCAACCGCTTCGGCCACGCCAGCGCTCACGGCCACCCCGAGCAGCAGTGGCCAGACGGTGAGATACGACGACAACGGGTGGAGATGCGTCCCGTAGAACCACTGCGACACCGTGTTGCCAAGCAGCCAGAGCGTCACGAGGACTGGCGTAACAAGCGAGAGGCGGCTACAGAGATACAGCGGGACGGCACCTGTGAGGACCATCCCAACGGCGGCGTAGCCGGCCCCGAACGCGAGTGTCGTCGGGTCCTGCGACGAGAAATGGACGCCGCTTGCAAACAGCCACGACAGCACCCCGATGGCATAGACGACGCCACCGACGGCTGCGACGGTGCGGGGAGTCGTTCTGATGGAGGGCGGGCGCATCGCTGTCGGTGTTTGCTCCGCCGCTGAATAACGTTTTGTGTGGGACTCGCTGTTCCTGCTCGCCACCACGGCCGATCAGGGGTGCTGTGGCGACACGTTCGATGGACGAAAAGTTGAAACGGGTAGCGCACGCCGTGAGTGACATGGGACTGATGAGCAAGATCCTCGGGGAGTCTGGATCCTCTCGGAACACCGAGGATTACGTCGAACTGAACGCGAACGAATTCGAGATGACCGGGACGGAACTCGAACGCCAGGTTCGGATCGCCCGTATCAGCGACAAGCAGGACGTCATCGACATCAAAGACGCCGTCTACGACGGTGACGTGGTCGTCGCGGACATCACGCGCCACTCCACGCAGGACCGTACGATGGAACACATCAGCGACGAACTCAAGCAGGTCGCCAACGAGGTCGGTGGCGACATCGTCCAGAAGGACGACGACCAGCTCATCATCACGCCGGCTGGCGTCGGCATCTCCCGGGAACGCCTCGGTCAGTAGGATTGTGACAGCCCGGCCAACGGGACCTCGCCGTTCGGTCGATCTTGTCAGCTTGTATCAGTCTAACTGCCGGTTTTCGGGGGCTTCAATGCGTTTTTCGGTGTCGCCACGCTAAGGGCGGCAATGACTGAACCGGCGATACGCGCCAGTGGATTAGGGAAGCGCTACGGCGACGTCCAGGCGCTCGACGACCTAGAACTGACAGTCGAGCAGGGCGAGTTCTTCGGGCTGCTCGGGCCGAACGGAGCCGGCAAGACGACGTTTATCAACACGCTGGTCGGCCTCGTCCACAAAGACGCGGGGACCGCCGAGGTGTTCGGCTTCGACGTGGAGGACGACTACCGGGAGGCCCGCGACCGCATCGGCGTCGCGCCACAGGAGTTCAACGTCGACCGTTTCTTCCCCATCATCGAGGTGCTCGAACACAAGGCGGGCTACCACGGCATCGGTCGGGCCGAGGCCCGGGAGCGCGCCGAAGACGCGCTGAAGACGGTCGGTATCTGGGACAAGCGCGACACACGCTTCGACTGGCTCTCCGGCGGAATGAAACGGCGGTTCGTCCTCGCGCGCGCGCTCGTTTCCGACCCCGACCTGCTCATCCTCGACGAGCCGACGGCCGGGGTCGACGTCCAGCTCCGGCACGACCTCTGGGATATTATTAACCGGATGAACGACGCTGGGACGACGATTCTGCTGACGACCCACTACATCGAGGAGGCCGAACGCCTCTGTGACCGGGTCGCAATCATGGACGACGGGCGGAAAGTCGAAGTGGCGACCCCCGACGACCTGATGGCCCGCGGGACGGACACTATCGTCCTCGAACTCGCCGAGATGCCGCGGACGGCCCCGCGACTCGACGTGGAGGGGATCACCGACGTCGAACTGACTGACGAGGGTCTGGCTGTCACGGCGATGGGAGGGAGCCAGACCGCGCCGGCGATCATGCGCGACCTCGAAGCGCAGGATCACACCGTGACCTCGCTCGATATCCGCCGCGCGTCGCTCGAAGAGGTGTTCGTCGACATGACCCGCGACGACCGCGAGTACGCGGAGGTGTCCGCATGAACGCGAACGCGACGCAGTTCCTGACACTTGTTCGGCGGGAAATCCTCCGGTTCGTCCGCCGGCCGTACAACACCTTCCTCCCGCCGATTATCACGAACGCGCTGTATTTCTCCGTGTTCGGCGTGATTCTGGGGAGCCGGATTGGGGAAATTGCGGGCGTGAGCTACCTCCAGTTCGTCCTGCCCGGACTGGTCGTACTCGGGGCCATTTCGGACAGTTTTGAGAACGCCTCCTTCACTATCTTCCACGGGCGCTGGAACGACTACATCCAGGCTGTTCTCACTTCTCCGATGTCGAACCGGAGCATGGTGGCCGCCTATGTCTCGGCCAGCGCACTCCGGGGGGTCGTCACGTCACTGCTGATCGTCGGTGTGGGCCTGATATTCACCTCGGTTCCCGTCGCCAACCCCGTGTATCTCGTCTCGTTCCTGCTGGTGATTACCACACTGTTCGGCGGGCTCGGCGTCATCGGCGGCCTCTGGGCGAGCGACTTCGACTACCTGACAGTGATGAACCAGTTCATTCTCCGGCCGCTGGTGTTCTTCGGCGCGGTGTTCTACTCGCTCGAAGTCCTCCCGGCGTTCTGGCGGAACGTCTCGCTTCTCAATCCCATGGTGTACATGGTCAACGGCGTTCGCTACGGCATGATTGGCGTCACCGAAATCGATCCGAACACGTCGCTGGCCGTCCTGACCGGGACGACCGTGGTCGTGCTGTCAATCGACTACGTGCTGTTCAAGCGCGGTTACGGGCTCGCCGAGTAGCGCCGTTCTGACTCTCGAATCTTTCCGATCAACGGCTGCATTTTGTCGTCGATATCGCGCCGATGAAACGGGAATGCCGGCTCGGTAACTGACCTGGCCGCGCTCGAATGCCGGATTGGGTCCGCTCCGGCGGGCGGACAAACTATGACAGGCTGCCCCGGAGCTGGCTCCGTGGCAACACGAGGGGTGTCTCGTGCCCCGGATACTTGTGCGCGCCTCCGGGTGAGGCGTATGTGAACCTATGCCACAAGCGTATTTAGATGTGACGCCCGTCTGACGCTGCGTGATACTGGCGGTACTCAGTGTCGATATCGAAGAATTTCCGGATGGCTACGCGGGCCGTGCCGAACCGATACGCAGTACCAGCCTGCCGGCACTCGCGGACTGCGTGCGCCCGACGACCGTCGTTAGACGTTGTCCGGGGCGTCGGCGTCGTCCTCGACCGAGCGCTTCAGTGAGTCGCGTCGTGCCTTCGCGTCGCGGTCGGTCGCCTCCTCCAGGAAATCGTTCTTGATAGCGACGGCGTCCTCGGCCGCATCGACGTTGCCCTCGGCGATGACGTCCTCTGCCGGTCGCTCGTCGATGTGGAGTGCGATCTTGTCTTTCTTCGAGCCGTACTCGACGCGGCCCGCGACGACCCGGTCGAACACGGGGTTGTCGGGGTCGTCGACGACCAGCAGGTCGTTGCCTTCGTACTCTTCTGTATCCGTTACTTCGCCGAAGTACTCCTCGACGAACGCTTCCATGTCAGGGACGCGGTCTTCGAGATGCTCGCCCCGTCGCATCTTGTACTCTCGCATGGGCGAGTTTTTGCGAGGGGCTGTCTTACCCTTTGCGTTCACTCCTCGCCCCGGGTGATAAGTGACCCTTTGTGACACTCCGGACAGAAGTCCCCAGCGCGCAACGACGTCGATTCCACCTCGGTGGTGAACCCACACTCCGGACAGGCGAACTCGCCTTCCGGAACCGTCACGGCGCTGTCGCTGGTCGGTTCGACGCTCGAATCGTCGTCCGTTCCGGTATCGACCGGCATCGTCTCCGGCGACCAGCCGTCCCCGTCGTCCCCCGGTTCATCGGGCCATTCGCCCGGCTGGCGGTCGTCGCCGGCCGACTCCGATTCCTCTTCCTCGCCGAGAATGAGCCCGTCGTCTTTCTCCGGGTCGGTCTCGTCTTCGGTTACCGGCTCCTCGCCTTCGGCGTCCGGGACGTCGACCGTCGTCGTCGGCTCGTCCAGTTCCACGTCGCCGCTTTCTTCCTCGCCATCGTCACTGTCGTCGATAATCTCGGCGTCGTCAGCCGACGGATCAACCGGTTCCCCGGCGTCTACGCTTTCGTCGCCGATTCCTGTGTCGTCCGGTGCTTCGACCGGGTCGTCGACGCTATCCCAGCCACCCGAGCGCTCCGATTCCTCGTCTGTGGGTTCGGCCGCGCTATCAGCAGGTTCGTCTTCTGGCGGTGACTCGGTCCCCGCCGTTTCGGATTCGGACTCGTCTTCGACGAGGTCGCTGGCGATGTCCGACGGCGTCTCGATTGCCGTGACCTCCTTGTTCTCCGAGACGATCCGCGTATTTCCACACCGCTCACAGGTCTCCCGTTCCTGGATGGTGATGACGACTTCGCTACCCTGCTCTTCGCGCTCGCGCTCGACGGTGGTCTCACCGTACTTGTGCCCGAGGACGGAACATTTGAGACCCATTGCCAGAACTTCCCACCGTGGCGTACTTAAACCCTGCCCGTTGGCTCCACCGCTCGTGACAGAACGCTACCCTGTTTCGCGACGCTGCTACATTAATTTCAGCACAGCTTGTGAAATTTTATAACTGGAAGCGGTACTACGTTACGCCAATGCAGCGGATGACGACGCTCGTGGTGTCGGTCCTCGCCCTCTCGGCGCTTCTCGGCGGGACAGCGGTGGCGGCCGAGAACCAGCCACCGCTTGCCGACGCCGGACTGGACCAGTCCGTCGAGCGAGCAACGACGGTCCAGCTGGACGCTAACGGCTCGCGCGACCCCGACGGCACAATCGAAGATACCGAGTGGTCCATCGAAACGCCGGACGGCACGACGCGCACGCCCGACTGCCAGACCTGCGTCCAGACGACGTTTTCACCAGCCGACACCGGCCAGTACAACGTTACTGTCACCGTCACTGATGATGACGGCGCGTCGCGCTCGGACACGCTCCACGTCGACGTGGTGGCCGCTGGTGGGCCGTCAGTCTCGATGTCGGCCCCGTCTGCGGTACCCGCTGGCCTCCGGCGGAATCTGACTGCAAACGCGACTGCCGGTGATGCCGACCTCCGAACGCTCGCGTGGGTCGTCAACGGCACCGCCCAGAACCAGACACGACTCGCCGGTGAGAACGGGACCGCGACCATTACGCACACGTTCAACGACTCCGGCTCCGTGTCCGTCCGTGCGGTCGCCTACGATGCCCACGGACGGCGCGGCGTCGCCAATCGAACGGTTCAGGTCGCCGACTCGTCCGGCAACGGTGGCGGCGGCAGTAATTGCCCGGGTGGTAGCGGAAGCTACTACGTTGACGGGCAGAACAAGGGCTGTACTTCGGCCGCGATGAAGATCGGCGATACGTGGGTTGATACTGACGGGAAAGACGGCCTGTGGGTCCATGTGGATGGCGAGCTAACCAAAATCGCGAACGAAGACGAGTTGAACGACCTCTCTGCGGACGGCTATGGCGGCACATTCACTGAAGAGACTATCGATACTCGGACGGACGCGATAGAGGAGGAATTAGAAGAACAAACCAACAAGAACGGTGACGATGGTGGTGACGGTGGCAGTGTTGACGACGGCAGCGGTGACGGTGGAAGTACTCGTCCGGCCTCAAGTGTGCCGAACAACCTGATGAATCCCGGCGGAGGAGATGATGACGACGGTAGAGATGATGACGACGATGGAGGCTTTGATTGGACGTACGATGATAATAACGGTGGCAATGATGACGGTGACAGCAGCGACGACAGTAGCAGCAGTGACGACGATGATGATGACGATGGCGGTGAAAATGATGACAACAGTGATGGCGACGAAGACAACGGCGGCTGGTTCGGCGGCGGTGGTGATGACGATGACGACGACGGCGGTTGGTTAGGTGGCGGCAATGATGACGACGATGATAGTAGCGACGACGATGACGGCGGGGGCGGTTGGAGCTTCTGGTAACGTGTTTACTTCTCTATTTTAATGCTTAGATTTATAACAGACAGAAAATAGATTCAAGATAGGATGTGCTGTAGGGGAAAGACCGGAGAGGTAGTTGCCTACCTATTAGCGACCGAAGCAGGGACTCTCCTGCTCTCAGTTGTTGCTCCGATCATCACGCGGACGGATGCCCGTGAGTACTTGTCTGCGTACTCATGGGCTCCCGGTATCCAGTCTGATGATGGCTCCGTTAGTACCTTGTGTATATCCGTCCACGTAGTTGTCTCGGCCGCTCTAACTGATGGAATCGCACTTTTCGCCTCTAGTGACGGAACTGCGCCTGATTCACCACCTGCGGGAGGTGATGGAAATGAGTCAACGGTTGGTTGGATACCCGAACCAACGCCAACTCCGACTGAGATTCCGACCCTCTCGCCTGTTAAATCAGAAACCGATAATACAGACACTAACAACGAGAATAAAAAGCCATGACAAAGAGAAAAACAATCTTTAGCAGTGTTGCTATAGCCCTCTTGATTATTTCCGGCGGTTGTTCCGGATTTGTGGGAGGTGGCGAGCCTGTCGAAGAGACAGCCACACCAACGCAGACGCCAGAACCGACGCCTACCACTACCCCTTCCCCAACGCCCGAGCCAACCGCAACCACACCAGTAGCCACTGAAGAACCTGAAACAGAGACTGAGTCCGACAGTGGAGAGCTCACCAAAGCGGAGAAATTCGAGAAGTTCGACGAGAATGTTCACAGACTCTATCGAGGGGACGATGATAACCGAACCCTCGTTGAGACAGAAACCCATCCAGAGAACGACTCATACCATCTTACGGTGAAGATGCGTGATACCACGAACCGGACAAAGACCGTCGAGGACCGACTTAACCCTCTCTGGAAGTACTACGCCATTGTGAAAGACTATAACTACGGCGACACTTACCCAGAGCGGGACCACACGTATATTCCCGATACGGTCAACGTGACCTTCCTCCGAGAGGACGGAAAGAAGTTCCAAACTAGCTACATCAAGTACCTCTGGGCATACAATTACGCCAATGATGAGTGGTCGCTCCGTGTCCTTATGGGGAAGTATTCAACAACGTTTGACGAGGGTCCGGCCTATCATGATAAGTGGGAGTAGCGAACCGCATAGAACAGTACCATTAGTCAGATCGTTCATTTAATATCTCCATATCGACCGACATTAATTCGTATTTTATTATGTCGATGGGTATAGTGTCGATATTCGTTTGCATCCTATTCCTGTTGTGCGAACTATTCTCTCCCGGACACAACAAGACGTTCGTTAGGCGGCATGGAATTTCCAAAATTACACAAGGAGGGGAGATTTCGCCCTCCGACTTGCCGGTAGCGGTGCGGCGTAACTGATTTTCTGGACCTTTGTGATATAGAGAGCGAGAATACGGGCAAAGACGAGAGAAGCGAGTGCAGAACTCATAGTGGCCGAGCAAATCATGCCGGCTGCTCCGGCAATGTACGGTTCACTGCACATGGCAGTATGTCACAATCCCGAGGGACAAAGATTAGACCCAGCCGGTTTTAGAGGGACATATGAGAGCGAAGCCGGAGTATCGCGACCGGGACGACACAGAGGTTGCGGTGCTCGATGCGCTCGCTGACCGCCGTGATGAGGGGATGACCGTCTTCGAGCTTCGGTCGCGGACGGAGGAGAATATCGACCGCATCGAGGACGCGCTCGCGGCTCTCAAGGCGGACGACCTCATCGAGGTCGAGGACAACGGCGAGCGAACCGTCATTCTCCCGGGCGAGGGCGTGGTGGGGGAGTCGTTGCCCGACGAAGACGAATCGATTCTGGATCAGATCCGCAAGCGACTCCCGTTGTAGCCGCTGTTGTGTCGTGGCGGTGTCACACCGCGTCCGACGGCGCGGCCGCGCAGTTGTTCGGACCGAGTTCGAGTTCGAACGCGGTGTCGTCGTCGGCCGTCTCCGTTCCGAGATTGATGGCGATAATCCGCTCGAAGTTGGCGGGGCGCGGCGGGATATCGTCACAGGCGTACTCCACGAACGCCTCGCGGTCCATCGCGAACCCCGGGAGCCGGTCGCGGAGAGTGCCCAGCGTAGCGGTGAATGTACCGTCGTCAGCCGGCGTTGTCGACTCGCTGTAGTGGCCCGGAGCGACGACTGTTTCGCCGGGTAGCGTTGCGAGTCGCTCGGTCAGCGTTCGGTGGAGGTCGCGGGCCAGATCCCTCGCTCCGTCAGCGCCAGCTTCCAGGTCTGGGCGGGCGACGCTGTCGAGGAAGACGCTGTCGCCGGCCAGCAGCACGTCACCGACGGTGAAGCCGGTCATGCCGGTCGTATGCCCGGGTAGGGGACGAGGCTCCAGTGTGGCCGAGCCGACGCGTAGCGTTTCGTCGGCGGCCAGTGCGGTCACGTCGTCGACACCGCGGGCGACCGCTCGTTCGGAAAGGATCGGCTCGGCACCGGTCTCTGCGGCGAGACGACGGACGCCGCTGACGTGGTCGGCGTGGACGTGCGTGTCGATAGCGTGGGTGAGCGAGGCGTCGTGGTCGGCGGCGTCGGTGACGTACCGGTCGGTGAACGCTCGGAGCGGGTCGACGACGGCGGCCGAGCCGTCGCTGACGACCATGTAGCCGAGACAGCCGGACGACGGCCGGCGGTACTGGAGGACGGTTGCGGCGTCGCAGGTGATCTCGCGGGCCTCGTAGAGCCGCGCCCACCCCTCCATGCCGTCGCTGAGGTTCTGCGCCTCGATGCCGTGTTCGGTCAGCAGGCCGGCGACGAAGGCGCTGGCCTCGCCGCGGCCACAGACGACCGTTATCGGGCCGGTGCCGGCCACGTCGCCGACGATGTCGTCCACTTCGCCGGTCACCTTCGCCTGAAGGAACTTCGTAAATGGGAGCTGTGTCGCCGTCACCGATTCGCCGCGAATCCGCCACTGCTCGTACTCGTCGCGGTCGCGAACGTCGAGCAACCGGAGCGACTTGCCGGCGTCCAGTTCCGCCTGCAACGCCGCTGCCGATAGTGACGGCGGGTCCGTCGGCGGGTCAGGGTAGTCATCGGCCATACCGACTGTAGCGTTGCCCGGCGGATAAATCGGGCGGGGATTTCAAGCCCCTGCCGCGCCCAGCGGACGTATGGACGCTGGAGCCACTATCGACGCCGTCCGCGACCAGACTGAGACAGAGCGGGACAGACTGGGCTCGGACAAGATGCTTATCGCAGCAACAGATGCGACACTGGAGACGGAGGCAGTGCTCACAGCAGCGGCGACCCGCGAGTCAGGACTCGCAGATATCCTCGGTCGATGGGCCGACGAGTCTGACAGCGACGTGGCGACGCAGTTCGGGGCAGCCGCCGAGGCTGCGGCCGAGCGGGCGGACCGCATTGACGCGGACGCCGGTGACCCCGATGGGTTCATCGACCACCTCGAAACCGTCAGTGGGACTGCGCGGCGCGTCGGGGCCGGCCTCGTCGCTGCGCCGCTGCTCGCCGACCGGTTCTACCTGCAGGTAGTGAGCTTCTTCATCAACGAGGCGGACGAGCAGCGGGCCGATACGTTCCGCGAGATTCGAGGGGAGGCGTCGGCACTCGACGACGGGGAGGCCACTCTCGGACACCTCTCGGAGTCCGGGCGCGAGACGGCAGCCGCGGCCGCGACCGAAGCCATCGAAGCGGCGTACGACGACTACGCGGAAACGCTGGAGGCGATGGGACTGGACCCGAAGCCCATCTGCTAGTCGAGTCGGTAGGTCGCGACGCGGTTGGCGGCATAGAGGAAGCCGGCGACAGCGCCAGCGACGGCGATTGCGGCGCTCGCTACCAGCCCCCCACCGAGAAGGAGCGCGTCATCGACCGGTAGCGCGAACAGGTCTCGGACGGCGAGCAGGTACGCCAGACTCCCCGGCGCGACGGCCACGCCGAGAACGAGGAAGTACAGTCCGAACGCCCAGCCGCTCGGGACCACCACTTCGCGGCCCTGCACCGACGAGGATTCGAACTTCGGGAACACGACGCCGGTGCCGACGGCGATGGCCGGCGCGGCGAGGGTTGCCACGAGTGCGAGTGAGAGTCCGACGGCGAGCGTGACTGGCGGTGTCCCGGCCGCGATACCGAGGCCGACGACCAGTAGCGTCGTCACCACGACGCCGGGGAGCGCGCCCGCAAGGACGAGCCCGGCGACGAAGGCTCGGCCGGAGACGTTAGCGGTCAGCGTCAGCGGCAGTACCCCTTCCTCGCCGCCGAGCGGATTGAGCGAAAACGCGGCCCCGAACGCCGCCGCGCTGGCGAGGCCGGCGCTGAGCGGGAGCGTCGGCGGCACTACCCGCTCCAGAATGACTATCTGGAGGTGATACACCAAGAAGAAGAACGGCATGACCGCAAACTGGACGGTGACGGGGGCTCGCTTGGCTCTGAGCCACGACTTCTGTGCGACTACGCGGGTCGCGGTTGGGACCCGCCCCGCCAGCAGACGGTCCGAGAGCGTTCGCTCGTCGGCGTCGAACTCGTGGTCGGGCTGGACCGGATCGGCATACCAGGCCCGCCCGGCCAGCCACAGACACGCGACTGCGCCGACCGGGAGCGCGCCGAAAATCCCCGCTGTGGCGACGACGGCAGCGACCGAATTGCCGCCGGTCCCCAGCACGAGCAGGACGACGTCGGCAGGCCACGAGAGCGGTGACTGGGTCGCCAGTTGGAGCACGCGAAGCTGTACCGTCGGAACGGCCGTCATCGCGACCCAGCCAAGTGGCAGGATGAGCGAGACGGCAGCCCCGACGCTCGCGCGGTGACTGGCGACGAAGGCCGAGCGGTTCGCCACCAGTTTTGTCACCAGCCCCAGGCTGAAGCCGAGGACCGTCCCCAGCAGGGCGACCGCGACCGATCCGACGAGCACCACGAGAGCGACGAGTACCCCGGCGTCACCGGCTGCAAGCCCGCCCACCAGTGCCAGAATCGGAATGGCGAGCGCGAGAGACACGCGACCGACCTCAGCGGCGAGCAGCCCGGCCGCCGCGTCCTCATAGGGCACCGTCGTCAGCAGGCCGTCGGCGGCGTCGGGCTCACCGGCCGATTTCACCGTGTGCTGAAGCGTGAAGAAGCCGACGAGTCCGAGCAGTCCGACGATACCCGCCGTCGTCGCAAGCCTGACCGTGTGGGGGTCGCTGTCGGCCAGGGCACCGCCGAAAAAGAACGCCCCTGCGCCGATAGCGAGACTGTATATGCTGATGCCCAGCCCGCCGCCGAGGAATATGAGTGCGCCGCGTGTTGTCCCCTTGAGCTTGCGCCAGGTACGCCGCAGTTCCGTCCGCGCGATCAGTCGTGTCCGTCGTCCGCTCGGCCGTCTCATCGCTCTCCCGGGTGCTCGCTGGTCACGTCGAGGAACACGTCTTCGAGCGTGCTCCCGGACTCGACGCTGTCGGTCAGTTCATCGGGAGACCCCTCCGCGACGAGGTCGCCGTCGTACAGGACGCCGACGGTGTCGGCCAACTCCTCGACGACGGGCAGGATGTGCGTCGAGAGAAAGACCGTCGTGTCAGCGGCCGCGACTTCGCTGATGGTGTCACGCACTGTCCGGGCGGCCCGCGGGTCCAGCCCCGAGGTCGGTTCGTCCAGAAAGAGAACCTCCGGCTCGTGCAACAGCGCCTGGACCAGCCCGAGCTTCTGTTTCATCCCCTTCGAGTACGTCTCGACGCGCCGGTCGGCGTCCTCGTCGAGGTCGAACCGGTCGAGCAGCGATTCCACGCGGCCCCAGTCCTCGTGCCCGCGCAGGCCGGCGACGTACTCCAGCTGCTCGCGGCCGGTGAGTTCGTCGTACAGCGGCGGCTCCTCCGGCAGGAAGCCGATGTGTTCGACCACCGCTGCGCGGTCGGCGACCGACTCACCGGCGACCCGCGCGGTGCCGCTTGTTGGGTTCGTCAACGTCGTCAGGATGCGAATCGTCGAGGTCTTACCCGCGCCGTTGGGGCCGAGGAAGCCGAAGACGCTCCCACGCGGGACCGTGAGGTCGAGGTCCGCTATCGCCGAGACCCCACTGTAGCGCTTCGTCAACCCCTCGGTGACGATTGCGGGTGCTGGAGGGCACATACGGGCAGTGCCGTACCGACTGTGAAAAGGTCTTGCTGTTGCTATGTGCGACTCTCTGGGATGGTTGTTTGGTGCTGCTACGGCTTTGTGGTGATATTTGAACAGCCAGAAAGCCCCCGCGCTATCGGCTCCTGCGCCTCGCTGCGCGCGCTTCGCGTGCTTGCGTCGTCGGAGTTCGCCGATAGCACGGCCCCTTTCAGTCCCACCCAGCCGGGGCTTTCTGGCTCCCGACGGCCGTAGCTGCACAACAGAACCCGATACTTTAGCTAGCCGTTACTCTTCAACGGCTGCGTCGGCGGCATCGGCTTCAGCGTCTTCATCCTCGCCATCGTCATCAGGATTCTCGACGACTTCGATACCGCGGTTGTTGACCGCTGACGGGTCCAGACCGACCTCCTGCAGGAAGTTCTTGTACTCGCGCTCGCACTGCTCGGCGTCCTTCTGGCGGTCGCTGGCGCGGTCACACAGCGCGACGAGGTCCTCGGGCACGTCGTTGGTGTAGACGATCCAGTGGTTGATGAGGTCCGACAGGCGGCGGATCGGCGAGGTGAAGTGGCCGTAAATCTCGAAGTTCAGGGCGTGGTGGCCGCCGAAGGGGTCGTTCATGTACTTCGCGCGTGGCATGACCTTCATCACGGCCCACTGAATCTTGTCGAGTTGGCGACCGGGGGCCTGTTCGAGCGTGGCGTTGACGGCCTTGCGTGGGTCGTCCCAGGCGTCACCCGGGATGGAGACGCCGTCGAGTTCCTGAATCTCGACCAGCGCCTCGTCCCATTCGTCGGGGCTGGGCTGCGGGTGGACGCGGTACATCGCCTCGACGCCGCGGTTCCACATCAGCTCGTGCGTGACGGCCTTGTTAGCCTTCAGCATACACTCCTCGATGATGGTGTGGGCGCGGTCCCGGGCGGGGTTGAGGACGAGCGAGCCCTCCTCCTTGCGCTGCTCGTGCATCCGGTCGGCCAGTTCCCAGACGCGCTCGGTTTTCTCCGCGAGGTCGACGCTCTGGTCTTCCAGCACGTCTTCTGCGGTCTCCGGCTCGTCCAGCAGGCGCTCGGCCTCGGTGTAGGTCAGGCGAGCGTCCGAGCGGATGACGGACTTGTAGATGTTGATCTCCTCGTAGCCGAGGTTCTCCTTGTCGAGGTGCATCTCGACGGTGTGGGCCAGGCGGTCCTCGTTGGGGACCAGCGAACAGACGGTCTCGGCGAGGACGGGCGGCAGCATGTGGACGGTGTAGGCCGGGAGGTAGACGGTGTTCCCGCGCTCGACGGCCTGCTCCCACATCTTCGTGTCGGGGTTGACGTAGTGGGTCACGTCGGCGATGTGGACCCAGAGGACGATCTCGTCCTCGCGCTCCTCGATGGAGATGGCGTCGTCGAAGTCCTGGGCGTCGATGGGGTCGGTCGTCCAGGTCGTCATCTCCCGGAGGTCTTCGCGTTCGTCGACCTCGTCCTCGATTTCGGCCTGGACGCCCTGCGTGCGCTCTTTGGCCTCCTCCAGTACCTCGGGCGGGAACTCGTCGGGGATGCCGAACTTCTCGAACAGTTCCTCGCGCTTGTTCTCCAGATGGCGGGCCATCTCCGGGTCGATCTCGACGGGGCCTTGCCCCTCGGCGGTCCCGGCGGCCGCTTGCGCGTCCTCTGTAGTCATGTCACCCGGTACGAACAGGGCGTAGTTAGGGCTGTCGGGGTGGGACTGGGCCGTGACTTCCGCGTCTCATTCCCTGTGCGTGTCGCCCTCGGAGAGTTCTCGGAACCGTCGCAGGAAGGTCTCTTGGTCGGTCTCGCCGGCCCCGGCGGCGTCAAGCGTCGTTTCGAGGCCGTCCCGCGGCTGCTGGCACAGGTCGGCAAAACAGGCTTTACAGAGGTGCTCGAACGTCTTGTTCCGGCGGTCCCACCGGTCGCCGTGTTTGTCGTACTCGCGGGCCTCGGACCGTGGGACGGACTCCCCACACGCGATGCAGGTGACTGACACCCCCCGGGAACTCCGGGACCCGAACATACGAACCAGTTGCGACTGACAGCGCTTAGAGCTTTCCGCACAGGCAACAGTTCCCCGTTCCGGGCCACACGTTTATTCACCCGCCGCCACTACACAGGGTATCGGCTATTCGGAGCCAGGGACACTGAATGAAGCCACCAGAGACACTCGCTCACTCGACGTTGGACACGCTACCCATCAATATCGCTGTCCTCGACGACGAGGGGACGATTCTGTTTACCAACCGCGCCTGGCGTGAGTTCGCGGGCGACGAGGATGGGGAGATGGAGGGGACGAACTACTTCGCGACGACCGACATCGACGCCGACGAGTACGCCGGGCAGGCACTCGGCGGCATCGAGTCGGTCATCGACGGTGAGCAGGACCTGTTCACGATGGAGTACCCGTGTCACTCCCCGGAGGAGAAGCAGTGGTTTCTGATGCGGGTCGCACCGCTGCCCGACGACGAGGCCGGGAGCGCAGTCGTCGCACACATCGATATCACCCAGCGGAAGCTCGCTGAACTGGCAGCCGAGCGCCGCAGCGAGGAGCTCAAGGCCGAGCGCCAGAACCTCAAGCAACTCGTTGACCGGGTCGACGGGCTGCTGAAAGCGGTGATGGGCGACGTACTGACCGTCGACTCGCGCGAGGCCATCCAGCAGACCGTCTGTGACCGGCTGGCCGAGGTCGACTCCTACCAGTTCGCCTGGGTGTCAGAACTCGATCTCCGCGACGAGACGCTGTCGTCGACAGCCCTCTCCGCCGACCACCCGACGTCGCTGTCCATCCCGCTGGACGCCGATGACCCGGTTGCGGAGGCGGCCCGCACCGAGGAGATGCAAGTCGTGACCGGTGACATCGACGAGCAACACAGCCGACTCGCCGACTCCGACGTTGCGTCGGTCGCGGCAGTCCCGCTCGTCTCCGGCGAGTCGCTGTACGGCGTCCTCACCGTCTACGCCGACAGCGACGACGTGTTCGACCCTCGCGAACAGGCCGTACTGGGGACCATCGGGCGGGCGACCGCGGCGGCCATCGACGCCCGCGAGACCAGCCGGCTGTTGACCGCCGACAACGTCACCGAACTCGAACTGCAGGTCACCGACCCCGAGGTGTTCTACATCGACGTGGCGAGCGAACTCGGCTGTTCGATGGAGTACGGCGGGAGCGTCCCCGACGGTGAAGAGACGGTGATGTTCTTCCTCGTCGAGACGGACGACCCATCGGCGGTCTGTGCTGTCGCTGCGGACCACCCGCAGGTATCGGGCGTTTCGCACGTCTCGACGGCGGACTCGTCGGCGCTGTTCGAATTTACCGTCTCGGACCCACCGGTCGTCTCGGTCGTTGCCGACCGTGGCGCCCAGACGGGCGATATTCTGGTCGAACCCGGGAAGGCGACGGTTACCGTCGCGCTCCCGGCGTCGATGGAGACCCGTAGCGTGGTCGAGCAGGTCCGAAACCAGTATCCGGAGACGGAACTGCTCTCCGTGCGAGAACGGGACGAACCGCCCGTCTCCCGACAGGCCTTCATCGCGAACGTCGAGGAGCGGTTGACCAACCGCCAGCTAACGGCGCTCCGAAAGGGGTTTCTCGGCGGCTTCTTCGACTGGCCACGCGACGTGTCCGGCGAGCAACTGGCCGAGTCGATGGACATCTGCCCGTCGACGTTCCATCAGCACCTCCGTGCAGGTGAGCGAAAGTTATTGGAAGAAGTGTTCGAAAACTGGTAAACCGTGATTGCGAACCCCTTCGCCGGCGGTGGACTCCTGACGCGATTCCCGAAGCAGTTTGGTAGTCCGCTTATCCCGACAACAACCGTATATTCATGTAGTGACACGGAACCAGTGTCCTGTTTGTCGCCGACCAATCGACGGGACACAGACCCCCGTGATAGCGGCGCACTCACGGGTCGACCGGACTATTACGGACAGCCTGCCGACAAGCGCGCGACGCATTGGCCACCGAATGACCGCCCGATAACTTTCAATGCACTCCGATAACATCCAAACCAGCAAATCGATACAACAGGAGACCGGACGGACGTTTCACCTTGCAACGCGTCTGCTTCCGGAGCGTATCCGCCACCCGACGTACGTCATGTACGCGTTCTTCCGGGTCGCGGACGAGGTCGTCGACCAGACGGACGGACCGCCGCCGACCGTCCAGCACGAGCAACTGGAGGTAATTCGTGAGGCCGCGCTCGGGAACATCGACCCGGAAGAAACTGACCACGAAGCGGTCATGGCGGCGTTTCAGGACCTGGCCGACCGACACGACATCTCCGAGGAGACTATCAACGTCTTCATCGATGCGATGGAAATGGACATCGCACAGGCCCGCTACGAGACGTTCGAGGACCTCCGTGAGTACATGGGCGGCTCCGCCGTCGCCGTCGGCCACATGATGACCGAGGTGATGGACCCGCCACAGAAGGAAGCGGCCCTGCCCCACGCGACGGCACTGGCCGAAGCGTTTCAGCTTTCGAACTTCCTTCGGGACGTCCGCGAGGACATTCACGACTACGGCCGGGTGTATCTCCCACAGGAGACGCTGGAGCGCCACGGCGTCACTGAGGAGCAACTGGCCGACGCTGAAGTCGACGATGCGTTTCGCGCCGTGATGCAGGAGGAACTGGCCCGGACCGACGAACTGTATCGCGAGGGCGTCGCCGGTATTCGGTACCTGCCGGAAGACTGCCAGTTCGGCGTGTTGCTGGCCGCAGTCCTGTACGCTGACCACCACCGGCTCATTCGCGACCGCGGTTACGACGTGCTGACGGAGACGCCGGATCTCACCCGCCGCCGCCGGCTCTGGCTCCTCGCCCGCACGTGGTGGCACTGGCGGCGCAACGGTGACCCCGAAGCGACGTTTTACACCGTGAGCGCGGTGTCCGAGCGCGGCCCCGGTGAGACGCCGACAGACGCTCACAGCCACGGGCAGCCTACGTGGCGTGGATGACACCCGCGCGTCGGGCGTCGTCGCTGACCCAGTGTCGCACCTGAACTAATGTTGCCCACGCCCACGTATCTCCAGTTCCACGCCCTGTTCGTGGTCCCGGTCGTGGCCGCACTGGTGCTGACGGCCACCTACCGCCTCGGCAGCCGCCGGGACGTACTCACAGCAACGGCTATCCTCACAGGCTTGGCGCTCGTCTACACGACGCCGTGGGACGGCGAGCTCATCCGACGCGGCGTCTGGTGGTACGGCGACGGCGCCGTACTGGTGCGGTTCTGGTCGATTCCCCTCGGCGAGTACCTCTTTTTCGTTCTGCAGACCGCGATGGTGGGGCTGTGGGTAGCCCGGTTTCGGGTGGACACTGAGCGCCAGCTAGCCACGCCGATGCGGACGCGGCTCGTTGGACTCGCCGCTGCGCTCGTCGTCGTTCTGTCCGGCCTCGTGCTCCTGCGCTCCGACTCGGGACTGTACCTCGGGTCGCTGCTGGTCTGGAGCGGGCCGATTCTCGCCATTCAGTGGGCCTTCGGCTGGCAGTTCCTCGCCAAGGAGTGGCGGACCGTCGGCGGCGCGACACTGGTTCCGGCGGCCTATCTCTGCGGTATCGACAGCGTCGCCATCCGACTCGGCGTCTGGACCCTCTCGAAACAGTACACGACCGGCTACACGATTCCCCTGCTCGACCTGCCCATCGAGGAGGCGGTGTTCTTCTTCCTGACGACGCTGTTCGTCGTGCAGGGAGTCGTGCTCTACATCTGGCTTCGGGACAGATGGGAATGAGCCGCCGCAGTACTGTCGAGCCGTCGGTTCGCTACCGGGTCGCACTGGTTCCCGGCTGGATCGCCAGCCTCGCCGTCGTTGCTCCGTTCCTCGCCGGGGTCTCGATACCGCCCGCGCTCCAGTACGCCCCGCTGGTCGTCAGTGCCGTTCTGCTCGGCCTCCCCCACGGTGCGGTCGACCACCTCGCGGTCGCACGCACCCGCGGCAAGCGCCCGGACTGGCGGGCTATCGCCCGCGTGTTCGCGCTCTACGGCGTCGTCGGCGGAACCTACGCCGTCGCCTGGTTCCTCGCGCCCGCGGCGGCGTTCGTCCTCTTCATCGCCGTGACGTGGTTCCACTGGGGGCAGGGCGACCTGTACGCGCTGCGTGCGCTGGCCGACGCCGACCACCTCCGAACCCTTCCGCAACGAATCGGAACCGTCCTCGTCCGCGGCGGCCTGCCGATGCTAGTCCCGCTGCTCGCGTTCCCCGACTGGTACCGCCGCGTCGCGACGAATCTCGTCTCGCTGTTCGCACCTGACGCCGTGGCCGCCATCGGCTGGGCGTTCCGGGCCGACATCCGAACCGCGCTCGCCGTCGCCTACGGCGCCCTCGCCCTCCTGACGCTGGCCGTTGGCTTCGCCCGCGCCGACGCCCGCCGGCCGTGGCTGCTCGACGCAGGTGAGACACTGGGCCTGCTCGCGTACTTCGCCCTCGTCCCGCCGGTGCTCGCCATCGGCGTCTACTTCTGTCTGTGGCACTCGCTGCGCCACGTCGCCCGCCTCCTGCTGGTCGACGACGACGCCACTGCCGCGCTCGAAAACCGCGACCCGACAGCCGCCCTGGCGCGGTTCGCTCGCGACGCCGCACCGCTGACCGCCGCTTCGCTCGCCCTGCTCGCCGGGCTGTACTTCCTCGTCCCGAACCCGCCGGGGTCCGTTCCGGAGTGGGTCGCGCTGTATCTGGTGTTTATCGCCGTCGTCACACTCCCCCACGTCGTGGTCGTTAGTATCATGGACCGCGAACAGGGTGTCTGGGCGTAGTCGGCTCCCTCTCTAGACGGCACTAGGACCGGATGTCTGGAAGAACTGAAGTCGAAAATCACGGTGGACATCCGCGCGAGCGGAGCGAGCGTTCGGCCTTTTTCGCCACCGAAAGACTCGCGTTGCTCGCTCGTCTTTCGAGCTGCTCGGAAATCGAAGATTTCCGGCATGACGAGACGGCAATGCCGTCTCGAACCACCTCGCTCGCTTCGCTCACGAGGACCACGTTTTTGCGCCGAGTGGTGCACCTCCGTACCCGAGGCCGAAAAAGGTGGGTTACTTGCCCTTGCCGCGGTTGCTGCGCAGCGACGGGCGGGTCTTCTCGCTCCCTTTGCCCTTACCGCTGAGGCCGCGGTTGCGGCGGCCGGCACCGGTCAGACCGCGGAAGACGCGGTCGGCCTGGTCGTCGGCACAGATCCACGACAGGTCGTCGTCGTTCTGGATGGCCGGGTGGTTCGGGTCGATGAGGATGACTTCGTGCCACTTCTGTCGGCCGTCCTGACCGACGGAGTAGCTGTTGAGCACGCGCAGGTTCGGGAAAGTGCGGGAGGCGCGTTCCTCGGCGACGCGCTGGATGTCCTTCCGGCGGGTGATGCGCGTGACGCCCTGGCGCTTGGACCGGCGACCGGCCTTGTGTCGGCGCTTGCGTGCGCCGCCCTTGCGGACGGAGACGCGGGCGACGACGACGCCCTGTTTCGCCTTGTAGCCCTGCGAGCGGGCCTTGTCGAGGCGGGTCGGGCGCTCGATGCGCTCGACGGCCCCTTCGTCGCGCCACTCCTGCTGGCGCTGCCACTGTAGTTCTGCGAGCTGTCCGTCGCCCGGGTTCTTCCAGGCGTCTCGAATGTACGAATATGCGCTTCGTGCCATATGTATTCACCACGGGCGTTGCGTGGTTCAAGTCGCGCTCGGCGCGACTCACATCCCGACCTGCACACGCAGGTGCCCGCTGGTGCCCGTCGTCCAGCGAGTTACCCGGAGTTTGCCGTTCGGAGTCTTAAACGGTTCGGACCAGACTCGCGGATGTGACCCGCTCACGCAGGGACGCGACCGCTGAAAACGTCGGATATCTGTGGTTTAGCAACACAAATCGTTAAGTTGTTCCCAGCCGGAGAGTCATGTATTACCATGACAGACCTTGGTGGCTTTCAGGACCATGTAGCGCGAATCGACCTCGGGGACGGGGACGTAGCCTACGAAGGTATCGACGAGGAAGACGCGAAAAAGTACATCGGTGCACGCGGGCTCGGCGTGAAGTACGTCTTCGATCAGGGACCGGACGTGGACCCGCTGGGTCCGGACAACCTGCTGGCGTTCATGAACGGGCCGCTGACGGGGACACAGGTGACGATGAGCGGCCGTATCGCCATCTGTACGAAATCGCCGCTGACGGGGACGGTCACTGATTCACACCACGGCGGCTGGTCCGGAGCGCGGCTCAAGTGGTCAGGCTTCGACGGACTCCTCTTCGAGGGCCAGGCCGACGAGCCGGTGTATGCGCTCGTCGAAGACGGCGAAGTGGAACTGCGCGACGCCTCGCACCTCTGGGGGCAGGGCGTCCACGACACCATCGACGACCTCGAAGGCGAGATCGAGGGCGGCTCGCTGGGCAAGAACCTCTCGGTGATGGCCATCGGACAGGGCGGTGAAAACGAGGTCAAGTACGCCTGTATCATCAACGAAGACGACCGCGCGTCGGGCCGCGGCGGCACCGGCTGCGTGATGGGCAACAAGAACCTCAAAGCCGTCGTCGTGAAATCCGGGACGCGGATGCCCAAGCCGAAGGATCAGGAGACGTTCCAGGAGGGTCACAAGCAGGCGATGCAGGTCATCCAGGAGTCCGACGTGACCGCACCCAACGAGGGCGGACTCTCGATGTACGGCACGAACGTCCTGATGAACCTCACCGAAGAGATGGACGGCCTCCCGACGAAGAACGCGAAGTACTCTTCGACGCGCTCGTACTCGGACGCCGAAGGCGACGGCGAGCGCATTATGGATTCGGAGAACGTCTCCGGCGAGAACGTCCGGGAGAACATCCTGGTCGACGAGCCGACCTGTCACTCCTGTCCGGTCGCCTGCAAGAAGGAAGTCGAGGTGCAGGCGATGCACAAGGGCGAGGAGATGAACGTCCGCACGGAGTCCTACGAGTACGAGTCCGCGTGGGCGCTCGGCCCGAACTCCGGCCACGTCGAACGCGACAAGATCGCCGTGATGCTCGACCGGTGTAACGACGTCGGCGTCGACACCATCGACGTTGGCAACACCATGGCGATGGCGATGGAGATGACCGAGGAGGGCAAACTCGACGAGCTCGGCGACGGCCTGGACTGGGGCGACGCCGAGACGATGATCGACATGATCGAGATGATCGCCCACCGCGAGACGGAACTCGCGGACCATCTCGCTGAGGGGCCGGACCACCTCGCAGAGGAGTTCGATGCCCACACCAACTCGCTGGCGGTCAAGGGCCAGACGATGGCGGCTTACGACCCGCGCTGTATGAAGGGGATGGCAATCGGGTACGCGACCTCGAACCGCGGCGCGTGTCACCTGCGCGGCTACACGCCGGCGGCTGAGATTCTCGGCATCCCGGAGAAGGTCGACCCGCGAGAGTGGGAGGGCAAAGGCGAGCTGTGTGCCACCTTCCAGGACCTGCACGCTATCAGCGACTCCTTCGACATCTGCAAGTTCAACGCCTTCGCCGAAGGCATCGAGGAGTACGTCCTGCAGTACAACGGCATGACTGGGCTGGACGTGAGCGAGGAGGAACTGATGGAGGCCGGCGAGCGCGTCTACAACCTCGAACGGTACTACAACAACCTCGCGGGCTTCGACGGGTCCGACGACGACCTGCCAAACCGGTTCGTGGAGGGCGACGAGCACGCGATGCCGGCACAGGGCGGTTCCGAGGGCGAACTCGCGGAACTCTCGAAGATGAAAGACGAGTACTACGAGGTGCGTGACTGGGAGAACGGTGTCGTTCCCGACGAGAAACTCGATGAACTTGGCATCGACATCGGTCCCGGAACCGGCGTCAGCTCCGGTGGCGCAGCGGCACCGAGCGACGACTGAGACAGCCCCGGCAGCCGAACACACTTCAGTTCTCTAATGCGCAAGGCAGATATCGACGACTTCGAATTCCAGGTAGAGTCCCGACTGACCAGCCACGGCGTGTACGTCACCGAGTTCGACGACGAGGGCGAGACGTACCGGCTCACCTACGAGTCGATTTCGGCCGACGAGGCGGCCGTTATTCCCCACCGGGAAATCGGCCGCGTCATCAACGTCTTCCGGGACCTGCACGCCGATGACTGGTCCGGGGTCGACATCGAGGCGACGGTGACGGACCTCGAAGACACCGAACTCGGCGAATGGTCAGTCGACAGCGAGTGGATCGATGCCCTCGAAAACGGCGATCTCTCGGAGACGGACTTCTCCCAGCGCGTGCTGGAGACGATTACGGTTCGGAGCTGACCGCCAGCACGTCCCTGATTTCGAGCGTCGTCTCGAACTCCTCGCTTCTGTCCAGCCGCCGGCCGTCGCGCTCGAACTGGGCGGCGTGAGCCCGCCGAACCGCGTCCCGCTCGCGGTCGCTCAGCCCGAGTTCTGTACCGATACTGTCCCAGCGGCCCGACTCGGCACAGACGTAATCGGCCTCTCTGGGGCCGCTGATGCGCTCGTATTTCCTGTCGTAGCTCGCACGGTTCGCCCGGAGATACGTCTGGACCCGTCCGAGCAGGTCAGGGAGCTGGTCGAGCGGCACGCTGGCCTGTGTGCCGGCCAGCAGGACGATCTGCCCCTCGATGGGGTACGACGGGTCGGCCATCGCGCCCCGGTCAGCCGCCCGCCCGCATCGCTTTCTGTGCGAACTTCTCGATGAGCGGCTCCAGCGTCTCCGGCTCGCCGTCGAACTGGATTGTCACCTCGTTGAGCTGGAGGCTCGGCCCGATAGCGACTTTTTCCTCGGAGAGCGTTGCTGCCCAGCCGTCACCTTCGACGGTCGCGTCGCCGCGTTGCTCGCCGCCCAGGTTCTCCAGATAGCCGATAGCAGCCCGTGCCGAGATGCCGCGAAAACTCCGTTCACGCTCCATTACGTGGTCGTTACGGGTGCGGTCGTCTAAACTTATCGGCGGTCCGGCGCTCGTTTGCCACAACCGCGCTATCCCGGATGGCTCCCCTCTCCCGGACGGCGACGGCCTACCCCGGACGGATACACTCTATCCCGGCCGGATACCGTCGTCGACGATGCGGGCGTTGCGCTCGCGGTTGATGCGCTCATCCAGATCGGCGTGGTCGTAAATCTGGGCAATGACGGCGGCGTGCAGGTCGCGCCAGGCCATCGCGTAGATGGGTGACTGGCCCCAGGCTCGGAGTTCGACGACGTATTCGTCGTAGGCCTCCCACCGGCTCTCGAACTGCTCGATGTGGTCGACGACAGCGCTGGCCGGCTCTTCGGTATTGAGCGCGGCGTTGAGCTCCCGCTCCCAGCCACCAACGGCCTGTTCCATGTCGCGTTTCGTGTCCTCGCTGTCCGGCGGCAGCGAGTCGACAATTCCGGGCGGAATCCCCAGTTCGATATTGTCCATATCGCCACACAGAGTTCGCCGCAAATAAACCCCAGCGATGGGCGAACATGTTCGTCTCTACTGATTTGTGTCGGCGGGTCATAGCGCATGTATGAGCAGTGAGACAGTAGAGCGACAGTCGTCGGCACCGGACCTGACCACTGTCGAGGTCAGGTGTACCGGCCACGTCCGCCGGGTCGTCGGCGAACCGGCGCTGTCATACACGTTCGAAGGGAACACGCTACGTGACTTCCTCGACGCGTTCTTTCAGGAGTACGACGTGGGCGATATGCTCATCGCGGAGACCGAAGCCGACGCCACCACCGAGGGTTGGGCCCCGGAGATGGCGGACTTGCCGGGCGACTGGGCGAAAAACCCCGAAGGCGAGCAGACCAGATGCTACGCGCGAGTGGCGGTCAACGGCGAGTTCAACGAACACCTCGATGGACTGGACACAGAATTAGAAGCCGGCGACCGCGTCGGATTGATGTTCCCGTTTATTTTCTGTTGCTGATTCGAGTCCCCGCCTGCTCCGCCGGGCCGTTCTACCCCCCGGCAACTGGCGGGAACACGCTGAGTTCGTCCCCGTCTTCCAGCGCCGTCTCCTCTCCGTCGAGATGAGCGATGTCCGTCCCGTTCCGAAGAATCGTCAGGTACTCCCGCAGTTCGCCGTCCTCGAACAGGTCCATCTCGGTGAACTCCTCGGAGAGCTGTCGGAGCACGTCACCCGCCTGCAGGTCGTTTTCGTACTCGCGCTGAACCGTTTTCTGCCCCACGGCTTCCCGGAAGTTGGCGAAAAACCGCAGCTCGATTTGCATACCGCTGGGTTGGCGGTCGAGTGGCTTAAATCACAGCGCTCGGACCGCGTGAATCGAACGAGCAACTGATTTATTCGTTGTATTGAATCTATCATCGACCTCGAATTCCTATTCGATGGGAACGACTTCGACCCGTTTTACCGTCCCAGTCCATGACTCCGCGTATGGAACGTGTGGTCGCAAGCGATGACCCGATGATAGCTGTCGACCGACTGCGGGCGGAACTCGACGCCGATGTCGTTGTCGCGGAGACAGACGACGAGGACGCGGTCCGGGACGCTGCCGCCGGTGCAGCGGCGCTCGTTGTGGACGTGAACACGCCGGTCACCGCTGCGGTGCTCGACGCGCTGGACGACCTCCAGATCGTCGCGCGAGCGGGTGTCGGTATCGACAACATCGACGTGTCCGCGGCAGCGGACAACGGCGTAGCCGTCACGAACGTCCCCGAGTACTGCACGGACGAGGTCGCGACCCACACGGTGACGCTCCTGCTTGACTGCGTTCGGACACTCACGGCCTACGACCGCGACGTTCGCGACGGCGGGTGGGGCTGGGAGCGGACCCGACCGGTACACCGCGTCCGCGACCAGACGCTCGGTCTCGTTTCCTTCGGCCCCATCGCGAGACGAGTGCGCGACCAACTGCGAGGGTTCGACATCGACGTCATCGCCTACGACCCGTACGTCGACGCCGAGGAGATGGCCGAAGCCGATGTCGAGAAGGTCACGCTTGAGACGCTGTACGAGCGGGCCGACTACGTCTCCCTCCACGCGCCGTTGACCGAGAGCACGGCGGAGATGATAGACGCTGACGCGCTCGCGGCAATGCGCGACCACACCGTCCTCGTCAACACCGGCCGCGGCGGCCTCGTCGACGAGGGAGCGCTTCGGGCGGCGCTGGACGACGGGACGATTGCGGCCGCCGGCCTCGACGTGCTGGCCGAGGAACCGCCGACGGCGGACCACCCGCTGGTCGGCCTTGACAACTGCATCGTTACGCCTCACGCGGCCTGGTACTCCGAGGAAGCCCGCGACGACCTCAACGCCGCCGTCGCCGCGAACGTCGAGGCCGCGCTGGCCGGTGAGACGCCACCGAACCGGATCGACCCCGAGACGGACTGGCTGTAAATATACGGCCGTGGTTGACCGCTAAGACCGTCGAAACGGTTGTCGGCGAGTGGTGTGACCGCGCTCAGCAGCGGATGAACTCCCGACGCTGGTCGCCGAGGGCGCTCTGACCCGTGACCGCCGTCTTGATATCTCTGACGAGATTCGAGAGATACGCGCGAAGCCCGGGGTCACATGTGCCGACGCGCCTGGCCTGCCGGTAATCGCAGTAGAGCGCGACCGGCAACAGCGGGGCCGCAAACAGTCCCGAAAGCGTGACGCCCAACTGGAAGGGGTGGCCGGCCGGGACGGCGAGCCACGCAGCGGCCACGACCGCCCAGAACACGACTCCGTAGATGACGGTGTGTCGCCAGTTGTGCGTCGGCAGTTCATAGCCGCGAATACGCGATGCGGACTCGTCCGGCGTATCGCCGGCGGTCGGTCCGCCGGGCGATTCGCCAGTAGATGCGGAGACAGGACACGACATACTCTATCGGTGGCCTCCCGTACCAATTACAGCTTGTTTGGCATACGCCGAATGAGACAGTGCGTATAAACGGCTTGGCACGCAACGGGACGTATATGCGAGAGTTCATCTTCACTATCGACTACGAACGGAATGTCGACCCCGTGATGGACGTGTTCATCGACTACCCGGAAACCCACTCCCGGACTATCGCGTGCAACGTCACGCGAGACGGGATGTGGCGGCTCGAACGGGTCGCCGGCCCGGAGACCGCCCTTGAACAGCTTGACGACGTGTACGACGACCCGGTCCAGTGTACCGAGTGCATCGGGACCCGCAACTGCAAGACCGACTGGACGTACGAGGTCATCGGCTCGGACCCCGGAGTCCGGACGGTGTACAGCTACCGGTCGGAAGCCGGTGACTGTCACTCGATTCCGCGGCTGGCCATCGACCACGTCGGCCGCGGTGTCCTCGTCGAGACCGAACGCCGCGGGAGCCGGTGTGAGTGGCGGCTGCTCCTGTGCAGCGACGCCGGCGTCGACGGACTGTTCGAGGAGATGGAATCCGAGCTCCGCGAGGGGCTCACCGTCGAGTTCCGGCAGCTTAGCTCGCCCTCGTACTGGGTCGACGAGGCCGTGACGCTGGCGGAGCTCCCGCCGGAGCAACAGGCCGCCGTCGAGGCCGCCGTCGAACACGGCTACTACCGGACGCCCCGGGATACTTCGCTCACCGAACTCGCCGAGACGCTCGACGTGTCGCGGTCGACGCTCCAGTACCGCCTCCAGCGGGCCGAAGCGTGGATCGTCCGGTCGTTCGTCACGCGGTCGATGGGGCCAGTTCAGGCCGACGAAGATGTCGCCGAGGGCGGACGCCTCCGCATCGGCCGCTCGGGCGTGTAAACGGCGATATCGTATCCGGAACCGGGCCGAACTGCACTACCTGAATACTGCCGCGTCGCAGGTCAGCACAGGATGACCGCGGAGGGGCGTCATGCGCTGTGGCGCGCGAACGTAACAGCTATCTATCACTTATCAGGGTTTCGGCATATGCCAAACGAGTCGTCATGGGGGATGCACCCCTATAATTGGGTACGACCGCGGGCGTCCCACGCGCTCGCAGAGGCACACTATGACGACACGCAGCATCTATTCCCCCGACGAACGCGATGAAAGTGCGGACGAACAGGCCGAGTCCGAGGCGAGCACTGGCCACGCCTGCCCGGACTGTGGCGGAAGCCTCGTCACCGACGACAGTCGCGGCGAGACGGTCTGTGAAGCCTGCGGCCTCGTCGTCGACGAGGACGAGATCGACCACGGCCCGGAGTGGCGCGCCTTCGACAGCCAGGAGCGCGACAACAAGCGCCGCGTCGGTGCCCCGACGACGGAGATGAAACACGACAAGGGTCTCTCGACCAACATCGGCTGGCAGAACAAGGACGCCTACGGCAACTCCCTGTCGACGCGCCAGCGCGAGAAGATGCAGCGCCTGCGGACCTGGGACGAGCGGTTCCGCACCCGCGACCACGCCGAGCGCAACCTCAAGCAGGCGCTTGGCGAGATTGACCGGATGGGGAGCGCTCTCGGTGTCCCTGAAAGCGCCCGTGAGACGGCCAGCGTCATCTACCGCCGCGCGCTCGACGAAGGGATGCTACCCGGTCGCTCCATCGAAGGGATGGCGACTGCCGCCCTGTACGCCGCAATCAGACAGTCGAACCTCCCACAGACGCTCGACGATATGGCCGTCGTCAGCCGCGTCGACGAGATGGAGTTCACCCGCGCGTACCGCTATCTCAACCGCGAACTCTCGCTGCAGGTCGGCCCGCCGGACCCCGCGACCTACCTCAGCAAGTTCATCTCCGAACTAGACGCCGACGACGCCCTCGAACGCCAGGCCCGTGCGCTTATCGAGGCGGGGAAGGAAGCGAACGTCCACAGCGGCAAGAGCCCCGTCGGCCTCGCCGCCGCGGCCATCTACGCCGCCGGCCTGCTGCTCGGCGAGGAGATGACCCAGGAGACCGTCAGCGAGGCCACGGACATCAGCACTGTGACCATCCGCGAGCGCTACCGCGAACTGCTGGAAGCCGAAGCGGAACTCGACGACAGCGCCGTCGACGCGACGAGCGGCGCTGAATCCGGTGCGAGCGCCTGATTCGGCCGCTATCCCTTTGTTCTCCTAGCTTCGGTCCCCTTCGAAATCGTCCAGCCATCCGCGCACAGCGTTCTGTACCGCGCCGGTCGTACTCCCGACGTGCAGTATCTGGTACCCCGACTGGGCCTTCTCGTTCACGTCGTCCATCCCGAACCCGAGGCCGCCGACGGTGACGTCCGCTTCCACCGCCGCCGAGCGGACCGTCTCCACCGCCTCCTGTACCTCCGGATGCTCGATTTCGCCCGGATGACCGAGCGACACCGAGAGGTCAAACGGGCCGATGAACACGAAGCCGAGATCGGGCACGTCCAGAATCGCGTCGATGTTCTCCACCGCCGCCTTCGTCTCGATTGTGGTTCCGACCAGCGTCTCCGCGTCCGAGGCCTCGATGTAGTTCTCGCCCAGGCCCCAGCGACGCGCTCGGGGCGCGGCCAGTCCCCTGTCGCCCGGGTCGCCGTCGTACCGGAACCGCCCTGATTTGACGGCTTCCCTGACTTCGTCGGCGGTTTCGACCCGCGGCAGGAAGACGTTCTTGACCCCAAGGTCCAGCGCCTTCCGCACCAGCGTCGGAGCCGTATCCGGCAGGCGGACCAGTAGCTCCGTCCCGGTGCCGTCGGCCGCCCGCAGCAGATTCTCGACGGTCGCCGCGTCCCACGGGTCCGGCCCGCCGTGTTCGAAGTCGAGCCAGACGAAGTCGACGCCGAGGTCCCCGTAGAATTCGACCAGCGTCGGGCTGTATGTGTTGTCGAGGACGCCCAGCGCGACGCCGCCGCTGTCGACCGTTTTGCGGAGTCCGTTCGTCGGCAGTGGTTCGGCCATGACTTGTCAGTGAACTACAACACCGATAAGCGTGGTGCGGAAACGGCCGGTCAGTTCTGTTATTCCGACGGCAGCCCCTTACTGTCCCGGCAAGGGACAGAGGCTCGCGGTCAGCACGACGACGCCATCGGTGTGATTGTGCGCGCCGTGGGCCTGCCCCCGCTCGTTCAGCACGACCCCCGGCGCGGCGATGGCTTCCTCTCTATCCTCCTGCTGGACCGTCACCTCGCCACGGACGACGTGGAACACGTTCGTCGCGTCGTCGTGTTCGTGCGGGTCGATTGTCGCGTCCGGCCCCAGCGCGAACGCCTTCACCAGCACGTCGTCGGTCACTGCCAGTTCCCCGTCGATGACTTCACCCTCTTCCGGTTCGGCGTCGAACTCGGACAGGCGGTTGAGCGTCATATTTGTCCGTGGGCCGGCGCTTCCTTAGCCGTTCGGTTGCCAGGAAAATCTGTGTCTCTTTTCGTTTCTTGAGTGAGTGTATTATCTAACAGCCAGAAAGCCCCGGCTGGCTGAACTTGGGGGTGGTTCGAAAGACGCGTCGCGTCTTTCGTCATCACGAGAGAGCAAAGCTCTCTCGAACGACCTCGCTGCGCGCTTCACTCACTACGTTCGTTGCAGTGCTTGCGTCGTCCGCCGTCGTTCAGCCAGCCGCCCCTTTCAGTCCCACCCAGCCTGGATTGACCAACCGGCCACAGGTGGGACTGAAAGGGGCGAGACGCTGGGCGTACGAGACGACGGAAGCACCGCAACGTAGTGAGGAGCGCAGCGAGTCACAGTAGCCCAGCGTCTCGGGGCTTTCTGGCTGTTCGAACTCTCGTCACGAAATATACAAGCAACTCATCACTCCGCTAGCCGGAACGCGAGACTGTACATCGTCCCGGTTCGCTCGGAGCCGATAGCAGCAGCTATGTCGTCGGCCATCGCGGCCAGCGGTCCCCCAACTACGTCTGGAAGGTCGTCAGCGTACCCACGCACCACCTCCGCGTGGGCGTCCAAATGCGCCTCGGTCCAGGGCACAGGCTCCAGCAAGGTCTTCTTTCGCTCGACAGTCCAACCGTGGTCGGCGAACACCGCGGCCAGCACAGCGGGCGGGTAGAACGTCAGTGCCGGCTGGCCGTCGACGGCTCTGGCAGCGGCGTTTTCCAGCGCGAACAGTCGGTTGACAGACGCATCGGCGGGCGGCACCGCGTAGTCGTCGACAACGAGGTGGCCACCGGGTTTTGCGACCCGCGTCAGTTCGGCCGCGACGGCGTCCAGTGCAGTCGGCGGCAGGACGTTACAGAGTCCATGGGCGGTGACCAGATCGACGCTATCTGTCACGAGTGGCGTCGCCCGGAGGTCGGCCTCGACGACGACAAGCCGGTCGGCGTTCCCGTCGCCGACGCGCTCGCGGACCGTCGCGGCGTGATCGGCGTCGTTCGTCACCGCGTACACCCGATCCGCACCCTGGGCCAGCAGCCCCGCTGTCGTGTTCCCGACGCCGGCCCCGGCTTCGAGACAGACCTGGCCTTCGACCTGCCGGTCGGCGAGGGCGGCCGTCACCGTCTCCGGAACGCCGTCCACGCTCAGTGGTGCAGTTGCTCGGGCACCGGGCTGTCGTCGTGGCGCGCTTCCTCGATGAGCGCACGCTGGCGGGCCCCGTCCATTCCCTCCGAGCGGCTGGCGGCGTCGAGCACCATCGCCACGAGCTTCGGGTCGCCGGGGCTGACGACGGTATCGAGCCCCTGGGCGGCGGCGAAGTCGAACCGTTCACGGATGACTTCCGGCGTGTCGACCGGCTCGTACCAGTTCGCGTACGGGCGGTCGGCCTCGGCCAGTTCGTCGGTCGGCGGCCACGACCCCTTCGCGAAGGCCTTGATGCCCAGCGTGCCGATGCCCTCCGCCTCGCAGCGGTCCAGGACGGCCTCGTAGTCGTATTCGCTGTCGTCCTTGCCGGCGACGACGGGGTTCAGCGGGAACATCACCGTCTCCAGGTCGTCGATGCGGTCGATGGCGTCGAGGATGAGTTCGGGATTACCGTGGCTCGTCAGCCCGATGTGGTCGATTTTCCCCGCCGCTTTCGCCTCGCGTATCGCATCGAGTGCGCCGTCGTCGGCGGTGATGGTGTCCAGTTCGTCCTCGTACTCCAGGCCGTGAATCTGGTAGAGGTCGATAGTGTCGATGCCCAGGCGGTCCAGCGACCGGTCGATTTTCCGGGCCGCGTCCTCGTACCCGCGCTCCTGGGTCTTGCAGCCCAGGAAAATCTCCTCGCGGTGCTGGCGGAGCTTCGGCCCCAGTTTCAGCTCCGCGTCGCCGTAGGTCGGCGCGACGTCGAAGTGGTTGACGCCGTGGTCCAGCACGAGTTCGACCAGCTGGTTCGCCCCTTCCTGTTCGAGCCAGTTGAGTGCTATCGAGCCGAACGTCAGCACCGTGCTCTCCTGCCCAGTGTCGCCCAGTGCTCGGGTTTCCATACCGGTTGCACGACTCGGAGCCCAATAACCGTTGGTCGCTGCTCTCTCAGCCTGTCCAGTGCGGCAGACCGCAACAGGGGACGCCGACCGGGGTTTATTACTCCCGCAGTCCGAACGGGATGTATAGATGTTTGGGAGAGAACAACTGTTCTCGGCGATGACGGCGTCGTACGTGATCGCAGTCACGCTCGCCCTCGTCGTCGCCGCGATATTCGCGCCGGTCATCTGGAACGGCGTGCCAAGCGGTGGCGACGACGATCCGAGCGTCGCCGTCGTCACCCTTCGCGGCGGCACAACCGACGCTAACGTCAACGCCGTCAAGCAGGACCTCCGCGAAGCACGGAACAACGGCTCAATCGAGGCAGTCGTCCTCCGGGTCGACAGCCCCGGCGGGCCGGTCGACTCAAGCGAGGAGTTCTACCTCGCCGTGAACCGGACCGCCAGCGAGATGCCCGTCGTCGCCTACGTCGAGGGCACGGCCGCCTCGGGCGGCTATTACGGCATCGCTCCGGCCGACGAGATCGTGGTCAAGCCGAGTTCGAACGTCGGGAGTATCGGCGTCATCGTCCAGGCCCCGCTGAGCCTCATCGAGCAGGCCGAACAGCAGGGCGAGACGTTCGTCCGCTCGGGGCCGGACAAGGCCCAGATAAGCAAGGACGGCCTCCGAGAGGATATCGAGGTGCTCCAGCGCTCCTTCGTCGGGACGGTCATGCGTCACCGGGGCGAGCAACTGACCGTCTCCCGCGAGGAAGTCGCCAACGGCGGCACGTACCTCGGCGCACAGGCAACCCAGAACGGTTTCGCCGACCGCATCGGTGACTCCGAACTGGCCATCGAGCGGGCCGCCGCGCTCTCAGGCGACATCGAGGGCGACGGGTACGACGTGACATATCTGGGAAGCGGCGGTGCCCAATTCAACGCCATCATCGTCCCTGCCGGCGCTGAAACCGTGCAGGGCGCGAACAACGTGACCTATCTCGTCCATCCCGACGACAGCGAGACGATGTTCCGGGAACCGGTGAAGTACTACGCCGTCTGGGGAATCCCCGCCGAGGACAACAACGCAACGGTGATCCGCAATGACTGAGGGCCGTATCGTCAAGCCGCTCGCCGTGTTTATCGTCGTTCTCGTGGCGATACTGGGCGGCACGTTCCTCCTCGCAGTCGTTAATCCGGGGTCATCCGGCCCGCCGGACGGCCAGTCGATCGACGGCCAGTCTCCGTCGCAGTACCAGCCCGACGCCGTCAATGCCCCTGTCGACCCCGAAGAAGGGGAGATATCGGTCGACTCCGAGGCGAGTGACAAGCGAATACTCGTCGACACGGGCCACGGCAATCAGGTGTCCGAGTCCGAACTCGAACCGATTACCGAGGCCGTGTTCGAAGCGGGCCACACCGTTGAGTACGGCACCGCCGGCACTGCTTCGTTCGCCGATTCGCTGGGCCAGTACGACGGTGTGCTCATCGTCCAGCCGCTCGGCAGCTACTCGCAAGAAGAACGCGAAGCGCTACAGGAGTACACAGACGACGGTGGCCGTGTCGTCGTCCTCGCCGAACCGACACAGACCCGCCTGTCGACCGGCTTCACCCAGTCGACGACGACGGTGTCGTTCGGAGCCAACAACGCCACCGAGCGCTACGGCGTTCGGATGGGGTCCGAACAGCTGTACAATGTCGATGATTCGGCCAACGACAACAACTTCAAGGCCATCTATGCGTCGCCAAGCGACGACGGCGAACTGACCAACGGTGTCGAGACGATCACCTTCGACACCGCCGGCTACGCGGTGGTAAACGGCGATGCCGAGACGAAGTTCACCGCTGCCGATGGCACCCGGACGCTGGAGACGCGTCGCACCGGCACGTACGCGACAGTCGTCCGCAACGACAACATGGTGTTCGTCACTGACTCGACGTTCATACGCAGTTCCGAGATATACGACGCCGACAACGAGGTGTTCATCGGGAACCTGCTTTCGTTCCTGCTCGACGGTGAAGCACCCGACCCGGATGCCGGTGAGACCTTCGATGGCGGCTTCGGGACGGACGAGGAAGCTGTAACCCCGACTGAAACACCAGCAGAGCCGACTCCCACACCTGCACCGACCCCTCCCGGATCCTGATCCGCATCGCCCGGTGCGCGATTGCTCGCGTCTCTACTGATCGCTGATGCTGACTGTCGTCTCGCTGTACAGGCCACGCTCGGCAGCGTCGGTCACGCTCAGCCCTGCGCCGATGGTGTACTCCCCGGCCGGTGCGGGCTCCCACTCGTCGTCGCTGACCCGGAACATCCGGTCCCACTGTCGCCTGAACCGCTTTCGTTCGCCGCGGTCGAACTGGAGGCTACCGTCCTCGCTGGGCACGCTATCGACGTGGGACGCCTCGGGCACTCCATCGACGTACCACGTCCACGGCCGCGGCGAGTCCGTCGGGAGCGTTATCGGCACCGGAAGCGCGTTCTGCATCGTCACGACGAACGGCACCTCGGTTCCCGCCGGATACGACCGCTGTGGGACCTCGATGTCGACCGAGACGGCGCGGTAGCGGAGCCACGTCGGCACCAGACGGTCGCTCCAGGCCCCGCCGTCGATACTGCGTGCGGCCTGTGGCCGTGCCCCGCGCTCAGTGGGTGCCTGTGGCTCATCGTCGTCGCGGTGGAGCGCCCCCGAGTCGTAGATGCGACGCATTGTCGGATTGTGGACTGGCGTGCGCAAAAGCGTTGCTCGGGGCTACCCCGTCCGCGTCGGCGTGTCCGGTCGCTCGTCGTCGTGCAACAGGCAGGCGATGCGGTGGTCGTCACCGACGTCGAACAGCGCGGGGTCGGTTCGCTCGCAGGGGGAGCTGAAGGCGTCGTTCATCGCCGCCAGCGCGTCCTCGAAGGCCTCGTCGTGCAGGTGGTCGAGCGCCGCCGCGAGCACGTCCTCGGCCTCCCGGTCGCCGACCGTGTCCGGGAGGCCGAACTCGGCGCGGACCCGGGTTTCGAGTGCGGACCGCGAGAGCTGACTCAGGTCTTCGTCCTCGACGCCCTCTTGCACGGCGGTGACGGCCTCAAGCGAGTCGGCTTTGCGGAGCCGCTGTTTCAGGTCCATCAGTGACCGCCACTCGGACTGGGCCATGTCGGTGCCTTCGGGCTGGATGACCTTCGGACAGCGGGTGTGGAACCGACAGCCCGACGGGGGGTTCAGCGGCGACGGAACATCGCCGGAGAGGAAAATACGGTCCCCCTCCCAGCCGGGGTCCGGCTCCGGAATGGCCGACAGCAGCGCCTCGGCGTAGGGGTGATACGGCGGCTGGAACACGTCCTCGGTCGGGCCGACTTCGGCGAACTCCCCGAGATACAGGACGCCCACGCGGTCGGAGATGTGCTCGACGACAGAGAGGTCGTGGGCGATGACGATGTAGGAGAGGCCGAATTCGTCCTGCAAGTCCTCCAGCAGGTTCAGAATCTGGGCCTGCACGCTCACGTCCAGCGCCGAGACGGGTTCGTCACAGACGATGACCTCGGGGTCGACGGCGAGCGCGCGGGCGATACCGATGCGCTGGCGCTGACCGCCCGAGAACTCGTGGGGGTAGCGGTGTGTGTGACGCGGGCTCAGCCCGACGGTCTCAAGCAACTCTTTGACACGCTCGGTTCGCTCCTCGCCGTCCGCGATCCCGTGGATGTCCAGCGGTTCGCCGACGATGTCGCCGACCGTCAGCCGCGGATTGAGGCTGGCGAAAGGGTCTTGGAAGATGTACTGGATGTCCTTCCGGAGCGCCCGCAGGCGGTCGTCAGAAGCCCCCGTCAAGTCCTCGCCCTTGTAGCGGACTGAGCCGGCCGTGGGTTCGATGAGCCGCAGCAGCGTCTGGGCGAGCGTCGTCTTGCCACAGCCGGACTCGCCGACGATACCTAGCGTCTCACCGGGGTAGAGTTCCAGGTCGACGCCGTCCAGGGCTTTCACCTCCTGACTCCGGCCCAGCAGGGTGTCAACGATGGTCCCGCCAGACTCGTAGTATTTCGTGAGGCTCTCGACCTCCAGGATCGGGCTATCGGCCGTCTTAGCCATCCTGTTGCCCTCCCGAGTCGTCTGGGCCATCGCGGTCTAACAGGTCGGTGTCGAGACCGACCGGGTCGGAGTCGGCCTGGAGTGGTTCCGTGTCCGTGCGCCCGCCGCGGGGGTCGGGCTGGGTATCGTCTGGCGGACTCCCCCGGCCCCCTTTCACTTCGACTTCGTAGTCCAGTTCGCTATCGAGGTCCCCGGTGTAGGCCAGACAGGCCGCCGAGCGGTCGGACAGACCGACACCGTCGCCGGTTTCGGGGTCGACGAGCGGCGGCTGTTTGCGCGTACAGGCTTCCTCGGCGAAGGGACAGCGCGGGTGGAAGCTACAGCCAGAGGGGACCTCAACGAGGTCCGGCATCGTCCCGGGAATCGTCTGGAGCCGGTCCTGCCGGTCGCCGATGCGTGGGATGGCGCTCATCAGCCCGACGGTGTAGGGGTGTTTCGGGTCGTAGTACAGCTCCTCGACAGGGGCGTTCTCGACGGCGCGGCCGGCGTACATCACCATCACCCGGTCGCACATCTCCGCGATGACGCCGAGGTCGTGGGTGATGAGCTGAATGGCCGTGTCGTACTCGTCGGCGAGGCGGTCGAGGCGGTCCAGGATCTTCGCCTCGATGGTCACGTCCAGCGCCGTCGTCGGCTCGTCGGCGATGAGGAGGTCGGGGTCACAGGACAGCGCCATCGCGATGATGGCCCGCTGTTGCATCCCGCCGGAGAACTCGTGGGGGTAGTCGTCGTATCTGGCTTCCGGCTCCGGGATGCCAACGTCGTCGAGCAGCCGGATCGTGCGGTCCCGGGCCTCCGCGTCGCTGTAGTCGAGGTGGTGCCGGATGGCCTCGGAAATCTGCTCACCGACGGTGTACACCGGGTTCAGCGCGGTCTGGGCGTCCTGGAATATCATCGCGATGTCGTTGCCCCGCACGTCCCGCACCGCTGAGTCGGACAGTTCCATGAGGTCCTGGCCGTCAAAGCGGATCGTCCCGCTCTCGATACGGCCCGGTTCCTCGATGAGGCGCATCACTGACAGCGCGGTGACGCTCTTGCCCGCGCCGCTCTCGCCGACGACGCCGAACTTCTCGCCGCGGTCGATGCGAAAGGAGAGGTCGTCGACGGCGGTGACGACGCCTTCCTCGGTGTAGAAGTTCACCGTGAGGTCTTCGACTTCCAGCAGTGACATCAGACCTCGCCTCCAGTGGCTACGTCAGTACCTTCCTGCGCGTTGAGCGCGTCGTTGATGCCGTCACCGATGAGGTTCATCGACATCACGAACAGGAAGATCGCGCCGCCGGGGAACACGGTGACCCACCAGGGAATCGTCCCGCCGGGTCCCTGGACGATGGTCTCGCGGGTTGCGTCCAGCATCGTCCCCCACTCGGCGGACCCGGGCGGGAGGCCGAGGCCGAGGAAGCCAAGCGCCGCCACGCCGATGACGACCGTCCCGATGGAGAGCGAGGCCTGAACGACCAGCGGCGCGATAGCGTTGGGGACAACGTGTCTGAAGATGACGCGACGGTCACGCGCGCCCAGCGCCTTCGCGGCCATGACGTACTCGTTTTCCTTGACTTTCAGTATCTCACCGCGTATCAGTCGGGCGTAGCCGGCCCAGCCGAACACGGTGAACGCGAGCACCAGCTCCCAGTACCCCTTGCCGAGCACGGCGACGATAATCAACGCCAACAGGAGGCCGGGGAACGCGAAGATGAGGTCGAGCAGCCGCATCATCACTTCGTCGATCCGGCCGCCGTAGTAGCCCGCAATGGCACCGTACACCAGCCCGATGGCGGCGGTAATCGAGACCACGATGAAGCCAATCGAGAGGCTGAACCGACCGCCGTACAGCACGCGGGAGAACACGTCCCGGGCGGAGCCGTCGGTGCCGAACGGATGGGCCAGCGACGGGGCCTCGTACGCGCTCACGTCGAGACCCTGCACGTACAGAATCGCGCTCGGGTCGTAGGGGGCCAGCGAGAAGGGCTGGACTGTCACGCCCGCGATTGTCACTGGGCGTGCGAATACAGCCAGGATTCCCATCAGGGCAACAATATAGAGCCCGAGCATCGCGCTCCGGTTGTCACGGAACTCGCCCCAGGCGCGCTCCCAGCGACTCTCGGTTTCGGTGTCTCGTTCCTCTGTCCAGTCGGATAGCGGTTCGCGGGACTCGACGCGGTCGGAGTCGAACCCCGTTATGCGTATGCGTCCTCGTTCAGTACTCATTGGTCAGTCGTAGCGAATTCGTGGGTCTAACAGCGCGTACACAATGTCTGCGAGCAGGTTCGCCAGGATGATCGTCACACCGGTAAACAGCGTGATCGCCATGATGAGGTCGACTTCGCGGCCGGAGATCGCCTTGACGAAGGCTCGCCCCAGACCGGGCCAGGCGAACACTGATTCGACGACGACAGCGCCGGCGAAGATACTCGCCGTCAGGAACGCGGCGATGGTGGTCACCGAGATGAGCGAGTTCCGCAGGACGTGTTTCAACACGACCGTCCGCTCGGGCAGCCCCTTCGCCCGGGCCGCCGTGACGTACTCCTTGTTCATCTCCTCGGCCATCGACGACCGCATCACCCGCATCAGCGTGGCCGACGACGCCGTCCCGATGGTGACGCCCGGGAGGACGAGATACTTCAGCATTGCCGGCGAGAACAGCGGTTTGTTCGGAGCCAGCACCGGCCAGAGGTCGAGCCAGAGCGCGAACACGAGGATGAGCATCAGGCCGAGCCAGAAGTTCGGCAGCGAGATGCCCGACAGCGCGAACACCCGCGAGAGGTCGTCGCCCAGCGTGTCCTTGTTCACGGCGGCGTAGATGCCGGTCGGAATCGCGATGAGCAGGGCAATAACCCAGCCGAACAGGCCCAGTGCGATAGTCTGTGGTAACCGGTCCATAATGTACGGACCGACCGGCTGGTCGACGTTGATGACCGTCCCGAAATCGCCCTGGAGGACATTGGTTATCCAGGTGAAGTACTGCTGCCACACCGGGCCGTCGAGCCCGTATCTGGCGCGTATCGCCGCCTCCTCGGCGGCCGAAATCTGGGGGTTTAGCGCCACTAACTGGTCGATCGGGTCCCCTGGCGTCAGGTGGACCATCGCGAAGGTGAACACCGAGACTCCGAACAGTATCGGGATGGTCGTGAGCACCCGGACTGCGATGAAGCGTCTGAGGCCCATGGGTTACTCCCGGTTCAGATAGGCGACCTGCTGGTCTTCTGGGGCGTGGAGGCCGTAGGGCAGGATGCTGCTGGAGAACGTGTACGTGTTGTAGCCGACGTACTCCGTCGACAGCGCCGTCACGTTTGTCCCGAAGACAGTGTAGCTGTTCGGGGCCTGCTCGATAAGTCCCTGCCACACCTTGTCGTACTGCTCGCCCCGGAACTGTGAGTCTTCGACGGCCTCGACGGAGAACCGTGCCTCCGTCGCGATTTCGTCCAGTTCCGGCGTGTCAATCCGGTTGAAGTTACAGCACTGGCCGAAGTTGTCGATGGAGTTGACGGCGTCGTAGAAACTGCCGGGGTTGAACGTCCCCGAGAGGCCGATGAGGACGATGTTGCCCTGCTGGTAGTACTCGGAGCCGAGGATGCGCTGGATGAATGTTGTGAACTCGAAGTCCTCGACGCTGATGTCGAAAAACTCCGTGTTGCTCAGCACCTGCGCGATGAGTTCGGCCTCGCGCAGGCGGTCGTCCGTCGCGTTCGTCTCGATTGTGGCCTCGATTGGCGTCTCGACGCCGAGGTCGTCGACGGCCTCCTGCAGCAGTTCGGTCGCCGCCTCGGTGTTCTGCTCGGTCTGTGGGCGCAGTTCCTTGGTGAGTGCCTCGTAGTCCACCGTCCCCGCTTTGGCGGCCATTTCAGGTAGCGGCGTGTAGGCCGGATTCCGATACCCGTTGTAGATGTTCTCGGCGATCTGGGCACGGGGAATCAGCTGATTGACGCCCCGGCGGATGCGCGGGTCGTCCCACGGTGACTGGGTGACGGGGTACTGGAGGAAGTTGTACGCGCCGGCATTAGTCACGCTGAGCCGGAAGTCCTCGGCACTCCGGTACTCGCCGTACGTGCCGGTGTTGAGCCCGTAGGTGAGGTCGATCTCGCCGTTGTTGAGCGCCGCGGCACGGGTCGCGTTGTCCTGCACGATGGCGACCACGACTTCGTCGACGACCGGACTCGTCGGGAAGCCGTCCGGGCCGTCCCACCACTCCAGCGCGTCGAGGCCGAGGTCGTCGAGCCAGTAGTCGTCGAAGGAACTGAACTCGGCGCGTTCCTCGGTCTCGTAGGATTCGAACTGGTACGGTCCCGTCCCGATGGGGGTGTGGTCGTTGCGCGGGTCCGCGCCCGTGTCTGGGTATTCCTCGATGTGCTCCATCGGGTACACGTCGACCGGGAGCTGGTTGTCGGCTTCCGCATCGGGCTCTTGCCCGTAGATGTTGACCGTGTAGTCATCAACAACCTCGGCGTAGAGGAACGAGTCGAACGTCTGGGCCGAAATCGAGGAGTTCTCGACGACCTCGTAGGACCGGGCGACGTTCTCGGCGGTCATCTCCTCGCCGTTGTGGAATTTGACGCCCTCGTGGAGTTTGGCCTGGTACTTGATGCCGTAGGTACCGTCTTCGACGGCGTCGGGGGCCTCGTTGACACTCAGAACTTCACCGGCCTCCTGATTCCGGATGAGTATCTGGTCGTCGGCGACGAGGTTCCCGTCGTCGTCCGTATCAGCCGACACCATGTACGGTTCGTAGGCTCCGTCCTCGACTTCCTGTACGTCCACCCGTTCCCAGGACTTCGCTAGCCAGGGATAGACGGTGCCTGCGGCGTCCTGTGTGATGATACTCTCGTAGACGAGGCCGTGGACGTTCCCGGACGGCGCATTGGTGCTGTAGGACGGGTCAAAGGAGTCGATTCCGGCACCGAGGCCGAACCGGAGGGTCCCCCCGTCCTGAATCTCGTCGACATCGACGTCGACGCGCTCACGGACCGGGTCGGGAGCCCCACCGCCGCCTCCGCTACTGGCTCCGTCGTTGGTACCGGTGTTACAGCCGGCGAGTGCGGCCAGTGTGGCGGCACCCGTAGTCTGAAGCATCCGTCGTCGCGATACTGTCGGCGTTCCGCTGGCATCTGCATCTTGAGACATGAACACATCCCTCGGAGGGTAAGATATGTGTTATTGTTGATCATACTTATAGTGTAAACATGATATCATGAACTGCGACCGAAACCACAGTAAAACGCTATTACACCGATTATGGGTTTATTAGTGCCTCCTGATGGAGGTGGGAACGGCTTCAGTTGAACAGTCGCCCATGGCACAATCGATAAGATCATGGATAGTCAAGCAACAATCATGATATACTCAACGGGGCCGCTGCTGACAGTCGACCTGTCAGCGGGTGAGAGAAACACGGAGGAGATAGACGGCATCCTCGAACAGTACCTCGGTGGTCGCGGCGTCGGGACGCGGCTCGCCCACGAGCGGATCCCGTTCGACGTTGACCCGTTCGGATCGGAGAACCGACTGGTGTTCTCGACGGGGCCGATGCAGGCCGCCCAGATGAGCTTCACCGGCCGGATGAACTGCACCGGCGTCTCACCGCTGACTGACGGACTGCTCTCCTCGAACGCCGGCGGGTTCATGTCCAGGAACTTCGCCGATACCGGGTACAGCGCTGTCGAACTCACCGGCGAGAGCGACGAACTCGTCATCCTCCACGTTCGGGACGACGGCGTCGAGTTCGAGGCCGTCCCCGACCTCGCCGGCGCGACCGTTCCCGAGACGCTGGAGTACCTCGACGCCGAACACGGTATCGAGGCCGACCAGACGGCCGTTATCGGCCCGGCCGGCGAGAACCGGGTCCGGTTCGCGTCCATCATGACGAGCGGGGAGCGGGCGTTCGGTCGCGGCGGCCTCGGCGCGGTCATGGGCGCGAAAAACGTCAAGGGACTCACGTTCGCGGGCGATTCCCCACCGGACATCGAGGTTCCGCCGATACAGACGGACATTCACCGGGAAGCCGCCACAGCGGACCACATCATGAAACGGCAGGGAACCGTCTCGGTGATGGACCTCGCCAACGAGGTCGACGGGCTCCCGTCCTACTACTTCTCCGAGCAGTCCTTCGCGGGCGTGGAGGGCATCAACGGCGACGCCGTCGAATCGAAGAAGTACAAGAAGGGGACCTGCTCAGCGTGCGCGTTCGCCTGCAAGCTCCCGACGCAAGACAAGGAGCGCGGCGTCGAGACCGAAGGCCCCGAGTTCGAGGTGGCGATGGCGTTCGGGTCGAACTCCGGCGTCGACGACATCGTGGACGTGATGCAGTCCAACGAACTCTGTGACCGCCTCGGGATGGACGCCATCTCCGCCGGCAACACCGTCGCCGCGTATCTCGCCAGTGAGGACGCCTTCGGCGACACCGACCTGATTCACGAGACTGTCGAGAAGATTGCCCACCGAGAGGGTGTCGGCGACACCCTCGCGGAGGGCATCGACCGCTGTTACGACGACCTCGGTGTTGAGAACTGGACGGTCAAGGGGATGGACTTCGCGGCTCACGAGGGCCGTGTCCTTCACGGCCAGGGACTCTCCTACGCCGTCGCCAACCGCGGCGCGGACCACATGTATGCGACGTTCTACTCCGTCGAGTACCCACTCGTCCCCGACGAACAGGCGGTGGCTCCGGAGGGGACGCTCGGGAAAGCCGACGTGCTGGTCGAGCGGGAGAACCTGATGGCGCTGAACGACAGCGGCGTCGTCTGCAAGTTCTCGCGGGACTTCATGACTCCCGAGCGCTACGAACAACTCTTCGATGCCGACTTCGAGGACCTGATGGCCGTTGGCGCTCGCACCGTGACCCTCGAACGCCACTTCAACAACCAGCGCGGCTTCGACCGGACAGACGACGCGCTCCCCTACGAACTCCCGTCGTTCGAAGCAGCGCTCGACGAGTACTACGACGCACGCGGCTGGTCCGACGACGGCACGGTCCCCGAGAATACGCTGCCGGTCTAATTCTCGCCCCGGAATCCTCGCAGATAGCTACCTGACTCCGTCCACACACTGACGGCAGCCCGACCGGTCAACCGATCTCTCCTCGACGGCGAACGCTGTCCGGTGTGAATAAAACCCAGTCCCGGTCAGTACCGGGCAAATGTCGACAGTTGCGATCCGGATACGAGCGGGCGCTCAGAACGGCGGGCTGTAATCCTCGTACTCGTCCATCTCCTCCATGTCGTCGGTCTTCGAGGGCATGACCGCGGCGCGCGGTCCGCCAGAGCGGACGACTTCGACGTCTTCGAGCCCGTCGACGCTCTTGGGGAGTCGCTGTTCGATTGCCTTCATCGTCATCGGAGCGATGCCACACCCCGAACACGCGCCGCCGATAGCGACGGTGGCTGTGCCTGCGCTTTCGTCGACCTCGCGGACCTCGAAGTTGCCGCCGTGTTGCTGGATCTGCGGGACGTTGTTGCTCAAGTAGTTACGCGTCTGTCGTTCGAGTCCTTCTGCGCTCATGACACCTCTACCTACGCACCAACATATCATAAAACTGGTGTTTTTGGGGGGCCTAAAATATCATCTTTTAGGCCGCCAAAACCCAGAATCTTGGCAAGCCGAATTTTTACTATATCAATTCTATCAACTTTTCGCACGGCCTAAAATAGGTCTTGAACAGTACAGCCCCCTCACGCAGTGTCCCCATCGGAGGTCGTCGAGTCTGAATCGCTAACCTCCCGTGTACCCTCCGCCCCGGCGTCACAGGGGAGCGTAGCCGCCAACCGCTCGGCGACCATCGGACTGACCAGACCGGCCAGTTCCATCGCCTCCGTCTCGTGGTCGTCGAGATCTAGCACGCCTCGGAAGAACCACGAGACGGTCACGTACGTCTCGTGTAACTCTGTGGCTTCCTCGCGCCCCGATTCAGTTAACGTCACCCCATCGTAGGGCTCGTAGGAGACGAGACCGTCTTCGGCGAGTCGTTGGCACATCTCCGTCACCGCCGCCGGAGACCGATCGAGCATCTCCCCCAACTCTCCCGGTGCGACTGGCGGGTCGTCCCGGTGCTGTGCGATGTAGATCGCCAGCAAATACTCCGGTGCCGTTCTCATCGCTCCGCCGAATCCGCCCCATCCCCGCCGCTTGCTGCGGGCGTACTGGCCGTCGACTCCCCTGTCGACTGCTCACCGGTCCCGAAGACCACCGCGTAGGCCCAAGTCCATAGTCGAGCGCGCGACCGTTGCGGGCGTTTACCCATCGTTCGGTTCCCCCGATATCCCGCTATCGCTGTCGCCACTCATCAGGCAGACGCCCCCCAATAGTGTCGGCAGAGCACGGGCGGTCGAGCAACTGCTCGCCACTGGGACCTCGGGATATGGCCCGCGGTGCACGCCGCTACCCCGCGAAGGGTGCCGACGTCGTCCTCGACGATACGACACCGCTCGCCATCGAGTCCTCTGCGGGTCTCTCCCCGTTTGTGCCCCGCACGCAGTACCGTCGTCTGCCATATGTTTTAGGCCAACCTAATAATATAAAACGTCTGCGGTTTTTAGGACTGCCTAATCCAATCTGCGAAGTCGGTAAATGGAACAGTTGACTCCGCTGTCCGACGCAGCGAGTCCGTCGCGTGGCACTCAGCTTCGCTACCCGGAACACACCGCCTCTCTCACCGCTGTCTCGAATCGACCCGTTCAGTACGGTTTGACCGATTTGATATCGCATTATATGGTTTATTCAGCCCGCGATCGGCCAAGCTCCGACTCGTCCGTGAACAGCCAACAGAAGGTGCATAGCGGCTAAAACGTCGCTACTCGGTAAACTCGGTAATAGACTCGAACGCGTCGGTCGCCAGCCGTTCGGCGACTGCGTCCCTGTCCACGTCACTGATTTCCTGCGGGTACTTTCGTTCGAAGTAACTCACGATGTTCTCCACATCGCGGGTTAGCAGTTCCCTGGCGTTTTCGTGGTCGGTCGGGACGGCCTGGGGCCAGTCGAAGACGACGACACCCTCGTTCGTGACGAAGACGTTGTACTCGCTCATATCCGCGTGGACGTACCCCTCGCGGTAGGCCGTCTGCATCTCCTCAAGCACGAGATCCAGAATCGGCAGTACCTGTTCCGGTTCGAGTTTCGTTCGGGAGAGTTCGACGCCGTCTATCTTCTCCATGACAATCGCATGGCGGTTCGTGTCGATAGGCTGTGGGACTGATACGTCCGGATACAGCGTTTCGAGGGCATCGTACTCCCGTTCGGCGGCCTTCCGGGCGGTGTAGAGCCAGGAGACGTGGTCGCGGTCGGCAGTGTACTCCCGCTCTTTCATCACTTCGCGGAAATTGGTGTACCCTTCGCGGTGGTATTTCAGCGCTACCGGTTTGTACGACTGGGCCTCGTACACGTCGCTTTCCTTGCCGACGCCCAGCGGCGACCCAACTCCTTCGATAGTGTCGCGCTCGGCAAAGGTGTGCAGCGCAAGCGTGTCGTACCCCTCGAACGTGAGTTTGAACCCCTCGTACTGGATGGTCTTGCGCTCGACCAGCCCCCGGTCCGCACACCGGTCGAGCCGGTAGTCGACGTCCTCCGTCGTCAGCCGGGAGAATTCGGTCAACTTCTCGCGGGCGACGTACTCCGAGAACCGCATCCCCTGTTCGACGCCAGAGAGCAGATGGAAGTCCTCGGGTTCCAGCTCCGCCATCACTGAAGCCACGTTCTGGACCATTAGGGTTCTCTACTGGGCCAACTGGTAAAAGGCCGACGCGTTCGGCGGATGGCATCAATAAATTAGCATTCGCTATACAAAATCCTGTCTCGGCCTCGTCGCTGTTCGGTTTGCAATCGGGCTGATATGGGTATCTAGCTACTCCGATACGGACCTGATTTCGGTGTTTCGCGCCCAACAGCGTCTGAGACAATGTCCTGCCGAGTAGGAATACTTTAACCCACATGAGTACAGGTTCACATAGTAGTATTATCGGTCGGGTATCACCGCTGTATTACGTCTCTGTAGCTCAAATCACGACTGAGGACTCGTGAACGCTGGCTCTGACCGGTTGCAGGCTTCCTTTATATGAACGGTGTCTGAAAGGGGTTGCGAGCTACACATCAATCTACAAATACAATCCTAACTTCGGTAGCAGTATATGTAATGCGAACAGTAGCTGCCTTTGGCTACTGAATATATTCTAAATTAGTCTATACTTTTGGTCTCCTGAACACAAACAGCCCGTGTGAGCAGACGAAACAAAGATCAACTCAGAGATTTGCTTCGCTCGCTTGCCCTCCATCCCCACGATAGACGACTCGCGTTTCCGGTACTGTTTGCCGTCGGCACGCAACTGTACTTTTTCCTGACAATCACACTCGATTCCACTCGACCGCCTATGGCACCCGACGCTGGTATCTTCCAGCATCTCGGCTGGTATTTGACACGCGGAGGGCGGTTGTACGTCGACGCCTGGGAACCGAAGTTCCCGCTGTCCTACGAGACGACAGAGATACTGGCATTGCTGTCCGGTGGCGATATGTACCGACTCCACCTCCTCAGCGTGGTGCTGATGAGCGGCGCGGTGTGTGCAATCGTCGGACTCGTCGTGATACTGGTCTATGACATCACTGGCGACGATATCGCTGCGCCGCTGGCTGGCCTGTCGATGTTCCTGTTGCCGGGGTTTGCCGTCCGGCCGGCGTATGGGTTCAAAGCGAAATATCTCCTCGTTCTCTGTGGATTACTGGCGATATATCTGTACACGCGTGGCTACCCGGCACTGAGCGGCGTGGCTGCGGCAGCCAGTGTTGGATACTGGCAGGCTGGGGCCATCTTCCCGCTGATCGTGGTCGGTCTAGCGATCCAACGGCGCGACACGCGGGCGCTTGAGCGTGTCGTCGCCGGCGGTCTCGGCTTTACCGTCGTCATGTTGATGCCGGTGTTTCTCCTCTGGCATTCAGCCTCGGAGATGGTCGTTCAGGTTCTCCTCGTACCGTTACAAACGGAGGAACACGCGTCGTTGCTCGCTCGGTTCGTCGCCGGTGTCGTCCACTTTAAATGGGCGTCACCGTTCGTCTTGCTTGGCGGGCTCGGCCTCGCTCATACCGCTCGATGCTGTTTCACAGACACTGAGGGCGTTGCCGGGCGCACCGAATGGTGGATTCCGGTCGGCGCAGCGTGGTTCGCGTTTCTGATACTGTTCGTCGATTTCGAAACAGGCGGCTACACCGACCTCATTCCGGGGCTCGCGTTCGTCGCAATCGGTATCGGCATGATCGCGACGGTGCTTCGCGACCGACAACAGGCGCAGAATCTCGGCGTCGTCCTTGCGCTGGTCCTCGTCGTGAACGTCGCCTTCCTCGGTAGCGTCGGCGTCGTCTTCACACCCGTCGAGACGCCGGGACCGGTGCCGATGTCGGACCTCGAAACCCACGACCTTCCAGCGGCCTATGACGAGGCCGAACCAGTACCCGACGTCCGATACATCTACTGGCAACAGATCGAGCCGTCGACGTGTCACTACCGGCTCTCGCTGATGGAACTGCGGTGGCTCGACCGAGTCGACTCGTCGGTAGACAGTCGGTGTCTCGACTTCGGGACCGCCAGCGCTCGACTCGGGAACGGATAGCCCGTTACGACTCCGCGGAGTCGTAGTCGGAGAGCGACGTTTGCGTCGTTTCGACTGAGCCCGTGATGATGTAGGGAACGAGAATCCGGAAGAACTGGGCGGCAAGGACCAGCAGAATCGGGCCAAGGAAGATGCCGTAGAATCCGAACACGATCGGTCCGAAGATGTACGCGAACATCAACAGGCCAATGTGGGTCAGGTCGCCGCTGACGTACGGCCGAATCAGGAAATCCGGGATGGTGTCGACGACGACCAGCGTGACTGTGAGGAAGAGAACGACCCAAGCCAGGGCCGCCGTTTGTCCCGTGACGACAGCGGAGATCGCAAGCAGTGCAGCGACGGGCAGGTAGACGATTTTCATTCCGACGACAGGAACGAGACTCCCGATGCCGGTGAGTGCGCCGACGAGTGGTGCAAACGGAATCTGCACTGAGCCGGGAGCGACCAGATTGTACAGCGAGAACACGAAAATCCCGATTACACCAGTCACCAGTGCGTTCAGGATGTTCCCGAAGAGAATCGAGGACAGTTCCTCGTCGACTGCTGCCGCGTACTCCCTGAGGACGCCCGACCCGTCGAAGGTGTCGAGGAACCAGCCGACGAGGCGCGGTCCGTCGGTAAGCAGGTAGTACGTTCCAGCGAATACGATGAACACGCGCAGCAGTAGCGCCGTAAGCATGCTCACGGAGCCGATGAGCGTATCGGATATTTGCCCCAGCCACGACTGGACTGTCGCGTTTCGCAACAGGTCGATCACCTCAGCCGGTCCCATTGCCAGCAAATCGGTGAAGCCGAGGTCGGCGAGCGGCCCCGGCAGTGAACCACCCTGGAGATCCTGGAACTGCGCGAGGTACGCCGCGCCCAAGCCGCCCTCGCCGAAGAACGCCTGTAATTCGGGGACAATGAGGACGAGCGTGTAGCCGACCAGAACCACGAACGGCAGGAGAAAGAAGAAGATCGTGGCCGCCGCGTGGACCTGCTTCTGGTAGGGGACGGCTCGATTCAGGAACGAATCGGGCAGCGGAAGCCGCCCGAGCCGTCGATAGATCGGTCGGCTGGCGTAGTACAGGAAGACGGTAAACACGAGCGTCGGGAGGAACTGGGACAGGACGAACCCGACCACGAGGAGGAGTGCTACGCCTGCGAGGGCAAAGAGGGCGCGCCGTCCGAGGTCGGTACTATATTCCATATGTTTTCAATACAACATCTCGATGAAAAATAAAACCACCGGTCGGCTCGATGATTTCTAGCGTGGCGGAACGAAATGGGCGGCGTCACGCTATCGGCTGTGGCTACAGCCCCTCGAACTCCGTGATCGCCTCCCGCCAGTCTTCGGGGATCGGACGCGAGGATTCCGTGTCGCGATCGTACGTGACGACAGTCGTTTCCCCGGTCGCAGCCACACCGTCCTCGGTCCGGACCTCGTACTCGAAGGGGAAGCTCTTCCCGCCCAGACGGGGCACCCGGACGGCAACGGCGACGGAGTCACTGATCCGGACCGGCTGGATGTAATCGATTTCGAGGTTCGCGATGACCATGCCGGTGCCCGACTCGCTGCCCGAGAGCAGCGCTTCGCCACAGTCGACCACGTCGTGCAGGTAGTCGATGCGAGCCTCCTCGAAGTAGGTCGCGTACGTCGCGTTGTTGACGTGGCCGTACGTGTCGATGTCCGTGTACCGGACCTCGACTTCCGTCGTGTACTCGAAGCTCATGCCAGCAGTTCCGCGTGTTTCTCTTTGAGCTTCTCGATTTTCGGCGGGATGGTCAACTGACAGTAACTCTGGTCCGGATTCTTCTCGAAGTAGTCTTGATGGTACTTTTCCGCGGGATAGAACGTCTCCAGCGGCTCGACTTCGGTGACGATGTCGCTGTCGTAGCCCGGCTCTATCTCCTCGATGAGGGCTTCGACGGTTTCGCGCTGGGCCTCGTCGTGGTAGAACACGGCCGAGCGGTACTGCGTGCCGACGTCGTTGCCCTCCCGGTCTTTCGTCGTCGGGGTGTGCGTCGTGAAGTGGACCGCGAGCAGGTCCTCGTAGCTCACCTCGTCCGGATCGAAAGTGAGCTGGACGCACTCGGCGTGGCCCGTTTCCCCGCGGCAGACCGCCTCGTAGCTGGGGTCGGCGACGTGGCCGCCGGCGTAGCCCGAGACCACATCGGTCACGCCGTCGACCTGCTTGAACACCGATTCCGTACACCAGAAGCAACCGCCCGCGAATGTCGCTTGTTCAGTCATCACCGGACGTACGTGCCCGGCGTACAAAACTCACTGGCTGTGTTCGTCCCAGACGGACATCGGCCTACCGGTCGACCTCGCCCATGATAGTGTCCAGACTACCGATCGTCGCCACGAGGTCGGGGATGTACTCGCCGCGTGCCATCTCGGACAGTGCCTGGACGTGCGAGAAGGAGGGGCCGCGGATCTTGAACCGGGCTGGCGTCTCCGTCCCGTCCGAACGGATGTAGATGCCGAGTTCGCCCTTCGCGGCCTCGACGGCGCGGTAGAGTTCGGCGTCGGGGTCGGGCCGGAGCGTGCGGGGGACGTTGGCCTGAATCTCGCGGTCGTCCTCGGGCCAATCCTCCAGTAGGTCGACGCACTGGCGGATAATCTTCGCGGACTCCTCTACCTCGCGCAGGCGCACGAGCAGGCGCGAGAAGTTGTCGCCGCCCTGCTCGGTGACGACCGACCAGTCGAGTTCGTCGTAGTAGCCGTAGGGGTCGTCCCGCCGGAGGTCGTAGTCGACGCCGGAGGCTCGGGCGACCGGCCCGGTACAGCCATAGGCCTTCGCGGTCTCGGCCGGGAGGTGGCCCGTGTCAACCGTTCGCAGTTGGAGGATTTCGTTGCTGGTGAGCATGTCGTGGTACTCCGTGAGCTTGTGCGGCAGGTCGTCGAGGAACGCGCGTATCTTCTCGAAGAACGCCTCGCGGGGCTCGGGCAGGTCCCAGGCGACGCCGCCCAGCCGCAGGTAGTTGAACATCAGCCGCTGGCCGGTGAGGTCCTCGAGGATGTCCTGCACGAGTTCGCGGTCCCGGACCCCCCACTGGAAGGTGGCGGTGAACTCCCCGACCACGTCCAGCGCGTAGGTCGCGACCGCGAGCATGTGCGAGAGAATTCGCGAGAGTTCGCCGCCCATCGTCCGGATGACCTGGGCATACGCCGGCACCTCGATGTCGGCGAGGTCTTCGGCCGTGCGGGCGTAGGCCCACTCGTTCAACAGCCCGGCCCCGCCCCAGTCCCAACGGTCCGGGTAGGGCATGATCTGGTGGCGGTAGGCCCCCTGCTGGCACATCTGTTCCTCACAGCGGTGGATGTAGCCGATGTCTGGGTCGACGGCCGCCACCTGCTCACCGTCGAGCTGGACGTTCAGGTGGAGAACGCCGTGCGTCGAGGGATGGTGTGGCCCCATGTTGAGGTGCATCGTCTCCGGCCCCTCACGGCGGTCTTCGAGCAGGCGCTCGTGCTCCCGGAAGGAGACGATCTGTGGCTGGTCCTGATTGTAGTCCCGGCTCAGTGGGTGGCCCTGCCAGGTCTCGGGCAGGAGAATGCGCCGGAGGTCCGGATGGTCCTCGTACTCGATGCCGACCAGGTCGTAGGCCTCCCGCTCGTGCCACGCCGCCGTCGGGTACACGGGAACGGCTGACTCGCTGGTCGGCGACTCTCTGGGTGTCGGAACGACGACCGAGAGTTCCTGTGTCGGGTCGGCGTAGCGTCGCAGATGATAGATCGTCTCGAACCGGTCGGCGTACTCCTGGGCTGTGACGCAGGCGCAGTGGTCCAGACCGGCCTCGGTTCGCAGCGTTGAGAGGACGGTCTGGACCTCGTCAGCACGGATGACAGCAGCCGGGGCGTTCTCGTGGCGTTCGGTGGAAAGGACGTGGTCGGCGATCGGCTCGATAAGCGGATGGACATCGTCGGTTCGGTGGACTGTCTGGGCCATCTCCGTGACCGTGCGTTCGGCGTTTGCGTCCCTCGACCTGTCCCCTCATGCCCGAGGTTATTTTAAATACTGCTCGGAACAGCCAGGTATGAAATACGTCACGCTCTCGCTGTGGATGGCCCCTGAGGTCCGCCACTCGATGCACCAGTTCGTCGTTGAGCACGACGGCTACGAGGCGAGCTATCTCCTCCGGGGCAACGACATCGGTTCCGACCTCCAGACGCTGCTGTTTCATGTCGACGGCTTCCCGCCGGAGCCCTACCGGGCGGCGCTGGAACAGGCTGACACCGTCCGGGAGTACGCCATTTCGACGTGCCCCGACGAGACGTTCTACCTCTACGTACAGGACTCGCCGTCGACGACCGGCCACGACCTCGTCGACGCGCTCACACGGGCCGGCCTGGTCATCGTCTCGCCGGTCGCCTACCACGCCGATGGCACGGTCGGACTCACGCTGGTCGGTCCGGGCGGGACGGTCCAGCAGGCAATCGAGACGGTGCCAGACGGCGTCTCCGTCGACGTTCGGGAGGTGGGGGAGTACGACAGCCGGCGGCTCGACACCGGGGCGGCGCTCACCGACCGCCAGTTCGAGGCTGTCGCCGCCGCTGTCGACTGCGGGTACTACGCTGACCCCCGCGAGGGGAGCGTCGACGACGTCGCCGACGAACTGGGCTGTGCCCCCGGAACTGCCGCTGAACACCTCAGGAAGGCCGAGGCTCATGTGATGGCTGACGTACTCGAACAGCGTCCCGTACCAGCGGAGTAGTCCGCTCTACCCGGGGACCGCCGGAGCGGCTGACTACCGTATGTCTTCCCGGAAAAACTATAAACTCCGGAACAGTGCCTTCTAATGCTGGATTGCGAACGCATCACAGGGGCCAGCGGTAGCCCGACTCAGGACAACACCGACCATGAACACAGTAACTATCGACGACGTACCGGTCGAACGGAATCCGATGCAGGTACACGACATCCGCAAGCCCGTTTCCCGGAAACTCGGGACCGAGCATTTCGCGGCAAACTACTTCGAACTCGAACCTGGCGACTCCTTCTCGGGGAGCCTCCACCGCCACCACGACCAAGAAGAGGTGTTCTACATCGAACAGGGACAGACCACCTTCGAGGTCGGCCTCGACCGCGAGGAAGTCGATGTTTCGGGCGGCGAACTCATTCGCTTCGAGCCCGGCGAGTTTCAGGAAGGGTACAACTCCGGCGACGAGCGCGTCATCGGCTGGGCCTTTGGCGCGCCCGGTGCAACTCACGACTGGGACGAGCTAGAATCGAGAGCGCACTGCCCGGAGTGCGACGAAGAAACGACCCAGAGCGTCGCCCTCGCCGAGGGTCGGTTCGAACTCACCTGTACCGACTGCGGGAACGTCCAGGGCTAGGGCCTACTTCTATCGCTCTCGTGATTGGTAACAGGTGTTTGTACAGCCAGAAAGCCCCCGCTCGCTCGACTCCTGCGACTCGCTGCGCGCTCCCTCGCTCCTCAACGTCGCTCGTCAGTGCTTGCATCGCCTCGAACGTCGAGCGAGCGGCCCCTTTCAGTCCCACCCGTAGCCGGTTGGACAAAGAATGCTGGGCGGGACTGAAAGGGGCGTTGTCGGCGCTGTGCGCCGACTGCTCGGGAGACCGCAGGTCTCCCGGTGGGCGGCTGGACGAAGGCGGGCGATGTAAGCACCACAGGAACGACCGGAGGGTGTGACAAGGAGCGCAGCGAGCCCCCCGAGTTCAGCCGGCCGGGGCTTTCTGGCTCTTTGCATAAACAACGACCCCGTCAGTCATTCCACCCGTTGCTAGCCCGCAATTCATATCGCATCGCGTCACGAAGCCCAGGTATGTCACTGGCCGACCTGGAGTGGCGCGTCATCGGCGAGGAAACACGACCCGGACCGATGACGATGGCACTGGAAGCGGCCGCTGCCGAAACCGTCGCGGCTGGCGGTCCGGCAACGGTGCGGGTGTACACCTGGCCCGATACGCTGTCGCTGGGCTACGGACAGGACCCAGACACGATCGACTGGGCGTTCTGCGAGCGCGAGGATATTGGGGTAACACGACGACCCACCGGTGGCGGCGCAATTTATCACGACAGCGTGGCGGACATCTCGTACGGCATCATCGCGCCGGCCGACGCCGTGCCGGGCGATCTGATGGCGTGTTACGAGCAGTTCTGTGAGCCCGTTTTGGACGCGTTCGAGCGCATGGGCGTCGACGCGTCGTTTGCCGACGACGAGCGGTCGGCGGTCCACCAGCCGGCCTGTTACCTGCGGCAACTCCATCCGGCCCACGATATCGTCGGCCCCGACGGCCGCAAACTCAGCGGGAACGCGCAGTACCGCCAGAAGGACGCCGTCATTCAGCACGGTTCCCTGTCCGTCTCGCTGCGCCCCGACCGCCACTGCGGCTGTTTCACCGCCGACCCCGACTCGGAGCGGTTCACCGAACGTGTCGGGGCGATAGACGAATACGCCGATATCGACCGCGCCGAAGCCGTCGAGACGCTCCGCTCGACGCTGGCCGAGTGGGTCGACGCGACCGAGGGCTCGTGGACGGATGACGAACTCTTACGCGCACGCGAGCACGCGAGGGATAAATTCGACGCAGACGAGTGGATTCGCCGGTCGCCCTGACGCTGGCGGTGCGGTCCGGCGATGACGGCCGTGCCGGGCCACCACGAGCCGCGTCCTACCCTGAAAGATCGCCCTTCAGAGTGTTTCTTCGACAAACTGCGAGATAAGGCGGTCCTCGGCAGTCCGGAGCTGGTACTGCACGGTCGACCGGGGCTCGTCCAGTATCGATGCGAGGTCCTTGACCGAGACTTCCCGCGGCCGCTCGTAGTAGCCGTGGGTCACGGCGGCCTTCAGCACCCGCCACTGTTGGGGCGAGAAGTTCGTCGCGACCCGTTCGGTGGCCTTCCAGTTTCCAGCACTGGTGATGTGAGACACCGAGAGTGTGACGCCATCGCGGAGGCTCGATTCGATTCTGTCGTACACCTCGCCGATGGGGTTCGACCCCGGATAGAGGACGCGCCAGCGGTACTCGTCGCCAGTCCGCCGGGATTCGAAGATAGCCCCGTCACTGACGTGTCGGTGCAGGAAACTCGGCAGCGACTGACAGCCGCTGATTTCGCGACGCAACGTGTACACCGTCCGCGACGTTTCCCCGCGGTCCAGCACGTGGTACGTCCGCGTCGTATCACAGCTCACGACGTCGAAACACTCGTTACAGCGATCTTCGTCCAGGAAGACCTCGTCGAACGCACTCAGGGCCTCGGGCGTCCCCTTCGCGTGGTCCAGCCGCCACATATGGTCGTCACCGACGAAGATGGCCGAGGACCACACAGAGAGACTTTCGTGCTGCCGGAACACGTCCATCAGGCTATCGGCTCCCGCGTCGAACTGCAAGACGAACTCGAACTCGCGTGTTTCATCTACTGCGGCCTGTGATTCGGTCATTTGGCTATTACTAACTTATCGAGACCAGTATAAGTCGATTATCAGTCGACTGAAGACGCTCAAAACTAGATAGTTGGCTATTGATAAGAATATATTCGACAGCGAGGTCACCGATGTCGGTGCGGTGGTCGATTCATCGTGACCCTCACGCCTGCAATGACGGGCTACGAGGGCGGACTGTCCAACGTTCCTGACAACAGAGCTACGTCACCGTTTTGTGGCAACCCGGCCAAGCAGTGGCATGGTCTCGTCCCCCGCTGATGACGACGCTGCCGACACCTCCGCCGACCCTCAGGCAGCCGACGGCAGCGCCGCAACGCTTTCCGAGGAAGAACTGTACGCGGTTGTTCGGGTGGCTACCGAGGACGCAGTGCTTGGCGCGCTCGGCACGCTCATGTTGGTCGGTATCGGCATCGTACTGGCCTCTTGGGGCGCAGCGTTACTAATGTCAGCAACGCCGCTTCCAGCGGCCATCGGCGTGGTTCTCGTCCTGTTCGGTGCATACCTCGCGCTATCGAGCCTCCGCATGATCCCGCCCGTTCGCGAGTGGGTCTGAGGCGGTCGGGTATCCCTGTTCCCCGGTCTGTCGTCCCGCCCGGCGAAATCCGGACACGAGCTATAACCGACCGTGGCACTCCGGAACCTCTTTTGTCGGGCATCACTGACCGGTGTGCATGGTACGAGTCGGGGCACACACCTCTATCGCCGGCGGCGTCTACAACGCCGTCGAGGAACAGGTCGAGTACAGCGGCAACTGCGGGCAGATATTCTCCCATTCGCCACAGGTCTGGCAGGACCCGAACATCGACGACGACGAAGCCGAGCAGTTCCGCGACCTCGCAGCCGACCACGGCGTCGGCCCGTGGGTCATCCACTCGTCGTATCTGGTCAACCTCTGTACGCCCAAAGACGACCTCCGCGAGAAGTCCCTCGATTCGATGCAAAAGGAGGTCGACGCCGCCGCGAAGCTGGGCATCGAGTACGTCAACGTCCACCTCGGCGCTCACACCGGCGCGGGCGTCGACGGCGGCCTGGACAACGCCGCGAGCGTACTGGACGACCTCGACATCCCCGAGGGCGTCACCGTGCTGGTCGAGTCCGACGCCGGTAGCGGGACGAAACTCGGCGGCCAGTTCGAGCATCTGGCGACGGTCCGTGAACGCACAGACCAGGATATCGAGTTCTGTCTCGACACGGCCCACATGTTCGCCGCGGGCTACGACCTCTCGACACCCGAGGCCGTCGACGAGACGCTCGCGGAGTTCGACGAGGTCGTCGGTGTTGAGGACCTCGCCTGTGTCCACCTCAACGACTCGAAACACGAGTGCGGGACGAACAAGGACGAACACGCCCACATCGGCGAGGGCCACATCGGCGAGGACGGCATGCACGCGTTCGTCAACCACGACGCTATCCGCGACGTACCGCTGGTGCTTGAGACGCCGACCGAGAACGGCAAGAGTTTCGCCTGGAACATCGACCGCGTCAAGGAACTCCGCGGCGAATAGCCGCCATCGGGCGCAGTAGGTCCGACTTCTCTCGGTTCTGTGGCGCGGTGAGCGACCGCGTTCGACCGCGGTACTTTTGAGGGCGACTCGACTCTGACGAACTGTGCGCAGGTTCTCCGCCGACTACCTCGAAACTACCCGCCGGGGGATGTGGGCTGACTCCCGTGCGGCGCTCTCGGACCTGCAGTTAGACGAGTGCGAGCGCGTCCTCGACGTGGGCTGTGGGACCGGCGAGCTGACCCGCGTCCTCCGCGAGGAGACCGACGGAACGGTCGTCGGCCTCGACGCCGATACGGACCTGCTGGCCGCCGCCGGCGACCCGATCGTCTGCGGGGACGCGACGCGACTCCCCTTCGGCGACGACAGCTTCGACCTGGTGGTGTGTCAGGCGTTGCTCATCAACCTCCCTGACCCCGAAATCGCGGTGCGGGAGTTCGCCCGCGTCGCCACCGACCGCGTGGCCGCCATCGAGCCGAACAACGCCGCCGTCACCGTCGAGTCGACCGTCGACGCAGAGCCGACACTGGCCCGCCGCGCTCGCCGGCTGTTCCTCGATGGCGTGCGGACAGACGTGACCCTCGGTAGTGACGCCGCCGACGTGTTCAGCGATGCGGAGCTGACCGTCGTTTCGACGACGCAGTACGACCAGGAGCAGCGCATCGAGCCGCCCTACGACGACGCGGCGATGCAGGCGGCCCAGCGGAAAGCCACTGGAACCGGACTGGCACACAACCGCGAGACGATTCTCAACGGCGATGCGACGCCCGCCGAGTACGACGCGCTCCGCGAGCGCTGGCGGTCGATGGGCCGGGACGTAATCGAGCAGATGCAAGCGGAGGCCTACGAACGCCGCGAGACGGTCCCGTTCTTCGTTACCGTCGGCGAGGTTCAGTGACCTGCTCGTTCTCGGCTTCAGGGAGGAAATAGCCCGCCAGTCTGTAGACTGCGCCGTCCAGCAGGCTGGCGACCAGTCCGACGACGCCGCCGACGACAGCGGCGACACCGGCCCCGATGAGCAAGACAAGCAGCACCGCCTGCAGTCGGACCCCGCCGCTCTGTAGCGTCGGCACGAGTGCCACCGCGAACAGACCCAGCAGGAACGCGACGCCGGTGGCACAGCCGGCCGCAACTCCGTGGAGGACGAGCGTGCTGACTCCTGCCGAGTCAAGCGCCACCCGGCCGTGAACCCATCGGACCGCCAGGACGAACAGCGCCCAGAGGTAGCAGAAGACGGCCACGCCGACGAGGGTGTTCAGCCCGGCAAGCAGGTCGGCGAGGCCGCCGCTCGCGTGGGCGGCGAGGACGCCGAGCAGGACGAACAGGGCGGTGTCGAAGGTCGCGAGCGTCCACGTCACGAGCGATACCCGTCGCGCGTCGGCCCGTTCCGCGGTGTACGCTGGCTCGGTCTCGGTCCCGGTCGCTATCTCGCTTTCACCTCTCCGCTCACGCTGGTCCTCAGCCATGCGCGAGTACCTCCGCGAGGACGACGATGCTCAGGAGGACGGCCGCCGTCGCGCCGTAGGCCCGCGAGAGCGTTCGCCGAAGGGGTGGGGACAGGTCGCCGGATGTTGCCTCGCGGTCGCTGGCTTGAACGAGGAGGAGCGTCCGGACGACCGACCCGACGACGATGGCGACGACGACGATGAGTTTCGCCAGCAGGGTTCGTCCCCAATCGGTTCCGGGTCCTGGCGGCCCGAGCGTGCCGAGGTTGCCGACGCCGGTGAACACGAGCACGCCGACGCCGGCCCAGAACAGCCACTCGAACTGTCGCGCGGGCGCGAGCGAAGCGATAGCGCCGCTCCGATAGCTGTACCAGAGGAGGGTCGTGCCGCCGACGAGGACCGCCATCGCGAGGACGTGGAGGGTTCGAATCGGGAGGGCTGCCATAGCTGTCGCTTCACCGGCAGGTCGCAAAGAATCAGGGGGTCACTCCGACCGGTCGACTGTCACTACGTCCTCGCCCGTCGCCACGTTGTACCGTGTCGACGGGTCGACGGTCAGGCTGACGACGCCGCTGTCGAGTGCGTCCGGGCGCTCGAACCTGACGACTGTCGACCGGGCGGTGAAATCGCTGGTGTAGACACAGGGCTGTGTGTAACAGCCGAACGCGTGGATGCCGTCCGCCGTCTCCTCGATGCGTTTCAGGTGGGGGACGATCGAACCGGACCCCCAGCCGGTCTGGACGACGAGCACGGCGTGGCTCTCGAAGTCGGTGTCGGCGGCGAGACTGTAGGCGTCACCCCTGTCGTTTTCGAACCGTTCGATGTCGTCCGCATCCGTCAGCAGCGTCGCGTAGAGCTGGTCGTCGGTGTTGTCTTCGACGAACTCCAGCCCTTCGTCAGCAAACAGCGTCCCTCGCGTCGACGCCTGCTCGAACGACAGCGACGGCTCGGCCGGCATGTTTGCACAGAGATACAGCGGGTCGCGGTCGCCCTCGCCGGAGTCGTCGATGTTGCATTTGATGTCCTCGATTTCGTACGGCGGCGTATCGACCCGGTCCAGGTCGCCGGGCAGCCTGTTCGGCGTGTCCGTCGGCGTTTCGTCGTCGGTTTCGGTATCGGTGGCTTCGTCCTCCGTCTCGGTGTCGGTGGCTCCGTCGTCTGTCTCGGTGTCGGGAGCAGTTCCCGGCGACGGATGCGTGCGTGTTTCCGTGCCGCCGTCCCCACTGCCGTTCCCGCCCGGCGCGAGACAGCCGCTCAGGGCACCCATCGCCATGCCACCGACCAGTCCCAGGGTCGCTCGTCGCGTCCGTTGCATACGATTCCCTTCCCGTGGTGTGGGTGTATTCCTTCTGTTCGCTCAAAACCGCGTTGTAGTTGTCATGGGCTGTGTTCGCGCCCGGCGGTTCCGTGCGGGGCGTTGGCACCCACCGATAGACCCTTGCGGGGCGAGCAGCTACGGACGACACGTACCGATTCGCGTCTCCACATGATACCACCGCTCGTCCGCCGCTGTCCGGAGTGCCGACACGTTACCTGGAGCCGCCGGTTCGCTGCCGTCGACGACGGCGAGCTCGGCTCGGGGCTCGTCGAATGTCCCGCCTGCGGACATCGATTCTCGACGGTCGCCGCGCCCTGGCTGCAGTAATCGGCCTACCAAAGCCGGCGGCGACCGCCTACACCACGTCGCCCCGAACCGTCGCTCCCTCCTGCTGTGTCCGGTACTCTTTGACCGCGTCGGCGGCGTCGCCGGCCTCCGTCTCGTCCATCCCGAGCATCGACAGCGACTGGGTCAGCGTCGGGAAGACGAACTCGTTGTCACGGAGCTTCTGGAACGCCTCCGGCGACCGTTCGCCGTCGAGCCACAGGCAGGCCCCGCGCGGGTCCAGAATCTGCTCGTAGTCGTTTCGCATCTTCGCCCCCTTGAGCCGCTGGGTGACGTTGTCCTCGAAGGAGGCGTTACACACTTCCAGATGGACCGGCTCGTCGTCGTTCAGGAGGTGGGCGGCGAGGCACTTTTCGGGCGCGGCGTGGCCGTTGGCGTTCGCGCGGATGTACTCGGGATGCTCGTCGGCCCACGCGGCGCGGACGGTCTTGCCGACGCCGTCGACGCCGTGACTGCGCTGGAACTCCTCGGCGCGCTCCGGCGCGTCCTTGAACAGGATGTCCTTGGTGACGTACACGTCCAGTCGCTCGACCGGGTCCAGCCCGAGCGCCACGTCGCCGTACACCCACACCTCCCGGACCGGGACCGGCATCGTCTCCGCTTCGACCGTCGTGACGATCTCCTCGACGCGCTCGACTGCCTCCGGACGGTCCATACTCATTGTCCCCTCTACCGGTCGGGCGGCCTAAACGCTGACTCTCCGCGCCCGTCGCGTTGCGGCTCGCCATGCCACCTTGTGATGCTCACCGACGAACGTGATCGGCCGCGATTTTGCTCCCTTTGACGCAGGCGACGGTGCCAAGCCCCGGCCAGGTGGTGTCGCCCGCGAGGTAGAACCCCTCGATACCGATGTTCTGTGGCACAGCCCCCTGGTTCGCGTTTGCCCGCGTCTGCTTGTACCCGCCGACAGCCCCGCGGGGTCGCTTCGTGAACTGCTCGTAGGTGACCGGCGTCGCCACCTCGGAGACGACCGGGTCGGTCCCGAGGTCGGGATAGACGGTCCGGCCGCCCGCCAGCAGTTGCTCGCGAGCGGCCGCCTTCTGTTCCCCGTAGGCCGCCTCGTCAAGGCCTTGCCACGGCTCGACTGCACAGTGGGTGGATAGCATGACTGCCCGGTGCCCTGCCGGTGCGCTCACGTCGTCACCCGGCGCGGAGACGGAGACGAACATGTTGTTCCCGTTGCCCAGCGGTTCGTCGTAGGCCTGCAGAATTTGGTGGTGCGTCCGCTCGCGGCTGTCGACCTCGGCTGCCGGGACGCCGAGAAACAGCACGAGTGCGCTCCCCTCGTGGGCTTGCAGCATCGAACAGTAGTCGTCGAGTCTGTCGCCGACGACCGTCGGTGCGAGGCTTCTGGTAACGGGAACTGGGACAGTGCTGACGACCTGGTCTGCGTGGACCGGACCAGCCGCCGAGTCCACGCGAAAGCCGCCGTTGGAGCCGGTCACCGCAGTCACGGTTCGACCGGTCTCGACTCGCCCGCCGATGTCCGTGTACTGGTCGACGAAGGACTCCCAGAAGCCGTACATCCCGCCGGTCGCCCGGCCCAGCCCTGTCCGACGGATCGTCATTCCAAGGACAGCGTTTAACAGCGGCGCGTCGTCGAGCGTGGCATGGACCGTATCCTCGACGAGCATCGAGACGACTGCTCGGAGCGGTCGGTCGTCGTACACGCCGTGGGCGCGCATCGCGTCGGCCATCGTCCAGCGGAGATATCTGGCCAGCGGCAGGTCCCGAAGGCCGACCGCGCGGGCGTTCCGAACGAGATCGCCGACGCTCCGTATCGGCATCTTGACGTCTGTTCTGGTGAGCCGCCAGAGCCGCGCCGAGAGGTCGTCGATGAAGTCGTAGAACGCGAGATGTCGCTTGTCGTCGCCGAGTTTCGTACGCCGCTCGGCGTCCCAGTCAGTCTGGTCGCGGTACAGCGTCACTGTCCGGTCCGGCAGCCAGACGTCGTAGGCGTCCTGTCTCTCCATTGATGGGGATTCGAAGCCGACAGTCGACAACAGCTGGCCGCCGACACCCCCCGTGACAAAATCCACGAGTGTCGTCGCGCCGACATCGAACCGGAATCCCGCCCGCTCGTAGTAGCCCGCACAACCACCGACGCTGTGGTGCTGTTCGAGAACGACCGTCGAGTAGCCGTCTGCCTGCAATCGTGCGGCCGTGCTCATACCGGCGACACCGCCTCCGATGACGGCCACGTCCGCGGATTCAGTTCCCATGACGGCCCACCTGTGAGAGTATCCCGCACCCACTCGTCGCGGTGAGGACTGTGACTCGTCCGAGTTCGTTTTGCCGGCACAGACTCATTGGTCCAGCTACATGTGTGGCGGTCTAAATAGTATCTACCGGGAGCCGAACACTCATCTGCCAGTGCGGTGTCTCCGCCGTTATGTCATCCCTCCAGACGCAGTTCCGGGATCTGGCGACGTGGGCCGCGGACTCCTCCCCGCTGTACGCCCATCTCTGCCGCGAGGCGGCTGAAGACAGCGATATCCTCGACATCGCAGCGACCGTTCCCGAAGGTCGCCAGGCCCCGCATCTCCTGCTGGCTGCGGTGCAGTACCTGCTCGACCGGCATCCCAACCACCGGCTGGCCGAGTACTACCCGAGCATTACCCAGACGGCACACGACCCCGATGACGGGTGCTTCCCAGCGTTCCGCGAGTTCTGTCTCGACCGTGCCGACGATATCCGACCGCTCCTGCGGACCCGGCGCACGCAGACGAACGCGGTACGGCGCAGTGCGGTCCTCTACCCGGCCATCGCACAGGTGGCAAGCGCCGCCGACGGGCCGCTCGCGCTGGTGGAACTCGGTCCGAGCGCCGGCCTGAACCTGCTGTTTGACCGCTACCGCTACGATTACGACGGTTGCGTAGTGGGTAACAGCGACTCGCCGGTCACCATCGGGAGCAGCGTCCGACGTGGCGACCCGCCGCTTCCGGAAACGCCGCCCGCTATCCGCTCCCGGGTCGGTCTCGACCGCAATCCGCTCGACGTGACCGACGAGGCCGACAGGGACTGGCTCCGCGCGCTCGTCTGGCCCGAACACGGGGCGCGGCGCGCCGTTTTAGACGGTGCGCTGGCCGTTGCGCGGGACGACCCGCCCGAGCTTATCGAGGGCGATATGCTCGATGACCTGCCGGCGCTGCTCGACGAGATTCCGTCCGACGTCCCGGTCTGTGTCGTCAACACGCTCGTGCTGTATCAGGTCCCGGCGGAACTGAGCGAGGCGCTGACGGCGTTTCTCGAAGAGTTGATGGCCCAGCGCCCGCTGCACTGGCTCACCGGTCAGCGGGACCTGTCGGGCGGCGAGTCGGTGAGGCTGGACTGGAGGCGCTGGACTGATGACGGCATCGAAACGACACGTCTCGTCGACTACGAGCCACACGGGGCGTGGCTATCGTGGCGGCCCTGAGCGCACCAACTGGCTACCCACGCCGGCAACACGACGGGCGGCTGTCAGGCGTTCACCCGGGCTTATGTCTCCGCCGCGGGAACGTCGCGTATGCAGATTCGCGTGTACGACGAGGGGGCTACCCAGGACTGCCTGCTCGTCCTCGGCTGGGGGAACCGCTGCCGACACCAGAACGTCCAGTGGCTCGTCGACCAGCTTGCGGCGGCATACCGCGTCCACGCCGTCGAACTACCGACACATATCACCGACTACCGGCGGGAGTGGGTCGGTCCGGTTCAGGAGTACACCGCCGACCTCGGCAGGTTCGACCTGCTGGGCCACAGCGCGGGCGGGCTGACAGCGGCCCACATCGACGCCGATGGCATCGGCAATCGGGTGTACCTGAGCCCATGGTGGGACACCGACCTGCCGGCTCCGCGGTCGGTACTCGACGCTGTCGCGTCCCTGCCGATCACGAAACCGTTCATCCCTATCGATACCTTGGACGCCGATGCTATCGGCGACCTGGCGACGGCCCAGCAACTCGCGGAGGCTCCGTCGTCGGTTTCGCCCGCCTTCCTTCGGACGGTGTTTCGTGCCCAGCGGTCCCTGCCGCCGGCCCGGGACGCCGCCGCGGCGTTTTGCTCGCTCACGGACACAGTCGTCGACCCGCGTGCCGTCGGCGAGCGCCTGCCGGCCGACCGCATCCGGCTGTACGACGGCGGCCACGAACTGTTCTCGTCGAGCGGCCGCGAGGACACCGTCGAGATGGTCCTCGACGCGTTACAGCACGGCCCCGACACGCTGTGAGTGTGGCTGTGATCGATTCGGTACGACCTGGCCTGTCGTGGCCGAGACGAAACCCTCTCACCATTGCGGCCACGACTACTCGTCACGATGGAGTGCGACAAATGCGGCGAGAACGCGGTGTTACATGCGGCCTATTCCGGGCTTCACCTCTGTGAGTCTCATCTCTGCCGAGCGGTCACAAAACGGGTCCGCCGTCGCATCCGCGAGGACGGGCTCGTGTCCGACGACGCCACAGTCGAAGACCCCGAGACATGGGTAATTGGCCTTTCGGGCGGCAAAGACAGCGTCGTTCTCACGCAGATTCTGCACGACACGTTCGCCGAGGACCCCCGCATCGAACTGGTCGCCCTTTCTATTCACGAGGGCATCGAGGGATACCGCGACGCGAGTTTGGAGGCCTGCGAGGAACTGACCGACGACCTCGGCATCGAACACGTCACCGTCTCCTACGTCGAGGAGTTCGGCGTCCAGATGGACGACGTCGTCGAGGACGACCCCGAGGGGATGGCCGCCTGCGCCTACTGTGGTGTGTTCCGCCGTGACCTCCTCTCGAAGTACGCGGACGAACTCGACGCGGACAAACTGCTGACCGGCCACAACCTCGACGACGAGGCCGAGACGGCACTGATGAACTTCCTCGAAGGCGATATCTCACAGATCGCCAAGCATTTCGAAGCGTCGCTGGGACCGTTCGACTCGTCCGCCGACGCACCGACGGAGCAGACGCGTGAGGCGCAAGACCACCACATCCCACGGGCCAAGCCGCTCCGTGACATCCCGGAGAAGGAAGTCGCGCTGTACGCCCGGTTCGAAGATCTCCCGGCGCACATCACCGAATGTCCCCACGCCGAGGAGGCTTACCGCGGCGAGATACAGGAGCTCATGCTTGGCCTCGAAGAGAACCACCCCGGAACCCGCCACTCGATTATGGCCGGCTACGAAAAACTCGCCGCGTTAGCCGCCGACACCTACGGCGGCGAGAACAGCGACACCGACTACGGCGAGTGCGACAACTGCGGCGCACCGACGGCGCGGGACCTCTGCCGGAAGTGCAATCTGCTGGACGCGCTGGAAGCGGTCTGACGCGCGTGTCTGACATCCCGACGTACACGTATCGGTTCTGTATACTATTGTACCGATCGCGTCGCTCGCGGCCGTAGAAACCGAAAGAAAAGTCGTAGACGTCGCTACTTGTTCGTCCGGATGACGTCGAGTCCGTTGTTCTTCTCGCGCTGGTCCTGCCCGCCGTCGGTCTCGCTGTAGCCGGTGGTGCGACCGCCGCTGTTCTGACTCCCGCTGTTCGGGGCGGGGCTGTCGAAGCTTTCGACGTTGTCGGACGCGTCGAAGGACGTGTCGTCACCGACTTCCTGAATTGCTTCGCGGGACTTGTTGGCCTGCTTCTGGGTCGTCGGGCCGAGTACCTGGGCGGACTGGACGCCGGTCATGATGGCCATGACTCGCACCTTGCCCTTGTACTCTTCCTGAATCCGCGCGCCCCAGATGACGTTGGCGTCGGCCTCGAGCCGCTCGGTGATGTTCTGTGCGATGCCCTCGGCCTCCTTCAGCGTGAGGTCCGGGCCGCCAGTGATGTGGACCAGGCCACCGCTCGCACCGCGGTAGTCGACGTCAAGCAGCGGATGGTTCATCGCGTCCTTGACGACCTCCTCGGTCTTGTTCTTGTCCTGGGTCTCGCCGACCAGCATCACCGCGACGCCGCCCTGATTCATGATGGATGTCATGTCGGCGTAGTCGAGGTTGATGAGGCTCGGCTGGGTGATGGTCTCGGAGATGCCCTTGACGGTCTCGGCGATGATCTGGTCCATCACGGAGAACGCCTTGCCGATTGGCAGGTTCGGGACGTAATCGAGCAGGCGGTTGTTGTCCAGCACGATGATGGAGTCCGCCTCGTTGCGGAGCTTCTCCAGGCCTTCCTCGGCCTTGACCGTCCGCGCTCGCTCGACGTTGAACGGCGTCGACACCATGCCGACGACGATTGCGCCCTGTTCCTTGGCAATCTTCGAGACGACCGGGGCCGCGCCAGTCCCCGTGCCGCCACCCATGCCGGCGGTGACGAACACGAGGTCAGCGTCGCCCAGCACTTCCTTGATAGTCCCCTGTGCCATCTCCGTCGCGCGCTCGCCCATCGATGGGTCACCGCCGGCCCCGAGGCCGTTGGTGAGGGACTTGCCGACCAGAATCTTCGTGTCGGCTTCGATCATCTTGAGGTGCTGTTTGTCCGTGTTGATGGCCACGGTGTCAGCGCCCTCGACGCCGATGTTGTACAGGCGGTTGACCGTGTTGTTGCCGGCGCCACCACAGCCGACGATGACGATGCGCGGGTCTCCGAACCCGTCGACGTCCTCGTCGGACATCTTCTTCTTTTCTTGCTCGTCGCGTTCGAGGGCCTCGTTGACGATATCCTGCATCGTTACACCTTGGCCCAGGACCGCTTCTTTTCGGAGGCCTGTTCGGAGCCTTCTTCGGCGAGCATCTCCCGAACCGCCGAGCGAATCGCTTCGCTCCGATTGGGGTACTCGCCCGTCTCGACCATTTGTTCGACCTCTTCAATCTGCTGCTTCGGAATCCGTAGTGTCACACGCTCCATGTTTGGTAGTTTCCCCTTGGGTAAGACGGCCCGGACGGGACCTGTTTACGCCCCGCACGAGTGTTTACACAGCGAAACCGCAGTACGAGGGCGGCATCCCCTCGCGTTCGTCGCTGTGTAAGACGACCGTCTTACGCAGAATAAACCACTGACCCTGATGTATTAAAACTTACGGGCAGTGTCATACACTTTCCCGTTTACGGCGTCTGAGCGCGTCTATCGCGTGCAAACGCTGGTTTAGGTCTGGTCGAGGACATCCGCCGCAGGCGTTCGTCTCCCACAACCCGGGCAGAATCCCCAGTCCGACCGGAGTTCATCGCCGCAGTCACAGAACACCCGGCGGGACGCTTTCTCACCGCAGTTCGGGCAGTAAACGTGGTCAGAACCCAAGTTTTCACCACATTGCGCACACGTCTTACGTTCTTCCGTCTCGGCTCTGTCCCGTGTTTCCGCTTCTGTCTTACGCCCGCTCGTATCAGACGTTTGACTTTCGTCGTGGGACCGTCCGCTCTCGGTGCTTTCCCCTCGGCCGCCGGCGCGCTGTTGCTCGGTTTCGGCGCTCGCTGCCCCCGCGCTTACGCCGTCTAACGAGATGTTTACGTTGACATCCTGCGGTTGCGAGCGCGGTTGTCGCGTTTGCAGCCGGTCGGCGATGATACTGTCGACGCGGTCTTCGATGAGCTCGTCGATCGTCTCGGCGTCGGTCACGGACTCCGACGCCGCCGACGGTGGTTCCGACGCTGACGGTGACGCGTCTCCGAGATACTCCCGGAGTGCTTCGCGCATGACCTCGCTCTTCGAGGCGTCGAATGCCTCGAGTTGGTCGATGAGGTCGTCGTCAGCACGGAACGTTATCTTACTCATCGGGCTCGATGAGGGTATTATACAGGCTGGTATTTTAATCTTCCCGCGCTGTCTGACGCCCGTCAGCTACCGGCATGACGCGATACATCTCTGTTCGGTCGGACACCGTTCGTAGACCGTTTCGGTCCGCCTATCGGAAGATCGGAAGCGGGGTCAGACGTGTCTGACACCAGCCGGTGTGTCACTCCGCGTCGTGTGACCGTTCGGCGCACCCTCTACGAATAACAATCCTTAAGTCTGGACGGCGGGGTATTTTCGGGTGTCGACCGCCCTTAGCTCAGACTGGTAGAGCAGTCGACTGTAGATCGACTTGTCCCCCGTTCAAATCGGGGAGGGCGGACTTGGTTTTCAGTCGGTGTCGAGTGACTGTGAACAGGACTTGGTCTGTCGCATGACTTCGGACAACGGCGCTACGTGAGACAACCCTGTTCCAGCAGATCCGTGAAATAAAATCGTCGGGGACGGCTCAGTACAGCGTCAGAACCGCTCGCTCATCGCCGCCAGCCCAGCGTCCACGTCCACGGTCGCGCCCTGCTCTCCGAGCGCGTTGCCCAGTGCCGTCAGCAGGTAGCTGACGTTCTGCCGTCGGGCCGAATGGCCCATGCAGCCGATCCGCCAGATGTCGCCTGCCAGTGCGCCCAGACCGCTGGCGATTTCGAGGTCGTACTCGTCCAGCAGGTGCTGGATGACTGCGCCGTCGTCGACGCCGTCGGGCACGCGGACGGTGTTCAGGCTCGGGAGCCAGAAGTCGTCGGGGGCGTTCATCTCAAGTCCCATGCCCTCGACGCCGGCTTTCAGCGCGCCAGCGACGCGCAGGTGGCGGTCCCAGCGTTCTTCGATGCCTTCCTCGGCGACGAGGCGAAGCGCCTCACGGAGCGCATACACGTTCGTAATCGGGGCCGTGTGATGGTAGGCGCGTTCCTCGCCCCAGTACCCTTCCAGCAGCGAGATGTCCAGGTACCAAGAGCGGGCCTCTGACTCGCGGGAGAGGACCTTGTCCATCGCGTCGTCGTTGAGCGTGAGCGGGCTCGCACCCGGCGGACAGGAGAGGCACTTCTGCGGGCCGGAGTAGGCCACGTCGATGCCCCACTCGTCGACGCGGAGTTCGACGCCGCCCAGCGAGGTCACGCTGTCGGCGATGACCAGCGCGTCGTTCGCGTGGGCGATATCAGTGAGTTCGGGCACGGACGGCTGGAGGACGCCGGTGCTGGTCTCGGCGTGGACGAACCCGAACACGTCCGGACTGTGTTCGTCGAATGCCGCTTCGACCGCTGACGGGTCGAGCGGCTGGCCCCAGAGAGCGTCGACAGTGACGACGTCGCCGCCCGCGCGCTCGGCCATGCTTGCCATCCGGTCGCCGAAGTAACCGTTCGTCGGGACGAGCATCGTATCGCCCGGTTCAACGACGTTGCCGATGGCCGCCTCCATCGCCGCGGAGCCGGTCCCGGAGACCGGAATCGTCCACTTGTTGTCCGTTCGGAACGTGTACCGGAGGAGGTCCTGGACCTCGTCCATGATCTCGATGAACGAGGGGTCGAGGTGGCCGACCAGCGGCGTGCTCATCGCCTTGAGCACACGCGGGTGCACGTCGCTCGGGCCGGGACCCATCAGCGTTCGGTCCGGCGGTGTCAACTCATCGACAGTAGGTGCCTCATCCATAGCGTGTGTTACCTGATGACTGGGCATTAAAATCCGCGGTCACGACTCTCTGGTCAGGGCAAGGTCGGCTTCACAACTTCGCTGGGACGACAACCTCCCGTTCCAAAACCTCTCTCAAAGATCACGTTTGTGTTGCCAGTCACCAGCGGACACCACCCTCCCCCATAATCGTAACCGCAAGACAGCGACGATATGATGTGCATGAACGATCTGCCCTGTTTTTACTCTCGTACTGCGAAGGGAGTGTGTGGTCGTCGATGGGATTGTTCGATAACGCCGTGTCCCCTGGGGAGGAACCGAGACGCCGGTACACCTGTCTGGTGTGCCAGGCGTCGTTCGACGTTCAGTACCACTCGTGTCCGGACTGCGGTGCGTACGACATCCGCCGGACGAAGTGGCTCACGTAGCCCCCGGCGTCCACGTTGGCACGTCCACCGGACTGCCTGCTATCGGGCTACACTGCCCTTTTTTAGATTGGTGCCGCGTACCACAGCCACCAAGTGACCGCCGACGGTACGGCTATACGTGAACCGACGACAGTTAGGGACGACAGGGTACGACGTGACAGCTGTCGGACTTGGGACTTGGAATATCGGTGGTGACTGGGGCGACGTCTCGGCGGAGGAAGGCCGAGAAACGATCCGGACCGCGCTCGATGCTGGCGTCCGTTTCATCGACACCGCCGACGTGTACGGTGACGGCTTCAGCGAACAGCGCATCGCCGACGTGCTCGACGAACGCGAGGTCCGCGACGAGGTGACCGTCGCGACGAAGGCCGGTCGCCGACTCGACCCCCATACGGCCGAGCGCTACAACTACGACAACCTCTCCGAGCACGTCGACCGCTCGCGGGAGTACCTCGGGACCGACACGCTGGAACTCCTGCAACTGCACTGTCCGCCGACAGACGCCTACTACCGGCCCGAGACGTTCGACGCCCTGGCGCGGCTGAAAGACGAGGGGAAAGTCGAGCACTGCGGCGTCAGCGTCGAACGCGTCGAGGAAGCACTGAAAGCTATCGAGTATCCCGGCGTCGAGACTGTCCAGATAATCTTCAACATGTTCCGCCAGCGACCCGCGGAGCGGTTCTTCGAGGAGGCCAAGCGCCGCGACATCGGCGTCATCGTCCGTGTCCCGCTGGCCTCCGGACTCCTGACTGGCAAGCTCTCCCGGGACATGGAGTTCCCCGAGAACGACCACCGGAACTTCAACATCGAGGGCGAGGCGTTCGACCGCGGCGAAACCTTCGCCGGCCTCCCGGTGGACGCGGGCTTCGACGCCGTCGACGACCTCCGCGAGCACGTCCCCGAGCGGATGACGATGGCCCAGATGGCGTTGCGCTGGATTCTGGACCACGACGCGGTGTCGACCGTCATCCCCGGCTCGACCTCGCCGGAGCACGTCCGGGCGAACGCAGCAGTCAGCGAGATGGACCCGCTCTCGAATCAGGTCCACGGCGCGGTACGTGACATCTACGAGGCGTACGTCTTCGACGACGTCCACCACCGCTGGTAATCGCCTGCGTGACAGAACTGTTCGAGAAATGCGGATCGAACGGACGTCGAAGGCCGATGCCGGGTGGGCAAACCCGGCGTGAAACCGTCCCGTACAGGGGAGCATGGGACGGTGGGCGTCGGGAGAGTACGAGCACGCACTGTGCTCGCATACAGTCTTCCGTGCGATCCGATGTTTGTTATACAGCTCTTTACGTGGTGACAGTGGACAGACTGGGCGACAGGGGGACGCTACTGCACTTCGGTCACGTCAACTGGAAATCTATCGCCGTTGCACACCGAAACTGGTGCTCTGGAAGGAGTTGCAGCCGTTGGCTCCGATCATCATGACCGGTTCCGGCGAACTAGCCACCCGCTACCGGCCGGACTGTGGTGAATCACTCTTCGGTGGTGAGTTTCGGACCGGGCTTCCAGGTGTTGCCTTCGAGGACAACGAGGTCGTAGCGTTCGAGCACCTGAAGCGTATCGACGACCGCCTGAGCGTCGAAGGAGACGGCCATATCCTCGGGCAGCTGCTGGGCAATTGCACTGCGTGTCCCACCGTCCATCCGAACCACCGTATCAAGCAACTGTTCGAGGTCGTCGAGTAGCGAGACGAGCGACGTCGACCCCTCGTCTTCTGTCGCCAGTTTCGACATGACTTCGTCGTAATTCCCCGATATCTCCATCGATACTGACACGGTCTCGTCTTCGATGTCTTCTTCGTCTCCCATAGGGACAAATATATGCACACTTGTAGAAATACGTTTCCATATTTGTTACAACAGACGCATCTACCGGCTGTTTCACTGCAAAAGCGAGTTGTGTGGGTGTTATTGTCTCTCCAATATGTGTAGCTATAACCACGTTCGGGGGAACTTTTTTGGTCTAATATAGGACCAAAACCGTCCATTCAACAGTCGATATCTCTATCTAACTCTCAGTTATCGGAATAGTTGAATACATATCGAATATTTAGATCTATACCTCTGACCAAATCTGTTACCGTGGTCTCGGTAATATCACACCACCAAAGACGCACTGCCCTGTTGTGATCGTTCGGATAGGTCGAACGATATCGAAAGCGCCTGCGTCGTAGCGTAAGCCTGGCCCGGTGGCAGTCAACTAGTCCACGTCAACTGGTAACCCTGCCGCCGGACCGGTGTATCCGCTCCCACGGGCGACACACGCTCGGGCAGTCTGCCCTCGCTTGTCCTACTAGATAACAAAAGTACGGTTATTATTCCACTGTACTGAGAAGTCCCTGTTTCTCCCGCTGGACCGGGCTATCGGCGAGCCACAGTGCCGTGGAACACTGTCAGTTTCAGTATACGGAACAAGCAACACATCGATTGTGTTTGCTCCCGGTGCGCTCTGCGTTTGCCGGCAATGAACCGTCATCATAAGAGACCGCGGCAAGCGCGTACAGCTATATATGCGCCCATTTCGCGGGGCGGTGTAGTCCGATGGCTGGCCACCCGTTGCTTTCACTGTATTCGGTATCTGTTCGAGAATACGAACCGCCGACAGCGAAGTGCGACTGCACGAGTGGCAGTCGACGACGGACGTAGTGTTAACACGTCCGAGGATTCGGTTCGCCAGCGCTCGCTCAGTGGATGCCGACGTACGCCTCCGTGATGTAGTCGTTGTTCTGGAACTCCGCGGCGGAGCCACTGAGCTCGACCCGGCCGGATTCCAGCAGTGAGAGCCGGTGGGCGTGGCGCAGTGCGAACGTGGCGTTTTGCTCGACGAGCAGGAGCGTCTGACCCTGACCGTTCAGCGTCTCGATGGCCTCGCTGATGTCGTCGATGATGACAGGAGCCAGTCCGAGCGTCGGTTCATCGAGGACGAGTAGCTCCGGGTCGCCCATCAGCGCACGTCCGACGGCCAGCATCTGCTGTTCGCCGCCGCTCATGGTCTGGGTCTCCTGGTCCCGGCGGTCGTCGAGCCGCGGGAACAGGTCATACACCATGTCTAGGTCGGCCCGGACGGCATCGCGGTCCTCGCGGAACTGCGCGCCCATGCGCAGGTTCTCGTGGACCGAGAAAAACGGGAACAGGTCGCGGTCCTCGGTACAGTAGACGAGGCCGTCGGTGACCAACTGCTGTGGGTCGAGGTCGGCCACGTCTCGCCCGTTGAACCGAATCGTCCCGTCGTAGTCGAGGAAGCCGGCGACGGCGTCCAACAGGGTCGTCTTCCCCGCGCCGTTGGGGCCGACGATGCCGCCGATTTCCCCGCGCTCGACGGTCAGCGAAACGCCGTCAAGCGCCTGTGACTTGCCGTAGTACACGTCGAGGTCTTCGACTTCGAGCAGCGGGTCGCTCATTGGACCGCGTTCACCTCCCCGGCAAGGTAGGCGTCCTGAACCCGTTCGTCACCGACGATGTCGGCCGGGTCACCCGACGCGAGCTTCTGGCCGTTGTGCAACACGACGACCCGGTCGACGAGGTCCATCAGGCCGCGCATGTTGTGGTCGACGACGACCATGGTGATGCCCTGCTCGCGGAACGACTCGAACTGCTCTGAAAGCTGCCGGACCTCCGTCTGGTTCAAGCCGGCGAAGGGCTCGTCGAGCAAGAGGAGGTCCGGCTCCGTCGCCAGTGCCTTCGCGATTTCGAGGCGGCGAACGTCGGCGTGGGGCAGGGACCCGGGGTCGTCGTCGAGGGCGTCCTCGATGTCGACCTGGGCGGCGTAGCTCGCGATCGCCTCGTCGCTCGCGCCGCCGTCGAACGAGCGGACGCTGTTGGGGAAGGTGAACAGCTCGATGTTCTCTCGGACGGTCATCGACCCGATTGGATTGGACTCCTGAGAGACGCGCGACAGTCCACGGTTGACAATCTGGTGTGTCTTGTCGTCCGTAATATCTGTGCCGTCGAAGCGCACCGCCCCGGCGGTCACCGCGTAGATGCTCATGATGCAGTTGAACACGGTCGTCTTGCCGGAGCCGTTGGGGCCGATGAGGCCGAGTATCTCGCCGCTCTCGACGCCAAAGGAGAGGTCGTCGACGGCGACGAGGCCGCCGAACTGCTTGGTCAACCCGTCGACCGACAGCAGCGTCACCGTCGGTCACCTCCCAGCGCGCCGAGTGCACGCCAGAGGAGACGGAACAGTCCGTCCCGGGCGAACACCAGCACGAGGAGAACGAGCAGCCAGAGGGCGAGCCAGCGCAGTTCCTCGCCGAGGCCGACGAGGAACACGTCCCGGAGTCCGACGAACAGGAACGCGCCGCCGAGCGGCCCCAGAATCGAGCTCATACCGCCGATGACTGCCATCGCTATCATTTGGATGCTGTTGTCCACGATGACGAACGTCTGTGGGTCGACGCCCGCGTTGACGTGGGCGAGCAGGACCCCGCCGATACCCATCGGGACGGCGCTCAGCACGAACGACCAGAGCTTGAACTTCGTCGGGTCCAAGCCGGCCGCGGAGACGGCATCCTCGTTCTCGCGGATGGCGACCAGCACGGTCCCCACATCGGAGCGCCCGACGTAGGTCAGTGTGGCCGCAACGGCGAGCATCGGCACCACGACCATGTAGTACTGCAGCGTCAGGTCGTAGGTGAACACGTCGACGCGGATGCCCCGCAGGCCGTTCGTCCAGTGGCTCAGGGCCTTTGTCAGCCGGTAGAACAGCAGGACGGTGACGAAGGTGACGAGCGAGAAATACGGGCCACGGAGACGGAGCGAGGGGACGGCGATGGCCAGACCCAGCACCGTCGTCGCGAGTATCGACAGCGGGACTGTGACAAACAGCGATAGCTCCGGATTCAGATGGAGCACCAGCAAGCCGGTGGTGTAGCCGGCCGCCCCCGACAGCGCCGAGTGGCCGAAACTGATGTAGCCGGTGTAACCGCTCTGGATGTCCCACCCCATCGCGAAGACGGCCCACACCGCGCCGAGCGTGAGCGGCCTGAGGTAGTCCTGGCCCCACAGCGGCGCGGTGACGAGACCGCCGAAGGCCACCAGTAGCAACAGCAACTGCAGGCCGGTAATTTCGCCGAAACGCTCGCCGAGTGTGCGGTTGTACCGCTCCGCGACCGGCCAGAGCAGCCGCTCCGCTGGCTGGCCGACCGCTCCGATGACGCCGGCTCCCTGCGGGAGGACGCTGTCTCTCAGGACCGATTCGACGCGGCCAACGAGTCGGCCGATACCTCGGCCGGTCTGCTCTCGGTCACTCATGGACGAACTCCGTGCCGTACAGGCCCTGTGGCAGCACCAGCAGGACGACCACGAGGACCACCAGCGACATGATGCCGCGGACGCTCTGTCCGAGGAACTGTCCGGTCGCCGTCTGCAGGTAGCCGACGATGTAGGCCGCGGCGACCGACCCCTTGATGGAGCCGATGCCGCCCACGACGACGATGATGAACGCGAGGGCGAGCGGCTCCAGCCACATCGTCGGTTCGGCCGCCCCGATGCCGCCCAGGAACACGCCGGCGATGCCAGCCAGGCCGCCCGCGACCAGCCACGTACGGGCACGCACGCCCGACACGTCGACGCCGGTGAGCATGGCTCCGCGCTCGCTCATCGAGGTGGCGCGTATCGACCGCCCGCTGTCGGTCTTGGTGACGTAGTACCAGAGCAGCCCCATCGCGACCCACGAGACGACGAAGGCCGCGAGTTCGACGTACAGGATTCGGGTCCCGAGCGCCTGGACCTGCAGCACGCCCGGCACCACGCTGTACTGGTAGGGCTGGGCGTGGAACACGAGCGTGACGAGTTCGGTGAAGGCGATGGCGACCACGATGGTCGCGAGGAACGTGATGACGACGTTCTCCTCGATGGTCCGAACTAACACGACGTAGAGGCCGTAGGAGATGAGGCCGACGACGACGATAGTGAGCGGGAACGCGACTATTGGATGCAGCGTCACGCTCGCGAGGATGCTGTCCGAGACGAGACTCAGGTAGGTGTACGCGCCGGCCATTATCAGCGCACCGTGGGCGAGGTTCAACACGCCGCCGACGCCAAACACCATGGTGAAGCCGATAGCGATCAGGGCGTAGACGGCGCTGATGAGCGCGCCGTCGACGATGACGCTGGCAATGTCGCCCAGCATCGTTCACCCCATCCACGGTGGCGCGGCGTGTTCGGCGGTCCGCAGGCCCTCCGGGTAGACGCATTCCAGAGACCCACCCTCGCGCCACTGGGTAAGCGGGTAGTTCGTGATGATGCCGTCACTGTCCCGCTCTTCTCGGAGGTCGTGGGCGTACGTCTCGTCGGCCCCGTAGAACTGGACCCGCCCGGCCGCGCCGGTGAAGTCGGTCTGGAGCAGCGCGTCGACAATTGTATCGAGGTTGTTCTCCTGGTCGACGGTACCGGCGCGCTCGGCAGCGTTCTTGAAGACGTGTATCGCGTCGTAGGTGACAAAGCCCATGTACATCGGCTTGCTCGGCGGGTCATCGGCGTCGCCGTACGCCTCCATGTACGCCTCCGTGAACGGGACCGTCTTCGACGTGATGTCGGTGACACCCGCCGCGCCGGACTGGGTCGTCGTCTCGTAGGCCGCCGCGCCCTCGGTGAGTTCGTAGTAGGCCGGCAGCATCGACGCGACGTGCACTCCCTCGATGCCGAACTCGTACTCGCCCTGTGCCCAGCGGGCCGCCATCGGCCCGCCGTTGATGTGCGCGAAGAAGCGGAACATCGCGTCCGCACCCGCCGCGTCCACATCGTCTAGCACCGACCCGAATGAGGTGGTATCAGTTGCCAGCCCATTCACCATCGGCACGTCCAAGTCCGCCTCCTTCAGCAGGTCGACCAGCCGGTTCCGGAACACCGTCGTCCACTCGGCGTCGTCGGCGACGACAGCGAACGTGTTCCATCCGTGGCGGTCCGAGAGGTGGCCGGCGTACTGGCTGATGACCTCCGCCTGGAAGTGGGAGTTCACCGGCCCGACCCGGAACGTGTTCTTGTAGCGCTCGTAGTCGGACGCGACGAACTCCGTGACGGTACTCGGCGCGGCGGAGCCGGTGACCAGAAACGGCGTATTGAACTCCGACACGAGGTCCATGATAGACTGGGTCACCTCGCTGGAGAACGTGCCGACGATGGCGTCGACTTCCTCCTGTCGGACCAACTCGCCTGCGACGGTGCGCGCCTCGGACGGCGACGCCCGCGTGTCCTTCGTAACGAGTTCGACGGTCTGGTCGGCGATACCACCGTCGTCGTTGATTTCGGCGACCGCCATCTCCGCCGACCGCTTCGAGCCAACGCCGAGCGGGTTGTTCAGCGGTGCAAGGTGGCCGATGGTGACCGTCTCGGCGATGCCACCACCTCCATCGGGGTTCTCCCCACCACCGCCGCCATCACCGCTGCAGCCGGCGAACAGTCCGAGCGCCGCGCTCGCCCCGGCCGCTCTGACGAATGACCGACGACCGATGCTGTTGGTATATGCTGTGCTCCTGTCGCTGGGTGTGCTCGTTGGGTCTGCCATGGTTTACCCTCGGTGGGTGGTACCACGTTCCAAACCATACACATTAAAGATGCGGGAGAATTCGACCAAATCTATATTTGGGTGGCCGTCACACATTGCGTATGGCGTTTAGCTTGACGGCCGAGCAGACGGCAGTCCGAGAAGCGGTGCGCGAATTCGGCGAGAACGAAATCGAGCCGCTCGGAAAGGAATGCGACAGGGAGAAGCGCTACCCGGCGGAACTGATGGAGCAGGCGGCACAGTACGACCTCATCGCGCCGGAAGTCCCCGAGAAGTACGGCGGCGCGGGGATGGACAGCCTCACTGGCGTCGTCGTCACCGAGGAACTCTGGCGTGCCGACCCGGGTATCGGGAGCGCCATCGGCTCCCGTGGCTTCGGGGCGAGCATGATTCAGAAGTACGGCGACGAGTGGATGAAAGAGACGTGGCTGCCGCGCATCACCAGCGGCGAGTCGGCGTGTGCCAGCGCTATCAGCGAACCCGCCCACGGCTCGAACGTGGCCGGTATCGAGACCTACGCCGAACGCGACAGCGACGGCTGGGTCCTTAACGGCAATAAGATGTGGATTACGAACGGAACTGTCGCCGACGTGATGGTCGTGATGGCCAAGACTGACCCCGACGCCGGCCACGAGGGCATCAGCGCGTTCCTCGTGCCGACGGACACCGACGGCCTGCAGGCCGAGAAAATCGACAACAAGCTCGGCATCCGCGCGTCGGATCTGGCCGAAATCATCATCGACGACGTTCGCGTGCCCGAGGAGAACCTCATCGGAGAAGCGGGCGCTGGCTTCTACCAACTGATGGACTTCTTCGCGAGCGGGCGGGCAAACGTAGCCGCGCAGGCCGTCGGCACTGCACAGGCCGCCATCGACGACTCTATCGAGTACGCGAACGAGCGCGAGCAGTTCGGCCAGCCGATCAGCGAGTTCCAGGCCATCGAACACAAGGTTGCGGAGATGGCCACCAACGTCGAGGCTGCGCGGTCGCTTACCTATCGTGCCGCCAGCGCCATCGATTCGGGCAACCTCGATGTGGCGACAAAGCTGGCCAGCATGGCGAAGTTGTTCGCCAGCGAACACGCCGTCGACGTGGCCGACGAGGCGATTCAGGTCCATGGCGGTGCGGGCTACGTCACCGACCACAACGTCGAGCGGTACTACCGCGACGCCCGAATCACCAAAATCTACGAGGGGACCAGCGAGATTCAGAAGAACATCATCGCCGACCGCGTGCTGTAAGACTGCACCGAGGCTGGGAGACCGCACAGTCTACCGCCGGAGCGTCAGGAACTCGGCCGAGAAGACGGCTTCGTCGGCCTGATTCAGCGCGGTGACTTCGGTCCGGACGACGCCCGTCGCAACCGGGTGGTCTCGCCGCTCCTTGTCGACGATCTCGGCCTCGACGTGAACCGTATCCCCCAGAAACACCGGCTTGATGAATCGAAGCCGGTCGATACCGTAGAACGCGACCATGTGCCGCTTTTCGGCCTCGTCACGGGCCTGCCACAGGAGGCCAGTGACGACTGAAAACACCAGCGCGCCGTGGGCGATACGCTCGCCGTACCCCGAGTCGGCCATCCGCTCGGCGTTCGTGTGGAGGTGATTGAAGTCCCCGCTGACACCGGCGAAGTTGACCACGTCGGCCTCGGTGATGGTTCGCCCCGACGTGGTGAATCCCTCGCCAACCTCGACGGTTTCGAACTCACCGGCCATCGTACCGTCCCTCGCAAGCGACTGCGGAACGACGCTTCGGTTTCTGGTCTGGTCGCCACTGCCGCGTCCGCATCTGCCGGTTCCGGGACTGCGGTCTGCTACTGTTGCTGGACATACACGTCGTCACCGTGTCCCGCGCCGGTGTTAATGGTACCGGGGTTCTCCGGTCGTTCTCACCACCACCGCAAAGATACGAAGCACCTCAGCCTGTTCTGGCTGTTCAACTATATTCAACGGAATCCCGCAGAGGGGGCTCAGGACGTAGCTTTATTGGGGATGCCCGAGATGTCAGAAGCGATGTCAAAGCCACACACGGAGCGGTTTAGCCTGAAGGGTCAGCGGGCGATTATCACGGGCGCATCGAGCGGCATCGGCCGAGCAATCGCGGAGGAGTTCGCTGCCGACGGGGCCGACGTGGTTGTCTGCTCGCGCGAGCAGGACAACGTCGGCCCCGTCGCCGACGAGATCAACGACAGCGACCGGCCCGGCGAGGCGGTCGCTATCGAATGCGACGTGACAGACCGCGAGGCCGTCGAGGCGCTGGTGGAGGCGACCGTCGACGAGTTCGGCGGGCTGGACGTGCTCGTGAACAACGCCGGCGCGAGCTTCATGGCCGGGTTCGACGACATCAGCGAGAACGGCTGGAAGACCATCGTCGACATCAACCTCCACGGGACCTACCACTGCACGCAGGCGGCCGGCGACGCGCTGGCCGACGGCGACGGCGGGGCGGTCATCAATCTCTCCAGCGTCGCCGGCGAACAGGGCGCGCCGTACATGAGCCACTACGGGGCCGCGAAGGCCGGCGTCAGCAATCTCACGTCGACGCTGTCGGCGGAGTGGGCCGACCGCGACATCCGTATCAACTGCATCGCGCCGGGCTTCGTCGCCACGCCGGGCGTCGAGTCACAGATGGGCGTCAGCGCCGACAACATCGACCGCGAGGCCGTCGAGCGCCGCATCGGCCTCTCGGAGGAAATCGCCGACATCGCGCGGTTCCTCGCCAGCCCGGCGTCGTCGTACATCGTCGGCCAGACCATCACCGCCGCCGGCGTCCCGCGGCTCGAAGAGACGCCCGACATCTGAGCGCCGGGACCAGTACCGACGGCTGGGACCGCGGTGTCACTCCCCGGCCGAGATTCCGAGCCAGTCCGGCAATTCCCGGAGGTCGTCGAGCGCGATATCCACGGCGGGTCCGTCCTCAGCCCCGTAGGCGACCGTCCACAGTCCGGCCTCCGTCCCGCCGTCCATGTCGTGCTCGTAGCGGTCACCGATCATCACGGCCTGTGCCGGTGCGACTCCGGCCTTTCCCAGCGCCGTTTCGAACATCGCGGGGTCCGGCTTGGTTCGACCGACGGCCTCCGAAGCGGTGTACGAATCCATCGCGTCCCAGACGCCGAAGGTCCGCAACAGTTCCTTGCCCTCGTCGTCGTCTACATCGCTGATGACGCCCTGATGCAGCGGCGCGTCCGCCAGCGTCCCGATGGCCGCGACGGCATCGGGGTTGGGTTCGGCCCGTTCGTCGCGGATTCTCCGGAACAGCGATTCCCACTCGGTTTCCTCGGGGCTGACTGTCAGAATCTCGTCGACTGCCAGCCGGTAGCCCTCGCGGGCCGGCCGGAACGCCGTCCCGTCACGCTCGCCGAAGTACGTTCCGAGGACCGACCGCCACTGTTCGAGGGCCGCGTCGGCAGCAGCAGTCGCCGGGTACTCCGCACACAGGCGCTCGACAAACTCGCGGTGGGCCGCCCGGACGGACTCCATCCGAAGGATGACGCCCCCGATGTCCCAGAAGACGGCCTCGACGTCTGGACTCTCGCTCACGGCAGCGGCTTGGACTGGCCCGGGTATGAAACTACCGCCGACGCTCGGTGTCGTGGTGGGGACGCCGTGATGACGTACCGGAACACGACTCCGGCAAATAAACGGCCGACCACGCGTTCGCTGTGCTCCAACACTTATGCTGTCGACGTACGAGAACGAAAGTGTGCCATGATATCGTTCACCGATTCCGAGGCCGCGACTGAACTCGCCGAGCGCGCCAGAGCGTTGATGGACGAGGTCGTCATTCCGCGGGAGCGCGAACTCGCAGGCGGGACCGCGATCTCGGACGCGACGGTTCGGGACCTCCGCGCGGCCGCGCGAGAGTACGACGTGTACGCCCCCCAAATCCCCGAGGAACACGGTGGTATGGGCTATGACTTCCGGGACGTGTTGCCGACGTTCGAGGAAGCGGGTCGAAGCCTCCTCGGCCCGATTGCGATGCGGGTGGACGCGCCCGACGAGGGGAACATGCACCTGCTGGAGATGCAAGGGACGGACCTCCAGAAATCGGAGTACCTCGACCCGCTCGTCGAGGGCGAGATACAGTCCGGCTTCGCGATGACGGAGCCGATGCAGGGCGCGGGCTCGGACCCGAAGATGATACGCACCACGGCGCAGAAGGATGGCGACGAGTGGGTCATCGACGGCCACAAGTGGTGGACGACCGGTGGCGTCGACGCCGACATCCTGCTCGTCTTTGCCCGGACGGACGAGGACGTGCACCCGTATGAAGGGTGTTCGGTGTTCATCGTCCCGGCCGACGCCGACAGCGTGGACATCGTTCGGAACGTCCCGCACATGGGCAGCCAGGGCGACCCGAAGGGCCACGCCGAAATCGAGTTCAACGGCGTTCGCGTCCCCGAGGAGCACCTGCTGGGCGAGGAAGGCAACGGCTTCCAGCACGTCCAGCAACGCCTCGGCCCGGCGCGACTCACCCACTGTATGCGCTTCTCGGGGATGGCCGAGCGGGCGCTGTCCATCGCCAAGGCCTACACCACCGAACGGCAGGCCTTCGGCGACTCCGTGGCCGACAAACAGCACGTCCGCTTTGAAATCGCCGAACAGGAGACACAGATTCAGGCCGCGCGGGCGCTGGTCCGGGCCGCCGCGGACGCCATCTCCGCCGGGCAGGAGGCCCGCGTCGAGGTGTCGATGAGCAAGGTGTTCGCCGCCCGGGCGACACAGGACGCCATCGACACCGCGGTCCAGTTCTGTGGCGGCAACGGCATCGGCCGGGACCTCCCGCTGGCGGACTTCTACGAACTGGTCAGGACGTTCCGCATCGTCGACGGGGCCGACGAGGTTCACCTGCGTACCATCGCCCGCGAGGCGTTCGAGGACGTGGACAGCGAGGAACTGGAGCCAGTCCGTCGCTACCGGGAGTAGAACGCGGGCCGCCAGCGGAACGGGTCGCTATTGCCCCTCGAACTCCGGTTCGCGGTCGGCCGCAAAGGCCGCCGTCCCTTCCGCTACGTCGTCAGTGGTCAACAGGAGCGCAAAGGCCTGGCTCTCCATTTCGAGGCCGGCGTCGAGACTCTCGTCGGCCCCCTCGTTCATCACGCGCTTGGCTTTGCGGAGGGCAATCGGCGGCCCGGAGACGAGGTCCTCGACGAACTCCCCAACCACGCTGTCGAACTCGTCGGCGTCGACGGCCCGGTTGATGAGCCCCCAGTCGGCCGCCCGCTCGGCGGAGACGTGCTCGCCGCGGAAGACCAGTTCCTTCGCTCGGGCGTCGGTCAACATCCGAATCGCGCGCTGGGTCCCGCCGCCCCCGGGCAGCAGGCCGAGCGTGATTTCGGGGAAGCCGAACTCCGAGTCGGTCGTCGCCAGCCGGAGGTCACAGGCGAGGGCAAGCTCCAGGCCCGCCCCGAGACAGTAGCCGTCGATGCGCGCCAACGTCGGCCGCGGGTACTCGGCGACGGTCGTGAACACTTCCGTCGGTTCCGAAGTCTGTGCGGGGTCACGGTCCGCGAAGCCGGAGATGTCGGCCCCGGCGGAGAAGGCGCGGTCGCCGGCCCCTTCGAACACGACGGCTCGGACTTCGTCATCATCGACCGACGAGAGCAGGTCGACGACCTCGTCGGAGAGCGTTTCGCTGATGGCGTTCATCCGCGATGGCCGGTCGAGTTCCACTTCCAGCAGGCCATCGTCGTCGAGTTCCCAGTTGATGGTGTGGTAGTCACCCGGGCCGTCGCCGGTGTCGTACTCGTGGAAGCCCCGGCCTGCTTCCTTGCCGGTGTGGCCGGCCTCGACGAGTTCGACGAGGTAGTCGGCCGGCTCGTAGCGGTCGTCGCCGTGTTCGTCGTGGAGCGTCCGGAGCTTGTCGAGGACGGTGTCGAGACCGATGTCGTCGGCCCGTCGGCAGGTCCCTTCGGGGAAGCCCGCGCCGAGTTGCATCCCCGTGTCGATGGCTTCCGGCGTCGCCACGTTGTCGCCGACGAGCTTCGCGGCCTCGTTTGCCATCACCGACTCGACGCGGAGATGGTCAAAGCCGTCGGCGTCCTCTGGACCGTAGTCCGGCCCGTCGCCGTCGTCGTATTCGTAGTACCCTTCGCCGGTCTTGCGGCCGAGGGTCTCGTTCTCGACCTTCTCTTCCATGAGTGGCGGAATCGGCGTCCCGGCCTCCTTCCGGACGTGGTAACCGATGTCGATGCCGGTCAGGTCGCCGAGTTCGAACGGCCCCATCGGGTAGCCCCGCTCGTGGACCATCGCGGCGTCGGCCTGGCGGATGGTCGCCTCGCCCGCCGAGACCATCCAGGCCGGCTCGCTCATGAACGGCCCGAGGACGGAGTTGACGACGAACCCGCGCACGTCCTTGCGGACGTAAATCGGCGTCTTGCCGATGGACTCGACGAATTCGTAGCCGGCCTCGGCCGTCTCGTCGGTCGTCGCCTCGCCGTAGATGACCTCGACGAGGTCCATCTTCACCGGCGGATTGAAGAAGTGCAGACCCAGCACCGATTCCGGCCGCTCCGTCGCCTGGGCGATTTTCGTAATCGAGAGCGAGGAGCTGTTGGTCGCCAGCAGGGCGTCCTCCGGCGCGGCGGCGTCGACGGACTCGAAGATGTCCTGCTTCACCGAGAGCTGTTCCGGCCCGGCCTCAATGACCAGGTCCGCGTCGCTGACCGCCGCCTCCAGATCGGTCGTCGTCGCGACCCGCGCCGCCACGTCGTCGGGGTCCTCGTCGAGTCGCCCCTTCTCGGCGAGCTTTTCGAGCGACCACTCGATTTCGTCGTAGCCGTCTTCGACGATGTCTGCATCGATGTCACGCAACACGACGTCGTAGCCGGCGATAGCCGTGACCTCGGCGATACCGTGACCCATTGTTCCCGCACCGAGCACTGCAACTGTCGCTATCTCTGTCTGCTCTGCTCGCATACGCGTAGTGTCTACTGCAACACATATCAATCATCCCCCTAGCAGCAATCGTGGCTGGTGGTGTTGGTCACGGTGTCATCAGCCAGTCGGGGCTTTCTGGCTGTTTCAATCCACTTCAGAAAAACCGTCCACTCGCCCGGCAGATAATCTCAATCGTCTATCTTCGTTTTCAGAGCGGTTCGTCGCCCTCGATAATCCGAATCGCGCGGTCGGCCAGCGCCGGGACGCGGTTCTCCATCAGGGGATAGAACGGGTCGTCGGCGTTGCCTTCCAGATAGCGGCGGTAGAACATCTCGCCGAGAGCGGCGAGCTTGTACACGGCGAGCGTGCGGTAGAACCGCTCGTGTTCGAACGTCAGGCCGGTCTGGGCTTCCCAGCGGTCGACCAGGTCTTGCCGGGTCAGATACCCCGGCGCTTCGATGAACTCCATCGCGAGGTCGGGAATCTCCGGCTTCGGGTCCTTGGCGTCGCGCCAGTACGAGAGCAGCCAGCCGAGGTCTGCCCGTGGGTCGCCCAGTGTCGCCATCTCCCAGTCGAAGACAGCGGCGAGTTCGGGGTCAGCACCAGGGCCGAACATCACGTTGTCGAGTTTGTAATCGCCGTGAACCAGCGTCTCCGGATGGTCGTCGGGGCACTCGTCCTGTAGCCACGAGCCGACCCGCTCCAGTTCAGGGATGGTTCGGGATTCGGCCGTCCGCTCGAACGCCCACGCCAGTTGTTTCCCCCAGCGCGTGACCTGGCGCTTCGCATACCCTCTTGCACGGCCGAGGTCGGACAGGCCGACGGATTCGGGGTCTACTTCGTGGATGGCCGCGAGGGTGTCCACCAGTTCGGTGCCGACGGCCTCTCGGGCATCGTCGTTCGTGAAGCGTTCCGGCTCTTCGTCTCGGATGACGGTCCCCTCGACGCGGGCCATGACGTAGAAATCGCTCCCGATGACCTCGTGGTCATCGCAGGCTGTCACCGTCGGCGGGACCGGCACGGCTGTGTCCTGTAGCGCGTCGATGACGCGATACTCCCGCAACACGTCGTGGGCCGTCTCGGCGGTCTGGCCCGGCGGGGGCCGCCTGACGACCAGTTCCCGGTCGCCCCAGGTAACAAACAGCGTTTCGTTGGAGTGGCCTTGCTCGTGGCGCGCAACGTCGAACGTCTCGACCGGTCCTATTTCCCTCGTGAAAAACGATTCGAGGGCGTCCTCGTCGACCAGCCGTTGGTAGTAGTCGCTGCTGCGTTCCGTCATGGCACCTGCTTCACCCCCCTGTTATGAAAAACTGCGGGTCGTGTCACCGTCCGACGAACTCCGGTCGGCGGTCGGTCAGGAACGCCTCGACCCCTTCCTCGTGGTCGGCCGTCTCGAAGACGATACCTTGCGCCGTCGCCTCGTCACGCTGGGCGCGGTCGAAGGACTTCTCCAGCCCGTCCTGAAGCAGTCGTTTCGAGTGCCGGAGGGCAACGGTCGGCCCATTGGCGATACGGCCGACGGTCGCCTCGACTTCGGACTCGAACGCCGCGGCATCGTAGACGTGGTTGAACAGGCCCAGTTCTTGGGCGCGCTCGGCGTCCAGAATCTCGCCGGTGAACACCAGCTCCTTTGCGACGTTCGTCCCAACGACTCGCGGGAGCAGATACGATGTGCCGGCATCGACGCTGAGGCCGACCTGCCGGAACACGAAGCCGATGCTGGCCGACTCGCTCGCCAGTTGGATGTCACAGGCGATAGCGAGGTTCGCGCCGGCCCCGACGGCCGACCCGTCGACCTTTGCGACGGTCGGGACCGGCAGTGCGACGACCCTGGCGATGGTGTCGCGGGTCCGACGAGCCAGTTCGCTGACGGCGTCGTCGGTCGGGTCGTCGTTCGTGAGCCGCTCGCTCATTCCCTCGATGTCGCCGCCGGCCGAGAACGACTCGCCGGTGCCCTCGATGACGACACACCGAACATCGGACGCAGTCTCGATGGTATCGAGGTGGCGCTCCAAGGCGTCGTACACGGGCTGTGTGAGTGCGTTCCGCGTTTCCGGTTCGTTCAGCGTCAGCGTGGCGATGCCGTCGGTGATGGAGAGCAGTACGGACTCGCTCACTGGATATCACTCCGTTGTCGCTGCATGGGGTCGCTTCACATGGTTCCGGTATAAATTTACCGCTGGTTCACAGTTTCAGACAGCGCTGGCCACGAACTGTGGGTGGCACGTCAAGGGTTACCACAGCGAGCAGGGCTAGTTTTAACATATCGGTGTGTGTTGACACGGAGTATGCCAGGTGGTGCACCACTCAACCTCCGGTCATTCCTGTGGCGTGGCGAAAACGTGTTCCCCGACAGCGAGATCGTCTCGCGGACACACCAGGGGATTCACCGATACACAATAGCGGAGTACGCCGAGCGCGTGCGGAAACTGGCCTCAGCGCTCGAACAGGCGGGCATCGAACGCGGCGACAGAGTCGGGACCTTCGCCTGGAACAACCACTGGCATCAGGAGGCCTACTACGGCGTCGCCTGCATGGGTGCGCAGGTACACATGATTAACCTCCTCCTCCCCGACGAGCACATCCAGCACATCGTGGCCGACGCCGAGGACGAGATCCTCATCGTCGACCCCGTCATGCTGGAGAAGCTCGAAGCGGCGTACGACGAGGAGGCGTTCGCCTCCGTCGAGCAGTACATCGTGATGGGAGAGCAGGTACCGGAGACGTCGCTGGGGCCAGTCGTCGACTACGAATCGTTCATCGCCGACGGCGACCCGGACTACTCCTTCCCGCAACTGCCCGAGGACCAGCCCGCGGGGATGTGCTACACGTCCGGGACAACAGGCAAGCCCAAAGGCGTCGAGTACACCCAGAAGATGTACTGGACACAGGTCATGTCGCTGATGACCAGCGAGGTCGGCATCAAGACCGACGACGTGGAACTGACGTACGTTCCGATGTTCCACGTCAGCGGCTGGTGTCGCCCGTTCACGACTATCGCCGCCGGAGCCAAGACGGTCCTCCCCGGGCCAAACCCGTCGGCCGAGGACCTGGCGAGGCTCATCGAGGAAGAGGACGTGACCGTCTCGGCAGCGGTCCCGACCGTCTTCATGGACCTGCTGGAGTACGCCCGCGAGAGCGACGTGGACTTCTCGTCGGTTCGGTACTTCACCAGCGGCGGGTCCGCGACGCCGCGGTCACTGATGGAGGATTACAAGCAGGAGTTCGACGTGGACCTCATCTCCGGCTACGGTATGACCGAAACGTCGCCGGTCACCCACGCCTACGAGCCAAAGCCCGGGCTGGCGGACCTTCCGGAGGAGGAGCTGTTCGACCTGCGGAGCCACTCCGCGGGGCTTCCGATTGCCGGCCTGGAGTTCAAAGTCGTCAACACCGACGGCGAGGAAGTGCCCTGGGACGGCGAGTCGCTGGGCGAACTCTGGATGCGCGGCCCGTGGGTCACACAGGAGTACTACAACGCCCCCGACGCGACCGAACAGGCTGTCACCGACGACGGCTGGTTCAAGACCGGTGACATTGTCCGGGTGAGTCCGGAGGGGTACGTTGACGTAGTCGACCGGATGGACGACCTCGTCAAGAGCGGCGGCGAGTGGATAGCAAGCGTCGAGGTCGAAAACGCCGTCATGGGTCACGACGAGGTCGTCGAAGCCGCAGTTGTCCCGGTCCCCCACGAGCGGTGGGACGAGCGCCCCGCCGCGTTCGTCGTCACACGCGACGCTGTGTCCGACGAAGCCGCGCTGCGCCAGGAGATCAAAGACCTCGTCGCCGAGTCGTACCCGTCGTGGTGGGTCCCCGACGCCATCCGTCTGGTCGACGGGATTCCCAAGGGCGCGACCGGCAAGTTCTCCAAGCAGACGCTCCGTGACGAGTACGTCGACGAGTCGGTCATCGAAACTGTCGCCGAGAACGCCCCGGCGACGTAACCCGACTGAAGCGCGGCGGGGCATTCCGGCTGTCAAAATAGTATCGGCGGCGGCCTCGGTCGCGAGCAGCTATCGCTGCCGAATCAGCCACCTCATGTCCAATGGCGGATAAGTATTTATGCTAGCCCCGCTCACCTTGTGGTATGCGAGCAGCTGTCATTGAGGAGCACGGCGAACCGCTCACGATTCAGGACGTGCCCTATCCGGAGCCCCAGCCGGATCAGGTCGTCATCGAGACAGAAGCCTGCGGGGTCTGCCGGAGTGACTGGCACGCCTGGCAGGGGGACTGGGAGTGGTTCGGCATCCAGACCGGGCCCGGGCAGATTCTGGGCCACGAGCCGGCCGGCGTCGTCGCCGACGTGGGTGCAGACGTCGAACAGTTCTCCGAGGGGGACCGCGTTACGGTCCCGTTCCACCTCGGCGACGGGTCGTGCCAGTACTGCCAGCGCGGGCACGCTAATATCTGCGAGACATCGATGCCGCTCGGATTCCTCGACGCCGCACCGGGGGCGTTCGCCGAGGCGTTCCCCGTCCGCGAAGCCGATTTCAACTGCGTCACGCTGCCGGATGCCGTCGACTTCACCGAGATGGCCGGGCTCGGCTGCCGGTTCATGACGGCGTACCACGCGCTGACCGACCGGGCGGACCTCAGGCCGGGCGACGCCGTCGCGATTCACGGCTGTGGCGGCGTCGGGCTTTCGGCGGTCCACATCGCCGACGCGCTGGGGGCCGAACCGATTGCGGTCGACGTACAGGAGGGCAAACTCGACCGAGCGCGGGACCTCGGCGCGGCGGCGACAATCAACGCCGCCGAGGCGGACAACGTCCCCGGCGAGGTCCATGCAGTCACGGACGGCGGGGCCGACGTGGCAATCGACGCGCTGGGCATCGCCGAGACGTGTCGCAACGCTGTCGAGTCACTGGACAAGCAGGGCACCCACGTTCAGGTCGGCCTCACGACTGACGAGGAGGCCGGCGAAATCTCTCTCCCAGTGGATACGATGACCCTGCAGGAAATCGACTTCCACGGCTCCTACGGGATGCCGCCGGTTCGCTACGACGAGCTGTTCAGACTGATTGACGCCGGGACGCTCGACCCGTCGAAGATTGTCGGGGAGACGCTCGCGCTCGAAGACGTGCCGGCCACCCTCTCGTCGATGGGCGAGTACGAGACGGTCGGTATCCCCGTCATCGACGAGTTCTAAGCCGGTTCGGGGCCAGCGTTGATTTCTGCGACGCCGCTGACAGAGCTACCGACAGCTCAGAGCAGCTGGTAGTCGCGCTCTTCGTGCTGGACGGAGATCCACTTGGTCTCGGTCAGTTCGTCCATGATCCACTCGCCGTTGTACCGGCCGAGGCCGGAGTTTTTCATCCCGCCGAACGGGGCGTTGGGTTCGTCCTGAATCGGGTGGTCGTTGACGTGGACCATCCCGGCGTCGATCTGGTCGGCGATGGAACGACCGTGTTCGACATCACCGCTGTAGACGCCCGCGGCGAGGCCGTACTCGGTGTCGTTGGCGAGTTCGACAGCTTCCTCGTCGGACTCGAACGGGATGACCGGAGCGACGGGGCCGAAGTGCTCGTTACAGGCCGCGGACATATCGTTGGTACACCCCGAGAGGACGGTCGGTTCGAGGAACAGGTCCTCGACCTCGCCGCCCGTTTCCAGCGTCGCGCCGGCATCGACAGTCTGTTCGATGAACGAGGTAAGCTGGTCGACCTGACTCTCGTTGATGATCGGGCCGAACTCCACGTCCTCGTCCAGCGGGTTCCCGATAGTCAGTGACTCCGCGTGTTCGACGAGCTTCTCGACGTACTCATCGTAGACATCCTCGTGGACGAGGTGGCGGTTAATCGAGATACACACCTGTCCCTGATGGCCGAACGCGCCGACAGAGCCGGCCTTGGCGGCTGCCTCGATGTCGGCGTCCTCGGTGACGACGAACGGTCCGTTCCCACCGAGTTCAAGCGCCGGGAGCGCGAGCGCGTCCCCGGCCTGACTGGCCACAGACCTGCCGACTGCCGTCGACCCGGTGAACGACATCACGCGGGCGGTCGGATGGCCGGCCATCCGGTCGCCGATGTCGGAGCCGTGGCCCGTGACGACGTTGACGACGCCGTCCGGGAGACCGGCTTCCTCGGCAATGTCGGCCAGCAGGAGCCCGCCGGTAATCGGCGTGTCCGTCGCGGGCTTGATGACGACGGTGTTCCCCAGTGCGAGCGCGGGACCGAGCGCCCGCGTCGTGAGGTGTAGCGGGAAGTTCCACGGCGAAATAATCCCGACGACGCCAGCGGGCTCGCGGACGATGTGATGGTCCTTATCTTCGTGATACATCGAATCGCGGACCTCTTCCTCCGGCGGGACCATTTCCAGTGCGCTCTGGAAGTCCGCCATGGCGAAGTTGGCCTCGGCAGTCGCTTTGGCCTGAACACTGCCCGACTCCGTCGCGAGCAGTTCGACGATCTCGTCGAGTCGTTCCTGCATTACCCCGATCATCGCCTGAACGTACTCGTTGCGTTCCTCGCGCGACAGCGCCGCCCAGTCGGACTGGGCCGCTTCGGCGGCCTGATAGGCGTCGTTGACGTCCCCCTCTGTCCCGGCGGGCACCGCCGCGATTTCCTCGCCCGTCGCGGGGTTAGTCACCGGAATCGTATCAGACGCTCCGGCGTCGCGCCACTCGCCGTCGATGTACAGTTGGCTCCACGCCGTCTGGCTATCTGGTTGTGACATTCCATGCTGTCGACAGCGCTACGGACTTTTAGCACTTTGGCAGCAGGCAAACGCTTAATTGAACCCCGGCCACAGATCCTATATGATCGATTACCTCGGTCTCGAAGGCGACCTCGGCGAGGAAGAGCGGATGGTCCGTGACACGGCCCGGGACTTCGTCGAGAACGAAGTCAAACCGGACGTCGGCCAGCACTGGATCGACGGGACGTTCCCGACGGACCTCATCACCGAGATGGGTGAACTCGGGTTCTACGCACCGAACCTCGACGGGTACGGGTTGCCTGGACTCAGCGAGACAGCCTACGGCCTCTTGTTACAGGAACTGGAGGCCGGCGACAGCGGCCTGCGCTCGATGGCCAGCGTTCAGGGTGCGCTCGTCATGTACCCGATTCACGCCTACGGCAGCGATGCCCAGAAGGAGGAGTGGTTGCCGGCGCTCGGCAGCGGCGAGCGGGTGGGCTGTTTCGGTCTGACCGAGCCCGAACACGGGTCGAACCCGTCGGCGATGGAGACGACGGCCGAGCGCGACGCCGACGGCTACGTCCTGAACGGCTCGAAGACATGGATTACGAACGCGCCCATCAGCGACCTCGCAGTGGTCTGGGCAAAAGTCACGTCCGCCGACGGCGACCCCGTGCGGGGCTTCCTCGTCGAGACTGACCGCGACGGCGTGACGACGAACAAGATCGACGAGAAGCTCTCGCTGCGCGCGTCAATTACGGGCGAGATCAGCCTCCAGAACGCCCGCGTCCCCGAGGAGAACGTTTTGCCGGGCGTCGAGGGCATGAAGGGGCCGCTGTCCTGTCTCACGCAGGCCCGCTACGGCATCGCCTGGGGGACGGTCGGGGCCGCGATGGACTGTTTCGAGACCGCCCACGAGTACGCCACTGACCGCGAGCAGTTCGGGAAGCCCATCGCCGGCTACCAGCTCCAGCAGGAGAAGCTCGCGGAGATGGCGACCCAGATATCGCTGGGCCAGTTGCTCGCCCACCGGCTCGCCGACCTGAAGGAACGCGGTGACCTCCGCCCGGAACAGGTGTCGATGGCCAAGCGCAACAACGCGCGGATGGCCCGCGAGCAGTCACGGGTGGCCCGCGAGATGCTCGGCGGCAACGGCATCACGGCTGATTACTCCCCGATGCGGCACCTGACGAACCTCGAAACCGTCTACACCTACGAGGGGACGCACGACATCCACTCGCTCATCCTCGGACACGATCTGACCGGCATTCCGGCGTTCGAGTAGGGCGGCCGTCGAATCTCTTCCGGTATACGGAACAGCCCCGCTGACACGAAACAGTACTTCTCAATCGTACGTGAGGTCGATCTTCAGCTCGCTGGCTTTCCGTTCCAGCAGATCGGGGTACGTCGATTCGATGTCGTCCTGGCTCACCCGGCCATTCGGCCCGAAGACGCTCAACGCGCCGATGAGGTCGTCCTCGTGGTTGTACACCGGCACGCCAGCCGCCCGCAGGCCGTCCATGTGTTCTGACATGTTGGTCGCATAACCCCGCTCGCGGACCTGTTCGAGTTCCTCGAACAGCGCGTCCCGGTCGGTAATCGTGTTCGCCGTCAACTCTTCGAGGGCAGTGGTTTCGACGAACTCCTCGATGCGTTCGTCGGGCCACTCCGCGAGGATGGCTTTTCCCGAGGCGAGCGCGTGCAGCGGCCGACGTTTGCCGATCATCGTGTCGCTCTGCAGGGGATTCCGGCCGCCGGCTCGATGGAGATACACGCCCTCGAAGCCCTCTTCGACCAGAAACAGCGCCCGCTCGTCGGTCTCTATCGCCAGTTCGATGACTTTCTGTTTGGCGACGATATAGCCCGGCCGCCGTATCCGCGGCGGTTCGCTGAGCTGCAGAAACCGCAGCGAGAGCCGGTACTCCCCGTCCTCCTCGACGAGATAGTCCATGTCGTGCAGCGTCTTGAGGTGCCGATACACCGTGCTCTTGGCCAGGTCCGTCTCCGCCCGAATCTCCGCAATTGTCGCGCCTCCTGCGTCCCGAATCAGCGCCAGAATCTCGAACGACGTCCGGGTCGTCGATACCTCGGACGTTCCGTTCTTGTTTTCGAGCATACGGAGTTGTGACCGCTTAGTGACATCAACGTTTCGCATAATCGACCATGATGGTCTGATAGCTCGAACGCAATCAGTAGCCGTCCGCTGCTCGATTCCGCGACCGAACAGAACCTAACTTCTATTATCTCGCCGGAGCCAAGACAAGGTATGCCACAACTCAGCGCAGACGCCATCGAACAGCTCCGGGCTCAGTTCGACCGACAACTCGAGGTCGGACTGCACCACGGCGCACAGCTGGCGGTGTACGTCGACGGGGACCTCGTCGTCGACTTCGCCGGCGGTTCCACGGGTCCCGACGGTGACGAAACGACGCCCGAGACGCGCCACGTGCTGTTCTCCTGTACGAAGCCGTTCGTCGGTGTCGGCCTGCACCAGCTCGTCGAACAGGGCAAGCTCGACTACGACGACCGGGTCGTCGAGCACTGGCCGGAGTTTGCCGACGACGGCACACAAAAGGCATCGATCACAGTCCGGCAGGTGCTCAGCCACACCGCCGGTATCCCCTTCGGCGAGTTCGACGAACAGTACGAAAGCTGGGGCGACTGGGATGCTGTCGTCGCGGCGATGGAGGACATCGAACCTGTGTTCGAGCCCGGAACGACGCCAGCGTATCACGCCATCAACTACGGCTGGCTGGTCGGCGAACTCATCCGTCGCTGTAGCGGCCAGCCGGTCGAAGACTACGTCGCCGAAAACGTGTTTGAGCCGCTGGGGATGGACGATACCGGAATCGGTCTGCGGGATGACGAGCCCGACGACGTGGCGACCCTGGCTGGCTACGAGGCGTTCGAACGGTGTCACGATATCGACGAGGGGCTCGAAGACCCTGCCGCGTACGCCGGGGCATACAATCAGGAAGCGATGCGCCGGACGGTGATGCCCGCGGCCAACGGCATCGGTACCGCCCGGGACATGGCCCGGTTCTACGCCTGTCTCGCCAACGGCGGGTCGCTGGACGGGACGCAACTGCTTACCGAAGCGACCGTCGACGAGGCGACCACGACCCACGCCGAAACCGAGTCCGACGGCACGCTGTCACGCCCAGCCCGCTACGGCCTTGGCGTCTGGACCGGCGGGCTGGCCGCCGATATGTTCGGGGCCGCCAGCAAAGAGCGCATGTTCGGCCACGCCGGCCTCGGGAGTTCGTTCGGCTGGGCCGACCCCGAACTGAACGTCGGGTTCGCGCTCGTCACGAACGGTATCCGCGACGAGTCCTTCGAACACGCCGCCCGCGTCGGCCAGCTTTCCGACGCCGTCCGACTGCTGTTACAGGACTGACTGCGCCGGTCTGGGGGTTGCCGTCGTAGGCATTCCTGATCGTTCGGGTCGATGTCCGTATCCCCGGTCACCATAGAGCTGGGCGACCCCGGTCTTTGTATGGCTCGGCACTGATCCTCCGATATGAACTTCCCCGACCGAGGCGACGTGGACCACCTTATCGACCCACAGCCGCTGCCGGGCTTCGCTCGCGTCCGGTACGAGCCGGAGACGGCCGCCGTCGACGACCCGTCGGCCGCGGCGCGGACCGAACTCGACCGCCTCGACTTTGACGGGCTGGAAGCGGGTGCGACTGTTGCCGTTGCCGTCGGCAGCCGTGGCATCCACCGTATCGACGACATCGTCGAGACTGTCGTTGCGGATATCCGTGATCGGGGCTTCGAGCCGGTCGTCGTCCCGGCGATGGGGAGCCACGGCGGGGCAACGCCCGAGGGCCAGCGCGAAGTGCTGGAGAGCCTGGGTATCACGGAGTCGCGCCTTGATGCCCCCATCGACGCCCGGATGGACACTGCACAGGTCGACACCGTTACTGTCGGTGACACCGAGTTTCCGGTCCACGTCTCGACGGCGGCACAGGAAGCGGATGCCGTGGTCGTCGTGAACCGGGTGAAGCCCCATACCAACTACAGCGGCCGCATCGAGAGTGGTCTGATGAAGATGACCGTCGTCGGGCTGGGCAAGCAACACGGCGCAAAGGCGTTCCACTCGACAGCCATCAAGGAGGGGTACGTGGAGACGCTGGAAGCTGCACTCCCGGTTGTTGAGTCGGCACTGCCGCTGGTCGGCGGCGTGGCGCTGGTCGAGAACTTCCACGAGGAGACGGCCCACGTCGAGGCGATTCCAGCGGGCTCGTTCACCGACCGTGAGCCAGCGCTGCTGCAACAGGCCTACGACGAGATGGCGACGCTCCCGGTCGACGACATCGACCTGCTCGTCGTCGACGAACTCGGCAAGGACGTCTCCGGCGCGGGGTTGGACACGAACGTCATCGGCCGCTACCGCGTCCTCAACGCGCCGGACCCCGACGAGCCGGCGATCAAACTGCTGTACGCTCGCGGGCTCACCGGGGCGACGAAGGGCAACGGCAACGGCATCGGCTTGGCCGATATCACCCGCCAGGCTGCGGTCGACCAGCTGGACCTGCAGAAGACGTACGCGAACGCGCTCACCAGCGGGTCAACGGCGAAGGTGAAGCTCCCCCTCGTTGCGCCGGACGATGAGTTCGCCATCCGGACGGCGCTGTCCGCGCTCGGTGGCTACGACCCCGACACCGTCCGGATCGTCTGGATACAGACCACGCAGGACCTGTCCGAACTGCACGTCTCCGAGCCGCTCGTCGAGGACCTGCCGACCGCCGCCGAGGTTACCGGCCGCGAGTCGCTCACGTTCACCGACGGCACCGCGTCGTTTACCCGGGACTGACAGTCGGGTGACGACGGTCCCCGTCATGCATCTGGAACAATTTCTAACAACTGTACATCCGTTTCTCCGACTACAACATATTATACCAGTATTACTTTGGGCATGTGATTCGATCCGAACAAGCGGTGGACCTGAATACAGGCAGAGCTGCTGATAAAACTCTATATACTGTGATATTCGAGCGCTATCATCGTACTATCTGGAGATATATCCCGATTGTAGTTGTCGAACGGTTATATCTATGTGTTTTGCCAAATATACCTCCAAATGTCCGAAAACAACATCCCATTCGGGTATGAGTCCAGACAAACAGCCCATGTTCCTATCACGCCGACCGTGAGGTCGTCGCTGTGTCTGGTAGTCGCTCGGCGACAACCTCGATAGGATGCGGTGGAATCTCGTCGATGCCGTCCCGGTCGCCCAGTTGGGAGCGACAGGACCCGCCGGGCGCGACGACGCGGTCGCCGTCGCTCTCCTCGACCTTATCGAACAGCAGCCGGCCGATAGTCTTCGAGAGATCGTAGTGCTCGTCGTGGTAGCCGAAGCTCCCGGCCATGCCACAGCACGTCGAGTCCAGCGGGTCGACCTCGTAGCCGACGCGACGCATGACGCCGACGGCGTGGTGGTCCTTGTTGGTCCCCTTCTGGTTGCAGTGGCCGTGATAGCTGACCGCGCCGGCGGCCCCGAGCGACCGGTCCTCGACCGGCAGCGCGTCGTCGAGCCGGAAGGTATCGAGATACTCCAGCACGCCGTAGGCGCTCTCGGCCATCCGCGAGACTTCGGGGCCGTCGAGCAGGTCGCGGTACTCGTCCTGGAACATCACGGCATCGGAGGGCTCGACGAAGACGATGTCCCACCCCTCTGTGACGCGGTCCGCCAGCCGGTCCGTGTTCGTCTCGGCTCGGTCGCGGGCCACGTCCAGCATTCCGGTGGAGTACGCCGCTCGTCCGGACGGCGCGGTGTTGTCCGGAATGGTGACGTGAACGCCTGCGGCTTCCAGCGTTTCGACGGCGGCCTTGCCGGCCGTCGGGTACGAGTAGTTCGTGTACGTATCGGGGAACAGCAGGACTTTGCGGTCGGCTTCGGCCCGCGAGACAGTCGAGCCACCGCGTGCATCGAACCAGTCTTGGAGTGTCTCTCGGCTGAAGGTGGGGAGTTCGCGCTCCGGCGCGATGCCGAACAGTTTCTGCATAACGGCCCGCGCGCCCGGAATGTCTGTCGCCCAGTTCGAAATCGGTGCCAGCGCCGACCCGAGCTTCGAGGCAGTGTCGATGTTAGCAAACAGGCGTTCCCGGAGGCTGGCCCCCTCCGCTTCGTGGTGCTGGTGTTTCAGCTCGGTCTTGAGTTTCGCCATATCGACGCCGGTCGGGCAGTCGCTCTTGCAGCCCTTGCAGCCGACACAGAGGTCGAGCACTTCCTCCTGGAAGCGGTCGGAGTGAATCTCGTCTTCATCTAGGTCGCCACTAATAGCCGACCGGAGGAGGTTCGCGCGGCCCCGCGTCGTCTGGACCTCCTCCTCCGAGGCGCGGTATGTCGGACACATCACGTCTCCGTCGGTCTGGCGGCAGGTCCCACAGCCGTTACACAGTTCGACGAGCTCCGAGAAGCCGCCTTCGTCCTCGAAGTCCAGCGTCGTCTGTGGCTCCAGAGACTGGTAGTCGGGCCCGTACCGGAGGTTCTCGCGCATGTCCGCACCGACCCCTCGGTCGGCATCAGGGCCGATATCCGCCGGCCCGTCGCGGTAGACGACGTTGCCCGGGTGCATCCACCACTGCGGATCGAAGGCCGTCTTGACCTGTTTGAACGCATCCCAGAGCGTCTCGCCGTACATCTTGGGCGTGAACTCCGTTCGGGCCATCCCGTCGCCGTGCTCACCGGAGAACGACCCATTGTGTTCGAGCACGAGGTCGGTCACGTCGTCGGTGATGGAGTGCATGTCTTCGATACCGGATTCCTCCTTCAGGTTGAGAATCGGGCGGATGTGGAGTGTTCCGGAGCCGGCGTGGGCGAAGTACGCGGCCGAGGTGTCGTGGTCGGCCAGCACCTCCTCGAACTTCTCGACGTACTCGGCCAGTTCGGCGGGCGGGACCGTCGCGTCCTCGATGAACGGGTACGGTTTGGGGTCGCCGTCCATGGACATCAGGAGCGGAATCGCGGCTTTGCGGAGCTTCCAGAGGTCAGCCTGGTCGGCGTCGGTGTAGGCTTCCACCACGTCAAAGGCCGCTCCGTTATCGAGGAACCGTTCGTTGGTCCGCGCGATGGCCGCCTCGAAGTCATCGTGCAATTCCGAGTCGTATTCGAGCATCAACGCCGCGGCCGCTCGGTCCGGAATCGGGTCGACGTACTCGGCGTAGCCGTCGGAGCCGGCTGCGAGCCTGAACATCTCGTCGTCCATCAACTCGACCGCGCTGACATCGTAGTCAAGCGCGACCGGGACAGCCCGCATCGCATCGGGAAGCGTGTCAAAGCAGTACAGCGCCAGCGCGGTCTCCTCGGGGACGGTCACCAGCGAAAGTTCGGCTTCGACAATGACCCCGAGGGTCCCCTCGCTCCCGACAAACAGCTTCGCGAGGTTCAGCACGCGCTCGCCGTCGTCGTTTTCGTAGATAACGCGGTCGAGGTTGTAGCCAGACACCCGGCGCTTGAGGTCAGGGTAGCGGTCCTCGATTTCGCTTGCGTTCTCCTCGACGACTTCGCGGACCGTCTGATAGATGTCGGCCTCGCGGTCGTCCTTGCTCACGATGTCGTCCCACTCCGGCGAGTCGATGACGACCTCGCGGGCGTGGATGAGTGAGCCGTCAGAGAGGACAGCTTTCACCGCATCTGTGTAGGCGTCGGTGATGCCGTACCTGACGGAGTGTGCGCCGGTGGAGTTGTTTCCGATGCCGCCGCCGACAGAGGCGCGGTTCGACGATGCCGGATCCGGCGCGAACTTCAGGCCGTACTCGGCCAGCGTGTCGTCCAGGTCGTCCTGCACCACGCCGGGCTGGATGTGCGCCGTCTGCTCGCCCGGCCGAATATCGAGGATACCGTCCATGTGCCGGGACAGGTCTAGCACGACACAGCCCGGACCGACGGTCTGTCCGGCGAGCGACGACCCGGTCCCGCGGGGCATGATCGGGACGCCGTGGCTCGTCGCCACCTCGACGGCCGCCCGCACGTCGTCGGTATCAGTCGGGTACACGACCCCGGCTGGTTCGGCGCGATAGATGCTCCCGTCCGTTGCGTACAGAATCCGGGCGTATTCGTCGAACTCGACCCCACCCGAGACCCGCGAGCGAAGCGCTTCCGCCAGGTCCCGGTACGCATCCACGTCCGGTCGGTCGAGGTCCAGTTCCTGTGCTGACCAGGTGTCCTCGACATTTTCGATCGCCATACGAGCATTCAGGAGTAATAATCATTAAAGTCTGTGGCATGCGGTCACAATTCGCTTTACGTAGCCCGCCAGCTATTTGACGCAGGGCACTGGAAGCGATGTATGGGCAATGCAAGCATCCTTCATATGTGCCTGAACGTGGCCGACGCCACAGCATCGATCGCGTTCTACGAGCAGTTCGGCTTCGAGGAGTCCTGGCAGTTCACCACGCCCGACGGCGAGACGACGAACTACTACGTGGCCGACGACAGCGGCGTCGAACTGCAACTGGCAGAAACGGACGGGGAGACGAGCTTCGAGATGGGGTCCGGCTGGGACCATCTCGCTCTCGGCGTGGACGATGTCGACGCGACGGTCGACCGCATCGATCATCACGGCGTCGTCAAAGAGCCCGGCCCACAGCCGGAGGCCGGCGCGTACACGGCCTTCGTCGCGGACCCCGACGGCCACCACGTCGAACTCATCGAACCGCTGGAAGACTGAACCACGCCCGCGGCGTTTCGAGTGACGAAATACTGAGGACGGCCGTTAGTTGCCGACAGCCGTGGCGCGTTCGACGATGTCAGTGCCGTACATCTCCGCCAGTTCCTCGTGCTGGTCCGGGCGGTGCTCGTACACGTCCTGGAACAGCGTGATGGGTGTCTGGGCGGCCTGGTAGGTCGCTTCGTCCCACATCCGGTCTTTACTGACCTCGACTTCGACGCCGTCGATGACCAGCGTCGCGGCCTGAGTCATCGCGATGGCTCCCTTGCCGGCCTCCTTCGCGGCCTCGAACTCCTCCATCGAGTCGACGATGTCGGTCATGCTGGGGATGTACGCGGTGCGGTCGAGCAGTTCCTCGGTGAGTTCGTCCTCGTCCAGTTCCAGCCGGTCACCGCCCGCCTGCAGGACGTAGCCGCCCTCGCCGTCCGTTTCCAGCGAGAGGTCGTCGCCGTCGTACACCTGCTTGCCGTCCTGTGCGTCGAGTTCGACCTCCTGACCGCCGACGTCGAGCAGCCAGCTCCCGGTCTTTGGCGGGAGCGGGGCCGTGTTCGCCTCCACGACTTGCCCCGGTGTCAGCGACCAGATGCCAGTCATCCCCTTCGCGCGGTTGTCCTTCATCCGCTCGCGGTACCCCTCGACGTCGCGGATATCGTCGTAGGGGCCGTCGACGGCGATAAGGCCGGCGGCGCTGGCACCGCGGGAGGTGTTGTGGCGCAGTTCCGGCCACGGCGGGAGTTCGCCGGTAGGCGTCATCGCGCGCATATCCTTCGTGTAGTCGACCTCGCCGTCGACGAGCAGGAACATACGTTCGAGGTTGTTCGAGGGCTTGCCCATCTCCTCGCGCAGGTCGCCCATCGCCAGTTCGGCCTCGCCGCTCTCGACGATGACCGACATGGAAAGGCTCCCTTCTTCCAGCCCGTGCTCGTGCTCGATGATGGTGAAGAACTCGTCGGCCTTCTTCCAGTCGTCGATGTCGCCGACTTCCGGGATGACGAAGCCGTCGATGTGTTCGACTGCGCCGTTCTCAGGGTCCGTGATCTCCAGCATCTGCTGGAAGCCTTGGTAGCGGGTCGCCGGGGACTCGCGGTGCCAGACGACGCGCGGGTGGATCTCGCCGGGGAACGCCGCGCCCTGTTCGGCGACGACCTCGATGATGTTCTCGACGCCCTCCTCGCGCATGTTCGGTGCCGTCGCGTCTTCGTTGTCCGGGACCCAGACATCCGGTGCCTGCAGGCCGCGGAGCTGGCCCGCGCTTCGCAGCATCTTCGCTGAATCGTCCTCCCCGTCGACTGCTGTTGGAGAGGTAAAGAACGTTCTGACGAACTCGCGGTCGTAGTGTCGTTTCACACTCATAACTCGTCTCAAAGAACCCGACGGAACCGCTTAAATCTACCGTCCACTATCGACCGAAACATCGACGAGAGCGGTCGTTCCACCGTCTTTCAGCGGATTCGGAAATACGAAATATGTATGCTATATTTTCTTTCACTACTCGTGCGCCCGGACGACACAACGGTCGGCGGCGCACACCGCTCTGTCGATATCTCGCGACCGTTCAGTCGCCACATCACGGAGCCCCCGGCGACTTCGGTCGCTGGCTTCGCGCTATTGAACCCACCTTTCCGTTTCGTATTTCCGAATGCCTGTGACGGTCGTAGAGACTGGTGACGCCCACTTCGCCGTGCGTCAAGCCTCGGAAGCTACCGTAGAGCGATTGTCACAACCGATACGGCAATTTTATTCGAGCGGCACCAGAACTGGTGCCTAATGACACGGGCAAAAACGGACTCGGTCCGGGCGACGCAGACCTCGCTGTCGGTCCTCTCGGGAATCAAAGACCTCGGCGGGAGCGCCACGCTGGTCGAACTCGCCGACTCGCTGGACCCGGCCAAGAGCACGATATACAAACACCTGGTGACGCTGGAAGACGAGGGACTGGTCGTGGAACGGGACGGCGAGTACCGCATCGGGCTCCGGTGGCTGGAGTTCGGCGGCATGGCACAGCGCTACGACGGCATCTACGAGGTGGCAAAGCCCGAGGTCAGACGGATGGCCGTCGAGACCGGCGAACTGGCGAACCTGATGATTGAGGAGCAGGGCTACGGCATCTACATCCACACCACCAGCGGCGACCAGGCGGTCGCGCTCGATACGCGCCTCGGGAAGCGCATCCACCTCCACAAGACCGCTATCGGCAAAGCGCTCCTGTCGAGTTTCGACGACGACCGGGTCGCGGAAATCATCGAGACCCGCGGGCTGCCGGCCGAGACGGACAACACCATCACAGACCGCGAGACGCTGTTTGCGGAACTGGAGACGATCCGGGAGCGCGGGGTCGCCGATGACACCGAGGAACGGGTCGACGGAACCGGTTGTGTCGGGGTCCCCATCGACACCGGCGACCGGCGCGAGGCCGCCATCAGCATCACCGCGCCCATCAACCGGTTGCAGTCGCCGGGCCGCAAAGCACAACTCATCGACACGGTGCAACAGGCCGCTAACGTCATCGAAGTGAATCTGGCTCACGAATAACCGCTCTGTCTGTTGTCTCGACAGATACACCGAGTTCCGTCGCCGACGGTTGGCCGGTACTGGAAGAATCTAATACCAGTACAGTTGTTATTCGACGGCCGAATACCCGCTGTCCGTGGTGGACAAGTCTGGCTACTGTAGAGAAATACTCCGCCCTCGGTATCCTCATTTAGTTCCATAATCGGGCTACTTCAACTCTTTTCAAATATAGTATCTTCTATTTAGGTCCAAAATCTCAAAAACAACTCCGAGTAGCGCAAGCAGTAGTTATATAATTCTATTACAGTACTAGCTTGGAGCGTATAGTTGTAGGTGGTTACTACGGTCATCGACCGGTGTCGTCCCCGCGAGGGTGAACGCTCACCGGTAACACAGGCACACAGCGAGGATGCCGAAGTACGTCACGAGTCCCCAGCACGCCGCGGCGACGACGACCGGGCCCAGAAAGACGGCGAGTCCGCCGGCAACACCCAGGAGTGCGACAGCCGACACCGTCCGGACGCCGCGGCGCTGCCACAGCGCCGCGACGGGCGTGTCGAGAACGAACAGCGCCTCGACACACAGTGCGACGGCCACGCCGACGGCGATGGCGGACTCGGACCAGAACGTCTCAACTGCGCCCGTCTGTCGGAGATACGCGACGAGTGCCAGTCCACAGAGCAGCGCAAACCCGGCGTCGCGTCGGTAGTCGGGCACAGCGGAGGTACACGCCGTAGCCGGAAAGCGATGCTGCCGGCGGCGGCACGCTCGCGGCTACCCCAAGTACAAAGACACTGTCAATCGCAGTGAACCTATGCACCATCCTGGACCGCCGCGGTTCGTGGCGACGGGTGACGAGGTCGAACTCGCGCCCCGTGACCCGGACCCGTCGGCGACCTACACATGGCGACTAGCGCAGACGCCGACGGAATCAACAGTATCGCTCGGCGACGACCCGGTTGAGCACCTCGTCCCCGACGCGCCGGGCAGATACGTCGTCCGACTCACCGCACCGGACGGCGAACACGACCTCACTGTCCGCGCGTTCCCGGGGACCCTCGAATCGAGCGGGACACACACGTCCGGCCGCTCTGGCGGTCACAGCGGTGGCGTCTCCGGCGGGCAAAGCGGTTCCGGCCGCAGCGGGAGCGGCGAGTACACCGAGGCAGGGGACGGCGGTGACGGCGGCAGTGGCGGCGGCCAGCCACGCCTGACTCTGCGGCCGGACATCGAGGGCGACGAAGCCGTCGTTCGCGCCGATTGCAGTCCCCATCCCGAGGGGACCGAGACGGCCGCCGACCTCGCCGTCGAGTTCCTGCTGGACGACCGTGATGATATCGACGCCGACGCGGTGACCCGGGACGGGACGGCTCTCCGGATTCCGCTGGACGCGCTCCCGGACCGTGCTCGCATCCACGCCGTTGCCATCGGAGACCACGGCTACAGCGTGCCCGACGCCGTCGAGTTCACCCGCGACGGGGACGGCGTCGAGACGGTGACGAGCGGTGCGGAGGTCGCCGCCCGACGACCCTACGACGCGCCGGCCTGGGCCGAGGACTCGGTCATCTACGAGATTTACGTTCGCACGTTCGCCGGCGATAGCGACGAATCGCCCTTCGACGCGATCATCGACCGTCTGGATTACCTCGACTCGCTCGGCGTCGACGCCATCTGGCTCACGCCGGTGTTACAGAACGACCACGCGCCCCACGGCTACAACATCACCGACTTCTTCGAAATCGCGTCGGACCTCGGCACCCGCGCGGACTACGAGCGGTTCGTCGAGGCGGCCCACGACCGCGGGTTCAAGGTGCTGTTCGACCTGGTGTGTAACCACTCGGCGCGGACCCACCCCTACTTCGAGTCCGCCGTCAACAACCCGGCCAGCGAGTACCGCGACTGGTACGAGTGGCGCACCGAGACCGAGCCAGAGACGTACTTCGAATGGGAGCACATCGCGAACTTCGACTTCGACCACCTGCCGGTCCGCCGGCACCTGCTCGATGCGGTCGCCCAGTGGGCCGAACTGGTCGACGGGTTCCGGTGTGACATGGCCTGGGCCGTCCCGAACAGCTTCTGGCGCGAGATCCACGACTACTGCAAGGACCGCGACAGCGAGTTCCTGCTGCTGGACGAGACCATCCCGTACATCCCCGACTTCCAGGCCGGGCTGTTCGACATGCACTTCGATTCGACGACCTACGCTGCGCTCCGGCAGGTCGGCGACGGCGGCGATGCCGAGGCCGTCCTCGGTGCCATCGAGGGGCGGGCGGAGATCGGCTTCCCGGAGCACGCGTCGTTCATGCTGTACGCGGAGAACCACGACGAGACGCGCTACGTCGTCGACTACGGGCGGGACGCCGCCGAGGCCGCCGCGGGTGCGCTGTTCACGCTCCCGGGCGCGCCGCTGCTGTACGCCGGCCAGGAGTTCGGACAGCGCGGCCGGCGCGACGACCTCGCGTGGGACCACGCCGACGAGGCGCTCCAGTCGTTCGTCAGTGACCTCTCCGCGGTCAGACACGACCAGCCGGCGCTGTCGGCCGACGCGGACCTCCTCCGAATCCCGTACGAGGTCCGTGACGGCCCGTCCGACCGCGTCGTCGCGTACGCGCGGACAACTGCGGGGGACGCGGCTGTCGTCGTGCTCAACTTCAGTAGTGAACCGTCGACGGTCGGGCTACCAGCCGGGACCGATGATACCGACCTCGTTTCTGGGGAGCATCGTGGAGCTGCTGATGACGGGGACACAGCAGTCACCGTCGACAGCGCCGCCGTGTTCCCGGCTGACGAGAGCGCTCTAAACCAGTAGACCGAGCGCGCGGATCTGTTCGGCATCAGCGGCCCCGTTCTCCCGGGATATGCAGCCACTCCCTCGAAGTATCACTAATTTGTCCGAACCACAGGAGTTTATAGAGATTGGTCTGCTTTGATGTGTATGCGGCTTTCGACAGCGCTCAACGAATACAAGCGGACTCGTCACGAGCGCTTTCCAGAAGAACGCAGGACTGTTTCAGGCTCTTTCTCCGGGCACGGTGATCGGCTCGTACACGTCGGCGAAGACGGCACGCTGAAGGACTATTCCGATTCGCTCTCCGGGCTCTCCGGTATTGACCGCTCCAGGCTCGGGGTTATGCTTGGGGACGAAACACGGTGGTTCAGTGACCTGGAAACGATCAGACAGCACTACTACCGCGAGACGCGGCTCGTCGAGACCGAATACGACGCGGGGTCGTTCACGGTCCACCAGTACGATCTGACGCTGGGCCGGGCCCACGTCACGCACGTCGCGATGCGCGGGGCGGTTCCACAGGACGCCAAGCTCGTGGCGTTCGTCACGCTGGCCCCCGACAGCAGCGACAGCGGCGTCGGCTCGCTGATTCACGAAGACGCCGGGCCAGACGACTCGCGCGTACTGGAGGTGTACCATCGGCGAGAGCACGATTACCTCGCCTCGTCGACCGGGCTGGACGCCGTCGCCGGACAGCGGCCGGAACGCCTCGCGGAGATACTCGACGGCAGCCCGATTGCGTTCCCGCGGTCGGAGCCAGTCGAGCGACGCGACCAGACCCGCCTCACCGGTGACTTCCTCGTGACCGCGCCGCTTGACCGGTCCGGACGCAGCAAGGACACGACGCTGGTCAGTCAGCTCTCGAACCACGACGAGGTCGACCGGGAGACGGCACTCCTCGACCTCGCCGACTGTGTGACGGAGCACACGACGTCTGACGATCTCCGGCAGGCCGGGCGGGAGCGAACGCGCATCGACGTGGCCGAATCGACGCCGCGGTCAGATTCGATACGGATGGACCTGCGGGTGCTTGACCTGCTGTCCTCGCCGACCGGCGGTCGCATCGCCGCCCCGGAGTTCGACCCGTTCTACTCGAATTCCGGCGGCTACGGCTACGTCTGGTTCCGCGACGACGCCTCGGTCTCCCGGCATCTGCTCGAAGCCGGGTCCCGACTCGATATCGACACCGTCGAAATGTTGACCGAGAGCGCGGAGTTCCTCTGTGACAGCCAGCTTTCCGACGGGCGGTGGCCCCACCGCGTCTGGGCCGATACCGGGGCTATCGCGCCGGGCTGGGCCAACGCCAGAGTCGAGCACAACGCCGAATCACCGGAGTATCAGGCCGACCAGACTGCGACCGTCACCGCCTTCCTCGCGACGCTGCTGCGAACACACCGCGGCAAGATGGACGCCGAACTGACGGCGATGGTTCGGGAGACGATCGATGCGGCCGTCGACACGCTCATCGAAGACATCGCGGCCAACGACCTGCCCGAGCCGTGTCAGAACGTCTGGGAGGACTCGGTCGGCCAGTTCACGCACACCACTGCGACGTTCATCGAGGCCTTCGCCGCGGTGACCCGCGCCCCGATGCCCGAATCGGTCTGTGAGCAGAGTCTGGCGGCAGCCGACCGGTTGCTAGACGGGCTGGATACGCTCTGGGACAGTGATCTGGGCGTGTACGTGATGGGGCTGACAAACGGGACGCCGGACCACCGCATCGACGCCGCGGGGCTCCACCTCGCGGACGCGCTGCAGGAGTACGACAGCGTCGAGTCGACCACGCTTGCTGACCAGCACATCATCCGCCTGGCCGATCATGTGAGCACGACGCTCGATACACTCTTTCGGAACCCCACCGAGAGCCAGGTTGCGGGACTGGCCCGCTACGAGGGCGACCGCTGGCGGACCGGTCATCAGGACAGCGAGAAGGTCTGGACGGTGACGACGGCGATGGGAGCACTCGCCGCCGCTCGCGTCGGCGATATGCTGAACGACCGCGACGAGCGCGGCGACGCCTACCTCGACCGTGCGAGCGACCTGTACGAGCTGCTCGAGGAGGACGGACCGCTCACGACCGACGCCGGCTACCTCGCCGAACAGGCCTTCGACGACGGCGCTCTCGACAGCGCGACGCCGCTTGGCTGGTCCCACGCGCTGCGGCTCCACGCGACGGCCCGGCTGGGTGAGCTAAACGCGCTCCCGACGACATCGGCGGGAACCGAGGGGCCGAGCGAGCGCCCGACCTGGACGACCGGGGAGAAGTACGGCGTCGGCACCGTCGCCGACCACGACGAACCGGACCCCTCGCGCGTCTGGTTCACGCTCACAGAGGGCGCGCTGACGGAGGCTCGCTACCCGCAGGTCGACCTGATGAACCTGCGGACGCTGGATTTTCTGGTCCGGTGTACGGACGAGACGGACTACGCCGTCCGGACCCACCGCGAGAACCGCCGGACCGACGACAGCGTCAGGCGACGCGTCGAACCGGTCGACGATGAGGCGCTCCTCTATCGCCACGTCTTCACCGAGACCGGCGACGGCCGGGGCCACGAGTGGACGCTGACCGTCGACTACGCGACCGACCCCGAGCACGACGCCATCGTCGCCGACGTGTCCTTCAGCGCCGAGGACGGCAAATCATACGACGTGTTCTCGGTCGCGGACATCGCGCTCACCAGCACGGTCACCGAGGACCGCGCCATCAGATACGGCCAGCCCGGGAGCTACCACCTCGTCGGCCGGAACCCCCGCGCATACACCGACCAGACGGACAACGACCTGCTCGTCGACGAGAACGGCGACGCCTACTCTATCGCCGTGGCGATGGCTGCGGCCGGACGCTTCGACTGGGCCACCGTCGGTGCGGCCGGCAGCGACCGTCTCGACGGGCTGTACTCGGACGGCGATCTCCCGGACCCGGTCGAGTCGATCGACGGGACGAACCTCGTCCTCATCGGTCGGCTGGATTCGGGAACGAGAGTCAGCGACACGGTCGCGCTCGGCTTCGCGCGACAGGCTGACACCGCTGCCGCGCTGGGCGAAGCCGACGGCGCGCTCGACCGCGGCTACGAGACGGTCCGTGCCGAGTATGCCGACAGCTGGGCCGATTTCCTCTCGGACAAGCAACTCCCGGACTCGGTTGCTGACGACGAAGCGCTGGCGAACCAGTACAGAACCGCGCTGATGACGCTGCTGGCCGTCGAGGACAAGACCTACCACGGGGCCTCTATCGCCTCGCCGTCCGTGCCGTGGGGCGAGGCCGTCCACGCCGAGGAGCCCAAGGGCTACGGCTACAACTTCGTCTGGTCGCGGGACCTCTATCAGGTGTTCAGCGTCTTCGACGCTATCGGGTCGCTAGATATCGCCACGGAGCAACTGGAGTACATCTACGAGCACCAGCAGGACGAGGCCGGCTTCATCCCGCAGAACACCTACGTCAACGGGACGACCCGCTGGGGCGGCGAGCAGATGGACAACATCTCGTTCCCGCAGGTGATGGCCTATCGCCTCGCCGAGAGCGGCGTCGACTTCGAGGATGTCGAGTACAGCTACGAGAACGTCCGGCGGTCGGCCGAGTACGTCGTCCGCCACGGCCCCGAAACGGCACAGGAGCGCTGGGAGGAGGAGGCCGGCTTCTCGCCGTCCTCGATTGCGGCCGAGATTGCCGGGCTCGCGTGTGCGGCGAAGCTCGCGCTCGACACTGGCCACGAGGCCGACGCGCTCGTCTGGCTGTCGCTGGCCGACCAGTGGGCGAACAACGTCGAGGCCTGGACCGCGACCGAGACCGGGACCGAGCGCCACACCAACACGCCCTACTACACGCGGGTCACGCTCGATGGGAACCCCGAGATGGGGCACCTCCGCACGCTCGCTAACGACGGCCCGACGCTGGACGAACGGAACATCATCGATGGCGGCTTCCTCGAACTCGTCCGGCTGGGTATCAAGCCCGACGACGACGAGACCATCCGGAACTCGCTCGTCGAAGTCGACGACACGATCAGCGTCGACACGGAGTACGCACCCGGGTTCTACCGGTACAACGGCGACGGCTACGGCGAACGCGGCCGGGACGACCAGGGCGCGCCGTGGACGGTCGAACACAAAGGGAAGGGCCGCCTCTGGCCGCTGCTCACCGGCGAGCGCGCCGAGTACGAACTCCACCGTGACGACCCGGACATCCCGCCGGAGAACGCCCTCCAGATGATGCAGGACGTGGCGAACTCGGGACGGATGATCGCCGAACAGATCTGGGACCGGGGCCACGCGACCGACTACGACTGGGAGTTCGCCGAAGGGACCGGCTCGGCGACGCCGCTGGCGTGGTCGATGGCCCAGTACGTGCGGCTGGCCCACGGCATCAGCGCCGGTGAACCGGTCGAAACGCCCGCGTTCGTCGACGACCGCTACCGCAAGCGGCGGGCCCACACGCCCGACCGCAGCCCCGCGCTCCGCGTCGACACGCAGTTCCGCGGGAACGAACTGGTCGTCTCCGGCGAGACGACCGGCGTCTGTGTCGTCGTCAAAACGCCCGCTGATATCACGTACATCCCCGTCGAGGAACGTGAGTTCGAGGTCGCAGTCGACGTCGACCCCGGTGAGAACCAGGTGATCGTCGCCGCCGCGGACGACGAGGATCTGGTCACCGCCGGGACAACCGTCTGGCAGCTCAACCTCTAGCCACTCCAACAAGTAGTTACCACTTTATAACTCGGGTCTGACTGTGGGATATGGACGCGATAGTTCTAGCTGGCGGCTACGCGACACGGCTGTGGCCGATCACCCGTCGTCGACCGAAGATGCTGCTCCCGGTCGGCGAGACGACGGTTATCGATGGAGTCCTGCAATCACTGGAAGCCGACGACCGAATCGAGACGACGTACCTGAGCACGAACGAGGCCTTCGCCGACGAGTTCGAGGCTCACATCGACGAGATGGGCTACGAGAAGGTCCAGCTCTCCGTCGAGAGTACGGCGGACGAAGACGAGAAGTTCGGCGTCGTCGGCGCGCTCGCGCAACTGATCGACCGCGAGGGCATCGACGACGACCTGTTTGTCATCGGCGGCGACAACCTCATCGGCTTCGACCCCTCGGAGTTTCTGGATTTCTTCGAGGAGCGCGACGGGCCGGCACTCGCCGCCTACGACGTGGGCTCACGGGAGAAAGCCAAGTCCTACGGGCTCGTCGAACTCGACGGCGAGCGCGTCGTCGACTTCCAGGAGAAGCCCGACAACCCCAAGAGCACGCTCGTCTCGATTGCCTGTTACGCCTTCCCGGCCGACTCGCTCCGCTTTGAGGAGTACCTCTCGGGCGACAACAACCCCGACGAACCGGGCTGGTACATCGACTGGCTGCAACAGCAGGAGCCGGTGTCCGCGTTCACGTTCGACGACGTCTGGTTCGACATCGGAACGCCCGACTCGTATTTCGAAACGGTCGAGTGGAAACTCGACGGCGGGTCGCTCATCCACCCCGACGCGACCGTCGAGAACTCCGAGATCGGTGACACCGTCCATGTGATGGCTGGGGCGGAAGTGACCGACAGCAGCCTCGACCGGGCCATCATCTTCCCGGACGCCGAGGTCCACGACTGTGATATCGACGAAACGATTCTCGGCGAGAACGTCCACGTCGAGGGGTACAACATGTCCGGGTCGCTCATCATCAACCGTTGATGGCTCGCGGCGATGGGGCCACCGTTCGAGTGCAGGACGCGACACGATTCGCCGCCAGCCACCACACCGCTGGCGAAGGACTAAGTGACACAGCGCCGTTTACTCGCCGTACGCAAGCTACTTGACAACATGGCACAACCAGAAACGGAGCCAGTCACGTTCGAGATGACAATCGACGACGGCCGGACCAGAATCGACGTCTCGGGCGACCGCGACACGGCCGTCGTGGTCCGCTCGAAATCGGGCGAGAAGATATACCTGCCGCCGGAGGACTTCGACCGCCCCCCAGAGGACAGGCAGACACCGTACGACAGCCCCTACCAGTCGGCTGACGGGACCGCAGACAGCCCGTACCGGACACAAACCGATACGACGTCCGTGACAGGGCTGGAGCCGACCGCCGACGGCTACCTCATCGTTCACCCGGAACCGGTCACTGACGTTCGCTTCCTCCGGTAAGCGTTCGGTCGTCGTCAGGCTTCGTCGAGAACCTCGTGGTAGAACTCGACGTGTTCGTCGGCTACTTCCTCCCAGGTCCGAACATCGTAGTCGATGGGCGTCGACAGCGATAGAGCGCGCTCGATCCCTTCGGCGATAGAGTCCGAATCGGGTTCGACCTCGATGACGCAGTCCTCGTTCAACAGCTCCGCGGCCCCGCTCTCGCAGGCGACGACGCGCGTCCCGACCGATAGCGCTTCGACGATGGTGATGCCGAACGGCTCCGCCAGCGAGGGCGAGACGAACAGGTCCGCGCTGTTGTAGTAGTCCCCGAGTTCCGACTGGGGGAGATACCCCGGGAAGTAGACTCGGTCCTCGACGCCCAGCAGCTCCGCGAACCGTTCGAGCTGTTCAGTGAGATGCCCCGAGCCACCGAGAACTAGGCTCACGTCGTCCCGACCGAGCTTCGAGAGCGCGTACAGCAGGTACGACAGCCCTTTCTGGTCGGTGTGTCGGCCGACGAAAAACAGCATCTTCCCGTCGATACCGAGTTCCGCTTTGATGTCCCGGCCCGTCGGCTCCACCGACGAGAACCCGTTGTAGATGACCGTCGAGTCGGCGTCGTACTGCTCGCGTATCCGTCGCTGCGTGAACTCACTCACCGCGACGAGGTGGTCCGAGCGGTTGGCGACCCGCTGTTCCGTCTCGACTTCCCGCTGTGGCGGCGTCACGTTCCGGTCCGCCGACAGCGAGTGGAAGGTCGAGATCCATTCGACGTCGTGGGCCGATTTGGCTCGCGAACCGGGGTTGTAGCCGAACCAGTCGTTCGTGTGGATAATGTCGGCATCGGCCGCCTCGTCGGCGAACTCTCCAGCCAGCCGGCCGATGCGAGTGACGATGTCGCCGCTTCCCGTCGAGACGCCGTGGATGCCGTCGCGGTCCGGCGGCGCGTACTCCGCGGGCAACACCAACTCGAACTCGACGTCGTCTCTCGGTTCAAGCTGTTCGAACAGCTCCCCGATAGCGGTATCAAGCCCGCCGGTGATGTTGGGTGGGAACCCCCAGCCAAGCATCAGAACGTTCGGTGGCATCTCTGTAACTGGCTCTCTCACCATAGCATCAAATGGATACAATATATATGTTTGCGTGCGCCCTTCTCCGGCCCCGCAAGCAGACACGATGGCAGTCACCGACCCCGCCCATTGAAATGCCTGTCAGGGCAACAGGTGCGTATGCAATTCGAACGGCAGAGTGGCGTGTTTCTCCACCAAACGTCGCTCCCGGGGCCACACGGTATCGGCGACCTCGGTGCCGGCGCGCGGGCGTTCGTCGACTTTCTCGACCGGGCCGACCAGTCGCTGTGGCAGTTCTGTCCGCTCGGTCCCACGGCGAGCATCCACGGGAACTCCCCGTACCAGTCGTCGTCCGCCTTCGCCGGAAACCCGTTGCTCATCGACCTCCGCGACCTCGTCGACCGCGGCTATCTCACAGCGGACGAGGTCGACCCGCCCGAGGATTTCTCACAACAGCACGTCAAGTACGACCGCGTGACCGAGTTCAAGGAGCGCCGGCTCCGGACCACGTACGAGCGCTTCGACGAGAGCGCAAGCGATGCGGACCAGCAGTCGTTTACCGAGTTCTGTGAGCGCGAGGCCGGCTGGCTTGACGACTACGCACTGTTCACAGCGCTGAAAGCCGAGTTCGACGATGCCGGCTGGATGGACTGGCCGGACGATATCAGAACGCGCGAGCCAGCGGCCATGGAGCGATATCAGGACGAACTGGCCGACGACATCCGCTACCACAGGTTCGTCCAGTGGTGTTTCGACAGCCAGTGGCAGGCACTGGCCGAGTACGCGGCCGAGCGGGACATCGGCCTCGTGGGCGACCTCCCCATCTACGTCGGTCTCGACTCGGCGGATGTCTGGGCGTACCCAGAGGTGTTCCGGCTCGACGATGACCACCATCCTGCTGAGGTGGCCGGCGTCCCGCCCAACCCCGGCGATGATGGCCAGCGGTGGGGGAATCCGGTGTACGACTGGGACGCCCTCCGTGCGAACGACTACGGCTGGTGGGTCGACCGGTTCGAGCGGCTGTTCGACCTCGTCGACATCGCCCGCATCGACCACTTCAAGGGCTTCGACGAGTTCTGGTCGATTCCGGCCGAGGCGGACGACCCGGCCGCCGGACAGTGGCGGGATGGCCCCGGCGCGCACTTCTTCGAGACGGTCAGAGACCGGCTCGGCGAACTGCCGTTCTTCGTCGAGGATCTGGGCTTTCTCGACGAGAGCATCGTCGCGCTCCGGGACCAGTTCGGCTTCCCCGGCATGCGCGTGCCACAGTACGCCGACTGGTGCGAGGAGGGGCATATGTACCAGCCGATGCACTACCCGGAGTCGGCCGTCGGCTACACCTCGACCCACGATACGGACACTATCGTCGGCTACTACCGCGACCTCGCGGACCGGCAACGGGACTGCCTCCACTACAACCTCGGCACCGACGGAGACGAGATCAACTGGGACCTCATCGAGGCGGTGTGGAACTCGAACGCCGTCGTCGCGATGACGACCATGCAAGACCTGCTCGGCCTCGACAGCGACGCCCGGTTCAACGTCCCCGGCACGGCGACCGGGAACTGGCAGTGGCGGGTGACCGAAGACGCCATCAACGACGAGGTCGCCGAACGGCTCAGACAGGTCACCGACAGAACGATCCGCTGAGTACCTTCAGAACTGCAGGATACCGTCTTCCGTGACGACCGTATCGAGCAGGCGGGTCGGCGTCGCGTCGTAGCCCGGGTTCCCGATATCGAACCCCTCTGGCGGTTCGAGCATCACGTCCGACCCTTGCCGGAACGTGTTCCTGAAGGTGAAGCCGCTTCCGATGAACTTCGACGAGGTCCCGACGACGGTCACGGGGACGTCCATCTCGTTGGCCGTCGCGGCCAGTGGCAACGTCCCGATACGGTTGTACACCGTGTCGTCGATGAGGCAGTTCATGCCGACGAACACGCGGTCGGCCTCCGAGAGGTAGTGGCCCGCCGCACCGTCGACGATGAGCGTCACGTCGGCCCCGTCCCGGTCGGCCAACTGGCGGGCGGTTCGCCGGCCCAGGAAATGCGGCCGCGACTCTCTGGCGTACAGGTGGAACTCCTTGCCGTCGTCAAGCGCCGCCATGAGCGTCGCCATCACCGTCGAGGAGTTCTCGTGAGTCACCAGCACGTCGCCGTCGTCGATGAGCGTCGCCGCCCGCTCCGCCGCGCGGTCCTTGCTGGTCTCGATTTCCGTGACGACCTCGTCGATTGTGTCGAGCAATCGCTCCTTGGCCTCTGAGACGGAGTCGAGGTCGGCGTCTTTCAGGTCCGTGACGATACGCTGCTGTGTGGTGTACAGCGGCGCGTGCGAGCGGTTCGCCCGCTGGAGCGCACTACTGTTGCGCTCGACCACGCGGAGGAAGTCCTCGACCGTGTGGCACTCGCGGTCTGTTAGCTCGCGGAGCGCCTTCGCAGCTTTCACGGCGGCAATCGAGGAACTCTGTGTCTCCATCTCCTCGATCTGCCGCACGGTCTCGTTTATCATGAGTGTACGTGCGGTTGCCTCCCTTATAACGCTACAGCCGGCTGACAGCCCGTTCCCGCGGCTTGCAACGGGCCACGACGGGCGTGGTCACACCGACCCGACCACGTCCTCGTCGGTCGGTCCCTGACCGTCGAACTCGGCCACGAGCGCGTCCAACTGCGCCGGGTCGTCGACGCTCGGGAGCCTTCGGTCCGCAGTCCGACAGTCCGCATCGACGCCGATGCCGTCACAGACGAGGTCGGCCGTCGCCTCGGCCATCTGCCGGTAGGTGGTCAGTTTACCGCCGACGATGCTCGCCATGTTGTCGACGCCGTCGTCAGCATGGTCGAGCAGGAAGAAGCCACGCGAGATGCCGCGGCCGCCGCGCTCGTCCTCGTCTGGGGCGTACAACGGCCGGACGCCCCACCAGGTTCGGACCTCGGGGGCGTCTGCAACTGGCGGCAGCATCGCCGCACACTCTTCGATGCTCTCTTCGATTTCCCACTGCTCCGTCTCGTACTCGTCCGGGTCGCGGACGGGGACGCTCGTCGTTCCGAGGACAGCCTCGCGCTCGTGTGGCACGACGATGTCGCCGTCGTCGGGGTCCCGGCAGCGGTTGAGTACCGGCCCGAGGTCGTCGTACTCGACGGAGACCATCACGCCCCGCGTCGGTTGCATCTCGACGTCGAGGTCGGCCATCGCGGCGAACTGGCCCGCCCAGGCACCGGTCGCGTTGACGACGTAGTCGGCCTCGATAGTGTCGTTGATTGCCCCACCGACCCGCACGCCGGTCACCTGTCCGTCCTCGACGAGCACGTCCTCGACAGGTGCGTGCGGGTGTATCGCTGCGCCGTGGTCGCGAGCATCGGCGGCGTTCGCGGCGACCAGGCGCGACGGGTAGATGACGGCGTCAGGGACCTCGAACGCGCGCTCGACCTCCGCGGCGAGGTCGGGAACCCGCTCTTGGGCTGCATCGCTGTCCAGCGTCTCGACGGGGATGCCGATGTCCTCACAGGCCGCCCGTTTGGCCTCGAAGTAGTCGGGGTCGTCCCCGGCGAGTTGGACGAACAGGCCCCCGGTGTCACGGATGCAGGCCCCGGCGATTTCTTTGAGTATCCGGTTTTCGGTGATGCACTCCTCGGCACCGACCCGGTCTGCCTCGGCGTAGCGGGCACCGCTGTGCAGCAACCCGTGCGAACGTCCGGAGGTACCGCTTGTCAGCCCGTCACGCTCGACAAGCGTCACGTCGATGCCACGGAGTGCGAGGTCACGAGCGACGCCAGCGCCGGTCGCGCCACCACCGACGACGAGGACATCCGTCTCAATTGCCATGTGTCTGGTTAGGGTAGACGACGTAAGATTCCTCCGATACCGGGGGTTTCGACAACTGTGCGTCCAGTTTCACCCCCGGAAACTGACCGCGGCCGGTGGACACGAATCCGGTAAAGTGCTACCGGATCGAACGAGTGAGACACGGTTCCAGTAGCCGTTGTCGTCGGCTGTGTGACCGCGTAAATGGTGGCTGCTCCGTTTCTCCGTTGTCTCCCACTCGCAAGACCTGCCTCGATCAGATATCCTGCCCGGTCGGCCTGATCAGGAGTTCGTTCACGTCCACGCGGGCGGGCTGGCTCGTCGCGTACACGATGCCGCGAGCGATATCGTCGGGGTGGAGCATCGGAAGGTCCATCTCCGCGAACCGCTCAAGCACCTGCTCGTCCGGAACGTGTGTCGCGAGTTCCGTATCGACAGCACCCGGTTCGATAACCGTCGTCCGGATGCCCTGTGTCGTCACTTCCTGCCGGACTGCCTCGGTGAACGCGTTCACCCCGAACTTTGTCGCGTTGTAGCCGCTCGAATCGGCCGAGGCCCGGCGTCCCGCGACGGAGGAGACGTTGACGATGTGGCCGCTCTCCTGCTCTTGCATGACCGGAAGCACTGCGTGGGTGAGGTTCATCAGTCCGAGCAGGTTCACCTCGACCATCTGCCGGAGGTTCGAGCGATCTGCCCGCTCCAGTGGTTCGAGGAGCATCACGCCGGCGTTGTTGACGAGGATGTCGATGCGACCGTACTCGTCGGTCGTCGCGTCGACCAGCGAGTCGATGTCGTCTTCGTCGGTCACGTCGGTCGGCACAACCAGCGCATCCCCGCCAGCCGACTCGATTCGGTCCGCCAGAGCCTCTAGCTCGTCAGCGCGGCGGGCCGCCAGCGCCACGCTCGCGCCCGCGTCGGCCAGCGCCTCCGCGGTTGCCTCACCGATTCCCGACGATGCGCCGGTTACAATCGCCACGTCGCCTGCAAGCCGCTGTGCGTCCTGATCGTCTGCTGCAGATTCGTCTGACATCGCTGTTTAGTCAGTGCGACAGCCACGAGCGTCCTTTGCTTACTGATAAGCCCATTTATATACTGGCTGCAACAGCGCAGTCGCACAGGCTGGCGGCTACTGTGCGAGCGCGTTCCGGAACTGGTCGGGGCCGACTGTCGAACTGATGAGTTGTTTTTCGGCTCGACGCAAGAGGTCAGAGGCCGCGGCGGCCGACACATCGAGCTTGTCGGCGAGTTCCGCCGTCGAACAGCGACGCGGTGAGTCGTAGTACCCCGAGGAGAGGGCGACGGACATCGCCCGATACTGCCTGTCCGTGAGTCCGAACTGGTCGCGTTCCCCGGGGTTCTCGGGGTCCGAAGCGATGTGCAGTAGTTCGAGCGGGATGTCGTTGACCGCACACCGGTCCCGTAGCGCACTGAACGCGTCGTAGTCGGAGAACACCTTCTGTTCCCGTATCCCGTCGCCGGTGACCGTCGCGTCCATCGCAACGCCCTCGAACTCCTCCGGGTCGTGTGACGCGATGAGATCCGGTGCGTTGTCGACGACCACCTTGTAGAACCAGCCATCGGCCGTCTGCCCGATATCCGCCGCGTCGGTGATCTGTGGCCGCGCGTCGAGTTCTCGCTCGAAGGCGTCGCGGGAGCCAGCGTCGACGCTAACTGTAAGCAGCAGTCGTCCGTCTTCGAGGCCGACGGCGTTCGAAATCGAGAGTTCGCCGCTCGGAATCGAGTCCGCCACGCCGACCAGCGGAAGCGTCTCGTCCGCGAGGAGGATTTCAGCAACGATGGCCATAGCGTGCCATCGGAGTCGACGTATATAGTCGCCAGCATTGCGATTACAGGCGCACTGACAGCCCCGCTCCGGTTCGCAGCCGCTCAGTCAGAACTGGACGCTGTCTCACCACTCAGCAATCGCTGTAGCTGTTCGATTAACGAGCGGCTTGCGGGCTGCCCACGATACACCCGCACGGAATCGAAGCCCGCGTACCCGTGGTTCCCGGATTCGTCCCGCTCCCAGTACAGCCATGCTGTCTCCTCCCCACCATCGAAGCCCATCTCATCGACTGGGAATGTGAGAACGAGCGACGCCTGGCCGTCCGCAGCATCGTCGTCCGGTTCCCTGATCTCGCCATCCTCGACGGGACGCGCCCCCTCGCCGTCTTCCAGCGCGAGACGCGAGCCGAACCGATAGCGGACGGCCCGCTCCGTGGGGTCGAAGGTCTCGCTGTCCCCGTCGCTGTTGACGAACTCTGACTGCTCGACTGCGACGGTGATGGTGTCGTGTTCCGACAGGTCGATGAAGTTCTCCGCGTTCTCGGGCTGGACGTCGACCGTGATCTCGACCGGGAAGTGGGCCGCCGCGACGCCGCTCAGGCTCGGAACCGCGGCCGCGGTCACTGCTGTGCCAAGTGTTCCTTTGAGGAGCCGTCGTCGTGTGGTAGTTGCCGATTTTGTGCTATCGTTGCTCGTCGCTGACTCCTTTCCTTTCATCCAAGTGAACTGATCCGCTGCCACAGTTATGATAATTCTGGTGCATATCTCGAAACACCGAGTTATGGGAGAGAGCGGACCCGAAAGCGGGATCATATCTCCTAATTAGTGGTTTTTTGATGTTATCAGACACCCCTATTGTGCTCGTATGCCTCTATGCTGACAGAGTGTTTTCATGGTCTGTACTCCAACTCACATTCTCCATATAGGGAGATTATATTTTAATTAAATTCCGCAAAACTAAGTCTACAACTTTAAGTACAATAGCTAGTTTAAAACTGCGTATGACCGCACAGGCTGGCACGGAGACCGCACCGGTGGTTCCCGCACCGACGCCACCGGACGCCGCCGACGCCTGGTACGCGCCGGACGTTCGTGAGCAAGACGAGGTGTATCCGGGCGTCGTCGTGACCGTCCGACGGGAACGCAGCGGGTTCCGGTACGATGTCCGTGATCCGGTACTTTCAGCGGCAGAGGCTGACGCACTGTCGACTGTCGAATCACACTTCGCAGGTGCGAACATCGAGCGACCGCGGACGCGTGAGGGGGCCGTCGAGCGGATGAACGGGGGGTTCGACGCGAAACACCGCCGGGTAATCGACCGACTGATCGACGCGTCGCCGGCGAGCCGTCGTCGAATCGAGTACCACGCGCTCTCGTCGCTGGCGTGTTTCGACGACCTGACCCCGTACGCGCTGGACTCCCGAATCGACGTTGCTGACGTGACCGACGACGGCGTCGTCGTCCATACAGACGATTACGCCCCGGCCGAGACCGACCTTGGCCCGGACCCGGCGTATCTGAACCGGTTCGCGAGCGAGCGTGTCGAGCGCCACACCGTCCGTTTTCAGGGCTTCGAGATTCCGGTCGTCGTCTACCGCGAGCATCTCCTCGGTGCCGACCCGTTCACGACGAAGTACGCGGTTCGAGAGCCGGACCTGCTCCCCGGCGACGAGCAACTCATCGAGGTGTGCAAGGAGCGCGTCTGGGAAACCGGCGTCGACGGCGTCGTTCAGGACCGTGTCGAGTTCGTGCGGGAGCGTGCCCGCTCGCTCCTGGCCCGGCAGCTAACCGTCCGCAACACGACCGAGTGGGTCGACGCCGCCCGCTACCGGCTGCGGTCGGCGCTGGCCGAACTCGACCTGGCCGTGCCGCCGGTCGACCATCGGTTCGCCGACGACCGCCTCGACGACCTGCTGTACTACGTGCTTCGAGACCTCGTCGGCTACGGAAAGCTCACCGTTCCCATCCGGGACCACACGCTGGAAGACATCGAGGCGAACCGCGTCGACGAGCGCGTGAAGGTCCTCCCACGCGCCGATCTCGGCCACGACGGCCGGGTGCCGACCAACCTCGCCTTCGACTCCGAGGCGGCCTTCGTCAACGTCGTCACGCAACTGGCCGCCGACGACGGCGTCGAACTCAACGCCTCGAACCCGAGCGCGAAGGTCAACATCGACCCGGACGGGGACAGCCTCCACGACGCCGACGACACCATCCGCTGTGCAGTTGCCTTGCCGACTATTAGCGAAGGCGGTCCACACATCTCCATCCGGAAACAGTCGGGCGACGCGATGACGCCGGTCGATCTGGTCCAGCGGGACTCACTGCCGACGGAACTCGTCGCGCTGCTGTGGCTCCTGTACGAGTCTCACGGGGTCGTCCTCTTTTCGGGACCCACGGGAGCCGGCAAAACGACCCTTATGAACGCCCATATGCCGTTTATCCCGTATCGGGACCGTCCCATCAGTATCGACGAAGGGTCGCGTGAGGTTCGGATTCCCCACGAGACCGGCGTCTCGCTCACCACGAGAGACCACGAGCGGGACCACCGCCGCGTGACGATGGCCGACCTGATGACACAGTGCAATTACCTGAACCCCGATGTCGAGGTCATCGCGGAGATCAACACGGCCGCGTCGTTCGAAACCTTCGCTGAGACGTTGAATACGGGTCACGGTGTCCTCGGGACGACCCACGCCGACGATATCGAGTCGCTGGTCAATCGCGTCATCGAGAAGGGCTTGCCGACCTATCTGCTCAACGAGATCGACCTCGTCGTGTTCCCCCGCCACGTCGGCGGAGAGCGCTACGTCGGCGAAGTGGTCGAGTTCGTCGACGACCCATCGATGGTCGAGACCGAGGGCGACCGGAGCGGCACGATACACAAGGACGGGACGACCATCCACTGGAACAGCGTCTGCTGGCGGCGACCGGACGGAAGCTTCGAACTCGCCTACGACCACCCGCAGTTCGGGGACGACCAACGGCAGGTCAACACCGGTATTCTCGACCGGCTTTCGGCCCTCCGGGACGAACCGGTGTCGGCCGTCGAGGACGCGTTCCACCGCCGCCATCGCTACGTGCAGTATCTCGTCCAGGAGGAGGTGACCGACTTCGACGACCTGTTCGGCGTGCTGGCCGACTTAGAGACGAACGAGGCAGCGACCGTCGAGCGACTGCGGCGACAGGCCGGGACGCCCGACGACCCGCAACTGGAGGTCAGTACGGGTGACGACTGAGGGCGGCGGGACACTTGGCTTGCTCGACCGGGGCCTGTACGCTCTGTTTGCCCACCACGCCGAGGACGACCGGCACGCGAGCACCCGCGACCGCTACCGGGCCGCCTATCCGAGCACCGGCTTCGGCGTCTACGTCGCCAGAGTGTACGGGCTGTCGTGGCTGGCACTCGTTGTGGGCGTCGTCGGAACCGCGACGACAGCGATGCTCGTGCCGCCGGGGACCTTCGACTCGTTCGTCGCGGTGCTCCAGCAGGGCCTCCCGGTCATCAATCGGCTGGCGCTGCCGGAAGTCCCTCGATTTCTCGTGGCCACCGGTATCGGAACTGTCGCTGGACTCACGCTCAAGCGGGGCGTGTTCGTCGCCGGAAACCGGTATCTCTCGTGGGTGGCCAGCGCGCGCCGCGCGGACATCGCGGCCACGCTCCCTGGCGCAGTCCGATACCTCAGAGTGCTCGCCTCCGGAACCCACGACCGCCGCGAGATGCTCCGCGCCGTTGCCGAACAGGACGCATACGGCGAGACGGCGGTCGCCTTCCGGCGCGCACTCAATCAGGGCATTCTCACCGGCAGTCTCGACACCGGTATCGAACGAGTCGCTAGCGAAACCCCTTCACGGGACCTGCTTGCACCGTTTCTGCTGAAGTTCCGTGAACACGCGAACCAGAGCGCCGAGGCGCTTGAGGGGTACCTGGAGATGGAGGGCCGCTTGCTCTCCCACGAGCAGAGCCGGCAGCACGAGCGGGCGACCGGCTATCTCGAACTGCTTGCGGAGCTATTCGTCGTGTTGCTGGTGTTGCCGGCGCTCGTGGTGCTCATCGTCACCGTGATGGGCATTCTCGCGCCCGGCCTCTCCGAACCAGTTCCCACGCCGCTCGGCGAGACGACTGTCCGTGCCATCGTCGTCTACGGGAGCGCGGCGTTCGTGATGGCTTCTGGGCTGCTGGCAGCCTTTGTCGTCGCTACGCTCCGACCACGGAACACGGCTGCCCCGAGTTACAGCCTCCCGGACGGTCCCGTGGCAATACTCACCTCGATCCCCTCGAACCCTGCGAGTGCACTCCTCGCCTGCGTCCCGCTGGGTGCCGGCGTCGCGGCCGGCCTCTGGTCGCTGGGCTACCGGCCGGTCAACGTCGCGCTTCTCTCGTATGCTACCGTTGGCGTCCCCGTCGGCGTGGTGACGGTTCGCCGGGCCAGAGCGGACGACGCGAAAGACAGGGAGATTCAGGACTTCGTTCACGCCGTCGCCGGCCACGTCGCGCTGGGCCGCCCGTTTCCAGAGGCGGTCCGACGCGTCGCCGACGACGTGGAACTCGGTGCGCTCGCCAGCGATGTCCAGTCGCTCGCGTTCACACTGTCGCTGGGCGATAGCCCCGGCGACGCCGCGGCTGACCGCCGGGCTGCGGCGCTAGACCAGTTCGTCGACCGCGTCGGCACGCCGATGGCCGAACAGACCATCGGGCTGGTCGTCGGCGCACTGGATACGGGGAGTGACGCGGAGGACGTGTTCGAAACGCTACAGACTGAAATCGGTCAGCTCTACCATCTACGGAAATCCATCCGCTCAGCGCTGCTCGTCTACGTTGCGGTCGGCTGGACGACGGCGCTGCTCGTCATCGGGATCACCGTCGCTGTCAACGTTTACGTCCTCGATAGCTTCGCGCAACTATCTGCCGTCTCGGGCGGTGCCAACATCGCCTTCGACCCGACCGCAATCAAACCCGCACGGGAGCAACATCGGTTCTACGTCGTCACGCAGGCGACGATGCTGGCCTGTGGCTGGTTCGCCGGCACGGCGAGTCGCGGCGTCTACGAAGCGCTGTTACACTCCTCGGGGCTGGTACTCGTCGCCTACGTCGTCTTCGCGGGGGCTGGTCTGATTTGATTCCCGACACCGACGCTCAGTCACACGTCGTCGGCGTGGTGTTGCTGCTGGGACTGACCGTCGTCGCGCTCGGTGGACTGACGGCTGTCGTCGGGACCGTCGTCGACGGCCACACTGCGACTGCCGATGAGACCCGCGTCGCCAACACGTTCGAGACGACGTTCCGGCCGGTCGAGCAGACGGGCCACCAGACTGCTCGCGTCCGGTTTACTGCGGGGCGGCTGACCACTGCGGAGCGGGAACTCCGAGTCCTCAACGATTCGGGAGTTCAGCGGACGGTTCCCATCGACGCGATAGTGTACGACTCCGGCGACAGCCGCGTTCGGTTTCTCGGGGGCAGTGTCGTCCGCGGGACAGCGGGCAACGCCTGGCTCGAATCGGACCCGCCGGTGACGGCGACGCGGGACGACACGGCGGTCATCGTCGGTGCACCGCTCGTCAACGCCAGCGGCGGCACGGTGTCCGGAACGGGCGGCGTCTCCGCACATATCCGCCAGAACGTCAGCCACGAACGCGAACGGCTCCCGGCCGACAACTATAGCGTGGCTATCGAGACGGAGACGCCCCGTCCGTTTACCGAGTCCTTCCAGCGTGTCGGCGCAACCACGCGAGTCAGGGATATCGACGGCGACGGCGTTCAGAGCGTCGTGGCGACGTTCCCGGGCCGCCGGACGCTGTATCTGGTCCGCCACGATATGCGGACGGAGGTGGGGCATGGATAACCGTGCGCTCAGCACCGTCGTCGAGAAACTGCTGAGCATGGGACTGGTGCTGCTGTACATCGGACTAGTGACGACTACGCTGTACGGCGGCACTGTCCCAGCGTACCAATCCGCCGTCGGGGCGGAACTCGGCGACCGGACGCTCGCCGAAGCGACGGCCCGCGTCGAGCAGGCTATCCCGCCGGATGCTCGGGCCGTCTCGGCCACTGTTCGGGTTTCGCTGCCGGAGACCATCGACGGCGCAGGATACAGCATCCGGACTGACGGGGATGCTCTCGTCCTCGACCATCCCGACCCCGAAATCGGCGGCCGAACACAGCCATTGTTGCCCGACAGAGTCGATACCTTCGAAGGCGAGTGGCAGAGCGGCAGTCCGACCGTCGTCGCTGTCTCCGGAACACGGGGGAGCGTGACGGTGACACTGGAGGCGGAGCGATGACCCTGTCGAACCGTCGCTGTGCCCATTCTACTCGCGCACAGACGTCGCTACCAGCGCTGGGCATCGCGCTTGTATTGCTGACCGTCGTCACCGGACTGGGGGTCGCGATGGCCGACACCGCGATTGCCAGCGCGGATAGAACCCCCGACGAGCGGCGGGTCGCCGCCGCTGTCGCTGACCGACTCGTCGCGGCGGACGGGCCGCTGGCCGCTCGGAGCAACGTCCTCAACCAATCTCGGGTGGACGACTTCGACCAGTCGGCGCTGGAGGGGAGCGCACCGCCGGCCGGTGAGTACGCGGTCAGCGTCGAGGTGGCTGACGAGGAGATCGCACGCAGCGGTACGGTTCACGGCGGCACGCGAATCAGCCGTCTCGTCGTAGTCGAGTCTCAGGAGCAACGCACCCTCACGCCTGATCTGGCAACGACCGACGCGGTGACGCTCCCTCGCCGGAGCGCGCAGGCCACAGTAACTATCGACCCGCCGGCCGGCACGACCGTCTGGACGGTCCGCGCTAACGACCGGGTCGTCCTGCATAACCGAAGCGGGCTGGACGGCAGCTACGAGGTCCCACTGGTCCCTTACGAGACGACGGAACTGCGCTTCCAGCGGGCCGGGCAACTCGAACCTGGGAACGTGACCGTCAGCTACGATGCCCCGCGGTCGACGAAGGAAACTCTGGTGGTGACCGTTGATGCGTAGAGCCCAGTTGCCGCTGTCGCTCGTGGAAGTTGCCCTCGGGACAGTACTGATTCTCGGCGTCGCGCTCGGGTTTGCCCTGGGGACGCCAGCGCCGGACCGACAGGGGCCACAGCTCGACGCCTACGCCTCCGATACGGCGGCGCTGCTGGCTAACGACCCGCCGCGACACAGCGGAGCGACGCGACTGCAGGAGGTCGTTTCGAGTCCAGCGGCATTCGACCGCGAACGGGACGCGCTTTCGAACCGGGTCGCCCGTATCCTGCCCGACAACGTCCTCTTCCGGGTCGAAACACCGCACGGAGCGGTCGGAACACCGACGCCACAGGGCGTCAGCACTGGGACCGCAACTGTGCCGACGGGACACGGGAGTGTCCAAATCATCGTGTGGTACACATGACCCGGCGCGGACAGCTAGTCCTCGTTGCGGCCACGGTCATCGCTGTAGCGCTGGTCCCAATCGTGCTCGCCTCACTCCAACTGGGCTATCACGACGACGTTCGGGCGACGGCAGACTACGACGACGACCCGTCTGCTGACGCGCTTCGGGTGCTTGAGCGAGCCGTCGCGACGGAGAGCACGTCCATCCCGAGCCAGTACGCCTGGGCCGCGAACGATTCGGCAGTGACGGCCGTTCGGACGGGGTTGCAGCCTCGGCTCGACCGACTCCAGACCTCCCGAATCGAAGACGGTGTTCACTACAATATAACCTACAACGGCACTGCAACGCGGCAGTGGAAAGACGCGAACTGTCCGTCCGGGCCGGACCGCCAGTTCGGGGACTGCGTCGCCGACCGCGGCGTCGTCGCTCAGGACCGGGTCGGCCGCACGCACGTCCTCGCCGTCGGCTTCGACGTGACGACGACGACCGAACGCGGCGAAACCACCGTCACCGTGGTTCTGGAGACCAGCGGTCGGTCCTCGTGGTGAGAGTCCGGAACAAAAGCTGCACCCCTCGCCGCAAATCAGGAGACGGTCCGTAGCGTTCGTTACTCCGTCGCACCCGGCGTCTCGGTTCGAACCTGCGACCGGATCTGTTCGAACGTCGCTTGCGAGAGGATCCCGGTGACACTTTCGATTGAAAGGGTACCAATGAGGCCGGCTGGTGGGCCAGTGACCAACAGCGCACTCGCTTCGGGAACAGAATCGTCGACAGTGAGACCGAAGTCTGCTGTCGCACGCTCCTCGAAAGAACTGATTGCGTCTTCGCCAAGGTTCTCCTGTGCGGTACGGTATTCCGCCTGTGCCTCGCTTTGTGTGAGATTCCCTGCCTGGAGTTCAGATTGGATCTCCTGCTGTCGTTCCCGCAACTGTGTCTGGTCCGGTTCAACCACGACCGTCACGGTCGCGGAGTCCGCGTCCGCGCTCTGGCTCTGTGGCCCTGTACCCGTGTTCGTTCCGTCGCTGTCGCCTCCCTGAAGGGCGTTACAGCCAGCGAGCGACACTGTCGCGCTCGCTCCGGCGAGTTCCATGAATCGTCGGCGTGTGGACTCGAATTCCATTATCGACTAGCGCGGGTCTCGCGGTGTAACCCTTCTGGTAGCCGACCGCGGCTCACTCCACTGGGCTGCCCTCTCGAACACTGTGGCTTCGAGAGACGAAAGACAGTGGTGCCTGTGGTCCAATGACGAATCAATAGCGCGTATGCCGGGACTGGAGTCAGACGAGACGCTGGACGCGCCACGACAGGACGCGATTCCGACGCTTGAGAGCGATGTATCCGGCACAGTCGTCTGGCATCGCGAACACCTTCGGATTCGCGATCAGGCCGCGGTAGCGAGGGCTGCAACGTCCGAGTATATGCTCCCGCTGTTCGTGTTCGACCCGGCGTTCTACGGCGCGGACGGCCTCGCCTGTGACAGCCGTATCCGCTTCCTGCACGACTGTCTGGCCGACCTCGCAGACCAGTACCACACTGTGACCGGCCGCGGGCTCACTTACGCCCACGGGGACCCGGTGGACGTGCTGGGGCGGTTCCGCGAGGCCGGCTGGGACATCGTGACGATGGCCGTTCCGACCGGACGCTACGGCCGGGAGCGGGACCGCCGCGTTCGGGAACAGTGTGGCGTCACATTCGTCGACGGCGACGGGCTGGTTCGGGACCGAGCGGAGACCCGCAACGGGTGGCAGGACGACGTCTCGGCGTGGTTCTCCGCCGACCAGTACGACTGGGACCCGAGCACGGTCACCTCTCGGAGCTTCGATAGCGGCATCGACATCAGCACGATTGAGGACCACTACGACCTCACGCCGTCGAAATCTGCGGTGCCGCGCGGCGGAACCGGGCCAGCACGCAAACGGCTGTCGGCGTTCGCCGAGCGGGTCGACGACTACCCGGGAAACATCTCCGCGCCGACGGACGCGCGCGACGGGACCAGCGGGCTCTCGCCGTATCTCGCCTTCGGCTGTCTCTCCGTGCGGCAGGTCATCCAGTACATCGAGGCCCACGCGCCCGATGGCCGCGGAAAAGAGATGTTCGTCTCGCGGCTGTTCTGGAACAAACACTACGAACAGAAGCTCGAAGACTGGCCCGGCTGGCTCGATACGGCGGTGAATCCGGTGTTCGAGGGGTTCAACGCGGGGCAGTACGACCCCGATCTGGTGGCCGCCTGGAAGCACGGACGGACCGGGTTCCCGATGGTCGACGCGTCGATGCGGTGTCTCAAAGAGACGGGCTGGCTCAACTTCCGGATGCGGGCGATGTGTGCCTCGGTCTACTATCACCTGCTCCAGCAGCCCTGGCGCATCGGCGCGGACTGGTTCTACCACCATCTCATCGACGCCTCGGCGGCGATCAACTACACACAGTGGCAATCACAATGTGGACTGATCGGCAAACCGACGCTCCGGCTGTACAATCCTCGAAAGCAGGTCCGTGACCAGGACCCGGACGGCGAGTTCATTCGTCGGTGGGTGCCCGAACTCGATTCGCTCCCCGACGAGTACCTCGACCGGCCCGAGGGGACGCCGGTCCACGTACAGGCGTCCTGTGGCGTCAGCATTGGCGAAGACTACCCGCACCCGGTCGTCGACTACGACGCGGCTAGACAGGCGTTCCGCAGGCGTTACGAGGAGGTCCGCGCTGACGCGGCCGACGCCCTGCAGGACTCGGCTATTGCGCGCCGTGCCTCCTTCTCCGGCGGCCGCGAAGCCGCTGCACGCATCGCCGCGGAACACGGGACGGATGCGTCGAACGGCGCGGAAGACGGCGGGACCCAAAGCACCCTCGGCTCGTTCGGCGACGAGTAGCTCCACAATTCGTTCAGTGTTGCCAAACGCCAAAGAGGCTAAGACGGTTGCCCACGCAGACGTATCCAATGGCGGAGGGTCCGGACGACACCGTTTTCGAGGACTGCCAGTTCCTTACTGGGTCACCACAGCGGTTCGCAGTACTGGCCCAGCTCCGGGAGCGTCCGGCACGGCCCACCGATCTGTGCGATGCGGTGGACGCGACTCGGACCACGATCCAGCGGATACTCGCGGGCTTCTCCGAGCGGCAGTGGGTCGTCAAACGGGACGGCGAGTACCGGCTCACGGTGACTGGACAGCGGGTGTTGGACCAGTACACGGCACTCATGAGCGAGATCGAACGGGCTCGGGCGGTCGGTCCGCTGGCAGCCCACCTCGGTTCCATCGCGGCGGATCTCCCGGCGGAGCTGTTAGACCCCGATTGTCTCACGACGAGTTCCGAACAGAACCCGCTGGCCGCGATTGATCGGTTCACGGACTGGCTGCACGAGGTCGACGGCGACGTTCGGGCCATCTCGCCGATCGTTACATCGGTGTTCAACGACGTCGCGGTGGACCTGCTCGAAACGGGGACGCGTATCGAGTTCATCATCGATCACAGCGTCCTCGAACGGTCAGCGTCGGACTTCGCAGACGCGCTGGAACGAGGCGTCGAACACGAGAACATCGACACGTACGTCCACGATACTCCGCTTGATATCGGCCTCGCACTGGACCGCTCGCGGGTCTGTCTGGCGGCCTACGACGATCGGAACAACGTCCGGGCGATAGCCGAATCCGACGCCACAGCGGTGTATAGCTGGGCTGAGACGGTGTTCGACCGATACAGAGCGCGGTCACAGCCGCTTGAATCGGTCCTGTCGGTGCAAGAAAACAAGCAATAATCCAGTCGCTCACGGATGGAATCCGGTGTGGAAGGGCCGAAGGGAGCACTGGTCGGCGCGCCAGCACTCACTGGAGGGCGGGATGGCGTATCCCCGGAGCATGGTATAGCCGGTGGGGGCCTATACTTATTCGCTGTAACTGTTTCGGGACACAACACATGTTACAGGGGCTGTAACAGCTTAGAACGTTCATGCTATTCTGATCCGACGTCCGGGTTCGTTTTGCGACAACAACGGGCTGTGTTTCTATACTTTCACCCAGAATGAAATAATAGCCGACAGTATAAGTATGTGGCAATCGTTGACAGAAGTATGTCTCCGCCTGGACGGGAGATTCAGTACACTGAATCGGACGTTATCGAGGTGTTCAGACACCGAAACGATTACGCGGAGCCACTCACGGCGTCGGAGGTAGCGGACAGACTCGGCTGTTCGCGACGGACTGCGCTGAACAAACTCCACGACCTCGAATCGGAGACGGATATCACGAGCAAGAAAGTCGGGGGCCGGTCGCGGGTGTGGTGGATCCCCGTGCGAGCGGATTGATGCGGATTGTTGTCGACTATTTCCCGATAGTACCGACTTCGGAGTCGACACAGATCGGTACATCGCTACAACTATGCGACGGTGCCGTCAGGCGGTTTACTCTTGGAGTGGGATTGGGGCCGTGTCACGACGGACACACTGAAGACCTGTAGCAAAGCAGACTGATCTCATGGCTGGCTGTATAGAACCCCACGCAAGCGGGACCATTCAGAACTCCCACTGCTGAGCACGTTCGCGGGCCTCCGAGCGCGCCTGCTGTTTGATGGCTTCGATTTTCTCGGCGTCGTCAAGGAACGCTTCGACGGCACTCTGTTCGGTGGTTCCGTCCTCGGCTGCTGCCGCGTCGCCGTCGCCCATCGCTGGCAGCCGCTCGTCGGGAGCCGCCCGTCGCGTACTGTCGGCCAGCGCCGGGTCGCCGCCCAGCCGTTCGGCGGGCATCCCGGGTGGGACTCGGAGGTCGGCTGCTTCGTGTGCCGATTCGAGGTCAGCGGCGTCAAGCGTGTACAACGAGACGTGGTACGGCCCGGGAATGGCGAGGTCCGCGAGCGCCGGCGGACCGCCGCGGTCCGTGCCGGTGTGGTAGGCCAGCACCGGCACGCCATCGGTGAACGTGATGACGCCCCGGCCCTCGCCGTCAAGCAGGAGCGTCTCCTGGGACTCGAAGACGGCATAGCCGGTCAGTTCGCGGTCGAGCACGTCGGCGAGCGTGTCCCGCGGGTCCGTGACGACGCGGGACTTGTCGAGTCGGCCGCGGGGCAACTTCATAGTGACTCGGGGATGACGGCGCTCTGGAACCGGTCGGCAGCGTCGGCGGCCGCCCCATCCCGCACGGTAAGCGATTCGGCGGCCTCTCGGTAGGCCGTCGACGCCTCGCATTCGGGGGCGTGGGCAAGGAGCGGCCGGCCAGCACGGCGTGCCTCACGGGCCCGCTCGCTTTCGGGGACCGCGGCCAGCGTCGGCCCGTCGAAGTACCGCTCGGTCTTCTCTGAGACTTGTTCGATGGATTCGGACTCGCGGACCTTGTTGAACAGGAGGCCCGCAACGTCCGTGTCGTAGGTCGTCGCGTACTCCTGGACCTTCAGCCCGTCCGAGATGGCGGGGATCGTCGGCTGGAGGACGACGACGATGCGGTCGGCTAGCACGATGGGAAGGACGGCGGTCCGGCTGTCGAGCGCTGGCGGCGAATCGAGGAGGATGATGTCAGTATCTTCTGCAAGCGTCGCAACCACGTCTCGAAGGCGGTCCGGGTCGGCGTCTCTGAAACCGTCCAGGCTCGTTCCACAGGGAACGACGGTCAGCCCGAACCGGTCGTACGTGGCCGCCTCAACGGGCGCGTCGTCGGCCAGGACGTCGTGCAGCGTCGTCTCGGCGTCGGAGAGGCCGGCGTGAAAGAGGAGGTTCGCCATCCCCGTGTCGGCGTCGACCACCGTCACGTCGTAGCGGTCGGCCAGCGCCATCCCGAGGGCGACGGTGCTCGTCGTCTTGCCAGTCCCGCCCTTCCCACTGGCGACCGCGAACACTTCGACCATTGGAGAATATTGCGAGCTAGATGTATATAAATTTCCGGAATTTGAAGAAGTATCAAACGGTCACCAATCGGCCAGTCCGAGCGGGCCGAGGTCGACATGGTCGGCGACGAGGCCGGCGGCTCGCTCGTACGGGTCGCCGCTCTCTCGCTCGTTTGCCGCTGGGGAGTTAACACCAGCACTCTCGAACGCATTTCGCACGAAGGCACCTCTGGCACTCTCGTTGACGAAGAGGTCGTGGAGGTATGTGCCGAGAACGCTGTCGGTCGCCGCCCCGTCGCCGTCGAACGGCCGGGCCGCCTCGTCGGTCAGCGTCGAGTCGCCCATGTGGATCTCGTAGCCCTCGACAGTCCCGCTCGCCCCGGAAAGCGGGCCGACGCCACGGAGGTCCCGCCGGACGTGTTCGACTGTCTTCGACTCGCTGAATTCCGTCGTCACCGGGAGCAAGCCCAGACCCTCGACGCGGTCCGCGTCGCCGGTCCCCTCGATTGCGGCGTTCGTGATTTCCTCCCCGAGCATCTGGTAGCCGCCACAGAGGCCGACGACGGGGCCGTCGAACGACTGGAGGCGGCCATCAAAGCCAGCGTCGGTGAGCGTCAGCAGGTCGTCGACCGTGTTCTTGCTCCCCGGCAGGACCACCGCGTCGGCGTCGTCGAGGGCGGCTTCGGGTGGGACGTACGCGACCCTGACGCCGGGTTCGCGGGCGAGTGGCTGGAGGTCAGTGAAGTTCGAGATGCGCGGGAGTCGCGGCACGGCGACAGTAACACTCCCGTCGTCGGGGACGCCATCGTCAGCGCCGACGACGGACCGCTCGCCGACCGGCGGCAGCGCAACGCTGTCCTCTTCGGGGAGTCCGGGGTCGTCGTAGGGAATCACGCCGACGACGGGCACGCCGGTCCGGTCCTCGAACTCGTCGATGCCGGGGTCAAGCAGCGAGCGGTCGCCGCGGAACTTCGTGATGACCGCGCCGGCCACCTGGTCCCGGATGTCGTCGGGAACCAGTTCCAACGTCCCGACGAGCGAGGCGAACACGCCGCCGCGCTCGATGTCGGCGACGAGGAGGATGTCGGCGTCGGCGAAACGCGCCGTCTCGACGTTCGCCAGGTCGCGGTCGTGCAGATTGATTTCGGCAATCGATCCCGCGCCCTCGGCGACAATCACGTCGTGGGACCGGGCGAGTCGGTCGTGGGCCGCGCGGGCGGTGTCCAGCGCGTCCTCCCAGTGCTCGTCGTAGTATCCACGGGCCTCGAAATGCCCGACCGCCTCGCCATCCAGAATGAGCTGGGATTCGCCGTCCCCTCGCGGTTTCAGGAGTACCGGATTGTGGTCGGTTGACGGCGCGACGCCGGCCGCGCGGGCCTGGACGTACTGCGAGACGCCGACTTCGCCGCCGGGTGTCGCCCGGGCGTTGTTGCTCATATTCTGGGCTTTGAACGGTGCGACCGAGACACCACGGTCGGCCAGATAGCGACAGAGCCCGGCCGCGACGGTCGACTTGCCGACGTGGCTCGCCGTTCCGGCGACCAGCAGCGTGTGGGCCATTAGGCTGTGTTGGGAGACGAACGCACTGGTGTCTTTCGCTCAGATCACTAAACCCATATCGATTTAACACTGCCCAATCAACTGAATCCGGATTAGCCGTTCACACGGTACTCAACGTGAAACGGTTTAACCGAAACAAGTAAACGATATCGGGTTGAGTCGATGACTATGGCGGAGCGATGGTGCGTCATCATCGGTGATGTCATCGAGTCACGGTCGGTCACAGATAGAGAGGCGTTGCGAGCGGCGCTCAATCAGGGCGTGTCACGAGCGACCGACGCACTCGCCGACCAGACGGTTGCGCCGTTCTCGGTGTTGAAGGGGGTTGACGAGGTCGGAGGAGTCATCAGAAACCCTGGACATGCTTACCGCGCTATCCGGGAAATCACCGAATCGATACACCCGACTGCGATTCGGTTTGCGGTTGTCCACGGAGAAGTTGACGTGGGGATGACAACGAGCGAGGTTTCAGAGATGGATGGCCCTGCGTTCCACAAAGCAGATACGTTGCTAGCTGACATCACGGAAAACGGTCGGGCCGTTGCGCTGCACGATCCTGTCGTGAAGTCTTGGCTACTTTCGCTGCTTGCCGACCAGATACACCTGCTGTTTGCGTGGAAACAGGAATGGACGCCACACCAGGCGTCGATCGTCCGTGAGTACCGCGAAAGAAAGAGTATGCAGGCGTTGGCTGACGACCGAGACGTCTCGATTCAGGCCGTCTCACAGACGCTTTCGCGGGCAAAGGCGGAGATGGTACTGTCAACCGAAGCAAATCTTGAAGCGGCCATGACAGAGGTCTGGGAATGAGTTCTGTGAGTTGGCGGACACCAGCGTCGGCCGTAGTCACAGTCGGTGCTATTCTTGGTCTTGTCTGGGCGACCGGTGATTTGATTTCGTCTATCTCATTTCGCTCAGCGGTCGTAGTTGGTGCCGGGTACGCTCTGTTGCTGTCGACAAGTGGGACCATGGTATCCGCTGCTCTCCAATACGCCGGTGCCGATGTGAGTGAAAAAGAAGCGGATACGGGACGTGCGGTCGGGAAAGTAGAGAATATTCTGATACTCACGTTGACGCTACTCGGCGCATACACGGCACTAGGGCTGGTGTTCACTGCAAAGTCAATTGTCCGCTGGCAAGACATCTCCAGTGGGAACACGACGTATTATCTCACGGGGAGTATCGCCAACGTGACGTACTCGCTAGTCTTCGGCGTCTGTCTTGACTATCTGCTTGGAACCCTCTAGAACTCCGTTCCCTTCCGCGCGCCCTGCCCGGCGTCGATGGGGTGTTTCTCCTTGTTGACTTCCGTTATGAGATCGGCATGGTCGGTCAGAAATTCTGGTCGCTCGTGCCCGCCCGTCAGGACCAGTTCGAGGTCGTCGGGCTTTGCTTCGATGAGCCCAATCACGTCCGCCGGATCGACGAGGCCGCGGTTCGCGGCGTAGAGAATCTCGTCGAAGACGAGCATATTGACGCCCTCCTCTGGCGGCCCGTCGGCGTCCCGCGGCGTCGAGAGGTCGGCGTCGGCGCTGGCCTGAACGAGTTCCTGTGCCCGGTCGAGTGCGCCTTTCGCACGGGCCTCGTGCTCGTCGTCCTCGCTGCCGTCGAGGAAGCCGTGCCAGCCGTAGTGGCCCGCGTTCTCGTATGAGAAGCCCGGCAGGGCGGCAATCGCGTTGTACTCGCCGCGCACGTCTTCGACGGTGCTGGTCCCGCCCTTCATGAACTGCAGGAGGTGGACGCGGTAGCCGTGGCCGACGGCGCGGGTCGCCATCCCAAGCGCCGCGGTCGTCTTGCCCTTGCCATCGCCCCACCAGACCTGGACCAGTCCGAACTCCTCGGGCGCGCTTGGACTGATGGGCTCGGCGGTCGGTCCGGCCGTGTTATCGCTCATACCCGTCTGTTCGACCGGATTCTGTTTAGCCGTTTGGTCTCCGGGAATGTCGTGTGATAAACGGCTTTTTCACGGCTCGAACACCTCCGTCTCACGGTCGGTGACGACGCCGTACGCCGCGTCGTCGACGGTCGGCAGGCTGTCGCCGTCGTAGCGGGCGGCGAGACTCGACCGGATAGCGTCGCGGACACAGACGCGAGCGGCGGCCCCGATTTCTGTTGCGCTGCCGGCGAACGGTGCGGACTCAGCGCTCGGGACACAGCCGATGATGGCTGCGTCCGAGGTGGTTCCGGGCACGCCCGCTGCGTCGAGTAGCGTCGCGGCCTTCGCTTCGACAGCCGTGGCGAGTAGCGTTGCCAGCGCACCGTCGTCCAGCGCGCGGTCGACGCCGGCGACGAGATTGACCGTGCCGGGACGCCAGTCGGGGCTGTCTGCCGGATTCGATGCTGTTCCGTCGGAGTCGACCGCTTCGTCTGCTCCCGACATCGGCAACGCCGCGGGGTTCGAGAGGCCCGCGGTCGCCAGCACCGACACCGGGCCGCTCCGGACACAGCGGGCGTGCTCCATATGCACGCCGGTGAGCAGCGCCGGGCCGAGGGGGAAACCGGTCGCGGACAGTCGCTCCGCGCGGTAGGCGTCGAGGTCGGTCCGCTCGAACCCCTCGGGTACGGTGACGTTGTAGACGGCGTCTGCGGTCCGGTAGCCCCCGTCCCACGCCGTCGAGAGCCAGTTGGCACCCTCGCGGCGGACCTGACAGACACCATCTTCGACGGTCGTCTCAAACATCCAGCGCGTCCAGCAGCCGGTCGTTTTCTTCGGGGGCTCTGACGGCGACGCGGATGTGCGAGTCCAGCCCGCGGAAGGTTCGGGCGTCCCGGAGTGCGATACCAGCCTCGCGAGCCGAGGCAAGGATGTCGTCGACAGACTCGTCGGCGTCGCTGACCGACAACAACAGGAACGGCGCATCGGAGGGGAACACGTCGAACCGTGCCGCGAGTCGGTCCCGCATACGGGCTCGCTCGTCGGCGACACGGGCCTTCGTCTCCGCAACGAACTCGCGTTGCCCGTAGCAGTGCGTGCCGACCGCGGCCGCCGGCGCGCTCATCGACCAGGCGCGGCGTGCGGTGGCGAGGCGGTCCCTGGCCGCGCCCGCTCCGACGGCGTAGCCCATCCGGACGCCGGGGAGGCCGAACAGTTTCGTCAGCGAGCGCGCGACGATGACGCCCTCACGGCCCGCCAGCGACTGCTCGTCGGTAAAGCCGAGAAAGGCTTCGTCGACCAGCAGTGTCGTCCCAGCAGAGAGACAGTCGTCGGCGAAGGCTCGGAGCGCCGACGGGTCGGCCGCTTCGCCGGTCGGATTGTTCGGGTTGCAGACGATGGCGAGCGCATGACCGTCCGGGTCGGCGGTCAGCAGGTCGTTGTGTGGGACGAACTCCGGCGTCCCGTCCTGGAGCCGGACCTCGCGGGCGTACTCACCGAAACTGGGATACGGGACGAGCACGCTGTCGCCGGCCCGGACCGTCGTCTGGATCGCCAGGCGAATCGCTTCGAGGCCGCCGGCCGTGGGTATCACCTGCTCCGGCTCGCAGTCGACGAAGGCCGCCGCGGCCGCCCGGAACTCGGGGTAGTCGTCCGCCGGATACGAGCGGGCGGCCTCGAACGCTTCCCGGTACGTCTTCGCGGCGTCCGGCGGGACGCGGGGGTTCGTGTTCGCGCTGAAATCCAGCAGGTCCGGGTCGTCGCTGCTGCCGTGTGGGACGCGCCCGTCCGGCCCGATGGCGTCCTCGGCCCCGTTGCCGCCACTCGCTCGCAAGCCCTCGACCGAATCAGGGTCCATTGACGGGGGCTACGGCGGGCGGTGTGGAGAAGGTTTCGCGGCGGTTGGCCTCCGCCCCACGTCGTTACAGCCATTGCTCAGCCACGCGCGCGTCAGCGAGCGTGTTGACGTTGACCGCGACGCGTCGGTCCCGCGCGAGCCAGGCGTCGTCGGGGCCATCGCCGACGACGTTGACGCCTGTCGGCGCGACCTCCCGACCTCCGTTGTCGAACGCCGTGTCGTCGCTCACGCCGAGGGCACGCTTCAGCGAAGCCGGGACCAGGACCGTCAGCGACCCCCCGTCGTGCTCGTCGAGAACACGGTCAACTATCTCGCCGTCAAGCAGCGGCAGGTCGGCGGCGACGGTCAGCACCGGCCGGGCGAGTCGGCCGTCGGCCAGCGCCGCGTCGAGGTCCGCGACGTATCCCTCGCCCGGCGTCTCGATACAGGGCACGTCCAGATGTGACTGCGTTTCCGGTGCGTTCGGCGACGTTACAGCGATAACTCTTTCAACGGAACTGTCTTCCAGTGCGCCGACGACCCGGTCGACCATCGGGACACCGCCGACCCGAAAGAGCGGTTTCTCGGCCTCGGTGTCCAGCCGCGTCCCGCGCCCGCCACACATCACCAGAGCGTCCATGCGAGCACCTCCCAGTCGACGAGCGGTACCGACCGGACGCCGCCGAAGAGCGACCACGCGGCGACGCCGACGTGGAGCGCGACAGCGCGCGTGAGTTCGTTGGCCGCGCCGAACGTGTCGCCGCTGACGCCGCCCAGTCGGCGGTTCGCCCAGCCAGAGAGGCCAAGAGCGAGCAGCGGGCCGGTGAGAACGACGACTGCGGTTGCTGGAACGGCGACGACAGCGGCCGGGAGTGCGATGGCGAGCGAGCCGACGAGGTGGCGTGGGCTGTTCCCGTTGATAACCGTCGACCCGAATCCCTCGTGGCTCGGGCGTCCGACGCAGGCCAGCGTCGCCATCGCGAGTTTCGCCCCCACCTCGGCGGCGAGGACCAGCGCGACAGCGACCAGCGGCGGGAGCCCGGCAGCGGCCAGCGCGGCCAGCGCCAGCGCGAGGAGGACGGTCCCCAGCGCGAGGACGGCCCCGACGCCGACAGTCGTGTCCCGCATCACCTCGCGGCGCTCCGCGGGGTCGCCGTGGACGACGGCGGCGTCCCCGAGGTCCGCGAGGCCGTCGGCGTGGTTGACGCCGGCGACGAGGACGACGGCTCCGAGGTAGGCCGCGGCGACGACCGGGGCCGGGAGCAGGCCGGCGGCGAGGAACGGGAGCGCGACGAGGCCGCCGACGACGTAGCCGGCCATCGGGAACGCCGCCGGCGTCCCGACGAAGGCGTCCCATGCCCGTTCGCTGTGGCCGACCGGGAGCCGTGAGAGGAAGCCGAGCGCCCCCCGGACCGCGGTCAGAACCACGCGAGCACCCCCAGACCGGCCAGCAGATACGCCAGCACCCCGGCGACGCCAACCCGCGTGACGCTACGCTGGGCTGTCGCCACATCGGGGAGGTGTCTCGTGGGGTTGAGGACGTACACGCCGGGCTTTTCGAGTCGAACGTCCAGCGCCGCGGCGGCCGTCCCCATCGGCCACCCGGAGTTCGGCGAGGGAACGCCGTCCAGCCAGTCCCGGGCCTGGGCCACCGACCGGGGCGACCCGCAGGCGACGGCGAGCAGGAGCGCACTCGCCCGCGCCGGGAGCCACATCACGGCGTCGTCGAGCCGCGCCGCAGGCGTCCCGACGCGTTTCGAGCGGTAGCCAAGCATCGAGTCCATCGTGTTGACGGCCTTGATCCACGCCGCTGTCCCGGCAGCGACGGGAAGCGGTAGAAGGCCGACGCCCGCAGCGGCGAGCCCGCCCAGGACGAACGCGGCCAGCGACGCGACGAGGCCGTCGGCGAGGTTCTCCGACGCGCTCTCGACGGCGGCGCTGCGAACCTCGCCCGCAGAGAGCGCGCTGGCGTCGCGGCCAGCGAGTGCGAGCAGCCCGTCCCGAGCAGCCGCGAGGTCGGCCTCGGTGTCGGCGATGACGCCCCGAGCGGTCGAGAGGAGACTGCGGAGGCTCGTGGTCAGGAACAGCGCGAGGCCGGCGAGCGCGACGGCGGCGAGGGGCGCGCGGCCGGCGGCGAGCGCGACAGTCGCGCCGACCACCGTGGCGGCTCCGAGCGGCAACAGCGCCGCGGCGAGCGCCCCGACCGCAAGCGGGTGGTCCCACTCGCGGTCGACCGCCCCGACGAGTCGTCCGAACCACGCAACGGGATGCAATCGGGTCGGTGGCTCACCGATTGCGAGTTCCAGCCCGCCGGCGACGGCCACCGCCAGCGCGCTCAACACAGCGTTCCCTCCCGGAGCTTCTCGGCTATCGCCGGTAGCGGGTGGTCTTCCAGTAACATCGACTGCGCGCCCACGCGGCCCGCGCCGCCGTCCGTTCGGGCGTCGTCGCCGACGTGGACGAGGTCGGCAAGCGCCACGTCGAGTGCGTCGGCGGTCGACTGGAAAATGGTCGGATGCGGCTTCCGCCAGCCGCAGTCGACGCTGGTGACGACGGCGTCGAACGCGTGGCCGCTCTGATTCTCGATGGCCGCTCGCTCCAGCGTTCGCTCGACCAATCCAGGGACACTGCAGTTCGAACAGACAGCGACCGGGCCACGCTGTGCTGCGGCGTCCAGCGCTTCGATGGCTCCCTCGCGGACCGTCACCGGGCTGTCGAAGGCATCGAGGACGACCTCGGTCGCCGTCTCCTCGGCAACCTCGACTCCGCGGCTGGCAAGCGCCAGTCGAACGTGTTCGTCCAGCGGCGCTTCCCGGCCGCGGTCGTACTCGCGGTGGGCCGAGCGATAGGCGTCCTCCCAGTCGTCCGGCACCCGAACCGACCGGGCCGAAAGCGTCTCCGCAACGGCGTCCCACGGCTCTGACGGCCGGTCTGCCGCTACGAGCGTCCCGAACAGGTCGAACGAGAGTGCCACACCCGTGTGGTTAGTGCAAGCTCACTTGAACTGTGGGGGTAGACGTGGGAACTGCTGTGGGAGTCGGGCTGCTGTCGAGGAGTTCCGGCCGCTGGAGGACTCGTTACCTCGGACGAGCCCAGCGACAGACCTGGCCTGCGGCATTCCAAACCGTTTATACCCAAACAGGGGTAATCCGGCGGTATGGCAAGAGAGCAGACCGAAGTTCGAGAGCTCGACGAGGGAAGCTACGTCATGATCGAAGACACGCCGTGTAAGATTAACTCCTACAGCACGGCCAAGCCGGGCAAGCACGGCAGCGCCAAGGCCCGAATCGACGCCAAGGGCGTTTTCGACGGCAAGAAGCGCTCGCTGTCCCAGCCCGTCGACGCGAAGGTCTGGGTCCCGATTGTCAACCGAAAGCAGGGGCAGGTCGTTTCCACGGACGGCAACGACGCACAGGTGATGGACCTCGACACCTACGACACGTTCACGATGCGGGTCCCCGAGGACATCGACCTCCAGCCTGACGACGAAATCGAGTACCTCCAGTACGAGGAACAGCGCAAGATCACACGCTCGTAACGATGTTGCCCGGTGCGGGGGCCGACCGCGGGGCGGCCGACTACGCGCTCGTGGGCGCGCCACTCGACGCGTCGACGTCGTTTCGCCCCGGTGCACGCTTTGGCCCACGCCGCGTCCGCCAGTTCGGCCAGCAGTTCGACGATTACGACCACCGCACCGACCAGCACTTCACTGACTGTTCCGTCTACGATCACGGCGACATCGGCCCCACGGCCGACGTTGCCGAGTACCTCACTTTCCTCCAGGGCACTCTCTCGGATTTCGAGAGCGAGGGGGCCGTCCCGCTCGTCGTCGGCGGCGAACACACCGTCTCTGTGGCCGGCGTGCGTGCGCTCGATCCAGACGTGTTCGTCTGTCTGGACGCGCATCTCGACCTGCGCGAGTCCTACGCCGGCGACGAGTACTCCCACGCGACGGTGACCCACCACGCGCTCTCGGTGGCTGACGAAGCGATTGTGCTGGGCGCACGCACTGGCTCGGAAGCCGAATGGGACCGCGCGAACGAACCCGATGTGACCGTCGTCCCGCCCGAGGACGTGGCCGACTGGTCGCCTGCGTTCGACGACGAGCGGGTGTACCTCTCAGTCGACATCGACGCCGCCGACCCCGGGTTCGCGCCGGGCACCGGGACGCCGGAACCGTTCGGCCTCGACCCGCGGGAGATGCACACCGTGGTCCGAGCCGTCGCACCGCAGACCGTCGGCTTCGACGTAGTGGAGGTCAACGACCGCGACGACGGTCAGACGGCGACGCTGGCCGCGAAACTCCTCCGGGCGTTCGTGTTCGCCCACGCGGACCAGCGCTAATCCGAGATGTATCGGGGAATATTCCCGCCGTCGGCCTCAGCAGACAACTCGGTGGATGTCCAGCGGCGACGCTCGCCGGACAACCGCGTCGACTGGGTCGGCGACAGCCGAGAGGTTGTCTGAGTCGCCGTCGAGGACCAGCAGTGCGGCCCGGCGGCCGGGTTCGATGACACCGCAGTCGAGGCCGACCGCTTCGGCCCCAGCGGTCGTGGCCATCCGAAGCACCGTCCGCGAGGGGAGGTCAAACGTCTTCGCGGTGTACTCCATCTCACGGAACATGGATGGTGCATTGAGCATCACATTATCAGTCCCGAGTGCCACGTCAGTGTACTCCAGAAGCGTCTCAATCGGCGGTCGGCCGACCTCAAGGACGCGGTTCGCACGGGGACAGACCGCGATAGGGACGTCCTGATCGGCCACCCGTTCGAGGTGTTCTGCTTCGGCATGGACCATGTGGACCAGCAACTCCGGCTCCAGATCCAGCGCCGGGTGTATGTCAGTGGCGTCCGGTTCGCCGGCGTGGATAGCGAACGGGGCCCCGCGCTCCTCGGTGGCGGTCCGCCGGGCGGTGAAATCGTCGTCGTTCGCGCCGCTGGCACCGAACCCGTCGGCCACGTCCAGCACCGCAGTGTCATCGCTCCCGAAGATGAAGTCCTCGATATTGAGTCCCTCGGCGGCCTCGCGTAGTGCCCGTGCCCCGTCGACGCCGAACTCCCGGAAGTCGAGAAACGCCGCGGTGCCGGTTCGCTGCATGAATCGAAGTGTGCGGTGCATCGCGGCAATCAGCGTCTCGTCATCGGCCGCTGCGATCTGCTGGTGTTTCAGGCTGTCCGGTGGCACCACTGCCTCCTCCAAGCCAAGACCGACAGCGGCCTCCTTGGCGACTGAGTCGCCGACGTGCGTGTGGGCGTTCACGAACGCCGGCAAGACAATGCGGTCGTGGTCGCTCTCGCGCTCGGACGTCTCCTCGATGGCCGTTATGTAGCCGTCCTCGACGACAACGCTGCCGTGGACCGGCTCGAACGACCGCCCGGCAAGGACGGTTCCTTCGATAGCCTCCATGTGGGTGCGAGGAAGCGGAGCTATATGTGTCTCATGGAGGCGCAATCTTGCCATGTAGCACTGGCCGCGGTAGACTGATGCGGACGGCGCCGGACAGTTCGGGTATGAGTGGTAGTACCACAGTTTCCGAGGACCGCGCGCTGTCGCCAGACGACTGGTCCCATCCGGCCGAGCGCCGATACGCGGACGCACAGGCCCGTCTTGTGGACCACTACGACCACTCCGTCGAGTCCAGAGTGACCGAGACGGACGCCGCGGGTCGCGTTCACTATCTGGTCGGTGGGAATCAGGACGGCGACCCCGTACTTCTGCTCCACGGTGTCGGAACGCCAGCAGCGACGTGGCTCCCGCTGTTCCCGGCGCTCACCGACGAGTACCGCGTGTACGCTCCCGACCGGCCCGGCCTCGGCCTCTCAGCCGCGCCGAGCTACCGGGACCGGGACCTCCGTTCGTTTCTGGTCGCATACTTGCTGGAACTGCTCGACGACCTCGCTATCGACCGTCCACACGTCGCCGGGAACTCTCACGGCGGCCTGCAGTCGCTTCTGCTCGCAATCGACCACGACTGTGTGGACCGACTGCAACTGATCGGCGCGCCGGGCGGCGTCTCGCGGGACCTCCCGCTCCTGTTTCGCCTGCTGACGGTTCGCGGCCTCAACCGCGTGCTGCTGTGGCTGCTCAGCCGTGGTGACCCAGTCGAGAACGCGAGGCAGTCGATGCAGCGGGTCAACGTCGTTGACGCCGCAGCGATACCGGACGTGTTCTACGAACTGCTCGCCGCCGGCCAGGATCTGCCCGGCCGGCCGGAAAGCCAGCGGTCGCTAGCGACCGCACAGGGCTCGTACGGCCGTGTCCACCCGTTGTTCGACATCAGGGACGAAATCGTTGGAATCGACTGCCCGACGCAGTTCGTCTGGGGGACGGAGGACGCCTTCTATCCGCCTGACGTCGGTCGCCCCGTCGCCGAGAAGATGCCCGACGCCGAGTTCCACGAACTCCCGGGACACGGTCATACGCCGTGGCTGGAACCGGGTGATGAAGTCGCTGGACTGGTCCGTGGGTTCTTCGATAACTGAGCGTTTTCGTTATAATACACCGCAAACAATCGCTCAGCGTCAGTGCTGTTCGGACCGCCGTGTCCGTCACCACTTGCTCGGCATCCGACACAGCAAGTAGTCTTTTAGTAAACAGGCCATCTCGGTTGGGAGCATGGACCAGCTATCGTCGTGTTACTTCTGTGGCGGCGCGCTCGATGTCTCGCTCTCCGAATATCCGATTATCCCGAAATCGCTGGACCCGGAAGCCGAGAAGCAGGGGACGGTCGTTCTCTGCTCGACCTGCCGAGAGAAGCTCGCAACCATCGTCGAACCGGCCGTCGAGGCGGCGAAGGCGGACGCCCGCGAGACAGCGGAAACGACTGGCGACGCCGGGACCACGGAGCCGCCGGGGCTACTGGACGATTCTGGAACGACGGCAGGCGACGCACAGGCGACCACCGACAGCGTGGTCGAGCCGGCCGATGACGGCTCGCTGCTGGGCGACGACGGCGCGAGCGCGGCGGGACAGGAACAGTCGGCGCAGTCAGCGGCGACGACGGAGGCGACTGCGGAGCCAGATGCGACGAACCCGGCGGCATCGGACACCACGGACGGACAAGCGGCGGAGCCGACCGAGTCGAATGACTCGGCGGCGAACACTGGGAGCGAGGACACCGAACGCGGTACGGACAGCGACGACAGCGCTGACGGCCCCTCGCTGACGAAACTGGAGTACAACAAGGTGATGCGCCTCCTCCAGAACCGTGAGATGCCCGTTGACCGCGCGGAAATCCGCGAGGTCGCGGTCAACGCCTACGACATCGACGGGGAGCAGTTCGACGCCATCATCGACGCCGCGGTGGACCGGGACCTCATCGGTCAGGAAAACGGCCAGCTGGTCGAATCGGATGGGTAGCCCGTCGCCGGTAGAGAAAAACATACCACCGGTCATCTCGAAGTCCGCGCCATGAACGCAGGCGACATCGCGACGCGTCTCGACGACAGACTCGACATCGAGGCCTACGCCGACATCGACGCCAGTCCGAACGGTCTGCAGGTCGGGCCGGCGAGCCAGCCGGTCGAGCACGTCGCTTTCGCAGTAGATGCGGCCGTCGAGACCATCGACCGCGCCGCCGACGCGGGCGCTGACCTGCTCGTGACCCACCACGGCATCGTCTGGGGCGAGATGGAGCGCGTGACGGAAACCAACTACCGCCGGGTCGCACCGCTGATCGACAACGACCTCGCGCTGTACGTCGCGCATCTCCCGCTAGACGGCCATCAATCGCTTGGCAACGCCGCCGGCGTCGCGGACCTGCTGGACCTCGACAACCGTGCGCCGTTCGGATCGATGGGCGGCGAGCACATCGGCCAGCGTGGCTCCCTCCAAGAACCACAGACGGTCTCCGAACTCGCCGAAACCCTCGAAGGAAATCTGGATACTGGCGGACAGCCAATTCAAGTGCTTGATTTCGGCCCGTCGACTGTCGAGGACGTCGCCATCGTCACTGGCAGCGGCGTCGACTGGCTGCAAGAGGCGGTCGAGACGGACGCCGACGTGCTCATCACTGGCGAGGGGAAACAGCAGGCCTTCCACGAGGCGCGCGAGCAGGGACTCCACGTCATTCTCGCCGGCCACTACGCGACGGAGACGTTCGGCGTTCAGTCGCTCCAGACCGTCGTCGAGGACTGGGGGCTGGAGACGACCTACATCGACTGCCCGACCGGCCTCTAAGGCGATGGCAGATGTCGTTTCGTTCGAGGGCGTTAGCTCGGATGCGGACCTCATCGCTTGGTCGCAACAGTACTGTCGCGGGGTCCGCCGCGAGCAGGGCGTCTCGGTTCGGTTCGACCTCGTCGACTGGGCAGTGTCCCACCGAGCCAAGCGTCGGGCCGCCGCAGTCAAGCGGTCGAAACTGGACGACGCCACCGTCGGCGAGCGGTACGACTGGGACAGCGTCGACGGGAGCGACGGCCGCCCGCTTCGATGTACGGTGTCGCTGACCTGGGACGCCTTTTCGGCCTTCGAGCGGGACGCCTGGGAGGCAACACTGCGCCACGAACTCATTCACGTCGAGCAATATCAGCGCGACGGGACGACCGACCACGGCCGGGCGTTTCAAGAACGGGCCGACCAGCTCGACACCGACGTCCACTGTCCGGCCTTCTCCGATCCCAAGCACGTCCTCACCTGCGGGGCGTGTGGGGACCTCGTCGCCCGCCGCTATCAGGACTGCAAGCTCGTCGAGCGACGCGAGCAGTACCGGTCTGACTGCTGTGGGGCCTCGCTGGAACTGAGCTGACTACAGCAGGAACCTGATGGCCCAGAGGACGCCCATCCCGGTCACCATTGTCGCGAACACGTCCTCGGTCCGCCAGGCGACGCCTGCCGCGAGCGCTCCGGCGACGAACTTGTCCGCGGCGAAACTACCGGCGTCGAGTGTCACGAACGAGGGGAGAACAAGCGCGGCGAGGACGGCGGCGGGGACGAACCGCAACACCCGCTCGACGACCGGCGGAATTTCGTCCAGCCGACCGAACAGCGCGATGAACGAGAGGCGACAGGCGTAGGTCAACACGCCGATGACAGCGACGACACCGGCTATCTCAACCGGGCCGTAATTAGTCGCCATCGGTCCCTCCCGTGGCGGATTCCGTGAGAACGCCAGCCGTGATGCCAACCCCGGCCGCGACGAGCAGTCCGAGATTGAGCGGGAGGCCAGCGCCGACGACGGCGACGGTTCCACCGACGACAGCGGCGATGCCGGTCGCTGCGTCCTCGATTGCAGGGACCAGAATCGCGAGGAAGACCAGCGGGATAGCGAATTCGAGACCCCAGGCGTCCGGGACGCCGGTCCCGAGTAGCGCCCCCGCGATAGTCGTGACCTGCCACACCGCCCAGAGCGTCACGGCGACGCCGAGGTAGTACCACTTCCGGTCCGTCTCACGGTCGGACCGGTAGCTGGCGACCGACAGCGCGTACGCCTGGTCGGTCAACACGTAGGCGAGCACCGCCTTCCACCGACCAGTGAATTCCCGAAAGTACGGGGCAATCGACGCCGAGTACATCAGAAGCCGGAGGTTGATGACGACGGCTGTCGCGACAACGACCGTCAGCGGAGCGTTCTGTCCCAGCAGTTCCAGCGCCGCGAGCTGTGATGCGCCGGCGAAGACGACCACCGACAGCCCGACTGCGGTCGGCAGCCCCAGTCCGGCGTTGACGGTCGCGATGCCGGCAACGAGGCCAAACGGAATAATTCCTAGCAACAGCGGCGCAACATCCCGAACGCCGCGCCTGAACGCAGCAGTATCCATAGCTCCCAATCCAACGCAGGGGCGTCTAAGCCCTCCGTTTCAGCCGCGGTGTGTGACGGCACGTCGATGCATGGGCCGTCCGCGGTGTGTGACGGCACGTCGATGCATGGCCGTCCGCGGGGTGTGACGGCACGTCGACAACGGCCTCTACCCGTCACGGCGAACCACGACGTTGAAACCCGACGCCATTCGACTGCATTGTAATGAGCGACCACACCGACGAGCGGGAGACGTTCCATCACGATCCGATCGGGCACGCGGAAGCCCGGGCCGGAATGACGGTCGGCGAACTGGCTGACAGCTACGGCGAGGCCGGCATCGGCGCGAACGACATCCACGAGGCCGTCGACATCTACAGCGAGATGCTCGACGACGACGTGACGACCTTCTTCGGGCTGGCCGGCGCGATGGTCCCGACCGGGATGCGGGCCATCGTCAGCGAACTCATCCGCGACGGCCACATCGACGTACTCGTGACGACGGGCGCGAACTGCACCCACGACAGCATCGAGGCCATCGGCGGCAAGCACCACCACGGCGAGGTGACACCCGAGGGGCAAACGGAGCGCGAACACGACGAGACGCTCCGTGACGAGGGCGTCGACCGGATCTACAACGTCTACCTCCCCCAGGAGCATTTCGCCCTGTTCGAGAACCACCTCCGGGACGAGGTGTTCTCGACGCTGGAAGACGAGGGCGCGGTCTCGATCCAGCGCATGACGGAGGAACTGGGCCGAGCCAACAGCGAGGTCAACGAGCGCGAGGACGTGCCCGAGGACGCTGGCGTGCTGGCGGCGGCCTACGAGAACGACGTGCCGGTGTACTGCCCGGCCTTTCAGGACTCCGTGCTGGGGCTGCAGGCGTGGATGTACTCCCAGACCAGCGAGTTCACCGTCGACGCGCTGGCGGACATGACACAGATCACGGACATCGCATACGAAGCCGATAGCGCGGGAGCGATGGTCGTCGGCGGCGGCGTCCCGAAGAACTACGTCCTCCAGACGATGCTGGTCTCGCCCGATGCCTACGACTACGCCGTCCAGTTGACGATGGACCCATCGAACACCGGCGGCCTCTCCGGCGCGACGCTCGACGAGGCCCGCTCGTGGGGGAAGCTTGAAAAGGACGCCCGGAATGTCTCGGTGTATGCCGACGCGACGATTACACTCCCGCTGGTCGTGGCCGCGGCCCGCGAGCGGCACAGCGCGTAAGCGTGACCACGCCGCCGTAGACGGCGACAGGTCTGGACATTGTGGGGCACGTCTACTGAGAGGCATATATCCCTCATATAAACGGTCTTTCACAACCGCTCGGCAGCCGTACCTAGCATGTCACGGTACATCGGCCGACGGACGTTCGTCGGAGGGACAGCGGCGACGCTGGCGAGCGCGGGACTCGTGGGGAGCGCAACGCCCCAGGAATCGGATGATACTGACACAACCAACAGTGACACCGACGACAGCGAGCGCAAAGCGATGACTGACGACACGACGCTCATCGCTCACCGCGGATTCGCCGGCGTCTACCCGGAGAACACGGAACTGGCCGTCGAGGCGTCCTCGTTCGGCGGTCCGGGAGCCCAGACGGCCCACCGACGCGCCGACATGATCGAGGTCGATGTCGTGCCAACGGCCGACGGCACGCTCGTCACCTTTCACGACGACGGGCTGGCCGAGCGTGACGGCGGCGAGCGCGGTCTGACCGACGCTGACGGGCTCGTCTTCGAGACCGACACCGATACTGTGACCAGTGCGACTGTTCTCGGCACCGGGGAGACGGTCCCGACGCTCGAAACGGTCATGGACTCGATTCCGCCGAGCGTCGCCGTCAATCTGGAGTTCAAGAACCCCGGCAGTCAGGACCTCCGTTTCGCTGAGTCGCTGCCGGACCAGGCGCTGTCGGCGCAGCGAGCGGTGTGGCGGCCCTACACCGAGCGCGCGCTCGACCTCGTCAGCGAGTACGACAACGACATCCTCGTCTCGTCGTTCTACGAGGCCGCGCTCGCGACCGTCCGCGACTACGACGACTCGATTCCCATTGCCTGCCTCTTCTGGAATGACATCGAGGCAGGGCTGGAAATTACCCGCCGCTACGACTGTGACGCGATGCACGTCCCTCGGAACATGGTTCAGGGAACGCCCTTCTTCAACGACGACGGCTACATCGAGTCCGATCTGAGCGATATCGACCTCGTCGACGTCGCTGCCGACGAAGACCGGGACCTGAACGTCTGGACGGTCAGTACGTGGTATCAGGCCCGCGAACTGGTCCGGGCCGGCGTCGACGGGCTTATCTCTGACTACCCCAGCGTGCTCTCCGTTCAGGACTGACGGCGGATCTCGTTTTCGTTGTGTTTCCTCAAAGAGCCAGAAAGCCCCGGCCGGCTCCGGTCGAGGGCCTCGTTGTGCGCTTCTCCGCTCCCTACGGTCGCTCATGCAGTGCTTACAGCGGGAGCAAGGCGAAGGCCCACCCCTTCAGGGGTGTGGATGAAGCCGACAACCCGGCAGC
>NZ_LRHL01000043.1:723925-946605 GCF_001647155.1 Haloarcula sp. K1
AACCTGAAACTCCCAACCTAGCGGTGCGGTGCCGCGGGAATCCCACGCCTGAAGGCGTGGGAGGAGGTCAAATCTGCCGTCTTCCCAGCGCCTCGGAGCTTTCTGGCTGTTCGAAATCGCTTCCCAGTCTGTCTCTTCAATCAATCCAAGGCCGAATGTTGAAGGGGCGACCGGCCGACGACGCTAGTATGGAAGCACCGACCGGGGACGCAGGAATTTACGCCCGCGAGTCGTCGTATCTCGACCGATACGTCCAGCTCGGGGAGGCCGGCGACCGGATCATCTCGCTGTCGTTCCCCTCTCAGCCCGAGGACGATGTCAGCGAGAACCACGCCCTGCTTGACCGCATCGACGAGTATCTCCAGGGGGTCGAGGACGATTTCATGGATGTCACCGTCGGTCTCACTGTCCCGACGGACCAGCGCACAGTGCTCGAAGCCGTCCGAGAGATCCCCTACGGCGAGGACGCCACCGTTGCACAGGTCGCGCGGATGACGCCGGATCTGGACGACGACGACGAGGACGACCTTGCGCAGGTCCGGAAGGCACTGGCCGCGAACCCCGTGCCGCTGTTGATTCCGGACCATAGAGTCCGTGACGGACCGAGCGCCGCGCCGCCGCCCGTCGAGCAGAAACTCCGCGCTATCGAGGGCCTCTAGGCCCAGAGCCGGTCGACGCCCAGCCCCTCGTGGACAAGTAGTTCGAGGGCGTTGACGAGGTAGTGGGCGACGACGACGGCGAGTAAGCTGTTTGTCGCGATGAACAGGCCAGCGAGCGCCAACCCCAGCGTGCCGGTGACGACGATACCCACCCGGCCCTGTGCGCCGTGGCCCAGCGCGAAGGCGACAGAGGCGACGATAGCCATCGCCCACGCCGGCGCGTTGAGGCCGGCCACGGGGACGCCGATAGCCGCTGCCCGGAAGAGCAGTTCCTCGACGATAGCGATGACCGGCAAGACACCGCCCAGCAGGATGACCCAGCCGCCGGGCGAGTCCGGGGCGAGCAGTTCCCGTAGCGACTCATCGAAGGTGACGCCGAAGCCGTCTGCCAGCGCAGCGGCGCCCTCGTTCCCGACCCAGAAGCCGATTCCAGCGCCGATACCGATTGCCACTGCCGGCAACCCTGTCGAAAGTGCGTCACTGGTGACTCCAAACGCACTGGCGGGGATTTCGAAATAAAACGCGCCGGCGACTAGCAGCACGCCGAACAGCCCCTGTGTGAACGCGACGTTGGCAAGCAACGCCCCTGTCGAGACATCGCTCGGGGCGAGCGTGTCACGCATCTGTTGTCGCTGGGCCGCCGCCCGTTGCGTTTCGAACCGTGGGATGGTCGGGTCCCTGTCGGCCATTGAGACGCCGTCGACTGTGGATGAGACGCCGCCGTCGGACCGTACGGCTCCCTGCGAGAGCCGTGCGAGACCGAGAAGCGCGGTTAAAAGAAACCCCGTCAGGCCGACGAATGCGGCCCACTCGGGCATTTATTGGGGACTTGGACTGCCGCCCTGCCGGCCGACCTCGTGGTCGAGTGCCTTGCCCGTGATGGACTTGAGGCGGTCGACCAGCGAGTCCTTCTCGGCTTCGCCGGCGAGTGCGACCTCGAGGACTTCTGAGATGTGCGAGACGGGAATGATCTCGATCATGTCCTCGTACTCGTCCTCGATCATCACGTCCTGCGTGTTCGCCTCGGGGATGATGACCGTATCGAGGCCGGACTTGGCGGCCGCCTCGATCTTGTGCGTGACACCGCCGACCGGGAGTACGTCACCCCGGACCGACAGTGAGCCGGTCATGGCGAGGTTCTGCTTGATCGGAACGTCTTCTATCGCGGAGATAACCGCGGTAGCGACTGTGATAGAGGCGGAGTCGCCGTCGACGCCACCTTCACCGGCCTGGACGAACTGGATGTGAACGTCCTTCTCGGAGATGTCCTCGTCAGAAAACTTCTTGATGATCGCCGAGACGTTCTGGACAGCCTCTTCGGCCATCTCCTTGAGCTGTCCCGTGGCGATGACCTGACCGGGGCCCTGTGACGGGCTGACCTCGGCCATCACGGGGAGGACGATACCGCTGTCCTCACCCATGACGGCGAGCCCGTTGACGCGGCCGACCACGTCGCCCTGGTTGACGGTGAGCTCGTAGTCCTTGCGGCGCTCGATGTAGTTGTCCGCGAGCTGTTGCTCGATGGACCGGGAGCGGCGTTTGGCCTGTAGCACGTCCGCTCGCTCGGTGCGGTCGCGGTCCTCGGCGCGGGCGATGTCGCCGGCGACGCGGACCAGCCCACCGAGGTCACGGAACTTCAGGCTGAGGTGGCCTTTGCGGCCGGCGCGACGCCGGGCCTCCAGGATGAGTTCCTGGACGGCCTCCTCGGTGAAGTGCGGGAGCCGCCCGTCGTTCTCGACCTCCTGGGCGATGAACCGGGCGTACTTCCGTCGCATCTCGGGGTCGTCCTCGATGGTGTCGTCCATGTACACCTCGTACCCATACCCCTTGATACGGGAGCGCAGCGCGGGGTGCATGTTCTCCATCGCGTCGAGGTTCCCCGCCGCGATCATGATGAAGTCACAGGGAACGGGCTCGGTCTGGACCATCGCGCCCGAGGAGCGCTCGGACTGGCCTGTGATGGAGAACTCGCCCTCCTGGATGGCCGTCATCAGCTTCTGCTGGCTGCGGATGTCGAGCGTGTTGATCTCGTCGACGAACAGCACGCCCTTGTTGGCCTGGTGGATGGCACCGGGTTCGACGCGGTCGTGGCTCGGCGTCTCCATCCCGCCTGACTGGAACGGGTCGTGGCGAACGTCGCCCAGCAGTGCGCCGGCGTGAGCGCCCGTCGCGTCCTCGAACGGCGCAGTCTTCTGGTTGGCGTTGTTGACCAGCAGGTTCGGGATCATCGCGTCGCTACCGCGCGAACCGTAGCGGAACGCGAGATAGATGACACCGGCCGCGAGAATCCCCAGCAGGACTTGCTGGACGAGGATGAGGGCGTAGCCGATGACGATGGCGATGATGATCCACATGAGGAAGGTCCGCATCTGGTTTCGCTTGCGGGCCTCCTCCTTGTGGGCCTCGACGATCTGTTCCCCTTTGCCGCCGGGGACGGTGCGAACTTTCGGCTCGTTGCCGTCGTCGGGATTGTGATAGACGAGAACGTCCTGCAGCTCCTCCCGCGGAAGCAGTTGGGACATCGCTTTCGCCAGCATCGACTTCCCCGTCCCGGGGGAGCCGATCATCATGACGTGGCGGCGCTGTTTGGCCGCCTTCTTGATCACGTCACGGGCGTGGTCCTGCCCGATGACCTGGTCGACGAGTCGGTCTGGCACTTCGATGTCGGCGGTCGACTCGATTTCGAGACCGCCGAGGAGATTCTCCTCGTCTCCGTCCAGTTCGGACTCGCCGTCAACTTGGACATCGCTTCCGAGTGTCGTTTCGGACGTTTCTCCCTCGCCGCCCCATCGCTCCTCGGACGGGTCGGATGGCTCGTCGGCCGAGGGCTCAGAGGCGGGTTCGTCGGGGTCCTGTTTGGCCCCGTTGGTCGACGCCTCTTCCTCCCCAGCGTCGGATGCCTCCCGGTCAGGGTCGGGAGTCGCGTCGGTGTCGGTGTTGTCGCTCATACAAACGTTGCTAACATACTCACGGAAGGCCTGTCGACTGATATACTTTCTCCCCGTGTCGGTTGTTGCAACACCCCGGAAACCGCAGTACAGCGCCCGAATTGGGTGTGCTTGTATTCCGGCGGTACCGCGTCGTCGGGTTTATCAAACCACCACACCCACTGGGGAATATGCGTGGGTTCTACATCGGTCGCTTCCAGCCCTACCACAACGGCCATCACTCGATGGTCGAACGTATCGCCGATGAGGTGGACGAACTCGTCCTGGGCATCGGAAGCGCCGACGATTCACACACCACTCACGACCCCTTCACGGCCGGCGAGCGAATCATGATGATTACGAAGGCCGTCGCGGAGTACGACCTGACGACCTACGTCGTGCCCCTCGAAGACATCAACCGCAACGCCGTTTGGGTGAGCCACGTCGAAAGCATGTGTCCAGACTTCGATGTCGCCTACTCGAACAATCCGCTTGTCGTCCGCTTGTTCGAGGAGGCCGGTATCGAGGTCCGCCAGTCGCCGATGTTCGACCGCGACCGACTGGAGGGCAGCGAGATCCGCCAGCGGATGATCGACGACGAGTCCTGGCGTGACCGGGTCCCGGCATCTGTTGTGGAAGTCATCGAGGAGATCCACGGCATCAAGCGACTCCAGCACGTCTCAGACAGTGACTCGCTCGAACGATACACCGCCAGCGGCGAGTCCGTCACCGAATCCATCGATAACCTCGACGACTGATGATTACGCTCAGCTCTGATTTCGGATCACCGTATCCGGCGGCGATGAAGGGCGTCATCTGTCGGGCGACGGACGCGCGTATCGCGGATATCGCTCACGATTTCCCACGGCAGGACGTGCGGGCAGCGGCGTTCTGGCTCACGCAGACGCTCCCGTACTTTCCGCCGGCAGTCCACTGTGTCGTCGTCGACCCGGGCGTCGGAACCGACAGAGACGCCATCGTCGTCCGTGCGGGCGACCACGCGCTCGTGGGGCCTGACAACGGCGTCCTCCTGCCAGTCGCCCGCGAACTGGCTGAAACCGAGAACGACGCCCCGGACGCGTTCGAGGTGTTCACCTGGGCCTACGACGACCCGGCGAGTACGACGTTCCACGGGCGGGACGTGTTTGCGCCCGCCGCGGCGGCCGTCCACGACACCGGCGTCGATACCATTGAAACACGGCCCGAAATCGAGCCGACCGACGACTACGTCGACCTTCGGTTCCCGGCAGCCGCAGTCGAAGGTGACGGAGCGACCGGCGAGGTACTCGTCGTCGATGACTTCGGGAACGCCGTGACGAACATACCCGGTGCGGTACTTGCGGAGCGGTTCGGCGGGGTGGTCTCGGTCGACGGCGTTGAGGCTCCAGTCCGACGGGCCTACGCCGCCGTCGACCAGGGCCAGCGACTCGTCACTGTTGGCAGCCATGGGAACGTCGAACTCGCCGTCAACCGCGGCCGCGGCGACGAAGCGTTCGGTGTCAGTACCGGCGACACAGTTTCCGTATCACTGTGATGACGTGTAACTACGAAGGGTTTTAGGCTCGCCGAAAAATCGGTGCTGTTAAGTCTTTTAGGCCTGCCTAATCGACTGTATGCCACAGAGACGCGACTTGCTGAAGACGGTGGGGATCGCTGCGACGGGACTCCTTGCTGGCTGTCCAAGCCAGGGGTCGTCCGAACCGAACACGGCGTCAGCTGATACCGAAGCAGCGACAGAACAGGTAACGGGTGCGGAAACCGACGAGGGGGACGAAAGCGGCGTCTCGGTCGGGCCGATGACCGCTGTCGCGACTGAGTGGAACGTCTACCGGGCGCGGCTGTACGACGCCGTCGCGCTGGGCCGGGCCGGCGCACCCGGTGCCGGGGCGACTGTCGCCCAGAGCGTTTTCGCCCGCTTCGAGGGGGCGTCGGGCGAGTACGGAGCCCACGAACAGCTAGAAGCCACGTCCGAGTCGGCATACGAGGGGTTCGAGGACGCGCTCGGGTCCGTCCAGTCGTCGCTGTCCGAGGGCGACGTGTCCGGAGCCGCCTCGGCCGCAGACAAAGCGTCGGGCCACCTCCAGACAGCGCAGCAGGCCGCTGCCGGACAGCAGGCCACCAGAGTGCTGGACCTGCTCGTGCTGGGTAGTCGGGCGAGCAATGCCGCCATGGCCGGGACGCTGGGCGCTTTCGAAGCGGCCGCTACCATCGCGGAGGAGACGATGACCGCGTTCGAGGACGCGCTGGTGTACAGCAAAATAGAGACTGCGGACGCGGAGTCCTACGAAGCCTTCGAGAACGCACTGGCTGGCATCGGTTCCGCCGCGGGCAGTGAAGACGCGAGCGGTGTCACCGAACAGGCCCGCGCCGCGCTCGATGCGACTGTCACAGGTGCGTATGCGCTGGTCCAGCAAGAGGCGGTCGCTGGTGCAGGTCACCTCGCGACGATGCAGGCCCGCGGCTGGGACGCGGCCGCACTCGCGTCCGCCGGCGGTCCCGGGCAGGCGTACGCGCACACGGTCACGCTGAACAGCTACCGTGCCCGGGTTGCCGATGCGGACTGGCTCGCCGCCAACGACGCGGCCGATGCAGCGTCGACGGCCGTCGAGAACGTCTTCGCTCACTTCGAGGGAGCGAACGCGCACGACGCGCTGGAGGAGGCCGACGGCGAGGCCTACGAAGCCTTCGAGGGCGGACTGGAGGACCTTTCCAGTGCCATCGAGAACGGGAGCGCGGACGGCATCGACAGCGCCGTCGAAACGGTCGATACGAACCTCGTGACTGGTATCGAAGCGCTGGTCGGCGGCGAGGACGCCCGGGCGGCGCTGGAGTCCGCCTTCTTCCGTGCGCGCATTGCGGACGCTCGCGAACTGTATCGCCTCGGCGACGCCGACAGCGCGGCGACTATCGTCTCAGACGTGTTCGCCCGCTTCGAGGAGAACGAACTCGGCTTCCACGAGACGATGGAGCACGAGAGCGAGGACCTCTACCATCGCTTCGAAGAGGAACACCTCGTGGCACTCCAGTCGGCCTACGAGAACGACGACAGCGAAGCCGTGGCGACCCATCACGACGGGGTCCAGCAGGCCTTGCTTGACTTCGAAGCGGCCCTGTCGACGGCTGTCGCCAGCGGAGCGGAGGCGGACTACATGATCGGGCGGGCCTTCGACGCGGCCGGCCTCGCGGCGCTGTCGGAAACCGACCGCGCGGCGACCGTCATCCAGGATACCTTCGCCCACTTCGAGAGCGGCGCGGCGGGCTTCCACGAGGCGCTGGAAGAAACCGACGGGGAAATCTACGAGAGCTTCGAATCGACGCTTTCCGACGTTCGTGCTGCCGCTCAGGACGGTGGGGATGTCACCAGCGCGGCGACAGCGTTCAACGACGAGGCCATCGCGGCGGCGTATGCCATCGCCGGGAGCGCCGGCGGCAACGGGGAGGCCGCGACAGCCATCGTACAGGACGTCTTCGCGACCTTCGAGGAAGCACGGGTTCACGAGATGCTGGAGGAAGCGGACCACGACGCCTACGAGAACTTCGAGGCTGCGTTGAGCGACTACTCGCAAGGGCTGACGAACGGCGACGGCAACCCGACACGGATGGCGGATGCCACACGAACCGGGCAGTTCGCTGTCGTCGGCGCTGTCGACAGCGCCCCGAGCGGGTCCGGAGGCCACGGTAGCGAGGAGTCCGAGGAGACCGAGACGTCGCTGTCCGGCGGCCCGAACGTCGTCGAGGGCGTTCCCGACGACGCCGACCACGTCGTCGACATGGAAGCAGTGGCGTATGCGCCGGAAGAACTCACTGTCAGCGTCGGCGATAAAGTCGCCTGGGAACACGTCGGCGGCGAACCGCACTCGGTCACCGCTGTGGCGGACGAAATCCCGTCGGACGCGACCTACTGGGCCTCCGGCGGATTCGAGAGCGAGTCGGCCGCACGCGAGGGATGGGAGAACGGGGAAGGGGCAGTGCAGTCCGGCCAGAGTTACGTTCACACGTTCGAGACGGCTGGCGAGCACGGCTACGTCTGTATTCCGCACGAAGCCGCGGGGATGGTTGGCACCGTCATCGTCGAGGAGTAATCGACGCTCTACTTTTTGGCTCGCCTAGAAACCGATGGCTTTTTGTATTTTAGGGTAGCCTAAACAATTGTATGCCGGACGAACAGGCCACATCGAGACGGGATATCTGTCGCCGTAGCGAGTCGGGTACTGCCGTCCCTGTCGTCCGCGCAAACGCCGCCCTACAGGAGGTGAGAGTCAGGACGTGACCGGGTATTGACCTGTCAGTCTCGACCATCTTTCGCGGCGACGACCACCGTGGGCATAGCCCGTCGCCGCGCGCCACGAGTTTTTCGTGTCTGTCCCGTGGGCGTCTCGCCCCAAGGACGCCCCATTTCAGGTCCTTTGCTGTGGACCACACCGGAACTATCGGTCCGCCCAGCGGATGGTGTCTGGAGAGTACGAGAACCCATCTCACATCGTCTGTATCAGCACTTTTGTGATGACGCTCGGCCCGGATAGGTCCCGCCGCCAATCACTCCCGTTCATCATACCATTGACGACGATAGCGACGGCGAAGAAGTGATGCCGCCGTCATGCGAACGGTTCGGGGTAGGCGTTTTGAGTCCGCCGGCCCTGGCACTGGATATGAGCGACGAGGAACCAGCGGAGAACATCAGCGGCGGGACCGCTGGCGGCGGCCAGTCAGCCACGTTCGACCCGGAAACGGCTGGGACGCGGGCCGAAGCTATCGTGGACCGCCTCGGCGAAATGTACTGGACGAAGACCTACGGCGGCCGGGACGCCTTCGAGTGCCTGGTCCGGACGATTCTCAGCCAGAACACCTCCGACAAGGCGAGCCAGCCGGCCCACGACGAATTGATGGCGCGGTACGGGAGCGGCGGCGGGGCTGCGAGCGGTGGCGGCGCCGATGCTGACCTCGCCCGCGCGCTGGCCGACGCCGACCAGCCCGAACTCGCCGAGACAATCTCCTCAGCCGGGCTCTACAACCAGAAGTCCGAGCGCATCATCGCCCTCGCTCAGCGTATCTGCGAGGAGTACGGCGGCGAAGCGGGCTTCGACGAGTTCGTCCGCGACAGCGACCCCGAGAAGGTGCGGTCGACGCTGCTCGACATGAACGGCGTCGGCCCGAAGACCGCCGACTGCGTCCTGCTGTTCGCGGGCGGTCGCGGCGGTGTGTTCCCCGTCGATACACACGTCCACCGCATCGCCCGCCGGATGGGGCTGGCCCCGCCCGACGCCGACCACGAGACTGTCCGCGAGTATCTGGAACGCGACGTCCCTGGGGAGAAATGCGGCTTCGGACATACCGCGATGATTCAGTTCGGCCGGGAGTACTGTAGCGCCCGGAAGCCGGCCTGTTTGGACGACCCCGACGCCTGCCCGCTGGCGGGCCACTGCGACCAGGTCGGCGTGTATCCGGCCGCTGACGAGGTCACCGACCCATCGGAAACGGTCTAACGCTTCACAGTACCCTGCAATACTATCGTTGGGTGCTGATATCTGCACTCTCCTGTCAAAAATCGTACTGAATCACGTTTCAGGAAGTGCTTTAGTCCCCCGAAAGTGACAACGTCCGTATGTTCGGACCGGTATCCGACCGTGGGTTAGTGCGCCGGTACTACCTGTACCGTGCCACGATTTCGGTCGGATTCATAACTCCCATTTTCACCTTGTTTCTCCTGCGAACACTGACGTTCACACAGGTCGGTGTCCTCTCAGCGGTCTGTTCGGCGCTGTCAGTCGTCGGCGAGATACCAACAGGCTACGTCGGTGACAGGCTCGGGCGGCGTGCGAGCCTCCTTCTCAGCGTGCTGTTCACCGTTACCTCACTCGCAGGCTTCGTTCTCGCTTCGGGGTTTCTCTGGTACGGCTTCCTCTATGCGCTGTGGGCGCTGGCGCTGACGTTACGCTCGGGGAGTATGGATGCGTGGCTGTACGATACACTCTCTGAACGACTCGATAGCGGGCAGTTCAGCCATATCCGCGGCCGGGGTGACGCGATGCAGAACTGGACTGCGGCAGTCTCAATGGTTGTCGGTGGCCTGCTGTACGGGCTGGACCCGATCTATCCGTTCGTTGCTGCGGTCGGTTTCAATAGCCTCGGGTCCGTCGCACTGCTTTCATTGCCGAAGAACCGGCAGTACGCAGACCGGGGTGGTGACTCTGACTCCGGCGACCGTCTCGATCCGCTGGAAACCGTCGCCGTCATCCGCACGCATCTGGCTCGACCGCCGCTCCGAGCACTGATACTGTACATCGGACTGTTCTATGCCGTGTTGAGCGTTTCTCACACCTACGTCCAGCCGATGGCGGTCGAGACGCTGGGGCCGTACGTCGCCACTCTCGGCGTAGAGGTCCCCGCTGGTGGTCCGATCGCGGCGGCGCGAGCAGGTGAGGCCGGCGCGGCGCTCGCGCTCGGACTGGGTGTGCTGTACGCCGCCCTGACAGCAGTCTCGTCCGCTGGCGGCTACTACGCCGGCGCAATTGAGGCCCGTCTCGGCGTCCGCAAAGCCGTGATCGTCGTGCCAGCCCTGACGGCTGTCGCGCTCGTGGTACCGCTGTGGATTGCGCTGGTGGCACTACCGACGTTCGCGACAGTCCGAACCGCGAAGCCGCTGGTCCAGCCCATCGCAAACGGGTATATTAACGACCATGTCGAGGCGGTCGGGCGGGCGACGTTGCTCTCAGCGGTCTCGATGTCGTATATGGCTCTCCGGACGCCGCTGGCACTTGCTGCTGGGGTGGCGGCGGATGCAACCACGGCGACCACAGCAGTTGCGGCGCTTGGCGGCCTGTTTCTCGTCGCTGGCGGCGCAGTCTGGCTGTTCGGGGCGATTGCGCCTGAGGCAGTGACTGCGTCCGGTGACAGGGCCAGCAAATCGGCATCATAGAGCCGTCGGCAGTCGGCCGGGCGTTCCGACCGGGTCAGGAGTATCTCCCAGTCCCCTCCGAACGACAGCGGACTATCCCGACTACAACGCGGTTCGGTCAGTTTGTAGATTACGCCCGGTGGCCCCAGCGCTCGCCGTCCTCGGCGTAGCGGGCACTCACAATCCGGTTGAACTGGTCGTCGGACAGCGAGATGTCGGCCGCGCCGACGTTCTCGTCGAGCTGGTCGATGGTGCGGGCCCCGACGATGGGGACGCAGGTGATATCCGGCTGTTCGATGAGCCAGCGGAGCGCGACCTGGGCGGGGGTGGCGTCGAGTTCGTCCGCGACGGCGCGGAGTTCGTCGAGGACGTGCCAGCCGCGCTCCGAGAGGTAGAAGTCCTCGAAGCGGTCGGACAGCGAGCCGCGAGCGCCCGCCGGTCCCTCGAAGGCCGTCGGGTCGTCGTCGTCCGTGCGCTCGTACTTGCCTGTGAGGAAGCCGCCGGCCAGCGGCGAGTACGGACAGACAGCGATGTCCTGATCGGCACACACATCGAGGTAGTCTTTCACGTCATCGCGGTAGCCGGCGTGGAAGAGCGGCTGTGTCACCTCGAAGCGCTCGTAGTCCTCGACGTCGCTCTTCCAGAGGGCCTTGGTCAGTTGCCAGGCGGCCATCGTCGACGCGCCGAGGTGGTGGACCTTGCCCGCGCGGACGAGGTCGTCGAGCGTCGACAGCGTCTCCTCGATGTCGCTGTGCTCGTCCCAGCGGTGGATGTAGTAGAGGTCGAGATAGTCCGTGTCGAGTCGGTCCAGCGTCCCCTCGATCTGTGCGCGGATGTGCTTGCGGCCGAGACCAGAGTCGTTGGGGCCGGGCTCGCCGCGACCGTCGAAGGGGAAGTACACCTTCGAGGCGATGACAAAGTCCTCACGGTCGTAGTCGTCGAGCCACTCGCCGATGTATTCCTCGCTGGTCCCGTTGGGGTTACCGTAGACGTTGGCGGTGTCGATGAAGTTGATGCCCCGCTCCCACGCCGCGTCCAGCAGTTCGTGGGCCTCCTCGCGGTCGGTTTCGACGACGCCGCCGGTCTCCCGGCCGAAGCGCCAGGTGCCGAAACACAGCTGTGAAACCGTCGTTCCGGTCGAACCGAGTCTGGTGTATTCCATACCGGAGCCACGCGGGGCTACCCGAAAAAGGGGTTTGGTCGCGGCGAAGGCTGTCCGGTACCGGTCGGTAAGCCACGGTCGCGGAGGTATCGCGCCGCCGTGTTCGGTCAGGACAGACCGCCACGAGGCCTGGCAGCTGCGACGACCAGCCCGGTCACCAGGAGAAACGCCGTCAGCGAGAGGTTCGGCACGGTCAGGCCGAACACCCGGTACTGTATCTGCGCACAACTGACCGCCCCGATGCCGCAGGTCGTCTGGCTCACCTGCAGCCAGGAGTGGTAGGCCGCGATGGCGGCCCCCGGCACCGCCAGCGGCAGCGCCGTCCGGACGACACCGGGCCGGTTCTCGACGGCGGCGACGCCGAGGACGACCACCAGCGGATACATGAGGATTCGCTGATACCAGCAGAGCCGACAGGGGGTCAGCCCGAGGCCCAGCGAGAGATAGAGGCTGCCGGCCGTCGCAACGGTGGCGACGGTAGTCGCCGCGGCCAACAGGAACCGGGCTCGGTCGGAATCGGATCGAGAATCGCCCACAGGGAAGCCAGCGTTTGCTGGCGGAAAAAGCGTTCCGAGAGTCGCCCTCTTTCTCGGCTCCCGCTTGACCGGAGCGCCAGCGCTCGCTTTTTCAGGCCTGCCGCCGACAGCCAGCGTATGCCCGACGATTCGGACCCCGAGGCGAACCTCGAACAGTGGAAGTCCGCAATGCAGGAAGAGCACGCTGAGGCCATCGCAAACCCCGACCCCGACGAGTCCCACCAGATCGAGGGGGTGGCACAGGTCACATATCGGGTGACCTTCGACTACGACGCCGACGAGGGCGCGCTCGAACGGGCCAGCGCCGAGGAGGTCGACGATCTGACCGACCCCGAGCTGCTCTCCTGTACGTGTGGCGTTCGTGGGATGACGCCCGAGGAAGCCCGGGAGCACATGGCCGCCGCTGTCGAGCAGAAGTAAACAGGGACAGCAGGCCCTCTCAGTCGTGAATCGTCACGCCGTCCTGGTCGACCGAGATGTCGAGCAGGCTGGTGACCTCGTAATCGGTGTCGTCGAGCGCTGACTCGCCCTGCTTCCGGAAGACGACGACGATATCCGAGATGTCCGCCCCGATGTCGTCAAGCGCCTCGCAGATGGACGCCATCGTGCCGCCGGTCGAGAGCAAGTCGTCGACGATGAGCAGGTCGTCGCCCGCCTCGATGTCGTTGATGAACATCTCCGATTCTGAGTAACCGGTGGTCTTGTGCAGCGGGACCTCGTCGTCGAGGCCGTAGGAGCGCTTGCGGATGACCACGAGCGGAATGTCCGTCTGCAGCGAGAGTGCGGTCGCGATGTGAATACCCATCGCCTCCGGCGCGACGATCTTGTCCACGTCGAGGTCGGCCGCCCGCGTCACGCCGACGACGACCTCGCGGAGTAGTTCCGGCTCCAGCATCGGGACGCCGTTGCTGAGCGGGTGGACCAGGTAGGAGTATCCGTCCTTGTCGATGATCGGGGCTTCGTGCAGCGACTCGCGGAGCTTCTCCATGCCCCCGTTACCTGAAGCGGGACAATAAACCGTTCGAGGCTGGGCTGCGGTCTGTGCGTTACAGTATCATGTTGTGACTCGGACGGTCCACACAAACGACGAACCGAAAGCGACGGCGTCAGTCCGCCGTCGAGGCCGAACGGTCCTGTTTCGTCTCGAACGGGCTGTCCTCGATGATGTCGCGGGCGGTGTGTTCGCCGCTGATGAGACACATCGGCATCCCGATACCGGGGGTCGTGTAGGCCCCGGTGTAGTAGAGCCCCTCGAGGCCGGCGCGGTGGCCGGGGCGAAGCGGCCCGGTCTGGAACAGCGTGTGGGCCAGTCCGAGCGCCGTCCCCTGCGGGTCGCCGAAGCGCTCGGCGAATTCGCTCACGCAGGCCGACTCCTCGACGACGATGCGGTCGCGGAGGTCCACACCGGTCTGTTTGGCGAGGTCGTCTAGAACGAACTCCCGGTATTCCTTGCGGATGTCGGGGCCGTCGTTGAGCCCCGGCGCGATGGGGACGAGAACGACGACGGCGTGGTGGTCGTCCGGGGCGACCGTCTCGTCGGTCTTCGACGTAACCGACAGGTAGTAGGCGGGGTCGTCGGGCCACGCCGGGCGGTCGAATATCTGCTCGAAGTGGCCGTCCCAGTCCGTCGGCAGCACCAGCGAGTGATGCGCCAGCGGACCCACGTCGCCCTCAACACCGAGATACAACATGAATGCCGACGGCGCGTAGGTCTGGTCGTCCCAGTGGTCCGGGTCGTGGTCGCGGGCAGCGGGGTCAAGCAGATGCTGCTCGGTGTAGGCGGGGTTGGCGTTGCTGACCACGACATCGGAGGCGACGACGCCGTCCTCGGTGGTCAGTTCGAACGCCCCCGCCTCGCCGGCGATGTGCTGGACCTCGGTCCCGGTCTGGACGTCGACGCCGAGTTCGCGAGCCAGCGACCCGAGGCTGTCGACGACGCCGGCGATGCCGCCCTCCGGGTAGAACACGTTCATGTTCAGGTCGACGTGGCTCATGATGCTGTACAGCGCCGGGGTGTTGTGTGGCGCGCCGCCGAGAAACACCAGCGTGTATTCGAGCAGCTGCCGGAGCTTCGGGTGGTCGATGTAGCGGCCCACGTAGTCGTCCATCGAGCCGAACAGCCGCGCCCGCGGCGCAAGCGGGAGGAGGTCGGTGTCGACGTAGTCACGCAGTCGTTCGCGGCCCTCGTAGACGACCCGGTCCATCGCCAGGTCGTAGTTGCGCCCGGCCGTGTCGAGATAGTCAGCCAGTGCGTCGCCGGCCCCGTCCTCGTAGGATTCGAACACCTCGCGGGCGTTCTGGCGGTTCGGTTGCATCGTCACGCGGTCCCCGTCCTTCCAGAACACCCGGTACTGGGGGTCCAGTCGCTCCAGTTCGTAGTAGTCCGCGGGCTCGCGGTCGAAGTGGCCGAAGAAGCGCTCGAACACGTCGGGCATCAGGTACCACGACGGGCCGGTGTCGAACCGGAAGCCGTCCCGTTCGAGGACGCCCGCGTGGCCGCCGAGGCGGTCGTAGCGTTCGAGCAATTGCACGTCGGCCCCGGCGTCAGCGAGATAGCACGCAGCCGAGAGGCCGCCGAAGCCGCCACCGACGACGGTCACCGTCCGGTCGCTTGGGAGGCCATCACGCATAGCCGTTGCTAACGACTACGCCTGAAAAAGGGTTCCTCGGATTCCCAGCGCTTCACAACAGACAGCTCATGATTCAAACCAGCGGTCTGTTCCCAGTTCGCTGGAATCGCTTGCATCGTTTATTGTGAGTTTTTCCCTAGGCTCGCGATATGCCCACGACCAGCCTGGGGTCCGTCTGGCAGCGGCATCGGGACACCGACCGCCATCCGTCGCTCCTGCTTTCGCGGGCGAGCCTGCTGGTACTCGCCGTCACGTTCGGTCTCCTCGGCACCGTCGGCGTCAGGGTTCCGCTCCGGGCCCAGATGGTGGTGTATCTCGTCGGGATGGTCGCGCTCAATCTCCCCCACGGCGGGTACGAGCACTTCGAGAACCTCCGCCGCCGTCGCCCCTCGTTTCGCTGGCGCTACGTCGCGGTGTATCTGGCGGCTATCGGCGGGTTCGTCGGCCTGTTCCTCGTTGCGCCAGTCGCTGGCCTCGCGCTGGCGCTGACCGTCGCCATGGCGAAGGGCGGAATCGGCGGCCTACAGGTGCTGGAAGCCACGAGCGGGACCGAGCACCTCCAGACCCGGTTCCAGCGCGGTCTGGCGGCGACCGTCCGCGGCGGCGCGGTGATGCTCGTCCCCATCGTGTTCTGGCCGGAGACGTTCCACGCGTTCAGTTCGTTGATGGTCGGCCTCGTCGAACCCGGTGCCCTCTCGTCGTACGCAGGGTCATTCGACACAACCCGGCTCGTCATCGGGTCGGGGTACGGACTCGCTCTGACGACGCACATCCTGCTTGGCTACGCCCGCGGCGGCGGCCGCTCCTGGCTTGTCGATGCCGGAGAGTCGCTGCTGCTTGCGGTATACTTCGCGTTCGTTCCGGTCCTCGTCGCCGTCGGTCTGTACTTCCCGTTCTGGTACTCCGCCCGACAGGTGGCGCGGACGGCATCCGTGGAACAAGAGCCGGTCGGCGACGAGCGCTGGGACCTGCTCGGCGGCGCGGACGCCTCGACCGTTGCACTGCGCGCCTGGGTCGTCCTCGTCGTCGGGGCGCTGGCCACCTTCGGCGTCCTCGCCGCCGTCTACTGGGCGTTCCCGAACCCACTGGGGGCGAGCGACCTGCTCCCCGGCGCGGTGGCGTTTTGGAGCGTGTTCATCAGTATCGTCGCGCTCCCGCACATCGTCGTCGGGTCACTCCTCGACCGTGACCGGGGTATCTGGTACGTGCCGTGACGGCTCAGTATTCGGAGACAGCCACGGCGTCAGTCCACAGATGACTAGGTTTCTGTAGCTGGCGAACGCCTGCGTCGGTATGTCCGAGTTGCGCCCCGTCCCGGCGACTGACCGCGAAGCCTGTCAGCGGATGCTCCAGTACGCGTTTGCGCCCGAAACGGGCCCGGTGACGCCGGACCCCGATAGCGACTGGCCGCCGTCGCTGTTCGACCAGCGAGGCCTCTACGACGGTGACGGCCTTCGTGCGGTCTGCAAGCTCTACTATCTCGATACAACCGTTCGCGGCGAAGCGGCGACGGTCGGCGGCCTCGGCGCGGTTGCGACGCCGCCCGAACACCGCGGGCAGGGATACGCCGCCGACCTCTGTCGGCACGCCTTACACGAGTACCGCGAGGCCGATGTCGGGTTCGTCACCCTCTGGCCGTTCTCGACGCCGTTCTACCGCCGCCTGGGCTGGAGCACGGCGAACACATATCGCCGCTTCGATCTGCCGCCGTCGGCACTTCCAGACCACGACACCGCCGGACAAATGGTCCGCCTCGACGCCGACGACTGGGAGCGTCTCCGTCAGGTTGAGTCCGCTTCAGCCGCCGGGACGGCGCTCTCGCTCCGCCGCTCAGAAGCGTGGTGGCGCGAGCGGACGCTCGCCGACTGGGACGACGACGGCGTCCCGTACTGCTACGGTTACGAACGCAACGGTGACCTCCGTGGGTACGTCGTGTACACCGTCGCGGACGATGCCGACCGCACGCTCTCGGCCACACAGTTCGCGGCCGCCGACGAGGAGGCCCGCCGCGCGCTGTTCGCGTTCCTCGGGACCCACGGCGCACAGATAGAGCGCGTCACGCTCCAGTTGCCACCCGACGCCGACCTCCTCCATCGCGTCGACGACCCTGGCGCGGTCGACTGTACCGTCGAGCCCGGGCCGATGGTGCGGCTGACCGACATATCTCATCTTGAACGCCTCGACTGGCCCGATGGGGGCCTCGACTGCACGCTCTCGGTCAGCGACCCGCTGCTCGACCGCAATGACGGTCTGTTCGAACTGTCAGTGAGCGGCGGCACTGCGACAGTCGACCCGCGTCCAGCCAGCGATTCGGCGGCCGACGTGACCGTCGACATCGCGACCCTCTCCCAGCTAGCCGTCGGCACGCACGGCGTCGACGCCGCCGAGCGAGTGGCTGGCCTGGAGATACGCGACGACTCGGTTCGGGACCCGCTCGCTACCGTGTTCCAGTCCGAGCCGGTGTCTCTGGACGAGTTCTTCTGAGAGCGTTCCCCAAGACACCTCCTCCCAGTTGACGTTCACTGGCGAACTTGGGGGCGGAACCGCTAAGCGAACTCGCTGGGAAGGGGCCACTGAGTGTCACCACGATGCCACTAGACGAGATGCAGACAATCGGCGTCCTCGGCGGGATGAGTAGCGAGTCGACGCGGACCTACTATCGGCGTATCGACCGCAGAATCAACGACGCACTCGGCGGGCACAGTGCAGGCGATATCGTCATCCGGAGCGTCAACTTCGCCGCCATCGAGCAGTGTATCCGTGACCAGGCATGGGACAGCGCCGCGTCAATCCTCGTCGATGCGGCGCTGGACCTGGAGGCCGCCGGAGTCGACTTCGTGGTGATGGCGACGAACACGATGCACCGGGTCGCGCCCCAACTGGTCGAGGCACTCTCGGTGCCGTTCCTCCACATCGTCGACGTGGCGGCGGATGCAATCCGTGCTGCGGGCATCGAGACCGTCGGCGTTCTGGGGACGGACGCCGTGATGTCGGGGGCGTTCTACCACGACCGGTTCGCGTCACACGGCATCGAGACGGTCGTCCCCGACCCGAGCGCCCGTGAGGATGTCGACCGGATTATTTTCGATGAGCTGACCGCCGGCGAGGTGCGCCCCGACTCACGAGCGCGGTATCTCGACGTCATCAACGGGCTGGTGGAGGCGGGGGCACAAGGGATTGTCCTCGGCTGTACCGAAATCGAACTCCTCGTCGAACAGTCGGACTGCCCCGACACGCCGCTGTTCGACACGACGGCGCTGCACGTCGAGCGAGCCGTTGACCGAAGCCTGGCGGCCGTCGTGGACTGATTCCCTTGTAGACGGGCGGCACTCCGTGACTGGCCCTGTTCTCGTCACCCGGGTCTGGGACCGGCTCAGTCGGTGGTCGGGGTGTCGCCGTCGTTCGCTCGAATCCGAACCGTCGAGATACGGGTGCCGTCGACGCTTGTCACCTCGAACGCGTGTCCGGCCGCTTCGGCGGTATCACCGACTTCCGGCGCGCGGTCGAGATGACTCAGTACCAGCCCGCCGACGGTTTCGACTGCGTCGCTGTCGAGGTCGACACCGAGGGCCTCACTGACTGTCGACAGCGGGACGCCGCCGTCGGCGTCGTAGCTCCCGTCGCTTCGCTTGCGGATGGCGTGTTCGCGGCCGTCGACGTCGAACTCGTCGCGCAGGTCGCCGACGACGGCCTCGACCACGTCCTCGATGGTCGCGATGCCTTCGAGCGACCCCCATTCGTCGATGACCGCGGCCATCTGCCGCCGGTCTTGCCGGAACTGCAACAGGAGGTCGTTGATAGCGGTCGTCTCCGGGACGACCGGTATCTCGTGGGCGATATCGCCGGCAGTCGTGTTTTCGTTGCCTTCCTCGCCGGCCCGTAGCACGTCCTTGACGTCGATGAACCCGACGATCTGGTCGCTGTCGTCGGCATCGACCACCGGATAGCGGGTGTGTCCCTCGTCGAAAACGACTGCCCGGATATCCGACAGCGTGGCGTCGGCCGGCACGCTCACGACGTCGGGGCGCGGGACCATGACCTCCCGGACGACCGTATCGTCGAGGTCGAACACGCGCTCTATCATGTCGACCTCCGCCGCGTCGATGTTCCCCTCTTCGCCGGACCGAGCCAGCACCCGGCGTATCTCACGCTCGCCGAGCGTCTCGTCCGTTTCCGAGGCCGGCGGGACGCCGAGCAGTTGCGTAAAGGCGTTCGCCGAGCCGTTGAAGACGACGATACCAGGATAGAACAGGTAGTAAAACAGCTTCATCGGCGGTGCGAGCAACAGTGAGAGCCGCTCGGTCTGGGCAATCGCGAACGTCTTCGGTGCGAGTTCGCCGAAGACGACGTGGAGGAACGTGATGATTGTAAACCCAATCGCGAACGCCACGAGGTGGAGGAGGGTCTCCGGCAGTATCGGTGCCAGAACAGGTTCCAGCAGCGCCGCCACGGCGGGCTCACCGACCCACCCCAGCCCCAGCGAGGCGAGCGTAATCCCGAGCTGGGTCACCGCAAGGTAGTTGTCCAAGTCCGCCATCACTGCCTGGAGCGAGCCCGCACCGGCTTTCCCCTCGTCAGCGAGCTGTTCGACAGAGGTGCCGCGAACGCGAACGAAGGCGAACTCCGCGGCGACGAAAAAGCCGTTCAGTCCCACGAGTACCAGCGCCAAGACGAGCTGTGCCGCCGAGAGCGCGAGGTTTACCATCGCAGCCTCCGGACGGCGAGCGGCGGTGTGTTCATACACACCCATCTCTGTCACCGTACTAAAGTGCTGGAATGTCCGCGCCCGTACCGCCGTCGACTCTCTCAGCGGTACGCGGCGCGGACAGTGTCCGCGATGACACCGGGCTTCCGGTAGTGTTTGGTCACCGGGGGGACTTCCCGGTCGAGGTCGAGCATCTCGTAGACGGCGGTCATCGCCGACCGGACCGAGTACTCGACGGTGAACACCACGTCCCGCGGCTGTTCGGCGTACTGTCCGAGGAACGCCAGGTTGTTCGACCCGTCAGGAACGACTTCGGGTCGGTCACCGGGCTCCCGGGGCTGGAAGTGCGCCGTGATGAACGGCATCATCGCCGGGATGCAGGTCACGTCGTCGAGTAGCTCCGGGAGCCGTTCCTCACACTGCAGGTGGTAACACAGCTCTTGGAGGATCTCCCGGCCGGTACACTCGGACATCGGTTTCTCCACGTAGTTCCCCTCGCGGTCCGGGAACAGCGCGTAGCCCCAGAACACCTTCACGTCGTCCGGCTGGTTCGCGAAGTGGGGCTGTGCGGCGACGACTGTCGACAACAGCCAGTTCGACCCGAGGTAGGTGACGAGCCCGTTGCCCGGTTCCTCGTTCGTGAAGTCGACGATGTGGTCGAACAAGTCGGTGTTGTGCAGGGTGACGGTGAACGACTCCCACTTCGTCTCCGTGACGTTGTCCGCGAACACCGACGGGTTGCCGAACTGTGGGTTGTCCTCGGCGATGGACTTCCACAGCTCCCACGACGCCCCGGTTTCGTTCAGTTCGGGGGCCTCGTCCATCCCGCCGATGGACGAGCCGTCGGTCATCGACCCGTTTGTCACGAACACGAGGTCGGACGGCTCAACTGGGACCGACTCGGTGCCGCTGTCGGTTTCACAGTAGAGCCGCTCGACGGTGCGCCCTGTCCGCGACGGGACGATATCCATATCCGTCACTTCGTGGCCGTACTCGAAGGAGACGCCCCTGTCTTCGAGCCAGCGCCGGAGCGGGAGGATCATCGAGTCGTACTGGTTGTACTTCGTCCGGTCGATACCTTCCATGGTGTGCAGGCGCGGGAACTCGTGCAGGAACCGGTACATGTACCGCCGGACTTCGGCGACGCTGTGCCACGGCTGGAACGCGAAGATCGTCGCCCAGACGTACCAGAAGTTCGTCTCCAGGAACGACTCGTCGAACCACTCTTCGATGCGCGTGTCACCGAGTCGCGGTTCGGGCGTGAGGAGCAACCGAGCTATCGACTGTCGATGCTGGCTCGTCAGTCCGTACTCGCCCGCGTCGATCCGTTCGCCCTCGTGCATCAGCCGCGTTTTCGCGTACGAGGGGTGCGCTTCGTTGAACTCGTCCATCACGTCTTTGACCGACCGCGAGTCGTCTTCGAGCGACGGGATGGACTCGAAGAGGTCCCACGTACATTCGTACGCCGGATAGTTGAACATCCTGCCGCCCCGGATCAGGTAGGCCTCGTCCGGGTCGCCAGCGCCGTCCATCGCGCCACCGACGACGTCCAGCTTTTCGTAGACATGGATGTTTTCGCCGGGCATATTGCCGTCCCGTACGAGGAACGCCGCCCCAGCGAGGGAGGCAATACCGCCGCCGACGAAGTGTGCGTCGCGGTCAGTGACGTGTGGGTGCTGGTGGATGGTCATTTTGGGTCACCGTCATGTAGTACTACGCAACTCCCAGCCCTAACCGTTGCCAACATATGTACAGCAGTTTATAAGAGGGGACATCTCGCCGACATAGCCGCGCTCCGGGTAGCCCGCTGTCACTGTTCGGAGCTGGCAATCGTGTGGTCGATCAGCTGGTCCGTTCCACGTCGGAGACGCTCCGAGATCGCGGACGTGGTCGCGTCGAGTTCTGCCGAGAGTTCCGTCAGGTCTGCTCCGCGAGGGACGGCGAAATAGCCCAGTCGGTGGGCTGCCAGCAGCGCCTCTCGTTGCGGGGCGGTGAGTCCGTAGTCATCGCCGCCGTGTTCCGTCTCGCAGAGCCGATGCGGGCGGAACGTGACGCTGCTGGACTGACAGGCGTCCCGGAACGCTTCGAGGTCCGCTCTGTCGGCGAACTGCGTACTCACCTTCCACCCGTGTTCGGTCACGAGCGCACCCATCGGATACGTCTGCCGGTCGACGAGCTGGGTGTACATCTCGACGTAGTCCGTATCGAGGACGACCCGATAGCGGGACTCGACGATAGCCGAGTCCATGGCGACAAACTCCACGACGGACTCGTCGCCGAGCAACGCCGATTCGAGGGCATCCGGTTCGACGCCTGTCGCGGAGAACACGAGTGCCGGCTCCGCGGTCGTTCCGGAGACGACGGTGTCGACGATCAGCCGGGTGTCCAGTTCGGCAGCGACCGCACACAGCGGCATATCCGCGGACTGCAACTCGAACTCACAGATGACGCTCATATGTGTTGCTCGCCCGACCAAAATAAAGGCGTACTGGGGATTCCCACGCGCCGAAACCGACCGGCGAGGTCGGAGCCGCTCGACGAACATCCACAGGCGGAGCAGGCCGAGGCGGTTCACGCTGTCCCTGCAACGCGGATTGCGACTCCATCACTGCTCGTACTGGGACGCGTTGCGCGTTGTGGTGGATACACGCGGCGAAACGGTACAGGAAAACGCGTGTTCCGAACCGCTCCGAGCGTCAGTCTGTGCTCACGCTGTTGTCGATCAGCGGTCTCGGGATCGCTCGGTTTCGTCGACAGCGACGTCAAACTCCGACAGGAGCGCCTTGAGCTGCTCGGCCTGCCCGCTCAGCGATTTGATACTGTCGTTGATCTCCGACATCGAGGCCGCCTGCTCCTCTGCGGCGGCGGACACGCTCTGTACCTCATCGGCAGTGGATTCACTGAGGTCGGCGACTTCCTCGGTCATCGATACCGCTTCTTCAGTACTGGCGGCCTGATCGTCAGTGGTGTCGCTGATCCCCTGGACGCCGGCGTCCGTTTTGTCGGCGTACTCCGACACTTCTGTGAACGCTTCCATGACCTCTTCGACCGCACTGATGCCTGCTTCCATCGACTCCTCAGCGACTCTGGCCTCGTCGACAGTCGTCTCCGTCTGGGACTGGACATCGGTAATGAGTTGCTCTATTTCGGTCGCCGATACCTGCGTTTCCCCGGCGAGTTCCTTGACTTCGTCGGCCACGACGGCAAACCCTTCGCCGTCTTTGTCGGCACGAGCGGCTTCGATGTTCGCGTTCAGCGCGAGCATATTCGTCTGCTCGGCGATGTCGGCGATCAGCTCGACGATGGTGCTGATTTCCGCCATCTGCTCGTCTAACTGTTCGACGTTCTCGACAGTCGTGTCGATTGCCTCCTGTACTCTGCGTGAACTTTCGAGCGCGTCTCTGGCCGTGTCTTCGCCCTTTCGGGCGACGTCAGCGGTCTGATTCGAGTGCTCCGCAACCGAGTCAGCGGACGCAGCTACCTCTTCGATAGCTGCCGAAAGGTCAGTCATCTCTCCCGAGACTGTGTCCAGCATATCGCGTTGCTCGTCGGCGGCAGCCGCGATCTCCTGAACCGATTCGCTGACCTCGCCGCTCGCACGCTCGGCGTCAGTCGCCCCGACTTCGGCCTCCTCGCTGGCGGCTGTGACGGTCTCCGCGAACTCCTGAATGTCGACGATAGTGCGTTCCCACTGTGCGAGCATATCGTTGAACGACGACGCGATAGCCGCCATCGCCTCGTTGTCGGTCTCGCTTTCGGGGAGACGCCGGGTCAGGTCACCGTCCGCGCACGCTTCCATCACGTCACTGTATACCTCTGCTTGCTGTTCGAGTTCCGCCGCGAGCGTCTCAGCCTCTTCCTTTGCCTGCTCGGCGCGGGCTCGCTCTTCTTCCGCCTCCTCCTGGGCGTCTGTTGCTTGCTCACGGGCAGCCTCGGCTTCGTCGATTTTCGAGACGAGTGCGTCGCGCATGCTCCCGATAGACGTGAACAACTGACCGATTTCGTCCCGGCGAGAGCTCGAAACGTCGACATTGTACTCTCCCTGCTCGATGGCAGTAGCGGCCGCAGAGAGCTGTTGCACGGATGTCGCCGTGTTCCGTCCAATCGTTCCACCCACGACGACAACGCCACCGAGCGCGAGCAGGATGAACGCCAGGATATCGGTCCGAATCTGCTCGCTCAGCGCGAACGCGTTCGCCGCAGGCGTGTGCTTGATGACGACCCAGTTTGTGCCGGGGATGGTCGCGTACGCGGCGACGTGGTCGGTGTCAAGCACTGCGTCCTTCGCTGGCGTGTCGGTAAAGGTGCCCTGTTCGGTAGCCGTGCTGATCTCCGGGATGTCGGACTGTGACTGGTTCGGGATGTACGGCTGTCCGACGGCATCGGTGCCGGCGTCGGAGAACAACACCTCAGTCGAACTCGATGTCGGGCGGACCACCTGTGTGAACGTCCCGTCGATACCAGTGCTGAACTGCTTGCTCAGGTCGCTGGCGTCGTACTCGACTACGAGTACGTGTGTGAAGTCGGCGGCGACACTCATCGAACTGACCACTCGCTTGCCGTTCGCGTTCGTGTACGGGTTCGATGAAACTACTGTGTCGCGGCCGATAGACCGAGTCCGGTCGACCCACGGATGTGCGTCCGATGTGACACGCGTTCCGCGGAGCGTTTCGTCAGTACTCGCCACAATCCTTGCCTCCCCCGCTGTGCCGACAGTGGGGTCTGCAAGGTGGACGGCAGCGACGCGGTCGGACTGGAGCTCATCCGCGGCGAGCCGTTCCGTGTAGGCCTGCTGGTCTTCGCGCGTCGCGTTGAAACCGAGCAGCGGATTGTTTGACGCGACGAGCACCGGCCGTTCGTTGCGCTCAATCCACTCGTTCAACAGGCCGGACTCGGCGTTGACCTCCTGTACGAGCTGTTGTGCCGTGTCGTCTTCGAGTGTGGCAGTTGCGTTCCCCTGCACCCAGAACCCGCCGGCCGCGATGAGTACCACGATCACGAGCAACGCAACAGCGAACTTGACGAGGTACGACCGGACTGGCAGCAGCGCAACGGCTTTCACTCGCTCCAGCGCTGTCGTGTCCGAGGCCGCTGACGCTGTCGCGTCTGCTGATTCGTCGTCACCGTCGCCTGAATGTGCTGTAGATTCTTCCATACTGATTCAGATGAAGCCGTTGGCCGTGAGGTGGTCAACAACCGCCTGCTGGCTGCCGACCTCGGTTGCGTGACTGTTCAGCTCTTGCATCGTTTTCGCGTCCGGAATGGCGTCCGGCATCTTGTTCAGCGCCGACACCACGGCGTCCGTCGCGACGTCCTCGTGAACGACGCCGACCGGGTGGAAAAACGGCCAGAAGTTCCGGTCGTCATCGAGGTACACGATGTCTTCAACGGTTGTGAGCCACGCGCTGGTGCTGTACCCGAAGCTGAGATCGGCGTAGCCTTCGTCGACGGCCGTGCCAGCCGCCTGCGCCGACGCCGCCTCGATGAACTCCTGTTCTGCCTCCCAGCGCTCCACATGCTCGCCCTCAAACCCGTAGTATTCAAGCAAAGCATCGAAGCCGTCGCTACGAGTCCTGAATCCGTCGCCAAACGCCGGTCTAATGTCGTAGTTCCCGTCGTTGACGTAACCGGCGAGGTCACTGATTGTCTCGATACTGGTCCCTTCGATAGCGTCCTCGCGGATGAACACGGCCCATGTGTTCTGCCAGTCCGCGCGGTCGAGAATCCGTATCGGGTGTTCCGACTCCATCTCGGACTTCAGCGCTTCGTACTGCTCGTCAGGTGTCTCGAAGTCGGCTTCGTCGTGCTTGGGCGGGTGCGCAGCCCACAGTGACCCCATGTAATCGTAGTACGCGTGGATGTCGCCGGCCTGATACGCTTCGGCGTGTGCAGCGTTCCCGCCGAAGCCGGTTTCGTCCACAAGACTCACACCCGTGTTGTTGGCGAGCAATTCGTAGGCGATGTACCCGAGGTTCAACTGCTCTGTGTAGCCTTTCGAGCTGACAACGACTGACAGCGAGCCGTCGGTCGACCCGGCGGCTTCGCCCCCACTTTCGGCTGTACTTGATTCCGTCTCTCCGCCAGTCGAACAGCCGACCAGCGTGGCTGTTCCGCCAGTTGCGAGCATCCCGAGTAACCGTCGCCGGCTCCCAGTCCATGGCTCTCCTCTCTCATCTATCATTGCTCAACCTGAGCTAATGATAGTCAAAAAACCGTTGCCGAGAATATCAACATTGATAGCAAAACAATAAAACCGTGTACAATTTAGTCCCTAACTGTTGGGGATCTCCACAGAGGGACTCTCTGCAGGAGAGTCATCGCAGTCGCTGTCGTCCCAGATCCAGATCATGTCAGTTGCAACCGAACCACAGAGATACCCGTGGCAAACGGTCGTCAGCGACAGCTACCAGTTGGGGTAAGAGCCTCGGCACTCAAGACTCACAATCTATCCATAGTGAATGTGTTTACAGCGTCTATAGAGTCCACTCATCCCGTTACTGTTCGTCCAGCATCTGGATGCCGCGCTCCACAACCGCCTCGGTCACGAAAAGACTCGTCTCACGCTGGAGTGCTCGCATACGGGATGCCGCTTCGTCTCTGTCGAGCAATCCGCGACCATACCCGAGCGCGATAACGCCGATAGAACCGCGTACTTCGACGCCCGCGTCGGATGCTGTCTCTCGGGCGGCGAGATCGTCGGTTAGAAGAACAACGCCCCGCTCTATTGCGACCGCAATCGCGGCGCATTCTCCGGCGTCCAGTTCCTCAGTTCCGACTCGGCTTTCGTCGGCTTCGACGAGTTCGTACGAGAGGTCGACCACCCCGTCCGGAACACCACCGGCGTCGACCTCCTCGTAAACCGTCTCCGGGACAAGGCGCGTGTCAAACGTCGAGAGCAGTTCGAGTGAACCGCTTTCGGCGAGGTGAATGAGCGGTCCTGCGTCCGAAACGGCCGCAGGCGTCACGCGTTCAAGCCCCAGTCAACGTCTTCCTCGACGACCTCACGCTCTCGCTCCGCTCGCTCGACTTTCGTCCGCCCGACGTGCTCGATGGCTTCCTCGCGGTCGAGTTCCCCATCGAGGTACTGTGCGAGCACGAGGTCCTCCCACAGGTCTTCGAGCCCGCGTTCGAGTGCCCGCGCGAACACTTCGGACTCCGGAAGGCCGCGGGCCTCCGCGATTTCTCGAACACGGTCGGAAATTTCGGCGGCCATACTATACGTTTGCTCGGCACCGTTCATAAATCCGCGTCTGCCAGTCCGGCGCAGCCCTGACCGGGGCCTATGTCTACTGTGGCCACAACCAGACTGCCCCAGAGACAACTTCTACCGTCAAAAATAGCGGCCTCGGCACTCATAGGGCTCGTCACCACCGGGGAGTCACCCCGGTTCGGCCCCGTGAGTCGTCGTCATCGGCCGGCAGATGCTACCGCCGCTGGCGACAAGACGGTTACTCATCGTGGCCACATAGTGGAACAAACGCTAAACCAACGCGGGCCAACCAGTCGTATATGAACAGACGACGCTTTCTAGCACTTTCCGGGGTGGGTGTCGTCGGCGCAGTCGCTGGGTGCAGTAGCGAGGCGGACAGCGTCGAATCCGTCGACAGCCACCCGGCGGCCGCCGACCTCGACGCCCAGCCCCGCCGCGGCGAACTGGGCGGCCACGTCATCCTGGCGTTCGAAGACCCCTCCTGTCCTACGTGTCGCCGCTTCCACGAGAACACGCTGCCGGACATTCGGGAGAACATCGTGGACGCGGGCAAAGGCGCGTACGTCGTCCGGACCTACCCCGTGATCTATCCCTGGGGTGAGCCAGCGACGCAGGCGCTGGAATCGACGTTCGCCCGCGACAGCGAGGCGTACTGGTCGCTGTTCGATCACTACTTCGCCGAGCAGTCGTCGTTCGACCCGGACAACGTTCTGGCGCGGACGGCGACGTTTCTCACCGAGGAGACCGAGGTAGACGGCGAGGCGGTCGCAAGCGACGCCCGAAACCGTGCCCACGATGACGCCGTTCAGGCCGATATCCAGGCGGCCGAGGACGCCGGATTGGGTGAGACGACGCCGATTATCCTGCTGTTCGAGGACGGCGAGTTCGTGACGAAGGTCAACGGGAGCGTCAGCTACGAACTCATCGCGGAGGCGCTGGGAGAGCACGACGGATGAGCACCGCAGAGGGGCTCCGCCTGCCGACGACGCGCGGGGACTGGCGGCTCATGGGCCGGACGGTCAGGCTCGTGCTCACGCTGCCAGTCTACGCGGCAGTCGCCGTGATCGCCGCAATCGTCTCGCTGACCCTGTTTGTCGTCTCGTTGAACGTCCCGCTGGTGCTGGACCTCGTGGTCGGTGGGTCGCTCCCACTCGCCAGCCGACTGCGCGTGCTCGGGGAGCTGTACCCGTTCGTCGGTACGTCGTTCAACCCTGCACAGGGAATCCTGCTGGTCGTCGTCGCCGTCCTCACAGGCGTCGACATCGGGCTGGTGACCTACCACTTCCGCGAACATGGCCTCGACCTCCAGCAGGGCGGCGCGGGCGTCGCGGGTGTCGTCCTCGGAACGCTCGGCGCGGGCTGTGCGGCCTGTGGGTCGGCGGTCCTGCTGGGCCTGCTGTCACTACTCGGCGTCTCGACCTCGCTGCTGTTTCTGCCACTGGATGGGCTGGAATTCGCGCTGCTGGCGCTCGCGGTATTGACCCTCTCTATCTACTGGCTCGCCGAAGGGATGCGCGGCGGCGAAATAAACGGGTGTCCGGTGGATATCTGACTGTCTCGTTGGCAGGTCCTCGTTTCGCCCCGGTTACGGAGTTCCAACCGTTCAAGCGGGAGAAAACGTATAGTGTCGTCAGCCGAACACTCGTGTCGAGAAGGTATGCCCGAGACGGAGTCCCAGGTGACGGCCTCGATGGAGTCCCCCACCGAGTACGAGCACCTCCAGAAAAAGCGGAAAGAGACGGCCGGCACGGTCGAACTGGCCGAAATCGTCGACGTGTGGGTCGGCGAGAGCGAACTCGTCTGTCGGTTCCAGTTCGACTGGGCGACCGACCCGATACAGCGGCGGTACGACCTGAACAGCGACCGCGACATCGCCAAGGTCGAGCGCCTCTGTGAAGCCAACGGCCTGCAGTTCGAGCAGGCAAGTCATCTGGAGGGGTCGCTGGTCGAACTCGAATACACGGGGTCGCAGTGGCTGCCCCGGCCGGAAGCCGCCTACACTGACGGCGAGGGGTCGGCGGTCGAGACGTTCCGCGCGGAGGTACGGCTGCTGGTGCGTGAACTCGCCCAGTCGCCCGCGTTCCTCCGGCGGGGCATCGAGCGCGTCCGGGCGCTCTCGACGACGCAACTGATTATCGGTGTTATTCTCGTCAAGAAAGTTGCCATCATTGCCTTGCTGGCGCACCTCCTGCTGTAGAGTTCCAAACCGTTGGACGGCAGTGTTGGCTGGCGCGACTGGGATACGGGTACCCAATTCGTCTCAGTCACCCGTAGCGGAGCCGGGGCCGGCGGGCGTGTCCACGACGTCGGTCTCGGCGGTCTCGAACTGTGAGAGTTCGTCGTGGAGCGTGTCGGCGTCGTCGGCGAACCGCTCCACCGAGTCGACCATCCCGGCAACGGTCTGGCCCTGCTGATCGACCGTGGTGGCCATCTCACGGGCGTCAGTTGCGGTGTCACCGGCGATATCGTTGATGTCGTCGATTATCCGCACGACTTCCTGCGCGCTGGTCGCCTGCTGGTCGGTCGCCCGGTCGATCTCCTGAATGCCGCCGTTGACATCGACAGTGGCGTCGACCACGTCTTCAAGCGTCGTAATGGTCTCGGAGATAGTGTTGCTTCCGCGGTCGACAGCGTCTTCCATCGTCTCCATGGCGTCGACGGACGTCCCGACCTGGGACCGCAGCGAGCCGATGAGGTCCTCCACATCGGCGGTGGCGGCCTGTGTCTCGGTCGCAAGCTGTTTGATTTCGTCCGCGACGACGGCAAAGCCCGAGCCTGCCTGGCCGGCACGCGCAGCTTCGATGGAGGCGTTCAGCGCGAGCATGTTCGTCTCCTCGGCGATGCCGTCGATGACTTCGACGATCTCGGCCATGTCTTCGGCGATGTCGTCGAGTTGCTGGACCTCGCTCGCGGCGCTCGTCGAGTGGTGTCGGATCTCGTCGACGGCGCTCTGGGCTTCCGACGAGGACTGCTGTGCATCTCGGCCGAGGTCTGCGGCAGTGTTGCTCTGGTCGGCGATCTCGGCCACGGAGGAGGCCATTTCCTCGACGGTTGCCGAGAGGTCGCTGAGTTCGCTCGCCGCGTCGTCTAGCTGCTGGCGCTGGGTTTCTGCTCCGTCCGCGATGTCGGACGCGGTGTCGGCCACGGACTGCGTTTCGTCACGGACCTGCTGACCGTCAGTCAACACGGTTTCGCTCTCGGTTGCGATGTGTGTCGAGGTCGACTGGCCGCTGCCGATGGCAGTCTCGAGGGCAGCCAGCGTCTCGTTGATCGCGGTCCCGACGGCCGCCATGGCGTCACTGATGCTGTCGGTGTCGACGCGTGCGGTCAGGTCGCCGTCGGCCGCCTCGTCGAGCGTCGTCCGGTACTGGGTCGCTTTCAGTTCGAGGTGACTGCTCAGCGCCTCCATCTCACTGCGCTCGGACTCCGCGGTTTCACGGGCCGCTTCGGCTGCTTCGCGCGCTTCCTCGGCGCGTTCCTGGGCTTCGTTTGCCTCCTCGATGTTCCGGCCGAGCGAGGCCGCGGCCCGTTCGAGTTTCGTGTATGCGTCTCCGACCTCGTCGATCCGGTCGACACCGAAGTCGATGTCGTACTGGCCGTTGTCGACTGCCGTCGCCTTTCGGTTGATCTCGATTATCGCGCGGTACATCTCACAGTAGCCCAGAAACCCGGTCACGGCGACGACAAACCCGATGAACACCGCGGCGGCTGTCACGGAGGAAAACAGGACGATAGCCAGCGCCGGTGCGCCCACGATCGACATTGCTGCCAGCAGGAACACACGGACGCTGAACGTCCGACGGAGCGGCGTCGGCAGGTACGGCTCGATTGCCATCGGCACAGTACCGACCGCAAGCATGAGTCGGCCGAGCGGGCCCGTCGCATCATCTGCCGTCGTCATCGAAACCGCCTCGACATCGATTCCAAACAGACTACGGAACTGGACCTTTCGGGGTGCATGTGACACGTTCACTCCCGCCCCATGAAAAATCGCACCCCCGGAGTATCAGCGGTGAGTTTTGCAGTGTCAATTCGTTGTCGTAATTTCGACCACGTCGCGGTGGTCGAGTTCGGTGTCAGCACCGATCTGTCGCTCGGTGCGCACGTCGTGCGCGTGGAGGAACCCTTCGCCGATGTCGGTGTGCAGGAAGTACGCGAAGTCCTCGGCGGTCGACCCGTCGGGGAGGACGAAACAGTCCTGCAGGAAGGTGCCGTCCTCCTGTGGCTTGCGAGCGCCGGGGAACACCGCGATTGCGCCCAGTTCCTCGAACAGCGCGGTTTCCAGCGCCTGCTGGACGCCAGTGCCGCCGAACTCGGTAACGAACTCCCGGATCTGTTCCAGCCCCGCGGCCTTCTCCTCGGGCAGGTCCGCCGTCACGGTGAAATCTTCGTCGCCGGGCCGGTAGTCGAGTACGCCCTGCTCGTTGCCGTTTTTCAGCGCCTTCTCCGCGTGGGCCGAGACGGGGACGAACGTGAGGTGCTCGTACTCCGGGTCCTCGGTGATCGGTTCCCAGTTCGCCTGAGCCTCCGGGGTGTCCATCTTGTTCGCCGCGATGAGCATCGGCTTGGTCCGGATGCGGATCTCCCGAGCGAGTGCCTCTCTGTCTTCGTCGTCCCAGGTGTCGGGGTCGAGTTCCAGGTCCAGCGCGAGCACGACCTGTTTAATCTCGTCGGCGTTGATTTTGAACGCCGACATCTGCTCGGCGAGGTCGTCTTCGATGGCCTTGTCCTCGCCGTGATAGCCCGAGCGGTAGCGCTCGATACCCTTCTCTAAGATGTCGAGATACCACATATCCAGTTCGTCTTCGAGGAAGTCGATGTCCTCGCGCGGGTCGTGGTCCTCGGTGGGTTCACCCTCCAGATCAGTCTCACCGGTGAAGTCGACGACGTGGACGAGCACATCGGCCTCGTTGAGGTCCGTGAGGAACTGGTTTCCGAGCCCTTTCCCCTCGTGTGCGCCGGGGACGAGGCCGGCCACGTCGACGAGTTTCGTCGGGACGAACCGGACGCCCTCGGTACAGTAGCCGTGATTCGGGGTGCAGGTGTGATCGAATTCCGGGGCCGCGCAGTCGACGCGGACGTACGCCTCGCCCATCGACGGGTCGATTGTCGTGAACGGGTACGCGCCCTCGGGCACGTCGTTCATCGTCGCCGCATTGAAAAACGTGGACTTGCCGACAGAGGGCTTGCCGACGAGTCCGATCTTGTAGCTCATTGCACCGATGAAGCGGTTTCAGCGGCTTAAACGCTGTTACACGAGCTACGAGAGCGTGTGAGTCACACACGTACTGTGGGCTGCGAATGTGAGCCGGCGTTTACAATCGCCGCTCGTACACGTTGACGGGGTGTTCCTGTCCGCCGACCTCGGTCGTCCGCTCGCCGACCTTCTCGAAGTGTGCGCGGTAGAACGCGTTCCCGACCTCGTTCTCGGCCAGCACCTCGTCGCGGATTTTCCGCACGGAGAGCTCGTGCAAGTGCTGTTCCCCGCGATGCAGCAGCTTCGTCCCGATACCTTCCCCCCAGTAGTCCGGGTGGACGTACAGATCGAGGTCGCCGAAGCCGGTCGCGTCCGTCATCCCACAGCTCATGTACGCCACCACGTCGTCGTCGGCCGTCGAGACGAACAGGCCGACCTCTTCGAGTTCAATCATCTGCTCCAATAGCGGCGGCGCATACCCCTCTTTGAGGTGCTCTTCCACGGTTTCTGCTCCGAGGATGTCGTCGTACACGGTATGCCATGTGGTCCTGGCGATCCGCCGTATATCCGCGATGTCCACCGATTCGGCCGGCCGGATGGCTGTCTGGAACGACATATGTGAACATGCACCGCGGAACAATATAGAACTGTGGCCTGTTTGACAACGCGAGGAACTATTGCGTTCTGCGTCCCCTGAGATAATAGGGCAACTCTTATGTACACTTCTGTACGTTAGTGTTCAGTAATGGACTACAGTGAGGAGATTGCACCAGCGGTCCAATCAATTCTCGACGCGGCACGGGAGCGCGGTGGCGGCGGAGACCGGGTCTCGGTGACACCCCGGTCGCTGGCCGATGCCTTCGAAGCGGCCGAGAATGCCGGGCGGACGCCGGTCATCGCGGAGATCAAGCCTACGAGCCCGACCGCGGACGGTGAGCGGACCGACGACCCGGTCGACCTCGCTCGACAGATGGTTGCGGGCGGCGCAGCGGCGCTGTCCGTGCTGACCGAGCCGGACCACTTCGGCGGGTCGGCGGCGACGCTCGAACGGGTCCGCGACGCCGTCGACGTGCCCGTCCTGCGGAAAGACTTCGTCCTCCACGAGAGCCAGCTGGACGTCGTCGAAGCGGACGTCGTCCTGCTCATCGTCCGCTTTCTCGAAGCGGACGGGACCGACGACCTTGCTGATCTCCTCACGGCCGCGCGCGAGCGCGGTTTCCAGGTCCTCGTGGAGACCCACACCGCGGCAGAGGTCGAGAAAGCACTCGGCGCGGGCGCGGACATCATCGGCGTCAACAACCGCGACCTCGCGGAGCTGGAGGTCGACCTCGGAACGTTCGAAGCCGTCGCGCCCGAAGTCCCGGACGGCGTCACACTCATTGCGGAAAGCGGCATACAGACGCCGGACGACGTTACACGGATGCGCGACGCCGGTGCGGACGCGCTGCTGATCGGCTCGGCGATCATGGACCACGACGCGGCGACGGACGTGGAAGCGAACACGCGGCGACTAACAGATGCGGACACTGATGCGGTTGAAACGACGACTACAGACACATGAGTACTGACGACGCACACGACCCCAAGTTCGGCGAGTACGGTGGACAGTACGTGCCCGAGGCGCTGATGCCAGCTATCGAGGAGCTGACAGACGCCTACCAGCGGTACGTGCTCGAAAACGAGGACGGCTTCATGGACGAGTTCCGGGAGCGGCTGGCCGACTTCGGCGGCCGACCGACGCCGCTACAGTACGCGGACCAGCTCTCGGCCCGGTACGACACGGACGTGTATCTCAAGCGCGAGGATCTGCTGCATGGCGGCGCGCACAAGCTCAACAACGCGCTGGGCCAGGTGCTGCTGGCGAAGTACATGGGCAAGGAGCGCATCATCGCCGAGACGGGGGCCGGCCAGCACGGCACGGCGACGGCGATGGCGGCGGCCCATCTGGACATGCCCTGTGAGATCTACATGGGCGAGACTGACATCGCGCGCCAGCGCCCCAACGTGTTCCGGATGCGAATCAACGGGTCCGAAGTGAATCCGGTGACCGTCGGCCGCGGCACGCTGAAGGAGGCCATTTCCGAGACGATGCGGGACTGGGCGACCACCGTCGAGAACACCCACTACGTCATCGGGAGCATCGTCGGGCCGCACCCGTTCCCGAAGATGGTTCGGGACTTCCAGGCGGTAATCTCCGAGGAGGCCCGCGAGCAGGCCATCGAGAAGACCGGCGGGCTGCCCGATTCGGTCCTCGCCTGTGCCGGCGGCGGGTCGAACACGATGGGCACGTTTGCCCATTTCGTCGACGATGACGGGGAGCCACGCTCCCCGGAACAGTCGAGCGACGACGAGCCGCGAGACCGTGTCGACCTCTACGCCGTCGAGGCCGGCGGCTCCTCGCTCCAGGTCGACGAGGAGGAGGGCGTCGCGCCCAACTCCGCCACCCTCTCGACTGGCGACGAGGGCGTTCTTCACGGTGCGCGCACGAAGCTCCTGCAGGACTCGGACGGCCAGATCATGGAATCCCACTCCGTGTCCGCGGGGCTTGACTACGCCGGTGTCGGCCCGGAACTGGCCCACCTCGTCGACGAGGACCGCGTCATCCCCGTTAACGTCGACGATGATATCGCGCTGGAAGCGTTCCACCGGCTCTCCCAGGATGAGGGTATCATCCCGGCCCTGGAGACGGCCCACGCCTTCGGCTATCTCGAAGAGCACCACGACGAGGTCGGTGACACCGTCATCGTCAACGTCTCCGGCCGCGGCGACAAGGACCTCGAAACGGTCATCGAGGAGACGAGCAAGCGCGACCTCGACATCGCGCCGGACATGTCTATCTTCGAGCGGGTTGGCGGAGGTGGCCTCTGATGGGGCTCGAACGCGCCTTTGCCGACGAGCCCGCCTTCGTCCCGTACCTCGCGGCCGGCGATCCGAGCTACGAGGCCTCACTGGAGTACGTCGAGGCGCTGGCCCGCGGCGGGGCAGACGTCATCGAACTCGGCCTGCCGTTCTCCGAGCCAATCGCGGAGGGCAAGACCATCCAGAACGCTATCGTCCGCTCGCTGGAAGCCGGGATGACGCCCGACCGCTTCTTCGAGTTCGTCGAGGATCTCGACGTCGACGTGCCGCTGGTGTGTATGACATACTACAATCTCATCTATCAGTATGGTGAGGGAGATAGCGAGTCGCGAAGCGACTCGGAAAACGCGAGCGGTGAAACCGCGAGCCAGGGTCCCCGACCGTTCGTCGAGAAGGCCGCCGCGGTCGGCATCGAGGGCCTCGTCGTTCCGGACCTGCCCGCCGAGGAGGCTGCCCCGCTCCGCCAGGCCTGCGACGAGTTCGGTCTCGACCTGGTGTTCATCGTCGCGCCGACGACGAAAGGCGACCGACTCGAACGGATGCTCGAACAGGTGTCGGGCTACGTGTACGTCCAGGCGCGCCTGGGCGTCACCGGCGCGCGCGAGGACGTGGACGACGCCACCGAGGAATCGCTGGCCCGGCTCTCGGACTGGGACGTGCCCAAGGCCGTCGGGTTCGGCATCAAGACGGGCGACCACGCCGAGCGAATCGTTTCTGCCGGCGCTGACGGTGTTATCGTCGGCTCCGCGCTGGTCGATATCGTGGCCGAGGGTCACGAGAACGGCGACCCAGTCGACGAAGTGGCCGACCGGCTCGAAGCGAAGGCTCGTGAACTCAAAGACGGTGCGCTCCGGGGCGCGGCAGAACGACCGCAACCGGAACGCACATAATCGTACTTGCCACACTGTCTCATATCATGACTGCAGGAAAACGCGCACGACTCGAACGCATCGGGACAGACGACACATACGTCATCATCCCGATGGACCACGGCATCACAATGGGGGCCGTAAAGGGCCTCAAAGACATCGAATCGACTATCGACGCGGTCACTAGCGGCGGCGCGGACGCCGTCCTCACCCAGCGGGGTATCGCCGGGCGAGTCCACCCGAACAAGAACGACGCGGGCTACATCACGCATCTCAACGGCTCTACTACTATCGGCCCGGACGAACAGGACAAACGGGTGACCGGCACGGTCGAAGACGCCATCCGCGCCGGGGCCGACGCCGTCTCGTTCCACATCAACGTCGGCAGCCAGTACGAACCCGAACAGATCGAGGAACTCTCCGAACTGACGACTGAGGCCAGCCAGTACGGCCTGCCGGTGCTGGCGATGGCCTACGCCCGCGGCCCCGACATCGACTCCGAGAACGAGGACTACAACCAGTCCGTCGGCCACGCCGTCCGGCTGGCCGAGGAACTTGGCGCGGATATCGTCAAGACCGGCTACACCGGTTCCGCCGAGACCTTCCAGCACGTCGTCGAGTCCACGTCGCTGCCAGTGGTCATCGCCGGCGGCTCGAAAGGAACTGACGAAGACACCGTTCGTATGGTCCGGGGAACGATGGACGCCGGGGCGTCCGGCGTCTCGATGGGCCGCTCTATCTTCCAGCACGACGAACCGGAGAAAATCGCCCGTGCCGTCTCAGCCGTCGTCCACGACGACGCCACCACCGAGGAAGCGCTTCGCGAGGCCGGACTGGCCGTCGAGGCCTAGGGGCCAAATCAGGACAACTGGACACGGATACGGACCAATAGCCGTATTACGCAGTCTCGAACCACAGAACAGAGTGGGCTTTTCCCTCACCGGAGCCAGATCACGTTTCTCCCTTGCTTGTCTGGCATCCGACAGACCGACCCGGGTTCCGCCACGTTCAAGCCCCGCCGTTGCGGACGTGGGCGTATGACTCGAAGCGTCTGGCTCAAAGCCGACAGCGAGGTCGGCGATTGGGAGACACGGAAACGCCGGATAACCGCCGGTATCGAGGCCGGCGTCGACTGGGTACTGGTCGACGAGGAAGACGTCGACCGCGTCTCGGAACTCGGCGAGATTAACATCGCCGCGTTCACCAACGGCGACGTCCACGTCATGGAGGCCGAGGCGGAGGACTCAGAGGCCGATGCGACCATCGTCGGCAAAGACGGTGAGGGCGACGGCACGGTCGACCTCCCGTCTGATTTCTCCGGCTCCGCGGACCTCTCGACGCTCCGGCAGAACGGGGCCGCCCCCGACGGCGGCTACGTCCGCATCTTCGACGAGGACTACGAGGCCTTCGCCGAGGCGGTCGCCGCCGAAGCCGACTTCACTATCGTCATCGGCGAGAACTGGCAGATCATTCCGCTCGAAAACCTCATCGCCCGGGTCGGCGAGGAGACGGACCTCATCGCCGGTGTCCGGACCGCTGAGGACGCACGAACGGCCTACGAGACGCTGGAAATCGGGGCTGACGGCGTCCTGCTGGACACCGACGACCTCGACGAAATCCGCAAGACGGTGGAGGTCCGTGACGAGATGGGGCGGGAATCGCTCGACCTGGAGTACGCCGAGGTCACCGCCATTGAGCAGACCGGCTCCGCTGACCGCGTCTGCATCGACACGGGCAGCCTGATGGAACACGACGAAGGGATGCTCGTCGGCTCGATGGCCCGTGGGCTCTTTTTCGTCCACGCCGAGACGGCTGAATCCCCCTACGTCGCCAGCAGGCCGTTCCGCGTCAACGCTGGCGCGGTCCACGCCTACGTCCGGACCCCCGACGGCGGCACGAAGTACCTCTCGGAACTCCAGTCCGGCGACGAGGTACAGATCGTCGACGCAGACGGGCACACTCGCGAGGCCATCGTCGGCCGCGCGAAGATAGAGAAGCGTCCGATGTTCCGCGTGCAGGCCGAAACCGAGGACGGCGACCGCATCGAGACGCTGCTCCAGAACGCCGAGACCATCAAAGTCCACACCCGGGACGGGCGAACTGCCGTCACGAACCTCGAACCCGGTGACGAAATCCTCATCTACCACGAGGACACGGCGACGCACTTCGGCGAGCGGATCGAAGAAAGTATCATCGAGAAGTAAGCCGGCTTCGGCCCGGAACGGACCGCAAGCCGGAGGTTACTGCTGGTCCGCCTCGACCGGTTCCAGTTGCGTTGTACACCAGTGACAGAAATCGATGTCCTCGTCGAGTTCCTTGCCGCAGTTCGGACACGTCATACCGGCTTCGACCTCCTGTGTCTGGTTCTCGTTGACCGCGACCCAGTAGGCGTCGACGACGTTGAGCGTCGTGATCACGACCGAACCGATTGTCACCTCGGTGGGTCTGGACTGATACGACGACGAGATAGCCTCTAGGCTCAACTGGGTGACGGGGTCGATAGCGCCAGTGACGACGAACACCACCGACAGCATGAACAATAATCCGAGCCACAGCAGTCCCCGTCCCCACTTGCGGAGGTAGAAGTGTCCCAACCCAGGGAAGATGAACGCAAGCACCACGGCCAGTAACGGCCGCTTGCGTCCTGTGTCAGTCATACTCCGCGAATCCGTCTCGCATACCCCTATATCTTCCGAAGGATCACCGTCCGGAGGAAAACCCCGTGACCGGCGGCCACCGGTTCAGGTGTCGCTCTGTAGCTGTCCGACCAGCGTCCGGAGCGTCGCGAGGTCGTACTGCCCCGGCGCGGTTGCGTCAGCGGGGTCGACCGGTGCGTAGCCGATGCGGGAGCCATACACAGGGGCGACGGCTCTGGAGTGACGACCGGCTGCACCCATACACATCGTGGCGACCTGCTCGCCTCTGGCAGTCATTTCGCGGGTCGCCCCGAGCATCGCCAGTACGTCGTCCGGCGACTGGGCTGTGCTGGCCATTTTCCCCACGTCACCGTGAGCACAGGCCCGTTCGAGTCGACTCACGATGTTGTCGCGGTCCGGCGTCGACTCGAAGTTGTGCGTCGAGACGACGACAGACGCGCCGCGGTCGCGGGCAGCGTCGGCGACGCGGCCGGCATCGTGGTCGCCAGCCCCCGCAAGCGCCGCGAGTTCGAGGTCGACGGCCGTCACGGCGTCGTGTTCGAGCGCGGTTTCGAGCGCGTCGAGGCGGCCCGCGGTGTCGGCGGCCTCGCCACCCTCCCACGTCGGCCGGTTCGTGACGAGTATCGGGAGGTCGCCGTCGTAAGCGTCCAATTGTGCCAGCGGCTCGTCGGCGAAATCCATCCGTAGCTCCAGCCCGTCGGCGTCAGCGCGGGCGGCCGGCTCCACCCCGAGGTCGTCTGTGGCGGCGAGCAGGGTGAACGACTCGAAGTCCATAGGTCGGCTTCGACGGAGCCACACAAAAAGCCGCGCTTACTCGACCGGCTCGTGGGCGGCCCGGAAGCCGTCATCGGTCGTCGTGACGGAGTCGACCGCGTAGAACTGAATCCGTTGCTCCTGTTTCGTATTGACCGCGAAGTCGTACTGTTCGGCCTCGTAGCCCGGCTCTTTCCCGTCGGCACGCCGTTGCTCTACCCACGAGCGGTGGTCGGTGAGACGCTCCTGAGCGATGGTCCGAGAGCGTTCCGGGGCGGCCGCGACCCGGTCTTCGAGCGCCGACAGCAGGTCCGGGTCGCGGTCCACTCCGACCGAGTTCCGGCCAGCGACCATCGCCGCCAGCGTCGTCGTCCCGGTGCCGAGAAACGGGTCGAGTACGGTGTCACCGTACACCGAGAACATCGAGATGAGCCGGTATGGCACGGTCAGCGGGAAGGCACCCGAGCGGTCCCGGAGCCCGTCGTCGATGCCCTGCGTCTCGCCGGGCAGTTCCCAGAGGTCGGAGAACCACTCGTTGCGTTCCTCCCAGAAATAGGCGCTCTCGTAGCGACGGTCAGCGCCGGGTTCGAGGCGACGGCGCTCCCCGTTGCGGAACACGAGGATGTGCTCGTGTTCCAGGGTCGGATAGGCGTTCGGCGGCACCATCCCCGAGCCCATGAACTTCGCGCCGCTGTTGGTCGGTTTGCGCCACAGGATATCCGGCAGCGCGCGCAGGCCGTGGTCGGTCAGCCGGTTGGTTATTTCGGCGTGGTTGGGGTAGGAGCGGAAGCCGTCCTCCAGGGACCGCGTCGCGTCCCCGACGTTGATGCAGGCGATGCCGCCGGGAACCAGCACGCGTTTCAGCTCTGCCCAGACCGCATCGAGCACGTCGTGCATCAGTGTGAACGCTCGGTCACCGTCGCCGCGGTCCAGCGCCGCCCCGATGTCGGGGTCCAGGTCCGCGAAGATGTCGTCCCACATCTCGATCATCGGGTACGGAGGGGACGTGACCACCAATTCGACGCTGTCGTCGGGACACTCAAGCGTACGGGCGTCACCGGTTCGAACCCGGTGTGTCGTCTCCATACCGGTCCCAGCAGATGAGACGACTCTAGTCTTGCGGTTATCGGTCGGGGGAGTCGTTGATGTGTGTCGCTCTGTGGTGGCCGTGCCTTATTTTGAAATACCGTCCGAAAACAGCCAGAAAGCTCCCGACCCGCTTCGGTCCCCCGGCTCGTTGCGCTCCAGTAGGTGCTTACATCGCTGAGGTTCCCGGAGCGGGTCGGCCCCTTTCACTCCCACCCGTAGCTGATTGGCCATCTGACATCGGGTGGGACTGAAAGGGGCGGGCGGCTGAACGAAGGCGGACGAAGTAAGGACCGCAGTGAGCATGGCGAGCGAGGACCACAGCGAGTCCCCCGAGTTCAGCCGGCCGGGGCTTTCTGGCTGTTCAGACTGTCCGCTGCAGTAGCAAATACTCCGCTTGAAACATCAACCAAAAACTGATTCTCACAGCGATCCAACGCAAATACCGAGCTTACGCGACGGGGAGGTCCTGCTCGGCTTCCAGCAGTTCGTGGTAGCGGTTGCGGATGGTGACCTCGGAGATGTCGGCGACCTCGGAGACGGCAGCCTGGGTCGTCTTCTCGTTGGTCAGCAGGGCGGCCGCGTACACTGCGGCAGCGGCGAGGCCGACCGGGGACTTGCCGGAGTGGACGCCCTGTTCCTTGGCGTTCTGGAGGAGCTGGCGGGCGCGGTGTTCGGCCTCGTCAGACAGTTCCAGCGAGGAGGCAAACCGCGGGACGTAGCTCTCGGGGTCCGCGGGGCGGACTTCGAGCGAGAGTTCGCGGACGACGTAGCGGTAGGTCCGGGCGATTTCGCTCTTCTCGACGCGGGAGACCTCCGTAATCTCGTCGAGCGAGCGTGGGACGCCAGCCTGTCGGGCGGCGGCGTAGACGGAGGCCGTCGAGACGCCCTCGATGGAGCGGCCGGGGAGCAGGTCCTCGTCGAGCGCGCGGCGGTAGATGACGCTGGCCGTCTCGCGGACGTTTTCTGGCAGTCCGAGCGCGGAGGCCATCCGGTCGATTTCACCGAGGGCCTGCTTGAGGTTGCGCTCCTTGGAGTCGCGAGTGCGGAACCGCTCGTTCCACTTGCGGAGACGCTGCATCTTCTGGCGTTGTTTGCCAGAGAGGGAGTTGCCGTAGGCGTCCTTGTCGCGCCAGTCAATGTTCGTCGAGAGGCCCTTGTCGTGCATCATGTTCGTCGTCGGTGCGCCGACGCGGGACTTCTCGTCTTTCTCGCTGGAGTCGAATGCGCGCCACTCGGGGCCGCGGTCGATTTCGTCGGACTCGACGACGAGGCCACAGTCCTCACAGACCGTTTCGCCGTGTTCGTCGTCGATGACGAGCGAGCCACTGCACTCCGGGCACGCAGTGCTCTCCGATTCCGTCGACTCAGTCGTCTGTTCCTCGTGTTGCTGTCGCGTCCGTGTGTGTTCACTCATTGGTTGCGAAGGCGGGTGCTCACCGGGTGGGAGACATCACAGAACCCGGAGGCAGTCGGTAACACTGTATTCGAACGAAAGTCATTAAAACATTCCGGTATTGTCATGGAGACCACCGATACACGTCACGAAACCCACGTTTGTGCATTAGTCGCATGACCATTCATATAATAGCTGCCGGGTATTTTTGACTGATTTCCCACAACCCGGTTATAATCGTATACAACTGGTAGCGTCACCGCCGCCACGTCCCTCTCTACTCGAACGTCTCAACGACAGTGGGCAGACACCCTTCGCCAGGCTCGTAGTATGAATTGTGGTCCGCAACGGTTTCTGTTACATCGTGCTCGGTGTAGTTCTCGGGGGCGTCATCGGGACTCTGCACACCCGTTTCACCGACCGCTTCCGCCCACTCGGCAGCACTGAATGCAGTCCCCAGCACCGCGTCGTCGTCCTTGTGGAAGTTGTCGAAGGACGTGGTGGCGTACTCGATGGACTCGCCGTATGCCTCGTCGAGCTCAACGACGGATTCACCGATAGCGCCACCCAGTAACGTCACCGACTCGACTGCGTCTTCGCGTCCACGCTCGTGAAGCGACGCCATCGTTTCAACAGCCACCTTTGCGCCGAGCGAATGTCCGATTACCCGGACTGGAAGCCCACCGCTGTCGTTGTGGTCGGCAACCCACTGTGCGAGCTTCGGACCGTTCTGTTTGGCGATGGCGACACCCTCGCTCCAGCCGATGCCGTCGCCCTTATCGGCATCCCAGGTGAACCCCACGGTGAACTGGTCGTACTCGTTCTCTTCAAGCCCGATCTGGCAGGTGTAGGCGGCGTTTCTGGCATCCGTCTCTCCGAGACTCCAGCCGTGGACGAAGATGACGAGTTCCGTATCGTCGCTGGCCCGGGTCGACTCCCAATCCCCCACTGTTTCGTACTCTGTCTCTGTATACTCGGACTTCAGTTCAGCGTCGTCAGTGAACTGATCACGCGTCGAAACGAGTGGGAACTCCGCTGGAGCTGTGTACTCTCCGTCATCACCGCCGAACTTGCCGCCCCGTACAGCGCCACTCGTACCGAGTGCTGCTACCGATGCCACAGCACCGGTCGAGGCCTTGAGGAAACTGCGTCGCGTTTGCCTGCCCAGTTCGCTCGATTGTATGCTACGTTGAAACATAGCAGAACTGCGTAGTTTTCCGTATTATATAATATTAACTATTATAATTAACGTTGTTGGTAAAAGGGCCCTTATTTATAATATTAGTAAAGAAATACGCCGCTCTGGAGACTGGTAGCTACAGTAGCCACTGAAAATCAATGCACACCGGATCGCAGGACGGCAGTGTGATCAGTGTGGAAATCGTTTCAATTGTTACTCTAGAAGAGCAATCTCAGTAGAGTGCTGTTGTACTGTCCCGAGTATTACCAGCGCAATCCCAGTAGCGACGGAGTGCTATTTCGGGGCGCGTCAGAATGCGCTCAGTCGTTTGTTTCCGGTTCGATAGCGTCGGCGGACTGGGACTCCTCGACGGCCGTCGTCAGTGAGACGTTGAGCCAGGCCATCGATGCGACGCCGCCGATGATGGTGACGACGTTCTTGACCGCATGGTCGACGATAGCGACGCCGATAGCCGCGGCGACGCCGACCGGCGTCAGGGACGCGACGATGACGGTGAACGCACCCTCGTAGAGGCCGACACCGCCGGGCGTCAGCGGCAGGACCTTTGCGAGGTTCCCGACGCTGACCGCGAAGAAGCCAACGGCCACCAGCGACGGCGTCAGGCTGTATCCGAAGGCCGCGAAGACGATCAGGGCCGTTATCACGTCGAACGTCCAAATGAGGAGGCTTCCGATGCCGACACGGGTGAAGGCCGACCCGTCGGCAGCCACCGTCTGTACGTCGCCGACGAACCCTTCGATGACGCCGGCGACGTAGTCGGCGTAGGAGTCGCTGCTCAGCCGCCCGATGACCGCCCGGACGAAGTTCCGGTCGCTCCGGGCACTGGCGACGATAGCCACCACCGCCCCGATCGCCGCGAGGCCGACGCCGCTGGCCACGGCCACGGCAGTTCGCCCGCTGCTGGCCGCGTCGCCGCCGACGGTATCACCAGTCAGCGCGGTCAGCAACTGCTCGGCCGACCCCGTTACAGCCAGCCCGATCATGACGGCGCCGGCAAGCAGCGTGATCGTCAGCAGGTCGAACACGCGCTCGACGGCCAGCGACGCGAACCCGGAGGGGTACGGAATCGAACGCCGGGCCTTGATGACGTACGCCCGAACCGCATCACCGGCCCGCGCCGGAAACACGAGATTCCCGGTCTGGCTGATAAATATTGCACCCGTCAGGAAGCCCCACCGCTCCCGATACCCCATCGAGACGAGGATGTCCCGGTAGCGAATACCCCGGAGCGGCCACGAGACGGCATAGACGACGGCGCTCAGCGCGACGATTTCCGGCGCTGCGCCCGCCATCTCCGCGAGCACGCGGTCGGGGTCGAGATACTGCGTCATCAACAGGAGTGCGACGACGACCAGCATCGTCCCCGCGCCGAGCGACACCTCGCGTGTAATCCGGGGGCTAACCGACAGTTCCCAGAAGGTCCGGAGTATCTGACTGCCCATGCCAAACACGTCCCGGACGATGTCGACCTTCGAATCGCCCTTCGGCGTCCAGTCGACGGGGAACTCCTTCACCCGATAGCCGTTGCGCTGGGCCTTCACGAGCAGTTCCGTGTCCCAGAACCAGTGCTCGTCCTGAACGATGGGTAACAGCGTTTCCAGTGCCTGCCGGTCGAACGACTTGAACCCGCACTGATGGTCCTTAAGATCCGAGCGGAGGACCGTCCGAACGAGCGTGTTGTAGCCGAAGCTCGGAATCCCGCGCTTCGCGGGTCGATCGGCTCGGTTTTCGGGCATCCACCGTGACCCCGTCGCCACGTCGTAGCCGTCGACGCGGACGGCGTTGACCAGTTCTTCGAGATGCGACATATCCGTCGCCAGATCGGTATCGAAATACACCAGCGTCTCGCCGTCGGCCCGCTCGAAGGCGTACTCTAACGCGCCGCCACGGCCGAGGCGGTCGTCACTGTGGACGTGTCGGATCCGGCTGTCCTCGTTCGCGAGTCGCGTCGCGATTTCGGGTGTACGGTCCGAGCAGCCGTCCTCCGCGACGATGACTTCGTACGCGTCTTCGGGGAGAAACGAGGCGAGCGTCTCCAGCGTTATCGAGACCGTCTGCTCGATGGTGTCTGCCTCGTTGTAGGCAGGGAGAACAACGCTCACCTCGACCGCAGTCATACGCTCTTGGTCATCCCCGGAGTGAAAAGTACTTTCCGTTCGGTATGCTTTCGGGACCAAACCGGCTGTTAGTCAGCGCCTTCCTGCGACTGGGTGGTTGCGAACCGCTCGATTGACGCGACGTCGATATCTCCGACCGATTCGTAGGGTCTGTTTACCACCACATCGCCGGCGGTGCTCCGGCCGATACCGGGAATCTCGGTGAGTTCGTTCATCGACGCGCTGTTGAGGTCCAGCGGGTAGGGGACGCCGGTGACCGACCGGTAGCCGTGGTCGGTGACCGCGATGTCGACGACACTGCCGAGTTCGCGTTCGCCCGGAATGCCCACAAGGAGCGGGTAGGTCCCCAGCTGCCGGCCGAACGTCTTGCCGTCCTGATGGTACTCTAGATGGACATCGGGCAGCACCGTTCCCGGCGGCGCGACCCGCTGGAGCATCGGGTTATCGATGGTCTCACGGACCTCCTGTTTGTACTGCTTGAACAGTTGTTTGTGGTCCTTAGCGATTTCTGCGCCGGTGTCGGCCATGTCGGTCCCCTCGAAGGCCATCACCTGGCGGATGTTCACCCGCCGGAGCATCAGCCCCTCGTCGTAGACGCGCTGGAGGAACCGTTTGTTGTGCTCGAAGGTCTCCCGCGTCTCGCCTTTCAGCCCGTGGACGAGGTTGATGCCCGGCAGGAGCTTCGGGAGCCGGCGTGCGGCGTCGTCGCCGAAGTTGGGAGCAGTGTCTCTGTCCCCTCCCGGCCGCCAGCCGGCTACCTCGTTGACGATTTTCACCGCCTCGAAGCACTGGTCGGCGGTGACGTTGAGGTTGTTGTCGCTCATCACGTTCGGGTCGGCCGACTCCAGGCCGAACGCGGCGGTGTCGCCGGGCGTGTTGTGCTCGGCGATGATGCGGATGCCCTCGCGGGCTTTCTCCGGCCACTTGACGACCGTGATGGGGTTCATGTTGTCGAGGTGCAGCGTCTCCAGGTCCGGCGCGACCTCGCGGATGCCGCCGTAGAGCCGCCGCAGGGCGTCGGGATTGGGTGCCTCGCCGTCGCCGCCGTAGGCGAGGATGTCGGCCTGCCGCCCGAGTCGGAAGTGCTTCACGCCGCGGTCCGAGAGGGCGTCGACCTCGTCGACGACGCTCTCGGGCGGCCGGAAGTCCGGGTCGCCGTACATCGGTTCCGTGCAGAACGAGCAGCGGTACGGACAGCCCCGTGAGGTCTCCATCTCGCAGATGAGGTAGTCGGGGTGGTTCGGGTGCTGTTCGACGACGAACGCGCCGGCCCGGGCCCAGCGGGTCTCCTCCTCGACCGAGCGGTAGCGGTCGTTGAACCCCTCCAGCCCGGAGTCGACGAGGTCGTACACCGCGGCCTCCACGTCGGCCATCGCCAGGAAGTCGAAATCGAGGTCGTCGCGGGCCGTCTCGCTCGCGCCCTCGTTGGCCTCGCCGACGCCGAAGCGGACCGGGCCGCCCATCAGCGAGGTGCCGTCGGCCGTCCAGGCGAGTTCGCGCACTTCGTCGGGTTCCGCCGGCGTCCCGCCGACGTACTTGCCGGGGACGGTCATGCCGCCGACGTACACCATGAGGTCGGCGGCCTCCACGTCTCGCCAGACTGCGTTATCCTCCCGGAGTTCGTCGATAGTGTGATACGTTATCTGCTCGCGGGGGACGCCGGCGTCGACCAGCGCGCCGGCGGCGTACCGCGGGTACGTCGAGATGTACGGCGGCACCCCGAAGTGTGCGGGCTCGTCGACGTAGCCGTCGACGATGGTCACGTCGAGCGTCTCGGGGTCAGTCATACCCGCCGCTTGACGCTCGACACTCAAAACCGTGTCTGGTCAGCCGTGGCGACATACACGGCCAGGTGCGGGCTCAAGAAAACGTAGTCAGTACTATCGCTACCCCCGGTTGCAAATCACTTTCTCCCAGCCCGCGCCATGACCTCGTATGGAACGGGTCGAATTTACTGTCCGTGGCACGGACGCGAGCACGCTGCCCAGGGCGTTCCATGACATTGATGAGGAGAACCGCGAACTGTATGACGGCAACGGGTTCGTTGTGGCGGTTACGGAGAACCACTATCGCATGGAACTCACTGAGGTACAGGCGACGACCGTGCTGGAGCTAATAGATGAGACGACTTGCGAGGTGACGATCATCGCTGGCGGCGGCGGATACGGATTGACGGCCGATGCGGGTGGCCGTGAATCCGAGGAAGCTCGAAAGATCAGGCGGCGGCTCGAAACGTTCTGTGAGGATCGTGACCTCACTGTCGAACGGATGTAGGCCAGCAGCATTGCCGGAGGGGATGATGCAGTGACAGAATCACCCAGAGGTAGACGAACTCAGTCGTCGGCGACAGCGGACGACGCGACCGAATCAGCCTGCTCGGACCCGTCGTACCGTCCGCCGAACAGCGTTGTCGCAAACAGGAGCAACGGCGAGAGAAACGCGAAGAAGTAGTACGGGGCGTAGGCAAGCGTTCCAACCCCGAAGACCGCAGACATGTAGACGGCACCGGCGTGCCACGGGAAGAGTGCGCCGGTCGGGGTCCCGGCGGATTCGATAGCCTGCGAGAGATCGTCGCTTGTCAGGCCGTACTCGTCGTAGAGGTTCCGGAGCGTGAGCCCGGGCACGACGATGCTCATGTACTGCTGGGCCGAGAAGGCGTTGACAAAGATGGCCGAAATGCCGGTCCCGACGACTAGGCTGCGCTGGCCGCGGACAGCGGTTGCGAGGTGGTGTGCGAGCACAGCGAGGACACCGGTCCGTTCGAGGAGTCCGCCAAGACTGAGGGCCGCGACGACGACGGCAATCGTCCAGGCCGACCCTGAGATACCACCGCTTGCCAGTAGGTCGTTCACGAGGGCTGTCCCCGTCTCAGGGGCCGTCCCGTCGAGAAAGACGGTCCACGCGGCGGTGAACGACCGGCCCTGCACGAAGATGGTCGTGAAGGCCCCGGCGAAGACTCCGGCGACGAGCGTCGGGAGCGCCGGGATTCCGTACAGCGCCAGTCCGAAGGTGACAACGAGCGGGATAAGTACCAGCACTGAGAGGTCGTAGCTGCCAGCGAGTGCGCCCTGTATTTCGGCGACGCGCCCGTCCGGGATTTCACCGACAGTACGCAGCCCCAGCGCAGCGTAGAGCAGGACTGAGAGACCAAACGCCAGCACGGTCCCGTTGCGCATCGCCCGGATGTGGTCGTAGAGGTCGGTGTTCGTCACGGCGGCCGCGAGGTTCGTCGTATCCGAGAGGGGGGACTGTTTGTCGCCCGCGTAGGCACCCGAGAGGATGGCACCGGCAGTCATCGGTGTTGGCACGCCGAGACCGGAGCCGATGCCGATGAAGGCCACGCCAAGAGTGCCGGCTGTCGTCCACGACGACCCAATAGAAAAGGCGACGACCATCGCAAGCAGCGCCGTCGCCGGCAGGAACACGTCCGGCGTCAGTATCGAGAGGCCATAGTACATCAGCCCGGGGATAGTCCCCGCGCTGACCCACGTCGCGATGAGCCCGTAGATAACGAACAGAATGAGAATAGCCTGCAGTCCCATCAGCAGACTGTCCGCGAGCCCCTCGTAGAGGTCGTCCCACGAGTAGCCGAGCCAGTATTTCCCGACTGCGCCAGTCAGCACGATGCTCCAGAGCAACGGCCCGTGTGGGGCCAGCTTCAGATACCCGGACCCGATGCCGAGGAACAGAACGACACCGAGTACGGGGACCAACGCTTGGAGTACCCCGGGACGGCGCTCCGACGGGATGTCCTCGTACGTCAGCGGTTCGAGAGTGAGTGATGTCACGCTTACGCCGACCTAATAACTCATATGTATTAAAAAGAGCGATAATATCTCTGTAGTGCATATGAGAAAGTATCTCTTTCGAAGGCACTGTTATCAAGTACCACTATCACAGACGCAAAGCGGGACTAATGTGCACTTAGTATGCGTCCCTCCAGCGGCTCACGCTGGTTGGTGTGGACCGGGCTTAACGGGCTACTCAATGGGTTCTCGACGGTACTAGGGCATCTCGGCGCTGCTGACCCAGTACCGGCGGCGGCCGAACAGACGCAGTCTCAGTCGTCGGCGCTGACCGTTCGGTCGTCGGCCTGGGCGTGCCAGAGATCGGCGTAATCGCCGTCGGCCGCGAGCAGGTCAGCGTGGCTACCCCGTTCGACGATTTCCCCGTCGTCCATCACGACAATACGGTCCGCGTCCTGAATTGTCGAGAGGCGGTGGGCGATGACGAAGGCGGTCCGGTCCGCGACCAGTTGCTCGATGCTTTCCTGAATCCGGTCTTCCGTCTCCGTGTCCACGTCGCTGGTCGCCTCGTCGAAGATGATGATTTCGGGGTCGTTCAGCAGAGCGCGAGCGATGGCGACCCGCTGCCGCTGGCCGCCCGAGAGTTTGATGCCCCGCTCGCCGATCTGCGTGTCGTACCCATCCGGCAAGTCTTGAATGAATTCGTGGGCCTGTGCGGCCTTCGCCGCGTCGCGGACGCGGTCGCGTGCGGTCTCCCAGCCAACCTCTTCGGTCTCCTCGTCCAACTGTTCGGCGTCGAGTACCTCGCGGTCGCCGTAGGCGATGTTCTCGGCGACGGTCCCCGAGAACAGGTACGGCTGTTGTTCGACGATGGCGATTTCGCCCCTGAGGCTCTGGAGGCCGTACTCGCGCACGTCGACGCCATCCACCCGGACCGCACCAGCATCCACGTCGTGGAACCGCGGCACCAGTTTCAGCAAGGTCGATTTGCCGGCTCCGGTCGCCCCAGCAAGGCCGATTGTCGCGCCATCGGGCACGTCAAGCGACACGTCGCGGACGACCGGCGGTTCGTCACCGTAGCCGAACGTCACGTCGTCGAACTCGACCGACCCGTCGATGTTGTCGGGTTCGTACGGGTCTGCGGGGTCGGTGACTTCGGGGTCCTGACCCAGCAGCCCGAACACGCGCTCGGCGCTGGACTTGGCGAGCTGGTACTTGTTTGCGGAGCGCCCGATTCGGCGCATCGGCGAGTACAGCCGGCGGATATACAGGAAAAACAGGGCAAACGCCCCGGTCGACAGCGCCGCTTCGCTCTCGGGAGCCGTGATGAAGTCCATCCCGGCGACGTACAGAATCAGGACGAACGCGATACCAGTAAGCAGTCGCAGGCCGGCGAAAAAGGCCCGGCGGATACGCAGGGCGGCTACCTTCTGGTCGTGATACTCCTGGCTCTGGTCGGTCACCCGCTTGCGCTCGAAGTCGTAGCGGTCGAACGCTTTGATGACTGGCGCGCCGCTGAGGTTGTTCTCTAACCGGGTGTTGAGCCGGGACACTGTCTGGCGGATGGAGCGGTATTTCGGCTCGATCCAGGTGAGGAAGAAGCCGCTGGCGATGCCGATGAGTGGCACCGGGCCGAGCGCGATGAGCGCCAGTTTCGGAGAGTACCGATAGAGGATGACCGCGATACCGCCGACGGTCGCCACCACCCGAATCATCTGGCGGAACTCCGTGTTGAGGAACGATTCCAGCCGGTTGATGTCGCTGTTGAGTATCGACATCATCCCGCCGGTCTGGTGGTTCGCAAAGAAGGACAGCGAGAGGTGTTGCAGGTGGTCGTAGGTGTCGTTCCGGAGGTCCCGCTGTATCTTCTGGGCGCTCGACTGGAGGAGATATCTGGAGGCAAAGCGCGTCGCCGACCGAAGGAGATAGGCGATGGCTGCGATGGCGACCAGCCGCTGGAGGAACGCGATACGGGCGGCTTCGCCCGTGATTTGGCCGGGCGGCAACAGGCCGGCATCCGTCAGCAGCCCCGGCTCGCCGCTGCTGAGGACGACACGGTCGATGGCCGCGGCGACGATTATCGGCGGCACGAGGCGGGCGAACCGGGTACAGAACGCCGCCAGAATGCCGACGAGCAGACGGAGCCAGTAGGGGGTGGCGTAGCCGACGAGGTTGACCATCGGGTGGCCGTCGACGTTCTCGCGGACGCCCTCGAAGCCGCCCTGGTCGTCAGGCATAGACGCTAGTTGGTCCGGAAACTGATATATGCCGGGCTTCGACCCGGAGACGGTGACTTCACTGCGTCGTCAAACGTAGATACAGCCTTCACTGTCGGGACCCGAGACGGGCGGTCCGGCACCGTCGGCCAGCCGGCCCGCCGAAACCACGGCGGCCAGCGAGTCCAGCGCGTCGTGGTTCCCGAGGTAGGTGTCGCGGTGATCGCCGACCGTAACGCTACAGGCTTCGACCGCTGCGACGTTTGCCTCTCGGCGCTGCCGGGGGTCATCGACGTTCTTGTACCCCTCGCGGTAGCAGCCCAGCCAGCCGAACGTCGCCGCGGGGTACACCTCCGCGACCAGCGTGTCGGCATCCCAGCCCTGCATCGGCACGACGGCTGTCGTCTCGTCGTCTCGCAGTTTTCCGAGCACGTCCCGGACGCCGTAGAAGGTCATACTGCGCGTCCGATTCGTGTAGGGACACAGCGCGCCGCGTCGGAAGTCCGTCTCCCGGCGCAGGTCACGGCTGCCGGTCGCCATCTCGGCGGTGTGCCGACAGGCCTCTGAGAGTGACCCCGGGTCAGTCGGGCCGCTACCGCTCGCAAGCCAGTCGACGAAGCCGTCCCAGGTCCCCCCGCACTGCGCGTCAAGCAGCGCCTGTGGCAGACTGAACGGGAAATCCAGCCCGACAGCGCCCACATCATCGTCGGTGATGCGATCGAAAAGGCCAGCGTGAGCCGCTTCACGGTCCCGGCCCCATTCGTCCGTCCCGCGGTAGCACCGTTGAATCGTCAGCCCGTCTTCCGTCGGGATCGCCTCGGTGACCCAGAGCGCGTCGCCAGCGGTCGCTGCGCCGCTGAAATCCACCCCGAGGACGCGTTTACTCATACACCCGAGTACGCCGGTGACGGTATCAATGTTGGGACTGGCACGAACGGGGTGGCCCCTTCCCCGTCCGTAAGGGGTTTGTCCCCGACGGACCAACGGAATAGTATGCCAGCCACTATGGAGGTCGTCTGCACGGACGACAGCTGCGAACTCGACATGTTCGAGATGCACTACACGTACGATATGCCGGACGATGTCGAACTCGCGGCGTTCTCCTGCCCGTACTGTGGCGGGACGGACTGTCTCGACGAAGTGGAACTATGATGCGGGACATCGGCTCCTCGATCAGCGACGCGATCTTCGAGAACATCGGCCGGGCCGCCGGCCGGGTGCAGGAGAACAAGCCGCTGGCCTCGGACCTGCTGGAGTCGGACGACGCCTACCTCGTCGTCTTCGACGCGCCCGGCACGACGGCGTCGGACATTCAGGTCCGGTACGTCGACGACCGCGTGGAGGTCCGCATCGACCGCTTCCGTGACTTCTACGAGGGCTTCGAGATGCGCTACCCCGGCCGCGGGCTCGCGCTCGACGGAAGCGTCACCCTGCCGAGCGACGCCGCTGTCGACCCGGAGACGGCCCAGGCCACACTCAAGAGCAACGGCACGCTCCACGTCCGCGTCCCGAAGGCTGAGCCTGGGCACGACGAGGACGCGGCAACGGATGTGGGCGTTGAAACCGACGACAGCGGGACTGACGGGGGAACCGAAGCGGATGCAAATACCGATGTCGAAGGCGAAGCCGAATCAGCTGACGAGGGCGAAGACGACTCCTGATTGGAGCGTATACACTTTCTCACAGCGCATTCACTCGTCCCAGTCACGCGTCGGGTCGTCCAGCGCGGCGAACTCTTCGGAGCCGTCGAACCGCGTTGGGTCGACCCGGTCGGGCAAATGCTCGGAGAGCGGATTCGGGCGATTGAGAACGTCTGCGGCGAGATAGTCGCCCATCGCTGGCGCGCGCATGAGCCCGTGGCCCTGCCAGCCGGTCGCCACCCAGAGCCCGTCGGCGACCTGCCCGGCCAGCGGCGCGCCGTCTGGCGTCGCTGTACACAGACCAGACCAGGCTCGGTCACAAGCCGGCGAGAGCGCCGTTGACTGCTCGACACGGTCGAGGCTCCGAGTGACGAACTCGGCGTCAGCCTCCGGGTTCCACTCCGTCGGGTCGACCTCGTGTGCGCCGTCGCCGACCAGCAGCGCGTCGGCTTTCGGCCGCCAGTAGAACTCACGCGTCGCGTCGTAGAACGATGGCAACGCGGCGTCGACCGGCTCGGTCACGAGCGCCTGCGCCCGGTAAGCTTTCAGCGCAAGCGAGACGCCGATGTCGGCAACGAGTGGCTTCGTCTGTGGGCCGGCCGCGACCACTACCGCGTCGAACGTCCGCGTTTCGTCCGGCGTTTCGACGGTCGTCGGCGACGCGAGCGAGACCGGGGTTTCCGTTTCGATGGTCGAGCCCGCTTCGCGGGCTGTTTCGGCGAGCGTGGCTACCACAGCGTCCGGGTCGAGCACGCCGGCGTCGCTGGCGAGGCCGGCCACCTCGATGCCGCTCGTGTCCAGCGCCGGGTAGCGGTCGCCGAGTTCCGCCGGCGTGAGCGCTTCGACCGCGACGCCGTTTCGCTGCATCCCCGCGATCTGCTCGCGGACGGCCGCGGCGTCGCTCTCGTCTTGTGCGACCCAGACGTAGGGCTGGGGCTCGAACAGGTCCAGGTCGCGGTAGCGAGTGATCGCGTCCGCGGCGACGGCCGCGTCTACGTCGTCGGCGAAGGCGTCGTAGCAGAGGCCGGCGGCGCGGCCGCTCGCACCGCTGCCCAGTTCATCGCGTTCGAACACCGTGACCGACGCGCCGTGACGGCCCAGCGCCAGTGCGGTCGACAGACCGACGGCCCCGCCGCCGACGACGGCGACGTTCATTTACGAGAGGAAGGGGTCAAGCCCACGCGCCGGATAGCCGACAATTGTGTCGACGCCGATGTCGTGGAGTCGCTCGGTTCGCTCGGCGACTGTCTCGACGGAGCCGACGAGCGCGTAGTCGCGGATGGCCTGTTTGAGTACGTCTCTGGCCCGACCCGTCGCTCGGCTGTCCGTCGGCGCACCGTCAGGCAGCGCGTTCCGGACCGGACCGCGCCGGGCCGCGTAGTCGCCGACGGCGTCCAGCATCGCGTCCTCGCTGTTCGAGAGCACGAGCGGGGCGTAGACGGCAATCGATCCCTCGAAGCCGGCCGTCCGGAGCGTCCGCACGTCGCGGGCCGTCGTCCGGGAGAGGAGTTCGTACTGCGTGCCCCCGACCGCCAGCGCGAGGCGTTCGATGCCCTCGGTGCCGACCCAGGGGTCGCTGGCGTCGTCGACGGCCGCCCGCAACCGCGGTGCGACGGCCCGTTCGGCCTCGTCGTCCGAGAGATACGCGCTGTGGCCGGCGACCAGTACGTGTCCCGCACCGGCCGGCAGCGCGTCGAACCCGCTGTCGTCTCCCAGCGGATCGAAGCCGTCGGCCCGGACTGGCGTGGTGACGCGTACGTCGGCGGTCGACGCCAGTCGTTCGATAGTGTCTGTCTCCGGGACGTGAGACGCCCCCTCGTAATCGATTGCGAGCGTCTCGATGTCGAGCCCCGTCGCTCGGGACACGTCCACTTCTGTCGGCTTGAGCGCCACCGCGTCGATGCCGGCGGCCGCCAGTGTCGCACCGGTAAGCGTGGTCATCCAGTACGCGATCAACGTCTCGGGGTCGCAAAATCCTGTCGCTCTCGGCCCTACCACAACCCACTCTGTGTCACTCAGCTTCGTCGCGCACGCTCGGCGGGAGGTCGTCGTCCGGCTCCATGTAGCGGTCCGGTTCGGGCGGCATCCGCCAGTCGGTTGCGAGTTCGAGCAACTGGACGAGCATCCGCGCCGTCGCGCCCCAGACGGTGTAGCCGTCGACGTAGAAGAAGTGGAGCCGTATCTCGCCGTAGTGGGGATGGTCGCGGTGTTCGGACTCGTAGTTGTCCAGGTCCGTCAGCTCCGACACCGGCAGGGGGACGATCTCGGCGACTTCCTCGTCCGAGGGCAGATAGTCGCGGTCCGGGATCCGGCCGACGAACGGGCGCACGGAGTAGCGCGTGATGGTCCTGATGTCGTCCAGCCGGCCGACGACGTTGACTGCCAGCGGGTCGAGTCCGATCTCCTCGTTGGCCTCCCGGAGCGCCGTCCGCAGCAGGTCCTCGTCTTCGGGTTCGCGGCCGCCGCCGGGGAACGACATCTGCCCGGGGTGGTCAGACAGGTGGTCAGCGCGTTTCGTGAACAGTATCGCCTCGCCCTCGGGTCGCGTGACCACCGGGGCGATGACGGCGGCCTCCTGTGGCTCGTCGTCCACGACGACTGGCTCGTGGGCCGCGACCCGGTCGAACTGCATAGCACATCGTAGGTACCCGAGCGTCTTAATTCGGGTGGCTCACTCCTGCGAACTAGCCGATTTAATGGTGCAGAATACGGATGTCGGGCTCACACGTCGTCCAGACGGTCGCGGAGGCCGTCCATTTCAACGCTCTCCCAGGCTTCGATATCGTAGCTCACGTCGAGCAGTGTCTCGACGCGGTCCTCGTCGCTGTTCTTCACTGCCATTACCGCGTCTTCTCGGAAGCGGGACTTGACGGCCTCGATGACGGCGTCGCGCGCAAGGTCGCGGGACGGTACGTCCATGATGTGCGGGAGATCGGCCGCGCCGTCGGGCAGAGCCGGGAACGCGACGGGGCCGACTACCAGCAGCGTCTCGTCTGTATCGGCGGCGTGGTCGTCGACGGCGACGAGGTGATACGAGTCGATAGCGCCGTCGATGGCCGCCGCGACCGCGTCCGGGTCGGCGTCGACGCCCTGCTTGAAGGCGAGTTCGCCGCAGGCGTCGACGAGTTCCGCTCTGGTGAGCGAGCCGAAGAGGTCGACGACGCCAGCCAGCTCGTCCGGTTGCAGGTCCATACAGGTGACGCGGCACCGAGCGGCTTCAGCCTTTAGGCTCGGGCTGCGCTCGGCAGGCGACCGTCGAGGTGCAGCGACACCATCGCAACGAGGACGACGAGCAACGCGATTCCCATGCCGCGAAGCAGTGTCGGAAACGTGACGCCGGCATCAAGCAGTCGGCCGACGAGCGCGCTCCCGGGGGCCTGCATCACCATCATTCCCGCGCCGTAGGTGGCGTAGGCGCTCGCGCGGTGGCGGTCCGGGAGCGAGCCGAGCAGGTACGCGTCCACCGCCGGGAAGATGCTGTGGATGACGTAGCCGACGACGACGCTGAACGCGGCCAGCGACCAGAATCCGGTCAGTGACGGGAGCACCAGCACACAGCCGGTAAAGGCCGCCAGAATCGTCAGGAGATACGGAATCGACGGGAGACGGTCGGCCAGCCGACCGCTGACGTAGAAGGCCGGTACGCCGGCGCCGAACGCGAGCAACAGCAGCGTTCGACCTAACCCCGCGGACAGCCCAACGCTCGTGGCGTAGGTGACGTAGAAGTTGAACAGTCCGTTCCAGACCAGGCCCGCGACGCCGATGGTGGCGACGCTGGTGACGATGATGTGCCACTGGGCGCGCGCCGCGCCGAGGAGGTCGCGGTCTTCGCTCCCGGCGTCGGGGAGTTGCGAGCGTCTCGCAATGAGCGTGAACGCGATGGTCACCAGTCCCGCGGCGACCGCTATCCCCTGCAGCGCGGTCCGCCACGTTCCGACGATGAGTACGAACGAGATCAGCGCCGGCGCGCCGACGGCGGCGAGCTGGGAAGCGACCCCATGTTGCCCGAGGGCGCGGCCGGGCCGCTCCGGGTACAGTTCGCTGACCAGCGTGTTCGCCGCAGTCAGGTAGACGCCGCTGGCAAGCCCCATAGTGAACGCGCCGACGAGCAACAACGTCGGGTCGAACGCGAACGCGGTGAACGTCGTCCCGAGCGTCAACACGACACCGGAGCCGAAGATGACCTTCGCCCGCGATATCCGGGTCAGCAGGACGCCGGTGGGAAGCCTCGGGAGGGCGCTCCCGGCCCAGGCCATCGTTGCGAGCAGTCCGAGCGTCGCATCGGACGCACCCGTCGTCGCCCGGATCGGCTCGATAAGTGGTGCAAAGACGACTCTCGCGAGGTTGATGCAGAACACCATCCCCAACAGCGAGCCGAAGATACGGCGACGAGACACGACCGGTGATAGACCGGAAGCCATGAACAACGTTCCGGAACGCCGCCACGGGGTTTTTACACGCGGGTAGCACACTGGCAGGTATGGACTCAGTGAGGAAGGCCCTCCGGGCCGGCGACGTCGAGAAGGACAACTACGGACGGCTCTCCTGTACCAGCTGTGACGAGCCGCTCGCGACGGAGAACGACCCGGACGAGGTCGGGAAAGTGCGCGTCTGCCCCGAGTGCGACGGTAAGTGGAAGGAACTCAGCTAGCTACTCGAAGACGGCGTCGAACGCGTCCGCACCGAGCGGCTCGTACCGACCGGCATCGACGTTCTCCCGGGCGTGCTCGACCGAGCCCGTGCCGACCAGCGAGCAGGTCACGCCCGGCGCGCTGCGTGCGAAGTTGATGGCGCGCTGTGCGCTCGTCTCGCCCGAGAGCTTCGCCGCCACGTCGTCTGGGACCGCTGCGGCCAGCTTGCCCTGCATGATGGATGCGCTGGTGAACACGTCCAGCCCGGCCTCGTGAGCGAACCACAGCGCCGACTGCGCCCCCTCCGCGCCGTCGTGGGATTCGACGGTGAACGCGTCGGCCATCGAGACGTTGAACGGCAACTGAATCGCGCGGAGATGCGTCGCCGCGTTGCCGACCGTCTCTGCCGCGGCGCGTGCGCGCTCGACGACCTCGGGCAGCGAGAGATAGCTGTCGTGGGCAGCGGCCACGCGGAACGCCTCCCACGTCGCGACACCGTAGTGCTCGATGTCGCCGGCTGCAGCGCGCTCCTCCAGTCGCTCGAAGGTCGCCTCTAGCTGGTCGTACACCGCTTCACGGGACTTGGACTTCAGTTGTGTCTCCGGATTGTGGACGTAGTAGAGGTCGATGGTGTCCAGCCCCAGATTCGCGAGCGAGCGGTCGACCTGGTCGTCAATGTAGTCGGGCGCGATGCAATGCTGGCCCGCGACGAGGTCGTCGCGGTCCACGATGCCGGTGTCGAGGTACTCCGACCGGACGAACGCGCCGGGGTCCGCCGGGCGCTCTCCGTCGAACGGGATGAACCCTCCTTTCGTCGCAACGGCAATCGCATCGCGGTCCACCTCGGCGTCCGCGACGGCGTCGCCGACGACCCGCTCGGAGCGCTGGTGACGGTAGTTTATCGCCGTGTCGACGACGTTGATGCCGGATTCGAGTGCCGTCACGATAGCGTCGTGGTAACTCGCGTCCCGCTCGTCGGTCGGGTCGCCGAGGTACGTTCCGATGCCGATGCTGGAGACGACGCCGTCGCCGAACCGCCGGTAGAACGTGCGCGCGAACTCGTCGTGGTCGTCCCGGTACGCCCAGGTCGCCTCCCGTGTGGCCATACCGGGTGTTGGTCGGGCAGTGACAAAAGGACAGAGATTCACTGGAGTCGGCGACAGCGCAGGAGTCGCCTGTCACAGTTCGCCGCTCATCGCATCGAACACCCGCTCGCGGAAATCTTCCCGGGAAACGCCGTTACTGGGGCCGAGGCCGGCCATGTGCTCGACCGGGACCTTGCCGCCGCCCATCCGAGCGTGGCCGCCGCCCTCGGCCATCGGGATATCGTCGACGACGGCCTCTATCGCCCGGCCGATGTGGACCCGGTCGTCCCGCGAGCGCCCGGCGATGCGCATGGTCCCTTTCTTCTCGCCGACAACGACGACCGCTGAGACGCCCTCTAACGTCTCCAGTTCGTCCGCCGCCTGCGGAATCGCGTCCGTGTTCGACACCTCGCCCACATCACTGAACGCGTAGGGCGCTCGCACCTCTCGTTTCCCGATGGCTCGGGATTTCACGTCGAGGACTTCGGCGTCGACCTGCGGGTTCGCGATACGGTTGAGCAAATCGCTGTCCATCCCATCGTAGAGGAACGCAGCGGCCGCGAAGTCCTCGGACTCACACCCGTTTGTCAGCGACCGGGTATCTGACTGGATGCCGTACATCAGCCCCGTTGCCAGCGCACAGGGGATGGTTTCTGCCGGTGCCGCGTCGATATCGATACTCTCCCCCGTGTCGCTGAACTCGAACTCTAACTGATTGAAGTAGCTCGCGAAAATGGTCGCACAGGCCCCGTAGTCGGACCGGATGTCGGTGAACTCGTTGCCACTCCCGTTGCCGGGATGATGGTCGATGACGGCAACCGGCTCGACCTCCTCGGCCCCGGGGAAGCCGCGTGCCGTGTTGTGGTCGACGAGGACGACTGCCTCCCCGTTGATGTCGTTGACAGTCTCGATGTGGTCGAAGTCCAGATCCAACACCGTCTGGAAGGCCCGGTTCTCCGGACGGCGTATCTCCCCCGGGTACTGTAGCGACGCCGATGTCTCGGTGCCGGCGATGAGTTGGTTGACAGCCAGAGCAGAGGCCATCGCGTCTGGATCGGGATTCGGGTGCATCAACACCGTAATCCGGTCGTAGTGGGTCAACGTTCGACGCAGTCGTTCGCCGGGCGTTCGGTTGAGATACCGACGCAACCAGATGCCGGCACCGAGGAGGGCGAGAAGAACCACAGCGACACCAGCGACCAGCAGGGGGTTCTCGCTAGCGAACGCCGCGGCGGCGTCGATCTGGAGTCCGCCGGCGGCAACGCGTGTCATACCACGCTGTTCGCCAGCCTATCAGTAATAAAGTTCGCCCCCGATACAGCTAATTTTGCCGGTATTCCCGGACGGCGTCGCGGTACCCCTCCCGGAAGGTCGGGTACTCGAATTCGTAGCCCAGTTCCCGAAGCCGATTGTTCGAGCATCGCTTGCTCGTCTGGATACGGCGCTTCGCCGTCTCCGAGAGGCTGTCGTCGGCCAGTCGTTCCGCTGTCGTCTGTTTCGGCGGGAACGGGACGTCACACTGTTCGGCCAGCCAGTCGGCGAATGCCCACTTCTCGACGGGTTCGTCGTCGACGACCAGCACGACTTCCTCCCGGTGGTCTCCCGTCAGCAGGTGGCGCACGGCCCCGGCCGCGTCGGCCCGGTGGACCATGTTCAGGTAGCCGGCCGTCACCGGTCCCTCCAGGTACCGCTCCAGTCGGTAGCGGTCCGGGCCGTACAGGCCGGCGAAGCGAGCGACCGAGCCGTGGCCGCCGTGTTCCACGGGGCGCTCACGGGCTACGCGCTCTGCTTCGGCCAGTACCTCGGTCTTCTCGGTCTGTGGGTCCAGCCCCGTCTCTTCGTCGACCCACGCGCCGTCGTGGTCGCCGTAGACGCCGGTGCTGGAGGTGTACACCAGTCGCTCGGGCGGGTCCGCCCGCGACCAGAAGTGGTCGATAGCCGTCCGGAGTCCCTCAACGTACACTTCGCGGGCGGCCTCAGCTCCCCTGCCGCCGGAACTCGCGGCGAAGACGAGCCAGTCGGCGTCCGGCACCGCCGACAGCGACTCGGGGTCGGTCACGTCGGCGCGGACCGCTTCGAAGCCGGCGTCCTCTATAGCTGCGATGCCGTCGTCGGACCGGCGAACGCCCACGACCTCGTGGCTGCTCCGCAACTGCCGTCCGAGTTCCAAGCCGACGTAGCCACAGCCTAGAATGGCGACGCGTTCCGTCACCGCTTCTCCCCCTCGATGTAGCTGTGCAGGAGGGCGTACTCGGCCAGTGTCACCGGGTATCTACCCTCGATTTTCTGCTGGATCTCCTTCGGCTCCAGTTCGTCGTCGATGCCGGAGGCCAGCGATTCCACGTCCATTACGGCTGTCGTCATCCCCATCAGGAGGATGTCTTGCGCCTCGGCCTGCAGCGCGTCGGCGTCCGGCCGGTTCGGGTGGGTCGCCAGGACCGAGACCGCCTCATCGAGCGTTCGGTCGCCGATATCGCTGTCGGCGAACGCTGTCACTGTCGCTTGATCGAGATCGGTCTCGGCGACGATTTCCTCGATGCCGACTGTCTCGACTGTCTCGGCCAGCACAGTGCTGTAGGCCGCCAGTAACTCCTCGTGGGACTGCTCGCCCGCGTCCGGAAACTCGCCTCGAAGCATGGGTGTCGGTATGGCCCCGGGGTATTTCACTTCCGTTATGCGGCCCGGGGTCAGGTACCTGCGTGCGGCCACCCGCTCGATTCCTCCACGGCGGTCCCGCCCTTGTCACCGACCCCGCGCGGTTTGGGCGGTACCACGACGACAACGCCCGTATCGGCGCTGAACGAGACGCGGTCGGCGGTACCCAATCGCTCTGTCGATCCGTCGTCGTCCACGTCGAGCGTGACGTTGTGCCCGTCACGCGCATAGGTGGTCCGTGCGCCTGGCTCCCTCGGCGGGCCGTGACTCGCAGAGACGGCGAACCTGGCGTACTCGCCCTTGACGGTAACCCACCAGATGTTCGCCGTCGCGTACCAGGGGGTGACCGGCGGTGCCAGCGGGAGGCCAGCCGGCAGTTTGTCCGTTCCGAGACGCTTCTTCGCGAACTGCTGGACCTTCTGTTCCCCTGCGTTCGCCAGCGCTTTGCTCAGTTCGTCTTTCGCAACGGACCGTACCGCCGAGGCCGTCCCGTTTGTCGACTCCAGCGTCGGTCTGGTCGCTGGCGTGTCGACTGAGAGCAGCGTCAGGCGGAGACGGTCGCGTTCGACCCGCGTGAGGTTCAGCCGGGCACCGGCGACGTGGGCGACCCGTTCCTGCGCGGAGCCGTTGGTCAGCGCCAGCGCTCGGGCCGCCGGTGTGTCCCATGGCGACAGCGCTTCAGTGACAATGGCCTTGCTCTCGCCCTGTTCAGCTTCAGTGTGCTGGGAGACTGCCAGCCAGAGCGTCGTCGTCAGCTCCTCGTTGGCCGCTTCCACCTCCCGCTGGAGCGCATCACGTTCCGAAGCGAGCGTGGCGCTCGACTCGTCTTCGAGGGTTTCGTTCGCGGCTGCGAGTGCGTTCGCTGCCGTTGCAAGGCGCACCCTATCGCCACCCTCGAACGCACCGCCAACGACGGCGTCGGCGGCGTCGCCGTAGGGGACCGTGAACACGTTCGCGTTCCGCGCCACCAGCGGATGCTCGCTTCCGTCCAGCGCGCGATACCGACTCTCGTTCAGTTCGGCCAGCGTCAGATACGGCGTTTGCGTATCGACCCGCGTCCTGACGGGACCGGCCGGACCGACCGGGACCGGGCGTGACCGGGGGACGCGCGTCTCACGGGCCGTCAATCCTTTCCGGAGGGCACGCAGCGACCCCTCGGTGCGTTCCGTTAGCTGTGCGTCGACTCGCTTCCGGTTACTGTCCCGAACCGAGGCCTGCCTATCTAGCTCCGTCAACACTGCATTCAGATAGGTCAGCCGGGCCGCGGCGCGGGCCTTCTGGGCCGTACTGTCGTAGGTGTCCGGCACGGCCGCGAGGTCGGCACGGCGCTGTGCGACCCGCTCCCGAAGTTCCCGCGGGGGATTCGTCTCGAAGGTCCCTACACGTCCGCGCTCGACGGTGACGGTCGTGTTGCGGATTGGCTCCCGTAGAGCCATCAGGTCCCGATACACCCACTCGTGCAGTTCCGGTGGTCGGTCGGCCGTCACCGTCGCTTCCGTCCGGCCCAGGCTGTCGTCGACGACTCGCTCGGCGGTCTCGTCTCTCCCCCCGGCGTGGCCGACGAGCCTGTCCATCGCTTTCGGCTCCACATCGGCGAGGTTCGACCCGTTCAACGGGCTTGCGCTGGCGTCGTGTGCGGTCCGAATCGAGCGGTTCGGTGCCACTGAGCGGCCGTGATGGCGGCCGACGACGGCGACGGTCACGCGATAGCGCGCGGTGCTCGACACAGTCGTGCGCCGACGCACTGACCCGTTCTGCCAGACGGCGGTCCGCGTGTACTGTCGCTCGACGGTCCGGCTGAACGTCTCCAATCTGTGCCAGCCGTCCGGCGTCGCAACACCCCCGCTGGCGTTCCCGACCGCCTCAACGGATGTAGTCGTCCGGTCGGCGACTAGTGTCCACTCGCTGCCCGGCGAGGCCGGCTTCCCCGGCGGCCCCCCGCCCAGTCGGTGCTCGTCGACTTCCAGCGCTACCTCGACGGTGTACGCGTCTTCGAGCGTTTCGTTGAGCGCCGACGGCTCGGTGACGGACCGGAACGCGGTGTCGGCCGTCTCGTTGACGCCGATGGTCATCGAATCCCCCGGGCTCGGACTGGCCGTGGACTTCGGGCGCGGCGGCGTCTCGCTGACCGGTTTGTAGTCGGCCTGATCGAGCACGTCGCTGGAGACAGCGGAACCCCTGCTCCCCCGAACGACGTCTTCGATTCCCGTCATCGCTGTCGCCTCTGTCAGAGCACGACGACCGGCGGGGTCACTCCGCCCGAAGGTCGACCGCTGGACGCCGAGCAGTGCGCCGTTCGTCGCCAGCGAGACGTGCCGGTTCGCGACGACGTTCTCGACGCCTGCGCCGCCGTACTGGGCATATCCTCTCGCCCACGCCATCGGGTACAGCCGCGCTGTCATCCGCTGGCTCAGGCCCGGCTTGTCCAGACCGTTGTTCAACCGCGTCTGGTAGGTTGACACCTGGTCGTGGAGCATGAGCGCCTGGTTCGGAACGACGACGGTCGGCGAAACCCGCCGTGTCGAGACCACCGCTCCGTTGCGCCGAACCGTCAGAACGATATTCTCGACCGTCGCCCGCATCGCGGTCTCGTTCGGCCCGGCGCGTTCGACCGAGACGCGACGTTTCGCAGCCCGGAGGTCGCTCGCGTTAGAAACCGTCGGCAAACTGGCGGTCACGGTCACGTCACCGCTTCGGCCGGTGACGCGCTCCAGTCGGTCCGCAACCCGGAGATAGGCGCGGATTCTGAGCGAGTCCCGGAACGCCGTCGAGCCGTTCAGCACCCGGCCAGTGGGCGTATCGGCCGGCGTGACGACCGGGTTCGCGGCCGCCTGCCGGCCGGCCGTCGAGACGCCGTCCCGCACGGCGACCTGCGTCTCCGCCGTGGCCTGATTCAGCGCCCGCTCGACGGCTGTTTCGCTCGGGGCCGGCTCGCTAACGAACGTCGGGGCCAGCGTGAGGCTGCTTACCAGAAGGAGGACGCCGAGCAACGCGAACGGGATCCGGCCGCGGGTGTCGTCCCTCACGGAGACCACGTCCTGACAGTGACGCGGACACGGCTTAGTTGAACGGCGCTGGCGGCGTCCGCTGGCGAGTCGTACCGCGACCGCATGTCGGTCCGAAGCCGGGCGGCGAGCGCCGCGGTCAGGTCGCGGTTCATTTCTGTCGCCGACTGCTGCTCAACGGCAACGCTCGCCCCCGTCAGGTCGGCCATGCGCTCGTACCGCGCGGCCAGCAGCACGTCCGAGGGGTAGTCGCCACGGAGAGCGTACCGCGACTGTGTCGGCGGGAACAGCCCGTCGACGACGCTCCGAGCTACGACCGTCGCCACGCCGTCGTAGCCGCCTGTCTTTGCTGCTTCACGGGCCGGCTCCGAGACGGCCTCCATCCCGCTCGGAACTGTTACCGTCGCCGCCCGAACGTCCACGCTGTCAGGGGGCCGGTCGCCGACGCGGTACTCGCCGCTGACTGGCGCACTGGGATACGGTGCCCAGGTGACGCGGACGGACGTTCGATGCCCACGGCTGTGGAGTCTGTCACGCGTCGCCGCAGCGACTCGGGACTCGAAGTCCGTGCCGGCGCTCGATACCCGCTCGCCGTCCACGGTGACACCGCTCATCGCCGCCTCACCGAGCAGTTCCGCGACGGTCCCGTGGCTCGTCCGCTGCCGTCGCGTGGCGTGGTCGGGTGGCCTGTGGCGGTCGGACGGTGGGACGAGCAAATCGTACTCGACGCTCGTGGTGCTCGTCGCCAGCGCCGACGCTTGCTCGGCCGCAGGGTTTGGGGTTGCTACCGGCTTTTCCACCCCGACACCGCTCACGAGAGTCCCTGCGGCCGCACCGACGAGCAGAAGAAACACCGTCACGTCGGCGACGGCGCTCATGGCTCGGGTCATCGCCACACCCGAACGGTGAGCGTTCCCCGGCGGACTGCCCCCGGCCCGACCTGCACGCTCACTGTTCTGGTTTCGGTGTCGGCGCTGCTCGGTGGCTTCTGGCCACTGCTCCATCGCCCGCCAGCCGTCGCCGTGATGGTCGCGTTCCCGTGGTAATTCGCCGGCACTGCATCGAGCGCGGTGTCGAGCGCGCCGGGCTGAACGATGCCGGCCGACGAGAGCCGCTGTTCCACAGCATCGGCGGTCGGGGTGGCGATATTGCGGTCATCATCTAACGTTCCGAATGCTTCGTCTACTACGCCGGCGTACAGCGCCACGCCGAGCGTGACGGCGAAGACGGCGACGAGTGCGGCCAGCGGCTCCGTCGTCGCTCTATCCGACGATGGTGACATCGGTCCCTCCCCAGGCGACGTGCCTGACCGTCAGTCGGTCGGGGGCCGGTCGCCACCCGTCGTCACCGGCCCGAGTTTGGCGGGTGTCCCGACGGAAGGCGTCGGGCGAGTCGTACACCGCCTTCGGTCGCTCACCGTTCAACACAGCCTGTAGCCGGTCGGTCCGCGCCGGGACAGCCGCTCGGATCAGTCGTGCGGTGGCTGTCCCGCCGTCGTTGCGAAGGCGGAGGTCACGCCCGTTAAACCGCCACTCCGTAGCGACGACTCGTCGGTGTGCGACGGACCCGGGCGGGCTGGTGGTGACCTCATCGATAGTTGCGGCTGTCGCCGTCGCGTCCGGCGGTGCGGTCGTCGGCAGGCCGACGACGACGCCAAGAACGGCCACGCTCACCGTTCCCAGACCGACCCAGAGGTACAGCGTATCGACGTACGTCTCGAACATAGAACGGCCTGGCCGCGGCCTCCGATTTAAACACTCAGACCAGCAGCCCGGTAGCGACCACGGCGACGAGGAAGGTGGCCGTGGCCGACAGGAGCGCCAGACCGGTTCGGTAGCCGACGAGCGCCCGGTCGAGGCCCCGGTGCAGGCCCGTCGACAGCGCCGTCAACAGGACAGCCAGGACGAGAACGTACCAGCCGACGACCGGGCCCAGCAGCGCGCTCGAAATAGTGCTGAACTGCTCGCCGCCGCCCATCGACCCGGCCAGCGCAACCGTCGCACCGCCGATCAGCGGCCCGAACAGCGCGGCGGTGTTCGACAGCGTTTCGGTTATTTGCGAGAGGTCACGACGCGTCTCACGCTCGATGGTGCGGAGCGCATCCAGATGCTCACCCATCGTCGTCACGGACTCCCCTGCCGGTGGCCCGATTGTCGCGGCCGTATCCAGCAGCGTCGCCACCCGACGGGCCCGATGGCTCGGAACATCAGCGAGCGCGCCGCCGGGACCCAGAAACGCCCCCTCGACGCTGGTGCCGAGACGCTCCTGACGCGCGACGGCGGCTTCGATGACGGCGCTGGTCGGTTCGGGAGTCTCGTCGACAGCCTCGACGAGCGCGGCTTCGACTGACTGGCCGCGGTCCAGCCGTCGACCGACGGCAGACAGCGCGTCGGGGAGGCCCGCTTCGATGTCGGTGACGCGGTCCCGGACCTCGGCGACGGGTCGGTAGTAGCTGACGAGCGCGCTCCCGACGCCGGCCCCGAGTGCCCCGATAGGAGACGCCCACGCAGCGACGAGCGCGCCGGCAAGGAGCCACCCCCCGATTCCGGCGACGATGCCGACCACAACTGACGGGAGTGCCGATGCCGGCACGTCCGGGTGGCTTCGCGGGATTGTCGCCGGCGGGAACGCGACCGGTCGCCGGCCCAGGAGCCAGCAACAGGCGACCAACAGTGCGCCGGGCAAGACCACGACGTAGGTCCCGACCAGCACAGGGGCGGTCACTGGCACACCCGCGGCAGCGGCGGCGGGCAACAGCGACGCCATCGCCAGCGGTAGGAGCACACCGAACGCGTACAGGCCGGTCGCTGGGCCGCGGAGCGAGGCCGCGAAGGCCGCCATCTCGTCGCGCGTCCCGTCGAGGATGCATCGCCGCGCGCGTTCGAGGACCTCGGGCCGTTCCTCGGCTGGGGCCGCCGTCGCGTTCTCGACCAGTCCGACTGCGCGTTCGAGCGCCGGGAACCGGTCGCTCCAGGCCGCCGCGAACGTTCCCAGACCGCTCCGTGGCGTGCCCGCGGCTCGCTGTCGATGGTGTTGCAGCCGTGTGGCGAGCAGGCCGTTTCCGGCCCGTCCGGCGAACGCCGCCGCCCGCTCAGCACTGGGCCACAGCGTTGCGCCGAGCACCAGTGTCGTGACGAGCGACGGCGCGGTCCCCAGCGCTCGAATCCGCTTTGCTTCGGCGGCGAACGGCACGCCGTACCGTCCCAGCGCCGCGACGCTCAGGGACAGAGCGAGGAGTCCGAGGCTGACAGTCGTCGCCAGCAGTCCGGTCACCGTCACAGCGGCGAGCAGTGCGAGCAGGGAGCCACACACCGAAACGGCGTAGCTCGCCGTCAGCAGTGCTTCAGGCGGGGCCGAAACCGAGAGCAGCCGACACGCTCGCCGGTAGTCGTCTGGTACCTCGATAGTGTCAGGATAGGTCGCACCGACCGCGGTTGTGAGCGGTGCGGCTGGTGCCGTGCTCGCGCTGTCGCCGGAGTCGTCTGAACCGCTGGCGTGTCTCACGGCTGGGCCTCGTCTGTGGGCGGTTCGTTCCCGCGTGTCTCGACAGCCACTGACTCCTCGAATCGTTCGGTTCGCGCCTCGATAGTGTCGCGTACCTCAGCATAGGACTCGCCGGGTGCGGCGAGCGACTCCACCAGACGGCTGCTACCCCGCTCTAAGCGACCGGTGGCTGTCGCTGTCGGCCCATTGCGCTCATAGAGCATCTCGAAAGAAACGTCGTCGCCGTGGGAGACGATTTCCGCGACAGATGCGATGCCGCGGCCGTGCTCCGACGCGGGCGGAGCCAGCGTCACCACGAGGTCCGTCGCAGCGAACGACTGCACCGGGACGCTGAGGTCAGACACCAGCCGTTCCCGAACCGCTTTGGGGCCGTTGCCGTGAATCGTCCCGAGGACGGCCCCGTCGCCGCCACCGACACGCATCGCCTCGTAGAGAACGCTGGCCTCCTCGCCGCGGACCTCCCCAACGGCGAGCGCGCCCTCGCCGAGCCGGAGCGCGGTCCGCAGGGCTTCCGTGGCGTCGACCGACGGCCCCTCTCCGCTGGCGGTCCGAAGCGCCTGTACGTCCCGGCCGTCGGACTGCAGTGACGACGCCGGCAGTTCGGGCGTGTCCTCGATGAGTAGCGTCCGGACCTCGTGGGGGAGTTCCCAGAGCAACGCCCCGAGTGTCGTCGTCTTGCCCGCACCGCGGGGGCCGGCGACGAGGCAGGCCCCGCCGCGCTCCGCGGCGACGGAGAGCAGCCCGGCGACGGCTGTCGGCATCGTCCCGTTGTCGACGAAGTCGGCCAGTCGCCACACGTCGCTGTCGTGGGCGCGAAAGGCGAAGGCGAGGCCGTCGCTGACCGGTTCGCTCACGCCAGCGACGCGAATCTGTCGGTCAGCCACCGTCGCCGTTGCATCGAGCGTCGGGCTCGCTCGCGAGAACGCCCGGCCGCTCGACCGTCTGAACGTCGACGCCAGCGTGTTCGCGCCCGCCGGCGTCAGGCGGACATTCGTTCGCATCGTCTCGCCGTCACAACGCACTCGGAGCCGGGTATCACTCACTGGGGCTGTCGCGAACACGTCGGACACCCGCTGATCGGCGAAGATATCTTCCAGAATCCCGAGCCCGCCCGTGTGTTTCTCCAGCACGGCACCGACAGCGGTTGCCGTCGTACTGTCGCCGGCCACCGCGGTAGCTGCGTCGTACGGGTGACAGCCGCCGTCGGCGGCAGCGGTGGCGACTCGCTCGTACGCTTCGACGAGCGTCTCCATCGTGTCCGCGTCGAACCGCTGTTCGCGGGGCTCGATATGATACATCGGCAGGTGGTCGCTGCGCGTGTCGTATCGCCGAACGACGGCCTCTGTCGGGAGCGTCTGCTGGTCCCGAAGCGCTGCGTCCACTGGTGGCGCTGCCCCGACGCGGGTGTCGCTAATCGTTGGCCCAGTGTATGCAGTGAGCGCCTGCTCGCTGGTATCGAAGCTTTCTGTGGCGACCGCCAACCCGGTCTCCGCTGCCAGGTCAGCGACCGGCCCCGCTCGGCCGACTGCCTCCGCGGCGGCAGCGACGGGGTCCCGGCGAGCGCGGTCTGCGAGGCGGTCGTCCAGCGAGGCGACTCTGGTCGCGAACCGGCCAGCCGCGGTGAGTACCGCTGCCGCCCGGTCGACGTACACTCGCTCCTGTCCTGCTTGCTCCGTGACGACGGTATCGATACCGGTCGACGAGAGCGAATCGACGACCGTCGCCCGGCAGTCAGCCGACGCGGCGAGGTCACCACCGCCCGGACACTGGTCCGCCGTCACTACCAGCCGCTCACCCTCGATTGCCGTTTCACAGCGGCAGTCCGACGCCGATGACCCGAAGAGCCACTCACGCATGGCTCCCCCTCGCCGCGGCTTCGGACTTAAACCGATGGACCCGCAGCACCCGCTGGCCGTCCGACCGCGTCAAGACGAACACGAGTCGATGTGTACCGGGTTCGTCGAGCCGGTCGGTCGTCGCTGTCGTTCGGATCGGGATACCGACCAGCCGCTCGGTCTGTTTCCGAGACTCGACTGTCCATGTCACGACGCCGACACCAGCCCGCTCCGCGAACTGCAGGTGACTGACGCCGGCATTCGTGTAGGTCCGCGGGGGGAGTCGTATCTCCACCGCGCGCCGCGCGTCACCGTTCGCCGTCGCGTCGTCAGTCTCGACTAAAGTGGTCAATTCGGCCCCCAGTTCGTCCAGTTGACGCTCCATGGCACCACTGGCTGCGTCTGCTCGGGCCGTCGATAGCGCTGGCGCTGTTGCACCGACAAGTGCGGTCATGACCGCGACGGCGAGAACCAGCCGGTATATCACAGCAGCGCACGGATACGTCCGATAACGCCCGCGTCAGTGGTCTCGTCGTCGGGATCACCGCCGTCGGTGATGGCGGAGAAATCGGTCGGTTTCCCGGTCGTGGCGTTCGCTTCTGTGTGCTCGCCGCTATCCGACAAGCCTGGATGGCCTTGTACCGCCTCCGCCCGTAACTGGTCGGTCCCCGCCGCTGATGGGTCAGATGCCGACGGCGATGCCAGTTCCTCGTCGAGTCGGACTTCCAGTCGGTCGGTCGCCGCCAGCGCCGCGTCGGCGCGTTGCTCGACATCTTCGTTGACCGCGCGGATGTTCCCCACGTAGCCGCGGAGGGCCTGCGTGGCGGCTTCGAGCTCCGCCGTCCGCTCGTCGATGTCGTCGATACGCTGCTCGACGGTGGCCACGCGGCTCTCCAACTCAGCGAGTTCCGTCACCTCCGGGAACTCAGTCGTTCCGTCCGTGACCGCGCGTTCGACCGTGCGGAGCCGTTCGGCCAGCGTCTCGATATCTGTCATGCCCGGCCCTGGTCGCGTGCTGGTATTTGAACGCTCGGACGGGGGACTGCGGGAAGCGTACCGGCTGCTGCCAGCAAGTGCTCGTCCCGCCTCACCCGCCGAGGATGAACAGCGCGAGGACGACGGAAATGAGCAGGGTTGCCAGAATCAGTAGCGCGACGATTGTGACCGGGGAGAGCGCGTTGTCGTCGGAGCGGAGTGCGCGTAGAGACATTGTGGAGGCCATCCGACAGTGGATTTTCGTCCTGTACCACCGGGACTGGGCTGTTAATTCTATCGAACCAGTCACCTCGCCAAACTGTACGCTTTTTCAATCGGTTCGAGTTGAACGGGTTCTCGAACGCGCCATCAACTGACCCGGAGCCAGCAAACGTTTATTTCGGATGCCGTGGCCACGCCGTTCTATGGCCGATAGCGACCAGGTGAAAGCGGCACTCGCGGCACTAGCTGACGGGGAGGCCGACAACAGCGACGACGGAGGCGGGACGATGGGAATAGCCGACGGAGAGGGCGACTGTAGCGCAGGCCGGATTAGAACCCACGATACAGGCGGCAACGCCGACTATCGGACAGTCATTGAGCGAGCGACCCAGGCGACCGACGATTTAGACGAGGCGGTCGCCTTCGTCGAGACGTTCGGTGTCGGGCGACTCGAAGCGGCCGTCGCACAGGCCGAACACGAAGTGAGCGGGTTGGCCGACGAGGGCCGGGCGGCTCTGCGAGCGTTCCGGCGGTACCGGGACGCCGCGGCGGGGCCCAGCGATGGGTCGTAGCCACCGGGTCGACCACTCTCACTGCGGTCACGATACCCCTTTAGGTGGCGCTGGCTTACGGGTGGGCAAATGACACGGGTGATACACACCGGCGATACCCACGTCGGGTATCAGCAGTACAACGTCCCCGACCGACGGGACGACTTCCTCGATGCGTTCCGGCAGGTGGTCCGAGACGCCATCGCGGACGACGCCGACGCCGTCGTCCACGCCGGTGACCTGTTCCACGACCGCCGTCCGGCGCTGGCTGATATCATGGGCACGCTGACCGTTCTCGAAGAACTCTCCGAAGCCGATGTTCCGTTTCTCGCCGTCGTGGGTAACCATGAAGCCAAACGGGACGCCCAGTGGCTCGATTTGTACGAGTCGCTGGGCTTGGCGACGCGGCTCGACGACGAGCCGACGGTCGTCGGCGACACCGCCTTCTACGGCCTCGATTTCGTCCCGCGCTCGCAGCGCGACGACCTCGACTACGACTTCGCCGCCCACGACGCCGACAGCGCCGCGCTGGTCACTCACGGCCTGTTCCAGCCCTTCGACTACGGCGACTGGGACGCCGAAGAAATCCTGGCCGAGTCGTCGGTGACCTTCGACGCGATGTTGCTCGGCGACAACCACGACCCCGGCAAACAGCAGGTCGAGGACGCCTGGGTCACCTACTGCGGGTCGACCGAGCGCGCAAGTGCGAGCGAACGAGAGGACCGCGGCTACAATATCGTCACCTTCGACGATGAGGTCCGTATCACCCGCCGCGGCCTCGACACCCGCGAGTTCGTCTTCGTCGACGTTGACCTCGGCCCGGAAGAGGGTGTCGAACGGGTTCGGAGCCGCGTCGGCCAGCACGACCTGGAGGACGCCGTCGTCATTGTCTCTATCAGCGGCGACGGCGACCCAGTGACCCCAGCCAGCGTCGAATCGTTCGCGCTTGACCGAGGGGCGCTCGTGGCTCGCGTCACCGACCACCGGGAAATTACGGCCGAGGAGCAAGAAACGGATATCAGCTTCGCCGACCCCGACGACGCCGTCACCGAGCGCGTCCGCGACCTCGGACTGAGTGAGGCCGCCCACGACATCGACGAGACCATTCGCGCCTCGAAGGTCGCCGATGCGAGCGTCAAAGACGAGGTCGAACGGCACGTTCGTGAACTGCTCTCTAAGGGTTCAGACGCCCTCGCAGCCGACGCTGAGACGGCCGCGAGCGATGGAGCAGACGGCACAGATGCGGCCGCAAGCACGGACGAGGACGATACTGAAGACGGAGCGGCGGTGAACGAGGCCGACGGCACAGACGACGATGGCCAGGCGAGCGTCGAGGAGTTCCTGTAATGGAGGGTCGACAATGAAATTCGAACGCGTCAAACTATCCAACTTCAAGTGCTACGACGATGCTGACCTGCGACTGGACAACGGCGTGACCGTCATCCACGGGCTCAACGGGAGCGGGAAGTCCTCCCTGCTTGAGGCCTGTTTCTTCGCGCTGTACGGCTCGAAAGCGCTGGACGAAAACCTCGGTGACGTGGTCACCATCGGGGCCGACGACTGTACTGTCGAACTGTGGTTTTCCCACGCCGGCGGCGACTACCACCTCACGCGCCGGGTCCGCGCGACCGGAGCGCAGCCGACAACGGCGAAATGCGTTCTGGAGACGCCCGAAGGGAACTACGGAGGCGCGCGCGATGTGCGCCGACGCGTTACGGAACTCCTGCGGATGGACAGCGAGGCGTTCGTCAACTGCGCCTACGTCCGTCAGGGCGAGGTGAACAAACTCATCAACGCCTCCCCCGGCGACCGGCAGGATATGCTCGACGACCTCCTGCAACTCGGGAAACTGGAGGCGTACCGCGAGCGGGCCAGCGATGCCCGCGTCGGCGTCGGCCGCGTGCGCGATGACAAACAGGGGGCACTCTCACAACTCGACGAGCAGATTCAGGAGAAAGAGGAGAAAGAGCTTCACGAGCGCCTGAACAGTTTGGAAACGCAGGAATCCAATCTGCAGGACGAGATCGAGCACATCGAGGACCAGAAGGCCACCGCCGAGGAGACGCTCACCCAGGCCGAGTCCGTCCTCGAAGAGTACGAAGAGAAACGCGACGAACTGTCGACCCTCGAAGCCGACATCGAGGATCTGGAAGCGACTATCACCGAGACGGAGACGGAACGAACCGAGCTCAAAGAGCAGATCAGCGACCTGCAGGACCACCGGGAGTCGCTACGGGAGGAGCTCTCGGAAACGGTGGCCGAAACAGACCTCGACAGCGCAGAGCCGGACCCGGACACCGTCGACGCGCGACTCGACGAACTGCAGTCCCGCGACGACGACCTGCAGAGCCGAATCGAGGACCAGCGCGTGGACGCGAAGGAACACAGCAGCACCGCCGACGCGCTGGCCGAGAGCGCCACCGACCTCGAATCGCGGGCCGAGGACAAGCGCGAGGAGGCCGACGAACTGGAAGCCGATCTCGAAGCGGCGCGGGAGACCATCGCCGAGCGCCGCGAACAGATCAGCGACATCGATGACCAGACCGCTGACCTCGAAGCCGAGTTCGAGGATGGGCCGACCAGCCGCGAGGAGGCACAGTCGTACAAGGAATCCGTCGCCAGTGACCTCGAAGAGGCCCGGAAGCGGGTAACCGAACTGGAGACGAAGCTAAAGAACGAGCGGGAGTCACTCGAAGAAGCCGAGGCGCTGCTGGAGGCCGGCAAGTGCCCCGAATGCGGGCAGGACGTGGCCGAGTCGCCCCACGTCGACTCCATCGAGGACGACCGCGAGCGGATATCGGAGCTGGAGGCCACGCTTACCGACGCCCGCGAGGACGTCGAAGCCCTAGAGTCGAAACACGAGACGGCGAAAGCGCTGGTCGAGACTGCCGACGAGCTATCGACGCTCGAAAACAACCGCTCGAATATCGTCCAACTCGTCGAGGAGAAGGAGAACGGGCTGGACGCGGATCAGGAGCGCATCGAGACGCTCCGCAAGGAAGCAGCGGACCACGAGTCCGAGGCCGAGACGAAACGCGAGAAGGCGGCCGAGGCCCGCGAACAGGCCGAGGACTGCCGTTCGGTCGTCGCCGAATGCAACCAGGAGCGCCAGCAGGTCAAGCAGTCAATCGAGCATCTGGAGCGGGTCGAAGACCTCCTTGGGAACATCGACGACTGCGACGACGACATCGAGCGCCTGCGCGAGAAGCGCAGTCAGCAAGCCGAACTGAACGACCAGCGCCGCGAACAGCTCGCGGAGAAACGCGAGCGCAAGCAGGACCTGGCTGAGTCGTTCGACGAGGACCGTATCGAAGAAGCGAGAAGTGAGAAGCAGCGCGCGAAAAAGTACATCGAGCAGGCCGAGGAAGCACTGGCGGAGAAACGCGAAAAGCGCGACGAACTCCAGAACGCCATCGGCGGCGTCACAAACGAGATCGAGGAGCTGGAGTCGCTACGGGAGCGCCGCGAGGACCTCGAAGCGACCCTAGAGAAACTCGAAACGCTGTACGAGGAGACAGAGGAACTACAGGAAATGTACGGCACACTTCGGGCGGAACTGCGCCAGCGCAACGTCGAAACGCTCGAACGGATGCTCAATCAGACGTTCGATCTGGTGTATCAGAACGATTCCTATTCCCACATCGAACTCGACGGGCAGTACCAGCTGACGGTGTATCAAAAGGACGGCGAGCCGCTGGAGCCCGAACAGCTCTCCGGCGGCGAGCGGGCGCTGTTCAACCTCAGCCTGCGGTGTGCCATCTACCGGTTGCTCGCGGAGGGTATCGAAGGCGCAGCGCCGATGCCGCCGCTCATCCTCGACGAGCCGACGGTGTTTCTGGACTCGGGCCACGTCACGCAACTGCTTGACCTCGTGGAGTACATGCGCGACGAGGTCGGCGTCGAGCAGATTCTGGTGGTCAGCCACGACGAAGAACTGGTCGGTGCGGCGGACGACCTCGTCCGCGTTGAGAAAGACGCCACGACCAACCGCTCACGGGTCGAGCAGGTCGAAGCAACGGTCGCAGAACTGGCCTGAGCCTGGTGCGGTAGTGACTTGCCCTCAGTCCCGAAGCTGAGCGAGCCCGTCGCTGGCAGTCTCAGTTGTGTCGTACCCTCGCTGGCCGTGGACCGTCGCCTCTGTAAGCAGGCCGGCGGCGCGGAACTCGGCCAGCAGGCCATGCAGGTCACTCTCACAGAGGTCGTAGGCCGAAAGCAGCTCTGCCACGGAGACCGGCCCACGCTCGTCGAGTTCCACGAGCAGGCCAAGTGCCTGGTCGTCGTGGGCCGCTGTGAGGACGCGACGAGCGGCGTCGGGAACCGCTGCGGCGGCCGTGGCCAGCGGTGACTCACCCTCGATGGGTTCGAGATCGGCGTTCGGGACGTGGCGCTGTTCGCCGGTTTCGGGGTCCCGGACCAGACTCGACTCGGTGGACTCCTTCAGCAGTAAGTAACGCGTGCCGTCGTTGTCCCGCACAGTACGCATATGGCCGTCCGTAGCTGATCGGGCCGGTTAGCCGTTGTGGTCGCCTGACTCCGCGCTGTCAGGCTGGGTATCCGTTGTCTCGGCTGTTTCGCCCTCGTCGTCGTCCGATTTGCGCTCCCGCTCGAACTTCACGTACCGAAACGTTCCGTAGCCGAAGGCGATGACACCGACGAGGAAGATCCGTATCCCGAGGTCGACCTGCCCCTCGAAGTAGGCCAGCATCGGCCCGAGCGAGAGGGCCAGCAGCGCGACGTTGAACACGATAACGAGCCTGACGAACAGGCCCGTGGCCTCGCCATCGTAATCGCTGTCTGACGGCGAGGGTACGTCCGGGCCGAGGCTCTCCGGATCGAACTCAGCGGGTTCGTGCTCGCTCTTTTCGGAGAGAACCCCCGGGCTCTGGTTGGGGTCGTCCTCGCCGGGGATATCCATCACAGGCGCATTACGTCGTCCGGCAAATAAAAGGACTCTGTGTCAGGCGATCTCCTGTAAGGTGAGCGCCGTATCGGTCTGCAGCCACGCGAGAGGGTTCTCGGCGTCGTAGAAACGACTGCTTGTTGGCGGTTCGGACCAACGATGAAAGCAAACACCAATCCGACCGACCTGCAAGCTATCACCCCCGTAGAGGCACTACGACTGTATCTCGAAAGCAAGGTAGACGAATGGGCTACAGCGACTAAAGAACTACAACAGTTCCATCTCAATGAATTTGTTGAGTGGTTGGCTGAAGAAGATATAGACGATATGCGGAATATCTCTGCTCGCACCGTTCACAGATTCCGCTTGAACATTAAAGGTGAGATAGCACAATCAACACTTGCGCAGCGGGTTAGCTCGGTTCGGCGGTTCTTACAGTTCTGTACGACGATAGACGCAGTGAGTCCGTCTGTACCTGAGCGGGTAGAAATTCCGAACCGAGATACGGAGGCTCGAACAGAGACGCTTGAAGCCGACCATGCAGAAGCAGCATTAGACTATCTGGAACGGTTCGCCTATGCATCAAGAGAACACGCCCTATTGGCGCTCACATGGCATACAGGGATTCGAACGGGCACGTTAGTCGCCTTGGATGTAGACGACGTGGAACCCGCCCAGAACCGCCTACGGATTCGACATCGGCCCGATAGTGATACCCCGCTAAAGAATGGTGAGAAAGCGGAACGGTACTGTGCGCTCTCAGAAGATGTAGCCGAGGTGTTAGAAGACTACATCAATCACAAGCGTATGGATATTGAAGACGACTACGAGAGAGTGCCATTATTCGCTACTGAAAACGGTCGGGCACCAGTGAAAACACTACGGCGGTGGTTTCAGGCAATTACTCGACCGTGTATCTACGATGATGGGTGTCCGCATGGTCGTGACCCAAACGAGTGTGCGGCTGCCCAATCAATGTCTAATGCGAGTGACTGCCCATCAAGTGTGAGCGGGCATCCTATTCGACGTGGTGCTATCACGCACTTCCTCCGCAAAGACGTGCCTGAGAAAGTCGTCTCAGATAGAATGAACGTCTCAACTGATGTGCTGGAACAACACTACGACCGTCGTACTGAAGACGAGAAGGCGGAACAAAGGCGCGAATACTTAGACGGCGTGTAGACGCACCACACAGCACCGCTGGGGAGAGCCAAAGACCGCCCCCTCCCCCAACTACCGCCCCACTCCGCACCCCACTTTCGTGCGCACACACAACGCGTCTAATCTGAATTGTGGCCTGTAGGAAAACATCTCCTACATGGCCATGCAAGACTCGTCTTGCGGGCTATTCTCAGTGAGTGGTTGAATGGGTGTTTCTATACCCCTATATTTGCTGTAGAACGTTCCTATCACAGATGTAACGTACAGAGACGGAATATTGTACGTAGCAACCTGCTACCACGAACATACCACCAGTAGCGACGTTCGGGTATTGCTGTAGGGCCGTGCAACCCGTTTGCACCACTCCAACCCCACAGTCTATGGGGTGCAAACAGTACTCCACGGGGTTGTTCGGATAGCACGAAACCTGCAGTACGAATGTATAAGCCGCACAACCGCTACCGCTGTGGAGAGCAGAGAACCGCCCCAACTACCGCCACCACAATTCTCTGTGATTCAGCGGTGGTGGTGGGGTGGTAGTGCTTCTATATTACTTAAGTAAGTAAGCACAGATAAATTAGTAAGAAGGGTGGTGTGTGGTGGCTACTGTTGTTGAATTGCTGTGCGGTGACTCAGTGCTGTGTTCCGAAGGGAGTTTTTGTGGTTTCCATCAGCGTGCCAACAGTTCTACACTCCTGCTGTAGATGAGCGTTGGTAATACTCATGCTGATTCAATACTCTACGATTCAGATTAGTGTTGGTGCTATGGTCGTTGCATTTAATTAGCTGTAGAACGTATACCAATATACACCCTATCCCACCGCAGTGGGGCGGACTACTCACGTTTCTTGCTGGCTGAGGCGGTTACTAAGACCGTGTTCTAAAGGGCGGTTTGCTGTGGTTTCCATCAGCGTGCCAACATACCACACACACACTCTTTTGTAGATGAGTGTGGGTAATATCCACGCTGGTTATATCGGTTCGGCTACAGTTTCGAGAGATAGGTCTATTTCATCCAGCAGATTCATCGCATCGTAGTGTTCTAAAACCAACACATCGTCTGAATAATGGTAGCGGTGCGTGTGGTTATCAGATGCATAGCCGTCACCGTCGTAGGAAACTGTATCGTACCCTATCTCAGCCAGCATATCAGCGAATCTATCGCTATCTGCGTCCCAGCCCCGTAGGTCGATTTGTAGACTACCAAATAAGTTACCTACAAAAGTGCCAGCAGTTATGATTGTGGCCTTCAGACAGTCGTTGCTGAGGGATTCCACGGACGTGCTACCTTCGGTATAATTCTCAAATTCAGGATGTGGGACCGTAGAGATAGCATACACGTCGTTCAATCTCTTTGTGGTAGTATCAGAGTCCCTATACAATCGAATCCCATTACTCAGCCACCCCAATAGGTCATCGTAGGCCCGTAAAAGCTCTCTATCCGTACTGAATACGTCGATAGAAGGGTAGTTTCCCCCATCACGGATTGTGGTTCCCCGTAGTATCAAATACTCTATAACTCCCAACTGTAACTCGCTCAATTCTGACCGATGAGAAGGGACATGGCTAAAGTGCATTCCGAGTCTCTGATATTCGTTACTACATTCTGGACACTCCGAACTATCCTTACCCTTTCCACAACTATTAGAGGAAATTACCACGATATATCACCACAATTGGAGGCTATTTTCATCTTTTCAGTCTTGCACATACCCATTTGCTTATTCCGACCGAAGTGCCACGATATAGACGGACACATGATTTCAAGTTTAAACATTATTGAATAATCTACCAGCGTACCAATAATTCTACACTCGTTTGCTGTAGATGAGTATGAGTCACAGCCACACGCTGATGAAACCTACAGCAAACCGCACAACAGAACACAGCACTGAGTCACCGCACTCCCTCTATGTATGTTTCTGTGCTTATCTACTTAAGTAATACACAAACCTAACACGCCTCACTATTGTTCCGTACAGCAGCAGTGAGGCGGCCCTTTGGCTCTCCCGCAGCGGTAGCGGTACTCGAATCACACACCGTATTCTATGACTTCTGAGAGTGATTGTAATACTCAGCGTTACGCAAATATCTAAAAACGAATATTGGTAATAGAACGTCTCTACCTTTGAGATTTATTCGTCAGTACGTATTAAACGAGGCGAAGTGGGACGCTATGTTTCACTTCAAATATTTTCAACAATGACTACAGATAAGCGAACTGATAGAATTCGAGTGAACAGTCGAGATAAAGAACTTCTGCGCGAAGCCAAGTCTTGCTTCGATGTCCCTGTGCCTCTTGGATTTGTTGCACGAAAAGGCGCGCTAAAACTGATTGAAGAATCTGAAGACGATTCGGAGGTTGGCTTTTAATGGTAGTCGATGAAACATGCGCTGAAGATGGATGCAGGACTGTTTTGCCTGATTTTCCTGATGAGGATGGATATTACTGGTGCAAATCGCATTATCCAGAGCCAAACAACGGTACATTCACCCATATTCCCGACGAATTTGCTGATTACCGTGATGAGCGGAGGGAAATGTATGACTGAGGTTTTTAGTACCGTAATTTCTCCATCTGCTGGGGCGACTATAGAGCTACCAGCGGATATGAGCGAATCTCGGAAAGAGTCGAATTACGTCGGTGGCGGTGAGCGGGGTGATGGGCAATTCTCTATTACCGTCGTCGCCCCGCATACTGAGACTGAGGATTACGTCCTTCTAAACACCGATACGGGGGTTAGCGACGTTCCGAGTGGTTCTGAAATCCTCGCTGTAGAAGCGGCTACAACCAACCTTTGGTATGCGGTACCGCGGTCGGCCTACGGGGGTGGCGAGTAATGTTGGATAGCGAACAACTCGAAGAAGCACAAGAGCGAGATGGGGAACGTGCTGATGAACGTCCAGATGAAGCCGATGCAGCATTTGAACGAGATTATCCCGCTGTTGGCTTCGGTAATGGTGACCCACTCTTAAATCGGGATTACAGCGAATATCCCCGCAGTGATGATATTCTCTCACCAGACGCCAACGGGGTTCTGGAAACTCTCGCAGAACACCCGCTTATCGGGAGCGTCCGTGATATCGCAGATGAGCTTAGGGCCGATGTAACGGTTGTGAGCAAGGCGCTTGAACTGCATGATGTAGACCGCCCAGAATCAGTTGAAGACGATGCACAGCCATCTGAGAGCGAAATTGAGCTTCCTGATGGCACGGTCGTGGCTACAGAACAGTTCCGTACCCCCATCTACAGAGACGGGCGTTTACTCGAATATCTCTATTGTGATTTCGGACTTAGCATTAGCGAGATGCGGGAGTTTCTGGAATCCGAACGAAATCACGGGCGTGATAGTTCTAAGCCGCGCTGGAACGTGGAAACATCAGATATTCGAGAGGAGCTAAAGCGTATTGGACTTCTTAAAGGCGATGCAGACGACGGTGAGAGAGACGATATCCGTCTTGGTGGGCCTACACTCAGCGAATCTGAGACTCGTTCGGGTACAGATGGGCTAACAGTTAGCACATCTGATTTCTGAATAGTTAGCAAACTGAAACAGACGGCAGCAATAATTATCAATATGACTATACAGACAGCAGCAACAGGTAACTGTAGTAGCGTTAGATGGGACAACAGTAGAGATAATCTTAGCAGAGGATTAGGCGATACTGCGCACAACCCCGAAACAGTAGTCCGAGAGCGTGACGCTTTTGAGCTATCTGAGTTTGGTGGTGAGCGAGAGTATGATGGGGATGCTTCTCACGGCAGCAGATTCGACCGTGGCGATATTCCACAAGGCCAGCAAGACCGCTGGGAACGTCTCTGGCTTATAAACGAAGGGGCGTCACCGAGCTACGAAGACGGTGATGGCCTTGAGTCACAGATTTCTAATCCATCTGATACGACGGGCCGTAGAGCGCATCAGGATAAACTCGAGGCAGTCGATAGAATTGCGGCTGAGTTTTCTATTCCGTCAGCTACGCGGAATGAAGCACGGACCTTAGCCTCTGCTGTTGATGGGACTGGCCACAGCTTGCAGAAGGTCGCACTCGGAGCTATTCTCGTCGCCAATGATAAGCATATAGCTGAGAAAGCACAGCGAGCGGAGATAGATAGCACCGTCGCAGATGTGTTTGAGGGCAGTTTAAGCAATGCAGAAACAAACACCGCCCTCAATCTACTCGAAGACGCTGAGACGCTACCTAAACTATTTCAGCGACGGCTGAAAGGTAGGGGCGACGTCCAATCCTACGTTGAAGACTGCGATTTTACTGTTCAATCAGCGATGGGAGTGTTCTACGATGACTGAATATCCCTACGATGTTTCCATCGGTAATGAAGAAGTTTCCAGACTTCTATCCGAGAAACGAAAGCCGTGGTGGGATGCAAGAGTGTTAGATTGCCTACATAACGAATTACATCTTAGCTTAGCTGAAATTGGCCAGTTATTCAATATAAGCCGCCAATCTATTCGGCATGCTGCGAAGGAGCTTGATGTGTCTATAAAACGGAAAAAAGGGTAGTTACTCGAAGATTATCGATGAGGAACAAAAACGTCTCAGCGAGTATGAATCATCAGGCATGGCAAAATTCATGTAGACGAATCTATCAGCGATAGTGATAGTAAGTCGTGGCCGAAAATAGTAGCCACGATAGAAATAGACAGCAGCAGGCGGGTGACCAACCCGCCACATGGACAAAGACTTCAAACTTCCACAGGTAGCAGCAAGCTTGAAGTTGAAACGGAATCCCACCGCTTCAGGAATCTTTCTGAGCGCATGGTATAAAAAGGGATTTAAAAAGGCAGTATATTGGATTATTTTCTATCTGATTAAAATAATTAAGTTTAAATCATATTATTGATTTTGCTATATATGCGCCGTAAGGAATCGAAGATTCCGTTACATCTGTGATAGCGAACTGATGCAGAGTGGCCATTCATGCACCCCGCACCCCGATAAAAAAGATGTTACCTACTTGACCAATTTCGACGGGTAGGGTTGCACGGTTCACACCGTGCGTACCCACGACCTAAGAGCTTAGGTAGGGGTAACAGCAGTGTTGTCCCCTTTGGCTCTCCCGCGCTGTGCTGAAATCACACCGACTTTGAATCACTTAGCCCCATAAGATGAGAACGACTTTGTGCGAATTATCGAATTCGCACTCTTTAGGGCGACTGCTTCAGTCGCACGACTGTAGAAAGGCGGCAAGTATTGCTGTTCCGTATCTCTCTCCATAGGGTAGAGCGATACACTCATTGAGGAATTGGCGTCTTATCCCGCGTGCGACGCGTCTAATCGGAATTGTGGCCTTGAACGGTCGAAAGAACTAGGTGTATTGGCACCTACTATACACTCGAACCGCCAGCAGGCAAGAGCATACCCTACTGCGTGGGGCTATACAAAGCGGCAAGTTGCGTAACCCCTGAAAACAGGCTTATGCAATCTCCTGTAAGGTGAGCGCCGTATCGGTCTGCAGCCACGCGAGAGGGTTCTCGGCGTCGTAAAACACTGTCCCCTCCTCGGTCTCGTAGGTCTCGGTCGTCTGGATGGCGTCCGGGAGCGCCGGCTCCGACCGCAGTTCTTCGGACCTATCCGCCTCGCCGTGGGGGGATGCGTGGTGCGACATTGGCCGTCAAACTTGGGTATGGTACTCGATGTCATATACTTTCTGCCTGTGGCAATACCCCGTCGACCGCCGGTGTTTTTATGCGGCATCTCGAAACAAGGCCAAGAATGAGTGACGGGACCCAGGGCACGCTGGGGGATTTCGAGCAAGACGCGGATGAGGACCGCCCGGTCGCCGACGAAGCGGCGGCCATCGCGGGCAACGGTGGGAGTGACACCGGCGGGACGAGCGTCGTCGACATCGACGAGCGCCAGTTCCCGCCGGTCGAGGAGACCGTCGAGTTCGTCGTCACGCAGGTCGATTACACCATCGAAGGGCAGGGCGACGACGAGTTCCCGGTCGTCCACGTCTTCGGGCGTACCGACGACAACGAACCGATCCACGCGCGGGTCTTCGATTTCAAGCCGTACTTCTACGCGCCGACCGACAGCGTCACTGAGGACGAACTCCGCCAGTACGACAGCATCACCGACTGGAAAGCGGCCGACGAGGACGGCGAGCCCTACGAGTCGATTCGCGGTGAGCGCCTGACGAAGATATTCGGACGGACGCCCCGCGACGTGGGGCAAATCCGCGACGACTTCGACCACTACGAGGCGGACATCCTCTTTCCGAACCGCCTGCTCATCGACAAAGACATCACGAGCGGCGTTCGCGTCCCCGCCCGCGAACTCGACGACGGCAGCCTGAAAGTCCATCACGAGGAGATAACGCCGGTCGAAGCCCACGCCGACCCGCGGGTCAACACCTTCGACATCGAGGTCGACGATCGCCACGGCTTCCCCGAGGACGGCGAGGAGCCCATCATCTGTCTCACTTCTCACGACTCCTACCGCGACGAGTATGTCGTCTGGCTGTACGAGTCCCCCGACGGCATCGACGGCCCCGAGGCGCTGGCCGGCTACGAGCCGATTCGGGAAGATTTCGAGGCCGACGTTCGGGTTTTCGACGAGGAGGAGGCCATGCTGGAGGCCTTTGTCGACTACATCGTCGACACGGACCCTGACGTGCTGACTGGCTGGAACTTCGACGACTTCGACGCGCCGTACTTCCTCGACCGGCTGGAGGAACTCCAGAGCTACAACCACGACTTCGACCTCCAGATAGACCGACTCTCGCGGGTCGACGAGGTCTGGCGTTCGGGCTGGGGTGGCCCCGATATCAAAGGCCGTGTCGTCTTCGACCTCCTCTATGCCTACAAGCGAACGCAGTTCACTGAACTCGAATCCTACCGGCTTGACGCCGTCGGCGAGCAGGAACTCGGCGTCGGCAAGGAACGCTACACTGGCGACATCGGTGACCTCTGGGAGCAGGACCCCGAGCAGTTGCTGGAGTACAACCTCCGGGACGTGGAGCTCTGTGTCGAACTCGACCGCGAGCAGGACATCATCGACTTCTGGGACGAGGTCCGCACCTTCGTCGGCTGCAAACTGGAGGACGCGACGACGCCCGGCGACGCAGTGGATATGTACGTCCTCCACAAGCTCCACGGCGAGTTCGCGCTCCCCTCGAAAGGCCAACAGGAGAGCGAGGACTACGAGGGCGGGGCCGTGTTCGACCCCATCACCGGCGTTCGTGAAAATGTCACGGTTCTAGACTTGAAATCATTGTACCCGATGTGCATGGTGACGACTAACGCCAGCCCGGAGACAAAGGTCGACCCCGATGCCTACGACGGCGACACCTACCGCGCGCCCAACGGCACCCACTTCCGGAAAGAACCGGACGGCGTCATCCGGGAGATGGTCGACGAACTCCTGTCAGAACGAGAGGAAAAGAAGACCAAGCGAAATGAATTCGATCCCGAAAACCCGGAGTATGGGCGCTTAGACCGCCAGCAAGCGGCAGTTAAGGTGATAATGAACTCGTTATACGGCGTTTTGGGATGGGATCGCTTCCGCCTCTACGACAAGGAGATGGGAGCCGCCGTTACCGCCACCGGTCGCGAGGTCATCGACTACACCGACGAAGTCGTTGCCGACGAGGGGTACGAGGTCGTCTACGGCGACACCGACTCCGTCATGCTCCAGCTTGGCGATGTGGGTCCCAACGACGTAGAAGGCGACGTCGAAATCACCGACGAGATGCGCGAGAAGCACCCCGAAATGGGTGACGACGAACTCGAACTCATCGCCACGACCATTCAGAAAGGGTTCGAGCTGGAGGAGACGATCAACGCCTCCTACGACGAGTTCGCGATTGAGCAGCTCAACGCCGAGTTCCACCGCTTCGAGATCGAGTTCGAGAAGCTCTACCGGCGGTTCTTCCAGGCGGGGAAAAAGAAGCGCTACGCGGGCAACATCGTCTGGAAGGAGGGCAAGCACGTCGACGACATCGACATCACCGGCTTCGAGTACCAGCGCTCGGATATCGCCCCCATCACCAAACGGGTCCAGAAAGAGGTCATCGACCGCATCGTCCGCGGTGAGGATGCCGAGTCCATCAAGCAGTATGTCAGCGACGTCATCGAGGATTATCAGGACGGCAACGTCAACTACGACGACGTGGGCATTCCCGGCGGCATCGGGAAGAAACTCGACAACTACGACACCGACACCGCGCAGGTCCGGGGCGCGAAGTACGCCAACCTCCTGCTGGGGACGAATTTCCAGAGCGGCTCCAAGCCCAAGCGGCTGTACCTCGACCGCGTCCACTCGGACTTCTTCCAGCGCATCGAGGAAGAAGAGGGACTGGACCCACAGCGGGACCCGCTGTACGGCGAATTCCGACGGGACCCCGACGTCATCTGCTTCGAGTACGCGGACCAGATCCCGGAAGAGTTCGAAATCGACTGGGACAAGATGCTCGATAAGACGCTGAAAGGCCCGATTGCTCGGATTCTGGAAGCCATGGATATCTCTTGGGAGGAGGTCAAGTCCGGTCAGGAACAGACGGGACTCGGGAGCTTCATGTAACCCACAGAATACGGGCAATTACCTCTACGGGAAATATTGTTTCCATATGCAGAAGTTGAGTTCACAGCAATGCGAAAGCTTCATGGGTGAAACGTACCTTCTTTCGGTTGACCTAAGAGATACCTATGGCTAAACTCGAAATCAACAATCTCCACGCAGAAGTCGCAGAAGAGGACGGTGAGACGATTCTCCGCGGTGTCGACCTCGAAGTCGAGTCCGGTGAGATCCACGCGCTGATGGGTCCCAACGGCTCGGGGAAGTCGACGACGGCGAAGATCATCGCCGGCCACCCCGCCTACGAGGTAACCGACGGGGAAGTGCTCATCCACCTCGACGAGAACGAGTTCGGTGACGAGGCAATCCCGGAGGACCTCCGCACCTGGAACCTGCTCGACCTCGAACCGAACGAGCGCGCCGCGCTCGGCATCTTCCTCGGCTTCCAGTACCCGGCCGAGATCGAGGGCGTCACGATGGTGAACTTCCTCCGCACCGCGCTCAACGCCAAGCTCGAAGAGCGCGAGGAACTCTTCGAGGATGACGACGAAGAAGCGGAAGCCGACGCAGAGGGCGGCGACACCAACGAGGACGCCGCCGGCTACGACACCTCCCCGATGGAAGGCAACGTCGAAGAGGGCGAAATCGGCGTCGCCGAGTTCCAGGAGATCCTCCAGGAGAAGATGGAGCAGCTAGATATGGACGAGAAGTTCGCGTCCCGGTATCTCAACGCCGGCTTCTCGGGCGGCGAGAAGAAGCAAAACGAAGTCCTTCAGGCCGCAATCCTCGAGCCCTCCGTTGCCGTGCTCGACGAGATCGACTCCGGGCTGGACATCGACCGACTGCAGGACGTCTCCAACGGCATCAACGCGCTCCGTGACGAGCAGGGCGCGGGCATCCTCCAGATCACCCACTACCAGCGCATTCTCGACTACGTCGAACCCGACCACGTCCACGTAATGCTCGACGGCCAGATCGCCACCTCCGGCGGTGCCGAACTCGCCGAAAAGCTCGAAGACGAAGGGTACGACTGGGTCCGAGAGGAAGCCTACGAGGCCGCGTAACGCCCTTCCGTACACAGCGATAACATTACACACACTATGAGTTCAGATCAAGACCACCTCAAAGAGACCGACACCGAGAAGCGCTTCGAGTTCAAGAAAGAGGAGAAGTCCGCCTTCGAAGCCGAGAAGGGCCTCACGGAGGAGACCATCCGGGTCATCTCCGAAGACAAGGACGAGCCCGAATGGATGCTCGAACGCCGCCTTCGCGCACTCGAGCAGTACCAGGAAATGCCGATGCCGACCGGCTGGCCGGGCGCACCCGACCTCTCCGAGGTCGACGTCGACGAGATCGTCCCGTACATTCGCCCCGACATCGAGACACGCGGCGGCGTCGACGACTGGAACGATCTCCCCGAAGAGATTCAGGACACCTTCGACAAACTGGGCATCCCGGAAGCCGAGAAGAACGCCCTCTCGGGCGTCGGCGCGCAGTACGAGTCCGAGATCGTCTACCAGAACATGCAGGAGCGCTGGGAGGACAAGGGCGTCATCTTCTGTGACATGGACAAGGCCGTCCAGGAGCACGAAGACATCCTCAAAGAGTACTTCATGACCAAGGCCGTGCCGCCGAGCGACAACAAGTTCGCGGCGCTGCACGGTGCCATCTGGTCCGGCGGGTCGTTCGTCTACGTCCCCGAGGACACCACGGTCGACATGCCGGTCCAGGCGTACTTCCGCATGAACTCCGACGGCATGGGCCAGTTCGAGCACACGCTCATCATCGCCGAGGAGAACTCCGAGGTCCACTACATCGAGGGCTGTTCCGCCCCGAAGTACTCCGAGTTCAACCTCCACTCCGGCGGCGTCGAAGTGTTCGTCAAGGAGAACGCGCACGTCCAGTACTCGACGGTGCAGAACTGGTCGAAGAACACGTACAACCTCAACACCAAGCGCGCCATCTGCGAGGCCGACGGCACGATGGAGTGGGTCTCGGGCAGCATGGGCTCGAAGGCCACGATGCTGTACCCCTCCACCGTTCTCAAGGGTCCCGGCGCGACGGACAACCACATCACCATCGCCTTCGCCGGCGAGGGCCAGGACATCGACACGGGCGCGAAGGTCTACCACAACGCGCCTGATACGAAATCCACCATCGAGTCCAAGTCCATCAGCAAGGACGGCGGCCGCACGAACTACCGTGGCCTCGTCCACATCGCCGACGGAGCCGAGGACTCCTCGACCTCCGTCGAGTGTGACGCCCTGATGTTCGACAACGAGTCCACGTCGGACACGATGCCGTACATGGAGATCAAGGAGTCCAAAGTCGACGTCGCCCACGAGGCGACCGTCGGCAAGATCGGCGACGAGGACGTCTTCTACCTCCAGTCCCGCGGACTGGACGACGACGACGCGAAGCAGATGATCGTCGCCGGCTTCATCGAGCCGATCACGGAGGAACTGCCGATTGAGTACGCCGTTGAGCTGAACCGCCTCATTGAGCTTGAGATGGAGGGGTCGCTCGGATAACCATGAGTACGCAGGTACACGCCAATCTCACAGAGACCCAGGTGGAACAGATTTCAGACGACCTCGGCGAGCCCGAGTGGCTGCTCGAGACGCGAAAGGACGCGCTCGCAGCGCTCGAAGAGCTCGACATGCCGGACGTCATCCGGACGCCGGGTCGCACCTGGACGAACCTCGACGCGCTCGAATATGAGTCGCTGGTCGACCCGCTCGACTACGCCCAGGACAAGGACCGCGTCGACGCAGAGGGCGTCGAAGTGCTGTCCTGGAGCGAGGCGCTCGACGAGCACGCGGACCTCGTCAAGGAACACTTCGGCAGCGTTGTCGACCCGCAGCGGGACTACCTCACTGCGCTGTCGACGGCCCTGTTCTCGGCCGGGACAGTCGTCTACGTCCCCGAGGGCGTCGACGCCGAGGACGTGAAGATCCGGACAACGATGAACAGCCAGTCGCTGTTCAACTACACGCTCGTCCTCGCCGAGGAGTCCTCCTCGGTCACGATTCTGGAGCGCCAGCAGACGGGCGAGACGACCGACGCTGACCAGTACTACTCCGGTATCGTCGAGGTCGTCGCCGAGGAGAACGCCTACGTCCAGTACGGCGCGCTCCAGAACCTCTCGGAAGAGACCTACAACTTCCAGGTCAAGCGCGGCCACGCCGACACCTACGCCACGGTCAACTGGATCGACGGCAACATCGGCTCCCGCCTGACCAAGTCCAACGTCGAGACCCGACTGCTCGGCGACTCCTCGGAGTCCCAGATTCTCGGGGCCTTCTTCGGCCACGAGGACCAGCACTTCGACATCGCGTCGCGTGTCTGGCACGAGGCCGAACACACCATCGCCGACCTCGTCACCCGCGGCGTCCTCGACGACGACGCCCGTTCGGTGTACGAGGGCGTTCAGGACGTCGGTCGCGAGGCCTGGGACACGTCGTCGTACCAGCGTGAGAACACGCTCATGCTCTCTGACGACTCCGAGGCCGACGCGTCGCCGAAGCTCATCATCAACAACCACGACACCGAGGCCTCCCACTCCGCGACGGTCGGGCAGGTCGACGAAGAGGACATGTTCTACATGACCTCCCGCGGTGTCGACCCTGAGCGAGCGAAGAACATGCTCGTCGAAGGGTTCTACGTCCCCGTGCTCGAAGAAGTGCAGGTCGACGAACTCCGCGAGGACCTCGACCAGCTGATTTACGAGCGTCTTCGTGAGTAGCCGGTAGGCTACGAACGAAGTCTCGGGAGAGCTTTGCTCACCCGGTGTCTGCACGAGTAACGCGAGCACAGGCTCGCGGGAACTCTGTTCCCGCGGCGTCTTCGTGAATAGCCCGTAGGGCTGTAAACGCGGGCTCATCAGAGCGTTGCTTGATGTCGTCTACGCTCATTTCATTCGCGCCGGTATCGTGGCGGTCCGCCTGATACGAGTGCTCGGCAGGCGGAGATTGAGAACGTCCCCTACCGGAGTGAAACGCGGGCTCGACGACAGGGAACCGCTTAAGTCCGGGCCTCCCCGAACTACGTGTATGACTGCAGCACAGTGCCGAGTGGGGGTGTTGCCGTGAGTCTCACACAGCCGGTCGCATCCGACCATCAGCTCGCCCGGTTGCTACAGATCGGTATCGTCCTCGAAGAGGTCGTCGAGGCACGGTCGGCCAAGCATGCCGAGGAAACGAGCGGAGAGCACGAACAGGCGGTGCTCGACCTCCTCGCGCACGCCGAGACGGAGTCGGCCGAGCACCGCCGGCAACTGGAGGCGCTCATCGACGACCTCGAAGCGGACACCGTCCCGTTCGAGGAAATCGAGATGCTAGTCGAGGCCCAGTACGAGGCCGACAAGGACTTCGACGGCGTGCTGTACGACCAACTCTGTAACGAGGAGACGGCGTACAAGTTCTACGACGACCTCATCGAAGCCATCGAGGCGTCCGACGTGACATTCACCATCGACCGCGAGCGGCTGCTTGCCGTGCTGTCGGATATCCGCGAGGACGAAGCAGAGGGTGTCGAAGACGTGACCGACCTGATGGAGGACTATCAATGAACACGCAGGCCCAGTATCTGAAAGCGATCTATCTCACGCAACAGCAAGAAGACGGTCCGGCATCCACCGGCGACGTGGCCGACATGCTCGATGTCAGTCCGGCCAGCGCCAACGAGATGATCGGCAAACTCGAAAACCGAGGGCTGCTGAACCACGAGAAGTACAAGGGCGTCGACCTCACCGACGACGGCATCGCACAGGCTCGCGAGGCGCTCCAGAACTACTGCATCATCGAGCGGTTCCTCATCGAAGTGCTAGAGGTCGAGGAGTTCCAGGCCGAGGCAAAACAACTGGAGGGCGTCATCGACGAAACGGTCGCTGATCGCCTCGATACGATTATCGACCGCGAACCGCAGTGTCCGGACTGTTTCGACCCCGAGGGTGACGTCTGTGGCCTGCTCGAAGTCGAGGCCGAAGTCACCAGCGACTGACCGCCCGCTCTCGAAGCGTTCAAGTGCGTTCCGTCGATTACACCGAATACGGTTAGCTTGCTCACAGCGAGCGCAGTCCCGTGGCGGTGAGCAGAACCGGACGGTTCTGCGAGGTACGCGGGACGAGCGAAGCGAAGTCCCGTGGTGTAGTGGCCAATCATAAGGGCCTTTGGAGCCCTTGACGGCGGTTCGAATCCGCCCGGGACTACTTTTGTCGCGAGCAACACCGCGAGCGACAAATATGTTCAGCGGATTCAAAGCAGGGAGTGGAGCAACGCGGAGCGACCGCGGTTCGAATCCGCCCGAAGTACCCTACGACATGAGCACGAACAGCGCCCGCATTCCTGTCCGACGCGCAAGCGAGTGGACAGGATAGCTACAGGCCGGTCGAGGTCACAATTCGCGGTGTCCTCGCATGAATAGCCCAACGGGTGTCACAAATTCTGACACTGAACTGTAGATTTATGATGTTCCGTGCCAACTAGTGGCATATGAAAATCAGGGAGGCAGTGCCGTCGGATCGGCCGGCTATCCGTGACGTGGCGCGTCGCTCACTAGAGGCGTCGTATTCGCTGGGGCCGAAGGCGATTACGAGCGCTATCGAGGAGTGGTACGACGAAGCGCGCATCGAGGAAGTGCTGGACGACGATAGTAATCGGTTGATTCTCGTCGGTGAGCAGGACGGGCAGGTGGTCGGCCTCTCCGAGAGCGTCCTGTCGGGCGACAGTATCGGGACGATTCTCTGGCTGCACGTCGACCCGGCATACCGCGGCGAGGGGATTGGGTCAGCGTTGTTCGACGAGACCCACGGGGAACTCCATGACCGGGGTGCCGAGACACTCCAGGGGCGCGTGCTGGCCGACAACGTCGAGGGCAACAGCTTCTACGAGGACCGCGGCTTCGAACGCGCCGGCACGGGTGAAGTCGACATCGCCGGACGAACCTACGTCGAGAACCTCTACACCGACGCCGACGAACTCGGTCGCGAACCCGTAACTGACGACGGTCGGACGGTCTACGTCGACCACAACAACCACGAGTCAGGGTCGATGGCGCCGTTCCATGTGGTCCACGTCACAGAGGAGGGCAGCGACCGCTACGGCTACTACTGCAGTAACTGCGAGACGCTGGCGAACGCGATGGACTCGATGGGGCGCATCGAATGTGACAACTGCGGGAACGTTCGCAAGCCGATGCGCTGGGACGCCGCCTACCTGTAATTACGGGGGCGACTGGTCTCCCGAGCGCTGTGACGATTCCTGCCTGTTCGCCGGGACCAGTATCAGCTTGTAGTACAGTCCGAACAGACACAGGGCGATACCGACGCCGACGAGTACGTCAGTCACTGCGTGTTCGTTTATCGCGTGGGTAACGATCGACACATCGCCGACGGGCGTGTGGAGTGGCTGGAGAGGCATATGTACTGATTTATCTATTAGCTGTAAAAAGCCGGACTAATGTTCTCAGCCGTTGAGAACCAGTCGTCGGCAGTCACCCGACAGCGACCCAACTCGACACGGAGTCGGGGCCAGGGATGGTGGCTGTCCGGCGTCCGGACAACCGCTCCGAAGGCCGGTTCTGTGACGCTGTTTGCAGACAGAAATACCGGGTGTGGCAGCCGTTCTCCCTGTCGTAACGCTAAAGAGTCGAACGTACGTCTATATGTGTAAGATGACTATCGAAATCCGTCTCCGGAGGTGGTGCTGTGGGCGTCGAGATTAGGGAGTCACCTGTCTCAGCCGACGCGTTCGAGGATATGAAGGAGTTCGTCCACGACTACCTTGCGGCGAGCGTCGAAAACGAAGAAGAGGGCGGCCGCATGCGCTGGTACCCGTGGCACTCCGCGGAATACCGCTTCAACCACATCCTCAACGTCGTCGACATCGCGACAAAAATCGCCCGCAAGGAAGGGGCGAACGTGGACGTGACTCGCGTGGCAGCGTTGTTTCACGACATCGCGAAACTGGAAGCCGAGCAGGACCTCCACGCGGAAGCCGGCGCTCGGATCGCACGCGAGTACCTGAAGGCACACGGTGACTACCCCGAATCGTTTATCGAACAGGTCTGCTCCGCCGTCGATGCCCACTCGTATCAGGGGCCGCTGGACGACCTACCCCTGGAAGTACAGTGTCTCATCGAGGCGGACATTCTGGATAAGGTGGGCGCGAACGGGACCGCCCTGATGCTGTTGCGGATGGGCTATGAGTCCCGGACGCACATGGACGCGGCCGAGATGGTCGACCGGGTCATCGAGCGCGGCGAGGATGCCCGCGAGCGTGTTCAGAGCGACACCGCTGAGTCCATCGTCCACCAGCGGCTCAAGCGGACCCGCTGGTTCCAGGAGTGGCTGACGATGGAGGTCGCCGAAATGGCCGTCGAAGAAGACCTCGATGACGTGGCGACCGGGATGGGCGACTCATAGCGCTCGCAGCAGGAACAGGACGCCGGTCCCGGCGAGAACAGCAGCGCTGACCCACGCGATTAGCGGTGCGAGCCGCTCGATACGCGTTCTCGCGGCGACAATCGCCGCCGGAAACCCCGTGATCCAGAGGCCGATACCGCCGAAAAACCCACCCAGCAGCACCGGATGTCCGGTCTGGACGGTTAGCGCATCAGTCCCGACCGCAGGCACGTACGACGCCACGTCGACCACACCGGGTTCGAGGAGGCCGACGCCGACGGTGAGCCAGAAGGCGACCTGATAGGGGTTGGTCAGCGCCAGCACGAGTGCCTTGCGAAAGCCGCGACTGTCCCCAGACGTGACCGACGAGTCCCCCTCGGTAACTGTTGTATTCGCTTCTTTGACTGCACCGTAGGCGAACCAGAGCATCAGGAGCCCGCCGGCCCCGACCATCACGCGCCGAACGCCTGGCGTCTCGGTGATGACTGTCGCAGCGCCGAGCACGGCGAGCACGAGGAAACAGGCGTCAGCGGTCATCGCGCCGAGGCCGGCGAAAAAGCCGGCCCGCCAGCCCCGCAGTGCGCTCTCCTCAGCAATGACGGCGTTCATCGGACCCGGTGGCGCGGCGAGTGCGAGGCCGAACAGGACTCCACCGAGAGCTGTCGGGACGAGCGAGAGCGCGCCGAGCTGGAGCAGGCCGAGTGAGTGATGCATCTACAATCGGTGAAAACAGAGAGAAAATCCTACAGACTTACAGCTTGCCGGCCTTCTGGAGCTTCATCAGGTCCTCGGTGTCGAGGGTCTCGCCCTCCTTGAACTTCTGATAAATCTCCTCGGCTTCCTCGCGCGCGGCTTCCTGCTTCTCCTCGCGCTGGGAGCGCTCCTGCTCCTCTTCCTTCTTGTCGAGTTCGCGCAGGCGCTTCTGGACGCGGACGAAGTCTTCGTGGTGCTGGTCGGCCGCTTCCTGCGCTTCGACGAACTCCTCGTGCTTCTCGTCGGCCTCGTCACGGATCTCGTCGGCCTCGCGGTAGGCCTCGATCATCTCGTTGTGGTGCTTCTGGGCCTCGTCGGCCAGTTCCGTGACCTTCTGGTGGTGCTTTGAGGCTTCCGAGCGGACCTCTTCCGCTTCCTCTTTGAGCTCTTCGAGGTCGCCGCCCTGGTCGAGCTTCTCCTGTTTCTCCTGGAGCTTCTCGCGCTTGGTCTCGATCTTCTCGATGAGCTCCTTCTCGTCCTCCGAGGAGAGCACTTCGGTCTGTTGCTTGAACTCGAGGTCTTCGATCTCCTCTTTGAGTTGTTCGACCGACGTGCCCTCGTCGAGTTCGAGGTCGTTTTTCAGGTTGTCGACCTTGTCGAACAGCTCGTTTGCTTCCGCATTGAGCTCGTTGCGCTGGTCCTTGTGCTCCTGGACCTGCTCGTTGAGCTCGTCGCGCTTCTCGCGGTGTTCCTGGGCCTCATCGACCTTCTCGCGAGTCTTCGCGTTCAGGTCGTCACGGGCGGAGGCCCGCTCGGACGCCATCTGGTTCAGCTCGTTCCGTCGGTCGCGGAGCTGGCCGGCGAGTTTGATGAGCTCGCCTTTCGATTTGTTTTCGAGATCCTCTTCGGTTACTGTAACGTTCTTTGATTCGTCTATCGAGTCTGCCATTGTTGAATCCTCTATGCCATCACCGCTTCAGCACAGACAGTCGGCCCACTACTGAGGGGCTGACACCAATAACAAGGGTTCCCTCTCATGTTGGGCTGAAAGCGATACTGCCTGAACGCGGAAGCGTTCTGGTGTCTACGAATAGAGGTGGATATTGTTTAAACATTCCGGTGCACTGAATACCGCGTCAACGTCTCACACGCCCTATTTCGGGGGCGAGACGGTCACTATCGTCTGTGGTTCCCTTGTATATCACGGGCATATATCACTCGCTAATACGGTACTCGTTCTTGACGACAGTCTGGCCGTCGGTGGCGGCGAGCGTCACGTCGTCACCGGCTGAAAGAGTAAGCGTGTCGACGGTGACGCGGGCGAACGGACCGACAGTGTGTTCGGCCTGTTCGCGGTCCCCGTTGCAGTCCCATTCCACGGTGAGGTCCGCTTTTTCTGGACGGTCGTGGAGGACGACGACATCCCGCTCGCCGGGCGCTGGGTCCGAGAGTATCACCTGCGTGGGCTCGTAACAGTCGGCAAGAACACTGAACGCCGTCTTCTCGGTGCCATCCGTGGTGAGCAGACCCATACCGGCGTCACCGACATCTCGGAGGCTATCCACGATCATGAGTGGCGTGGCGCGGCGCCGGAGCGACTCGGCAACCTCGCGGACGACGCTGGCCTGATACGCCTGTGACGCGTCGAGGCCGCCGTCGACGTGTCGGTCGTGGCAGGCGCGATCGAACCCGGGACTGTCGCCCGGGTCCGGCCGCCCAAGCGCACCGGCACCAAAACCGGCGACGACATCGCCAACGCCGAACGTGGAACAGAGCCACGGGAGGTCGGCCGTGTCGGCATACTGCCACCCCGGGTACAGCGTGGCCGCGTCGGGACCGATTCCGGGCGGACCGACCACCGGAAACGTCGGAACGGCGTCGACGCTCCCGGCCACTGACTTGGCGTCCGTGCTGTCGTAGCCGGCTCGCCAAGCGCGCCATCGGACGCGAAGTCTGTCGAGGAACCCAGAGCCCAGCCCGTCAGCGTACGGAGATACTGGCTCGTCGTGAACACCGACCGCCGCGAAACTGGGATGCTGTGCGTAGGTCGTATCGAGCCGCGTTGCGAGGGCAATTCCTCGTTCGCGGTCGAATGAACCAGGGCCCGACAGCGGGAGGTCCTGCCAGAGCAGGACGCCGTGGTCGTCACAGGCGCGGGCCACTTCGGGCGGCGTTCCCTGTGCCCGAATCCGAACCAGATTTGCATTGGCGTCGACAGCCCGTGCGACATCTTCAACAGTTGGGTCCAGCAGCGTTACGCCGCGAACGGGCACGGCCTCGCCGTTGACCCGCAGGCCGTCGTCGTAGGAGACGGTGCGCAGTCCCGTCGTCACCGAGTGCTCGTCGTCGCCGAGCTTCGCCCTGAGAACGTAGCGGGACTGCGCGCCGCGGTCGTGGGGCCACCACAGTGACGGGTCGCGCACGTCCATCGTGTAGGCCACCGTTGTCCGCTCGTCACTGGTCGAGACGCGGGCCCGATCCATCATTCCGCCGCCACGCACGTCGCCTTCCGGCCGCAGAGAGAGGGTTATCCGGTCGTCGAGGGGCTCTTCGGTCAGGACGGTCGCCGACACCTCGACCGTCGCGTCGGACACGTCTTCTTCCGACACCTGTGGCTGGACTGAAAGCTCGCTCACGCAGGGGTCCGGTCTGGTTTCGATGCTCGCATCCCACCAGATGCCCGGGACGCAGCGCTCCGGCGGAAGCTGGTCGGTCGCGTGCAGGCCGCCAAAGCGGTCCTCTGGCGTGCGACACTCCACGACGATCCTGTACTCCTCGCTCTCGGGGAGGCGAATCCGGAGCGGTTCGAAGTAGGCATCGTGGCTGCTGAGTAAATCGCCGTTGCACCACACGCGTGTGTGCGCGTATGTTCCGTTCAGTACGAGCAGGGCGTGTGCGTCGCTCTCGTCCCGCGGGTCCGAGAACGTCGTTTCGTAGGCCACGGCCTCGGCGCCGGCGAACTGTTCTGGCCGGCCGGGTACCGACACCGGTTCCCACGCCTCCGGGGACGGCATCTCGTCGTCCGGCGCAACCGCCGCGCCGCGCCACTCCAGCGACATACCTTGTGGCCCGTTCCGCGGGGGCATATCCTTTGCCCCACGGCTTCACTTTCACTTTCACTACGGGGATGGCTCGCCTTGACATAGGTAGCCATCTACTATCCAGATATGCTCACCGAACTACACGAGGCGGCGACACCGACCTGCGAGGCCCAGCACTGCGAGCGCCCGCTCGGCGAGCCAGCGCTGGTGTTCGAGACCGAGGCCGGCCGCCGCGAGGCCCACGAGTGCGCCTGCGGTGCGGTGACGGTTACCGTCGTCAGGTCGGAGTCGTCCCGCTGAAGTACGCCCGGCAGTGACCGGGAGGTATGACACTCGAGGAAGTGGTCCGTGCACAGGGCCACGAGAACGTCTCCGGCGAGCACGCCAGCACGCTGGAAGTGACGAGCGACGACTTTCTGACTCCTGCAGGTGACTGCATCCTCGCTATCGAAGCCGACCGTGTTCCTGCCGACTTCGACAGCGAGTTCGTAACGGCCTGCCAAGACGCCGACGCGACGATTACAGCGACTATCGAAGCCGGCGAGCAGACCGTTACTGTGACCGGAACCGGCCATCCGGACCTCTCCTTCGAGAACGACCGGAGCCACGTCCTGCGGACGAGCGACTACGTCGATGACCGGACCGTGATGGTGAACGCCGACGCGGCAGCCGGCGACGTGGACCGGGACCTCGTCGAAGTGCTCGCTGACGGGGCCGATGCGACGCTGACGCTTTCTGTCGAGCCCAGCGGCGACTGAGCGGTGGTTTCTACAGCGGTCGCGCCGCTCTCTGGCGCGGTCAAAAGAAAACAGGTTTGACGTCTAAACCAGCTTAGCTCGACGAAATAACGTCGTCGATGCGGACGATCATCGTCGCCGCCTCGGTGGCGGAGTCGACCGCTTCGCGCTTGACAGCGGCGGGGTCGAGGATGCCGTAGTCGACGGGGTCACCGACGACGCCGGTCTGGCCTTCGCTGATGATGCCGGCGATGCCCTCGCTCTCGTGTTCGGCACGGAGGTCGACGAGCGCGTCGATTGCGTCGAGGCCCGTGTTCTCCGCGAGCGTGCGGGGCAGCACGTCGACGGCGTCGGCGAACGCTTCGACGGCGAGCTGCTTGCGGCCCTCGATGGACGCCGCTTCGGAGCGGATGTGGTCGGCGATGGCGATCTCGGTTGCGCCTGCGCCGGGGACCACACCGCCGGCGTCGAGCGCGGCGATGACGGTGTCGAGCGCGTCGTTGAGCGCACGTTCGAGTTCGTCGACGACGTGTTCGGTGGAGCCGCGAGCGATGACCGTGACGGACTCGGCGGTCGCACCGCCGGTGATGAACGTCACGTCGTCGTCGCCCTGCTTCTCGACGTCGACGCTGTCGGCGTGGCCGAGCGAGTCCTCGTCGAGGGCTTCCAGCGAGCCGACGCGCTTCGCGCCGGTGGCCTCGACGATGTCCTTGGCGGTCGAGGAGCCGATGCTGTCGGCGACGAAGACGCCTTCCTTGGCGAGCTGGGAGGCGACGCGGTCGGCGACGTCTTCGGTGACGAAGGCCACGTCAGCGCCGCTTTCGACGACTTCCTCGGCGTAGCCGCTGAGTTCCTGCTCCTCGGCGTCGAGCGCGGCGTTGAGCTGGTCGACGCTGGAGACGTTGTACTCGGCGTCGATGTTGCTCTCGCGGACGTCGAGTTCGGTGTCGATGACCGCGATGGACGCGTCCTCGACCGAGGTCGGCATGTTGTCGTGGACGGCCGTCTCGTCGACGATGACGCCCTCGACGAGCTTGGTCGCGGAGGAAGCCGCACCCGTCTGGGTGTGGACTTCGATGTTGTCCCGGCGGACGCCGTTGTCGCTCTTGGCGTGGCGGACGGCGTCGACGACGACTTCGGCGAGTTTCTCGGCCTCGACGTCACCGGTGCCCTTACCGGTCATCGAGGACTCGGCGACTTCGACGAGTGTCTCGTCGTCGAGGTCGACGTCGAGGACGAGCTCGTTGATAGCGTCCTGTGCGAGTTCGGCCGCGGCGGAGTACCCCTCGACGATTGTTGTCGGGTGGACGTCGTCGTCGAGCAGGTCCTCGCCTTTCGTCAGCAGTTCCCCGGCCAGCACGGACGCCGTCGTCGTGCCGTCGCCCACTTCGTCCTCCTGGGTCTGGGCGACTTCGACGATCATCTGGGCCGCGGGGTGTTCGATGTCCATCTCGGAGAGGATGGTCGCCCCGTCGTTGGTGATGACCACATCACCGTCGTCGGAGACGAGCATCTTGTCCATGCCGCGGGGACCGAGCGTGGTCCGTACGGACTCGCTTACGGCCTTTCCGGCGGAGATGTTCGATGACTGTGCGTCCTTCCCGTGTGTGCGCTGGGCGTCCTCATCAAGGATGAAAAGAGGCTGGCCGCCCATGCGTCGCTGGCCAGATGACATATGTGTTGAACCTCACTTAAGACAAGGCAAGCGGTTCTATATAAAACTTTCTAACGGCGTAGACCGCTCGTCGGGTGACAGCGCCGTGCTGTCCCTGTAATCCCGGCTGGACCTACACACCTTTTAATATGGGTGTATACACACCGTATAGTAGATGCTGGAGTTGGAGCACGGCTTTCGGGTGGTCGACGTGCACGCGCGACTGGAACCCGACGAGCAGCGCCGACCCCGAGACGGTATGGGTGACCCGGAGCAACTGGAACGGGAGATGCACCAGGCCGGTGTCGTCCGCTCCGTCGTCTTTCCCGGCGAGCGAGACGGCTCGTATCTGAAAGCGAACAACGCCGTCGCCCGGATGACTGTCGAGCGGCCGATGGTCGCCTTCGCCAGAGTCAACGGCGCTCGGGACCCGGGGACCGGTCCCGGGTCGACCCTCCGCAACCTCGCGAGCAGTCGCACGGAGGAACACACCTCGCCCGAGGACATCGAGCAGTACGCCTACGACGACCGGTTCTATGGCTTCAAGATCCATCCACCGACTGACGGACTACCCGACGAAGAAGTCCTCGCAGAACTGGCGTCCGTATCACTGCCCGTCATCGTCCACGGCGGCGAAGGGTTTCCGCCCGAAACTGTCGCCGAATCGCTGTTAGCGTACGATTTCCCGGTCATCCTTTCGCATTTCGGTGCCCACCCGCTCCGGCGGGACCTGATGGAACGAGCTATCGACCTGCTGGAGACCCACGACAATCTGTATCTCGACACCAGTGCGGTCCGCTACCGGCGGCCGATGGAGCGGGCGATTCTGGAACACCCTGACCGCGTTCTCTTCGGGAGCGGCGTCCCGAGCGTCCACCCGAACGTGGCCGTGATGGAGATTCTGACACTGGACGTTCCCGAAGACGCGATGCGAAAGGTGTTCTCGAACAATCCCAACCGCGTCATCGAGGCGCTGGCCCCCTGACCGCCGACAACTCCTATTCCGGTCGAACGGTTGCGGCCAGTACCGGTTACCGCTACTACCGCCAGTCGTACACAGTCACCGCGCGGTCCGCGCGCGCGGAGCGGCCGTTCGGGTTCCGACAGGGTGTCCGGTCGGTCACGCGTGCGCGGAGGCCGTCGACGATGCCGGACCCGACGCCGCCGAACACGTCCTGCCCGTTGCCGAGCCACTGCGACGGCGTCGTCTCCCCGCGCACGACATCGATCAGCGCGTCCGTCGCGTCACTCACCGCGTGGCTGAGGAGTCGCCGCAACACGGTTGGGCGGACGTTGTAGTTCTTCACCAGCCGGTAGGCGAGCGAGCGGTACTTCCAGTTCCAGTCGGTCTCCGTGGTGCCGCCGTCGGCCTCGAACTCGCGGCTGACGCACATCGCCGTGCTCCAGTCGACGCCGTAATCACTGGCGGCCATCCGGTGCGCGAAGTCCCGGGCGCTGCCAACGTTCAGGTACTCGTCGAACCCGTCGAGCGCTTCCAGCACCTCCGCGTCGAACGCGACGTTTCCGGGATTGAAATACGTCACGTCGCGGCCGGCTATCGTCCGCGTCTCCTCGGTTTCGGTCGTCATTCCGGCCCAGAGTTGCTGGTGTGTCGGCCCGGTGATGGCCTGGGTTGCCCCCGAGAGCCCGTTTTTCACCGCGTCAGCCCAGCCGGACTCGACCGAGAGAGCCTGGTGGACGAGCGCGATAACGTCTCCCGTTGCCCGGTCGATCCCTGCGTTGCGGGCGACCGTGACCGAGCGGTCGGCGATCTCGACGAGGATCGACACGTCGTCCCGGTCGCGGACCATGCCCGTCGTGCCGTCGGCCGACGGGCCGTTGACCACAATCACTTCGGCATCGGGAACCTGCTCGGTGAGTGCGTCCAGACAGCCGGACAGCTCCTCCCGGCCGTTCAACGTCGGGACCACTACCGAGATATCCATACCTCTGGGTACGGCGGCGAAGGCGCTTAAAAGTCGCGGGAGACGGACGGCGACATCCATTCAGGGAAAACGGGCTGTCCGAGCGGCGGCGAGCTACACATGGGTGTTCCAGTACGACACCGATGCCAGCTTTTCGCCGAGTGGCGTGCCGCCGAGCGCCGTATCGAGCGAGCGGAACGAGGCGGCCAGTTCGTTCGGAATCTTCCGGTAGAATCCGTAGGGAAGCAGCCAGTCGTGGTTCGCCTCGGTCAGTTCCAGTCCGGCTCCGTCCAGCAGCCGGTCGATCTCCCAGCGGGAGTAGAGCCGCGACCCCATCGGGAGCGCCCAGTTGTATATCGACCGGGTCGAAAACCGGTTGAACGTATCGAAGAAGACCTGTTCCTTCGAGACGCGGCGCATCTCAGCGAGGAACGCCGCCGGCGTGTCCGCCAGATGGAAAAAGCGCATCGCAAACACGGTGTCGAAGTGGTCGTCCGGGAACGGGAGCCGGGCCGCATCACCCCGCATGAACTCGACACGGTCGTCGACACCAGTCGCCTGTGCTTTCTCACGGCCCTGCTGGAGCATCGGTCCTGAGATGTCCAGTCCGGTGATGTTCGCGCCGCGCTCGGCCAGCATCACAGTGAACCGTCCGGTTCCGCAAGCTACCTCTAACACGTCCTTGTCGGCCACGGGGCCGATTGCGTCGAGGACGGCCTGTTTCTCGCGTCGGTCGATAAGCCGACCGCCACGGGAGAACCGCTTGGCCTCGTACTCTTCGGCCACGGTGTCGGCCTGATACCACTCCTGCCCTTTCACGGTGTATTGCTCACCCCGCGGGGGATAAAACGATACTGGAATCCCCTTTCATCGGTTTGGCTGTTTTCCAGTCAGGTCAGATCCGCTCGCGCTCTCGGCCCTGATAGTTCTGGTCGTACTTTCCGGATAGCGACGAGAACCGCACGATGGCGGTTCTGTATAAGGACACATTAAACACTTCATAGAATCTGTATTGTTTGGTCATGCATATAGCCAAGTTTTACCAGTAAGTCTGGAATATCAGCCACTATGAGCGCATTAACTGAAAACGCTGCACCAGCACCTTTCACCGACGAGGAGTTCCGCGACACCCTGCGTGAACTCCCGCCGAGCGCGAAGCTCGTCGCGAAGGTGCTGGAGGACGACGCCCCGCTGTCACAGGGCGAACTAGCCGAGAACTCGCTGCTCCCGGACCGGACTGTCAGGTACGCCCTGAACCGACTGGAGGAGTCAGAGCTGGTCGACTCGCGGTACAGCTTCACTGACGCACGCAAACAGGTTTATTTCCTCACAGTCTGACCCGTCGGTATGGACTGGCAGCGGGCCGACGTGCCCGTCCCGACGCGGGCACCGACCGGCACCACGGCGGTATACGTTTGCGGCGACGAGGCGGCTCTTCTCGTGGACCCCGCGGATACGGATGATGCGCTCGATTCGCTTCTCAGTGACCGCACCCTCGCTCACATTGCGCTCACACACTACCACCCTGACCACGCCGGTGCCGTCGCACACTACGCCAGAGAGACGAACGCGACGGTCTGGGCGCGGCGTGGCCGGGCGACCGCATTCGAGGCTGCGACCGGCGTTACCCCTGACAAACTGTTCAGCGACGGGACGACGATTCCGACCGACGCCGGCCCGGTGACCGTCCTCGACACGCCGGGCCACGCGCCGGAGCACGTCGCCTTCGCAACTGACGGGACCGTCGTCTCCGGCGACCTCGCCGTGGCCGAGGGCAGCGTCGTCGTCGGCGCACCAGAGGGCGACGTTCGGGCCTATCTCGCGTCACTGCGGCGACTCCACGCCAGAAACCCCGACGTGCTGTTACCGGGCCATGGCCCGCGTATCGAGACGCCGCGGGAGACCTGTGCGCGCCTCATCAGCCACCGACTGGAGCGCGAGCAACGTGTTCGGGCGGCTGTCAACGACGACGGGGCCGACACACTCGACGAAATCCTCGACGCCGCCTACGAAAAGGACCTTACCGGGGTGCGCGACCTGGCCCGCGCGACAGTGCTGGCTCACCTCGAAAAGCTCGCCGTCGAGGGCACTGTTTCGTGGGACGGTGCCCGGGCTATACCGAACCCGGCGGAGTGACGCCTTTTTGCCCGTCGGCCCGCTACCACGGCTGTGGACTCCCTGGAAACCGAACTCGAACGGGCCCGCGCGCTCGACGAGTCGGAACTGGCCGACGCTATCGAGACCATCGGGTTCGAATGCACCCGCTGTGGGGCCTGCTGCAAGGCCGAGTCGGCGTGTGGCGAGAGGGGAGAGGGTGCCGACGAGACGGACAGAGTCGCCGGTGGTGCCGGTGAGAATGAGAACGACGGCTCTGGAGAAACCGACGCCGAACCCCACACGGCGACGGTGTTTCCCGACGAGATCAGGCAGCTACAGTCCGCCGGGGAGTACGACTTCCGTGACGTCGCCCGCCCGATGCCGTACGGACTGGCCGACGGCCCGGACGGCCCCGAGGGTGAGACGTTCGAGTGGGCGCTCCAGACTGACGACTGCGGCGACTGCACGTTCTACGCTGAAGACGACGATGGCACGGGTGCCTGTACGGTCCACGGCGACCGCCCGCTCATCTGCCGGACCTACCCGTTCAGCGTCGCGCTGGGCGGGACGAGCCAGCCGATGGGCGAAGCCGTCGACGAGGAGGGGATGGTCCGGGCTCACGAATGTGAGGGACTCGGCCGGGATATCTCCAGAGCCGACGCCGAGGAGTTGGCGGCGGCGCTCAAGGAACGCGCCGTTCGGGAACTCGAAGAAGCCATCGGCGTCCGCGACAACTACCGGCCCGTCGACCCGTCAGCCGGACAGGTCGTCGTCCACGACTCCGAAGGGGCAAAGCGCCCCGACGGCAGTGCCTACGAGTAGTTTCAGACGTCGTCGATGATCTCGCCGACCGCGAAGTTCGACTTGACTTCGGTAACTTCGATCTTGACTCGTTCGTCGATTTCAGCCCCCGGAACGATGATGACGTAGCCGCGTTCGACGCGGGCGATGCCGTCGCCCTGCTTCCCGATGTCTTCGATCTCGACGTAGCGCGTTTCGCCCGGTTCGACCGGCGGCTGTGGCTGGTCCGGTGGCGTGTCTGACACCGTCTCCTCCTCCGTCTCTGTCCCCTCGTCTGCGGAGATGAGCGCAACACGATAGGTACTGCCCGAGTCGACTGCGCCCGTCTCGATCTCTCGACGCGGGACCTCCACGACGTACCGGTCCCCCTCGTCGCGGATATCGGCACTGAACAGACACAGCAGTTGATCCGAGATTTCCAATGTGATAGACCTCCGTTCGGCCACAAAACGGGCCATTACTAAAGAACTGCCGGAGCGAACGACTGTGACCGTCTCAACTGCGGAGCGACGACGGGCGCTCACGGTGTTTCCCGCCTGTACCAACTACCTGTCGCGTGGCCCAACTCGCGGCAGTATCCCCGCTTGGAGCGAGTGAAAACCGCAAGACTGCGAGCCGTTAACCGTCTGTACCAAATCCCATAAGGGTGTCTCGGTACTGCTAGTACCTGTACTAATGAGCGCCACCGCACAAACCCCCGACAGTCCGCTCTCGGACAAGCAGCGACGTATTCTGGAGTATCTCCGTTCCAATGCTGACGACCAGACGTATTTCAAATCGCGGCTTATCGGCGACGAACTCGACCTTTCGGCCAAGGAGGTCGGGACCAATATGACCGCCATCGCCGACGGCGACCACGATCTGGCCGTCGAGAAGTGGGGCTACTCCTCCTCGACGACGTGGATGGTCGAGACCTGAACCGGTGCCGGTTCGACCGCGGATACATCCCCACTCTCACTCGGTCGTCCGAGTGAGTGCAAACTGTATCTTACTCTAGAGAAGGCTCGGTGCCGTCGCTCATTCATCGTTTCAGACGATTTATCCCTGATATATCCAGACATATTGTAAGTGGTGAATGTCTATATTGATAACCATTGAAGCCATAGTTGTACACATCAATGGGCGAGGCTGGCTCCGCTATCCGGGTGCTTCACGTCGACGACGACCGGCAGTACGCAGAGACGACAGCGGCATTCCTCACGCGAGAGCGTCCTGCGTTCGACATCGAGACCGCAACGAGTGCAGCAGCGGGCCTGCGTCTGCTCGAAACAGAGCCGGTCGACTGTATCGTTTCCGACTACGAAATGCCCGGCGAGAACGGCATCGACTTCCTCGAATCTGTCCGCGAGGACTACCCTGACCTCCCGTTTATCCTGTACACAGGTCGCGGCAGCGAGGCAGTCGCCGGTGACGCTATCTCCGCGGGCGTCACAGACTATCTACAGAAGACGTCAGACACCAGCCACTACGCCCTTCTCGCGAACCGCATCGTCAACGCCGTCGAACAGTACCGGTCACAGCGCGCCCTCGAAGCGAGTAAAGACAGGCTCTCGCTGTTTATCGACCAGTCGCCGCTCGGGTTCGTCGAGTATAACCAAGACTTCGAAATCGTCCGCGTCAACGACACTCTCACAGAGATATTCGGCTACACCGAGGAGGAACTGGTCGGCGAGACGTGGGAGGTGTTCGTCAGCGAGGAAAGCTACGACCACGTCGACGCGGTCACGTCCGCACTTAGCGAGGCCAGCGGTGGCTACCACAGCGTCAACGAGAACGTCCGGAAGGGCGGGGAGCGTATCATGGTCGAGTGGCACAATCGCCTCGTCACTGACGACTCGGGCGATGTCGTTACCATCTTCTCGCACTGCCAGGACGTCACGGAGCGCATCGAGCACGAACAGAACCTCGCCCAGTTACGGGACTTCTTCGCCGAGGCGGAGGAACTCGGCGACCTCGGTGCCTGGGAGTTCGACGAAACCGGGACGTTGACCTGGACAGCGGGCACTCGCCGTATCCACGGAGTCGACGACGACTTCGATCCGACAATCGAAGAGGGACTGTCCTTCTATCATCCCGAAGACAGGGAGATGGTTTCGGACGCCGTCGATGCGGCCCTCGAAGACGGGGAACCGTACGATATCGAGACCAGGCTCATCACCGCAACAGGCGACTGTCGGTGGGTCCGGACCCACGGCAAACGCGTCGAAGGCGCGGAGAAGCGGACAGTTCGGGGGTTCATCCAGGATATCACCGAACAGAAGGAGCGCGAACGCAGACTCCGCGTTCAGAACGATCGACTGGAGTCCTTCGCCAGCGTCGTCAGCCACGACCTTCAGGGGCCACTGACAGTCGCACAGGGCCACTTGGAGTTGGCCCAACAGGCAGTGACCAACGACCACCTCGACAGTATCGACGACGCCCACGAGCGGATGCAGACGCTCATTGACGATATCCTGACGCTGGCACGGGACGGACGCGAGGCGACGACCACCGAGCCCGTCAGTTTACAGACCGCCGCAAGCGCGTGCTGGGAGACTATCGGGACAGAGAACGGGACTCTGGTGACCGGTACGGACAGTGTCGTCGTTGCTGACCCCCGCCGATTGCAGCGCCTGCTGGAAAACCTGTTTCGGAACTGCGTGGCACACGGGTCGGAACCCTCGCTCTCGCAGATGCACGAAAACAGCATGGAGCAGGGCTCTGTGGGCAGTCCGGGACAGTCCGACGAGATCGTCGAAAGCGATACCGGAGTGACGGTTACTGTCGGTGACATCGACGACGCCAGCGGTTTCTACGTCGCTGATGACGGTCCGGGGGTTCCAGAAGACGAGCGAGACACGGTGTTCGAAGCGGGCTACTCGACCGCGCCCGAAGGCACCGGCTTCGGCCTCGCAATCGTGGCCGATATCGCCGCCGTCCACGGCTGGGATGTCAGTGTGACCGACAGCGAGTCGGGCGGAGCCAGGTTCGAAATTACCGGTGTTGACCGAGAGACGTAACTCGGCGGAAAGAATCAGCTCAGGGATCGTACCGCAGCAGTGAGTCGGCCTCGCCCGCTAGCTCGGCAACATCGTCATCGAACGAATCGGCGTACCGGATAAGCAGTGTCAACACTGTCTCTGGCTCGGTCACCGCGTACCCGTCTTCTCGGGACAGCAGTCCGGCGGACTCCAGGTCGCCGGCGTAGTTGCTCACCGTCGGCCGCGAAACGTCCAGTTCGGTGGCCAGTTCAGAGGCCGTCACGTCCGGACGGCGAAGGAGCGTGACGAGCATCCCGCGGGCTGTCGAGCGTCGCAGGTAGCCAAGCGCCACCTGTTCGAACTCGGAGAACTGGCCAGCCGGGAAGTACCGCCGGTAGTCGCCGTCCTTCTGTGAGGCGACGACGTCCTCGTTTTCCAGCCGGTGGAGGTGATGCTGGGCCTCGCCGGTCCCGAGTTTGAGGTCGTCGCGAAGCTTCGAGAAGTGCGTCCCGGGATGTGCGGAGACGTACCCGGCGATGGCGTCGGGCGCGTCGCTCTCGCTCCCGCTATCGCCGAAGCGGGCAAACGGGCTCGCTGCACCGAGGGCGGCAAAGCGACGGAGCGTCGCCCGCTTGTCCTCGTCCACGTCGCCCTCACGCGTCATTGCTACCGAAAAGGTGGGTCGGTAATAAAACGTCTTCGCCTGGTTATCAGGACTAGTCGTCCTTGTCGACTTCCGACGTTCGCGTCGTGTCGTCGGGGCCGCCGGCCACGTCAGTCGTGCCCGAGTCGTCGTCGATTTCGGCGTCCATCTCCTGAATCATCTCGTCGGCGCTGTCGAGGCCACTGTCCTGGCCCTCCTTGATCTTCTGGGCTTCCTCTTCCATCGCTTCGACGTCGACCTGCGCTTCCTCGTCGATCTGGCCGAGGATTTCCTCGATGTCGTCCAGACCGAGCATCTCGCGGGTCTCGTCGTCGAAGTCGAGCGCTTCCAGCGCGTGCCCGTTCTCCTTCACGTCCGAGCCCTGGAGGTGCTTGCCGTAGCGGCCCACCAGCGAGGTGAGCTCCTGCGGGAGGATGAACTTCGTCGACTCGCCCTGGCCGATCTCGGCGAGCGTCTCCATCCCCTTGTCGATGACGGCGCGCTCGCCCATCGATTCGGCGGATTTCGCGCGGAGGACGGTCGAGATTGCGTCACCCTGGGCTTCCAGAATCTGGCTCTGCTTCTCACCCTGCGCGCGGATGATGTTGGACTGCTTGTCACCTTCCGCCGTCTCGATGGCGGAGCGCCGTTCACCCTGGGCTTCCAGAATCATGGCACGGCGTTTCCGCTCGGCGGAGGTCTGTTGCTCCATGGCCTGCTGGACGTCCTTGGACGGGTTGACCTCGCGGACCTCCACGCTCTCGACGCGGACACCCCACTCGTCGGTGGGTTCGTCGAGTTCTTTCCGGATTCGGGCGTTGATTTCGCCCCGCTTGTTCAGCGTGTCGTCCAGCTCCATGTCACCCAGCACGGCACGGAGGGTCGTCTGGGCGAGGTTGGAGACGGCACGCTCGTAGTTATCGACTTCGAGGAACGCCTTCTTCGGGTCCATCACCTTGATGTAGACGACGGCGTCGGCGGTCACCGGCGAGTTGTCGCGGGTGATTGCCTCCTGCCGTGGCACGTCGAGCGTCTGGGTACGCATGTCGAACCGCGTCACGTCTGAGACGAAGGGGTAGATGAAGTGAATCCCCTGGTCGAGGACGCCGCGATAGGTGCCGAGGACCGTGTAGGCACCTTTCTGGTACGGGCGGATGATCACGACGCTGGAGTACACCAGCGCGATGGCGATCAGGAGGAAGATTACGGTAACGAAACCGATGAGTCCTCCGGGTTGTAGCGGTGCTGTCGCGGGGAACATGACAGTCAAACCTCCGGAGCGCTCAAGGAAAAGGCTTCGGTGTCCCTGTCACAAACTACCGAATTACACACCTACGCCCGCTCCGACTCTCGCTCCGGTTCGGTGTCGTCGCTCTCGTTGCCCCGGTTTCGATCACGTTCGAGTGCGCGGTCGATTTCGTCGCTCGCCGACTCTACCGGCTCGACATCCAGCACGTTCCCGCCGCCGGGGTCGATGACGATGACCTCCGTTCCCTCCTCTATCGGGTCGCCGGAACTGCGGGCCTGATAGTACGGATTGAAGCCGCCGTCTTCCAGTTTGACCTCGCCGTCACTTCGGGTCACGCGCTCGGTCACAGTCCCGAACTGGCCAGTAAGCGAGTCGGAACTGAGCGTTTGGCCGCGGCCCGGCGCGGCGAAATCGAGCTTTCGATACCCCCAGAGCGTGACCGCCGTGGTCGCCAGGACGATGACTGTGAGGATGAGCGGCGCGAAGATACCCAGGCTCGCTGGGATGAACAGCCCGACCAGCCCCGCCGTCAGCAGGGCCACGCCGAGGACGAAAAAGTGGGTCCCAGGGGCGAGCGCTTCGCCCACGATGAGGCCCGCGCCGGCCAGAAACAGCAGAATGGAGAGCGACATACCTAACAGTGGTTCGGCCTGCAGTGGGGCAACTGCCGCCAGCGGGTTCACCATGCCCCGACTTAGTGTCGGAGCAGGATTAAGTGTCGGGGTAGAGAGCGCGACTCTGAAGGCACCGGTGCAGGTCTTACGCGTCGCTCGTCCGGACAAAGAACCCGTACAGTACAGCGGTTCCGAGCGCGACAGACAGGACCACGCCGCCGAGTATGGACGGCGCGTACATCTCCGCCCCGAGGAACATCCGTCCGAGGGCGAGAATCGCGATGCAGACCCCTAGCGCGACGAAGACAACGTTCTCAGGCTTCGGCGCATCGGGAGTCACTTCCAGGTCCGGGGCGAACGAGCCGGCGACCGCGCCCTCCTCCTCGTCGGCTGCGTCCGTATCGGCCGCGTCACCGTCGACCTGAATCATGTCGGCTTCCGTCGCCAGTTCGTACTCCTCGGTGAACGTGTCACCCGTAGCGGCCGCATCGTCTCGTGCGGCCCCGTCGTCATCCATGGTCCGCGGTACGTGCCGTGACTACAAAAGCGCTGGCGACTGGGCTTACTTGATGCGGGTCCCCAGCGGCGCGTCCTCGTGAGTCGTCAGCAGGTCCGCCTCGTCGCCGGCGGCCAGCACCATCCCGTTGGATTCGATGCCGAACAGCTCGGCTTTCTCCATGTTCGCAAGCAGGATGACGCGCGTCCCGGGGAGGGCCTCGGCGTCGTGGAGCTGTCGGAGGCCGGCGACGACCTGCCGGACCTCGTGGCCGATATCGACTTCCAGCCGCAGGAGCTTGTCCGCGCCCTCGACCGGCTCGGCGCTGCGGATCTCGCCGACGCGCATGTCGACGCCCTCGAAGTCCTCGAAGCTGATGCGGTCCTCGACGAGGGGCTGGAGGTCGGCGGTGTCCACGTCGCCGTCGTCCACTTCGTCTCCGGCGGCTTCGCCGCCTTCATTCGAGGCTTCTGCCGAAGCCTCGCTGGCCTCCTCGACCCGTTCCTGCAGTTCCTCGTTCAGCGCCTCGATGTGGTCGTCCTCGACCTGTTCGAATAGCTCCGCGGGCTCGCCGAACTCGGCCGGCGGCGCTTCGAGCGCGCTGTCGAGGGTCACGTCGGCGACGGAGCCCTGCTCGCCGAGCTGGCCCCAGAGGCGCTCGGCCTTGCCTGGCAGAACGGGCTGCATGAGCACCGCGACAGCCTTCGTTAGCTGGACGCAGTCACGGATGACCTGCTCGGCGCGCTCGGGGTCGTCGTCGACGAGGTTCCAGGGCTCGTTGCGCTGGATGTACTCGTTGCCGTAGTTCGAGAGTTCGATGGCGATTTCGGCGAGTTCGCGCACGTCGTACTCCCGAACGGCGGCCTCGAAGTCCTCGATGGCCGACTCGATTCGGTCGCGCACGTCGTCGCTGACGGGCGCGTCGGGCGTCCCGTCGTAGTTGCGCTCGGCGAACAGCAGCGAGCGGTAGATGAAGTTGCCGACGTTGCCGACGAGTTCGCCGTTGACCCGCTCCTGGAAGCGGTCCCAGGAGAAGTCCACGTCGGTGTCGATCTGTGCGCCAGTGGCGATGTAGTACCGGAACAGGTCGGGGTGGAAGCCGGCATCGAGGTACTCGTCGGCCCAGACAGCGCGGTTGCGCGAGGTCGAGAGCGCCTTGCCGTCGATGCCGACGAACCCGGTCGCCAGAATCGACCGGGGCTCGTTGTAGCCCGCCCCGCGAAGCATCGCCGGCCAGAACACCGCGTGGTGCTGGATGATGTCGCGCCCGATGACGTGGATGATTTCGCCGTTGTCGTCGGACCACTCGTCGTCCCACTCGGTGCCGTGGTGCTCCTCGCCGTCGACCTTCCAGACCTGCTCCCAGTCGTACTCGTCGTCGCCGACGCGCTCGGCGTACTGCTTCGTCGAGGCCACGTATTCGATTGGTGCATCGACCCAGACGTACAGCACCAGTTCGTCGCCGCCATCGACGTCCTCCGGATAATCGACGCCCCAGTCCATGTCCCGCGTGATACAGAGGTCCTGCAGTTCGCCCTCGATCCACTCGCGGGGCTGGTTCTGGGCGTTGTCGGTGCCTTCCAGGCGGTCGAGGAAGCCCTGGAGGTACTCCTGGAAGTCTGCAAGCCGGAGGAACTTGTGTTCGCGGGTGCGGTACTCGGCGGGGTTGCCGGTCAGCGTCGACACCGGGTCCTCGATCTCGCCGGGCTCGAGGTGGCGCTGGCACCCCTCGTCGCACTCGTCGCCGCGGGCCTGTTCCCCGCAGTAGGGACAGGTCCCTTCGACGTAGCGGTCGGGGAGGGGCTGGTCCTCCTCGGTGTCCCAGGCGACCTCGATCTCCTTCTCGTGGACGTGGTCGTTTTCGACCCACGAGCGGACGAACTCCTGGGTGAGTTCGACGTTGGTCTCGTCGTCGGTGTGCCCGTAGTTGTCGAACTCGATGTTGAACTGCGGGAACGTCTCGGCGTAGGTCTCGTGGAAGTCAAGCGCGAACTCCCGCGGCTCGACACCCTCCTCGGCGGCGTTGACCGCTACCGGTGTACCGTGCATGTCCGACCCCGAAACGAACGCTGTCTGCTGGCCGATTCGCCGGAGGGAGCGCGACAGCGCGTCCCCGTCGACGTACGTCCGGAGGTGGCCGACGTGCAAGTCACCGTTCGCGTAGGGCAACCCACAGGTCACGACCGCCGGCTGGTCCGTCGGAAACTCGTCGTTGCTCATACCTGTTCGTGTGCCACCGACGGGTCAAAAGGGGGTTGGTTTCGGCGTGGTGGCCGCGCTCCGGGTCACAGCAGCACGAGTGTGCCGCCGGCAAGCCCGAGCGTCACGACGAGCCGCCCGGCACTGCCGAAGAACGTCGCCGCGCCGAACCGATAGTAGTCGCGTTCGAGGACGGTAAACGCGTAGATAGAGATCGTATCGGGGAAGAAGGGAACACAGAGCGCGAGCGCCAGGCCGACGTAGCCGTACTTCTGTGCGAGCTGTACCGTCTTCTTCTCCGACCATTCGATGATATTGAACCGTGAGCGCTTGATCCAGCGCACGAGTGGGCCGTACTCCTTTGCCTCCTGACCGATGTGGAAGGCGACGAGACTGCCGAACGCCTTCCCGAGACCACTGACGAGGATAATCGCCACCAGATTCCCGTTCGTAGAGAGTCCAAGCCGAAGCGTTTCGGCCGGAACTAGTACAACTTCGCTCGGGAGTGGGAGAATGAACGCGATCAGAAACGAGTACACCGCGATGATACCCAGTCCGGTTGGACCGGTGGCCGTACAGACGGCCTCTTCCAGCGGCGACAGTGGAGTGCCGGCGGTCGTACAGTCACCGATGAAGGCAATGAACGCTGTGGTCGGTACTACCAGGTCCACGACCCTCTGTAGCAAACAGGCACTTCTAAACCTTCGTATGTCTTCTCGGGAGTAGTCAATACCAGTATGTTCGGGACCGAGGGCGGCGACGCAGTACCAGTCGAGGTCCGCGATTCAGTACCAGTCGAGGTCCGCCACGAACGACCGCAGCATCGACCGCGTAACGTGGGGCATACACACGACACGCATCTCGCCAGCCCCGGTCTTTGAGACCCGCCAGCCGCGGTCCCGGAGTTCGTCGGTCATCGGCATCGAGAGATCGGCCGCGACAAGCGGAAGCTCGGGGCCGACCACGTCGTGGCCCCGCGCCGACAGCTGGTCGGCCAGCCAGTCGGCGTTGGCCATCGACGTTTCGTACTGCTGCTCGTAGCCAGCCGGCCACAGCGACTCCATCGCCGCGACGGCGGAGGCCACGCCAGCGCCCGAGCGCGTGCCGGTCAGCGTGAGCTGGTCAGTCGACTCCAGATATGGCGTTTCGACGGCGAGTTGATCAAGCAGTGATCGGTCGCGCGCGAGTAGCCCGCCGGCGGGGACCGCCGCCTGCCCGACCTTGTGCGGGTCAATCGTCATCGTGTCGATGTTCGCGTGGCCGAAGTGCCAGTCGTGGTCGGTGAAGGGGAGGTAGAAACCACCCCACGCGGCGTCAACGTGACAGAGTGCGTCGACCGTCTCGGCGAGGTCGGCGATGGCCGGAATCGGGTCGACGTAGCCGTACTCGGTCGAACCAGCGACGCCGACGACACACACCGTGTCCTCGTCAACGAGTTCACCCATCGCTTCCATGTTGGCGCGGTAGTCCGTCGCCGGCGCGGTCCGCAGTTCCACACCGAGTACGTCAGCGGCCTTGGTAAAGGAGAAGTGTGCGTGGACGGGCGCAACTATGTTCGGGTCGTCCGTATCGGCGCGGTTACGAGCAATACGTATCGCCTGGAGGTTGGCCTCCGTGCCGCCCGAGGCGACGTAGCCCGCGGGGTCCGAGAGCCCGGTGATGTCGCCGAGATAGTCGACGGCCTCGCGTTCCAGGTCGGCGATGGTCTCGTACGTACCGGGGTCCCCGGGGTTCGTCGCGAGGAAGCGTTCCGCCGCTTCGCGTGCCGACGGATGCGGCACCGTACACATCGACGAGAGGACGCGCTCGAAGTCCTGTGGCTCTGCCCGCTGGAGCATCTATCGCGAGTATAGAGGGGGAGCGGTTTAGCCGTTGTGCTCGGGCATGTCCGTTGTCTGCTGTTTATTCGCCCTGACGGCGAAACGGTGGCCAGAACGGGGCAGCCGTCCGTAGTTGGTCCTGTAGCGCTCGTCCCGACCGAATTACCAGTTCGACGGCCCGATCTTCTTCGTCGCCTTCGCTCGAAAGCCCGTGGGACCGATCAGCGACTCGAAGACGGTCTGGCGCTCGGTGTCGAGCGCGCCGCCGAAGGAGCCGACCCGCATCGTCCGGTACGTCTCGAACCCCTTGTCGTTGGAGTAGAAGTAGACGCTGCCGTGCAGCAGGCCGTGGATGAGTTCGTCCGAGCGCACGTCGCCCGCGGGCCGGTCGAGTTTGACGAAGGCCACGGTCCCCCAGTTGACGACCGCCTCCCGGAGCCCCATGAGGAACGCGATTTCGTGGTTCTGGGGCAGACCGAACTCCGTCGCTCGTTCGAGGTCGGTCAGCGAGTCGATGACGATGAGCGTCTCCGCGGCGTCGCTTACCCGGTCGCTGATGTCGGCGAGCAGTTTCTCGAAGGTCCCCTCGTCGGGCTCCGACTCTGGTGGCTCCGCGTCGGGCTGTTCGATTTCGGCGTCGCTCCGTCGCGCATCGAACAGCGGCTCCGGAACCGGCAACAGCTCCATGAAACGCTGGGAGAAGTCCGCGACGGTCATGTTGTCCGTGAGCGTGTCGAACTGATAGCCGTCGAGCACGGCGTCAAGTTCGCTGTAGACGTGTTCGCGGTCGTGCGAGAGCGTGATGTAGGTCACCGAGTCGGGAATCGCCTCGCTGCGCCGGGCAACGCTGTTCGGGACCATCTCGGGCCGGTGTTTCGCGAGCATCAGCGTCGCGAGACTCGTGTAGGTGAACGCATCGCCGCCCGCGTCCGACGCCCCGGCCAGCAGGACCGTGCTCCCGGTCGGAATCCCGCGGACCTGTCCGTCCAGTCCGGGGATGCCGAAGGGGATGTAGGACACACCGGAACTGATACTCTTGGCTTCCGGTGTCGATTCGGGTGCCATACCGCAACGAAGCGAACGGTGCAAAAAAATCTGCTGGCTACGTCGGGCGGCCGCGGCCTCAGCGGACCGATTCCAGCAGGAGGCGCTGCTCGACGCGCTTGACCTCGTGCTGGACGTCACGCACGGCGTCGATGTTCGGCGAGATAGAGGTGACTCCCTCGTCGACGAGGAAGTCGACCATCTGGGGCTTCGAGGCGGCCTGGCCACAGATGCTCGTGGCGACGTCGTGCTCGCGGCAGGTCCCGATGACCTGGCGCATGAGTTCGAGAACGGCCGGGTGAAGTTCGTCGAAGCGGTCGGCGACGTTGCCGTTGTTGCGGTCGACGGCCAGCGTGTACTGCGTGAGGTCGTTCGTCCCGAAGGAGACGAAGTCGATACCGGCCTCACAGATGTCTTCGATGGACAGCGCGCTCGCCGGCGTCTCGACCATGACGCCCCAGTCGCGCTTCTCGGGGTCGATGCCGACCTCCTGCATCAGCGCCTTCGCCCGCAGGATGTCCTCGGCGTCGGTCACCAGCGGGAGCATCAGTTCGACGTTGTCGTAGCCGAGGTCGTACAGGCGCTCGAACGCCCGGAGTTCGAGCTTGAACTCGCCGGGTCGGTCAAGCGAGCGCCGGATGCCCCGATAGCCGAGCATCGGGTTGTGCTCGCTCGGCTCGTCTTCGCCGCCCTGGAGCTGGCGGAACTCGTCGGATGGGGCATCGAGGGTCCGGACGCGGACCGGCCGCGGGTAGAACGCCTCGGCAACCGAGCGGACCCCCTCGACGATTTCGTCGACGTAGGCGCGCTCGCCGTGGTCCTCGACGTAGCGCGAGGGCGTCTTGTCCGTCGAGAGGATCATGTGCTCGATGCGCAGCAGGCCGACGCCGTCAGCCCCCGTCGCGGCGGCCCGTTCGGCGGCCTCCGGAATGGAGACGTTGACCTTGACCTCCGTTCCGGTCATCGGTTTGACGGGCGAGTGTGCCTCGACCGGCCCGGCATCCTCTTCCTCGCCGGTCGTCTCGGGAACCTTGGCCCCTTTCTCGACTGTGCCCTTGTCGCCGTCGAGCGTGACCGTTTCGCCGTCCCGGAGTTTCTGTGTCGCGTCCTCGGCACCGACGACGGCTGGAACGCCGAGTTCACGGGAGACGATGGCTGCGTGGCTGGTCATCCCGCCCTCGTCGGTGATGATACCGTTGGCGCGTTTCATCGCCGGGACCATGTCCGGCGTGGTCATCTCGGCGACGATGATGTCGCCGTCCTCGACCTTGTCGAGGTTGTCGAGTTTGTCGACGATGCGGACGACGCCAGTGACCCGGCCCGGCGCGGAGCCGATTCCGGAGAGCCGGACCGACTCCGACTGGCTCTCCATCGCTCCGCCGTCGGCGACACCCGATTTTGCCCCCGGCGGTTGACTCTCGGCTTCGTTGGCCGAGCCGGCGCTCCCTTCAGGATCGTCGATAGTGGTGATCGGGCGGGACTGCAGCAGGTACACCTCCCCCTCGTAGACCGCCCACTCCACGTCCTGTGGTGTATCGTAATGGTCTTCGACGCGCTCACCGATTTCGATGAGCCGGTGAATCTCGTCCTCCGAGAGGACGCGCTCGTTGCGCTTCTCCTCGGGGACGGAGCGCTCGATTGTCTCGCCGTCTTCTCCCCGAACACACATCACCTTCTTGTCGGCGACGGTCACCTCGTCGATGGTGCCCGTCTCGCGGTCGACGATGTAGTTGTCGGGCGAAACCGCACCGGAGACGACCGCCTCGCCCAGTCCCCACGCGGCCTCGGTGATGGCCGTCGGGCCACCGGTCGAGGGATGACTGGTGAACATGACGCCGGATTTCTCCGCGTCGACCATCTGCTGGACGACGACGGCGATGTCCACGGCGTCGTGTGCGAAGTCGTTCTCGTTGCGGTAGTAGATAGCCCGCTGTGTGAACAGCGAGGCCCAGCACTCCTTGACTCGCTGCAGGAGGTCCGCACGCGAGACGTTCAGGTACGTGTCCTGCTGGCCGGCGAAGGAGGCGTCCGGGAGGTCCTCGGCAGTTGCCGAAGACCGCACCGCAACGTCCTCGTCGCCCATCTCGTCGTATGCAGCCAGCAGGTCCTCGCGGACCGACGGTGGGGTGTCGGTTTCCAGGATCAACTCCTGAGCGCGTTCGGCTGCCTCGGCCAGCGCCTGCGAGTCGTCGCTGTCGACATCGACGGCCTCGAACAGCGGCTCGTCGATTCCAGTTGCTTCGATGAACGACCGATACGTGTCGGCGGTAACGACGAACGCCGACGGAACGGGCAGGCCCGCTCCGGTCAGTTCTCCGAGAGACGCCGCCTTGCCGCCGACCCGCGCCAGGTCGTCGGCACCGATTTCGTCGAGCCACAGTGTTGGCATGGACTCATTCGTACCATCTTCAACGACAATTAAGGATGTTCCGGTTGCAACCAGTGAGAGATCGCTCTTCACTCGATTTCGAGTGAATTAGGCGGTCAGGCTGCCGGTGCGGTGTGGACGGTCACGCTTCGATAATATCGTCGTCGTCAACAGCGGGGACAGTTACCGTGCCGTCCAATGCGGTCACGCCGCGACCGCCGACCCACACCTCGGTCCCGTCGGTATCGACTGACACCGTCCCGGGTCGGTCGCGGAAATGCCCGCCCTCGGCGATGATCTGTTCGACGGTGTCATCGAGCGCCCCGTAGCGGCGGACGAACGCCGCGCAGGCCCCCGATGCTGCCGCGCTTACCGGCTCTTCTGTCCGGCTCCCCGCGCGGAAGGCTCGCCCGTGGAACGTCGACCGGCGCGTTGCGTCGCCGCCAATGGTGTCGAAGGTGAACGGGTACACGCCGACTGCGTCCGCGCGGTCACAGAGCGAGGCGACGGCGGTCCCATCCACGGCGAGGGTGCTCAGATGCTCGAAGTAGTTGACCGGGACCATGAGCCACGACTCACTCGCGTCGGCTGTCACGAGCGGGAGGTCCGCGCCCACGTCCTTGAGCGTGGCCGCGTCGAGTCCGAGCGCGTCCGCGACATCGCTGTAGGGGATATCGACCTCGGTGATGTCGGCTCGGCCCTGCTCGACCCAGACCATGCCGTTCGGTTTGGTTTCGATGGCGATTTCGCCTCCAGCTGTGGCGACCGTTAATTCGGCGGCGTCGACTTCACCACGCTCGTAGAGCGCCGCGTACGCGGCGATTGTCGCCGTCTCTGCCTGCGCCAGTTCCTTTGTTGGCGAGAAACAGCGAAGCCGGCGGTCGGCGTCCGCCGCCGGCAGGACAAAGGCCGTCTCGGTGGCCCCCAGTTCGCTGGCGACGGCCTGCATCTGGTCGTCGGTCAGTCCGTCGGCTTCAGGGACGACGCCGGTCGGTGTGCCCGCCGTCGGCTCCGCGGCGAACGCGTCGACAAGCAACGCCTGTCGGGTATCCATGGCACGGAGTTGTGCTGACCCGCAGATAATCTTTTCCGGAGCTAGCCATCGTCGTCCGGTGATCGGTTCCGGTGAGACACGCAACAACGCCCGGGACGCGCCTGACGGACGACTTTAGTACAGGGAGCTATCACTGGAACGTATGAGTGAGGACGTCGACCTCCCTGAAAGCCACCCCCGCTACGAGTCGCTTTTGACCCGCCACCGAATCGAGGCGGGCGTCGACCGCGGTATCACCTCCCGCCAGGGCCTCATCGCACAGGGCCGCGGCGAAGCCTTCGACTACCTGCTTGGCGAGCGCACCATCGACAGCGCCGACGACGCCGAGCGTGCCGCCGCGGCACACCTTCTGTCCGCCGAGCACGCCGTCGTCTCGGTCAACGGCAACGCCGCCGCCCTCGTGCCCGGCGAACTCGTTGAGCTGGCCGAAGTGACCGGCGCTGACCTCGAAGTGAACCTGTTCAACCGGACCGAGGAGCGCATCGAGGCCATCGCCGACTACCTTCGCGAGCACGGGGCGACGGACGTGAAGGGGCTCACCGCCGACGGGCGCATTCCCGGCCTCGACCACGAGCGCGCGAAGGTCGACGCCGACGGCATCGGCGCGGCGGACGTGGTGCTCGTCCCGCTGGAGGACGGCGACCGCGCCGAGGCGCTGGGCGAGATGGGCAAGACGGAGCTGGTCATTGACCTCAACCCTCGAAGCCGCTCTGCCGAGGTGGCGACAGTACCCATCATCGACAACATCATCCGCGCGATACCGAACATCACCGAGCACGCCCGTAATCTCCGCGGTGAACCCGATACCCAGCGGGACGCTATCGAGACGTTCGACGCCGATAGCGCCCTGACTGCCGCCGAGCACACGATTCGGGAGGGGGACCTCGAATGAGCCTGCCGCCGTACATCTACGCCGACCGGCGGGTCCCCGACGAGGAAACCGTCAGGGAAACCCTCGACCAGCGGACGATGACCGCCTTCGGCGATACCGAGCGACTCGAACGGCTCCACCGGGTGTTCTATCCGGTGTTCAAAGTCGACTACGAGTACGAGACCGGCGAGGGGAAGCTGTTCGGCACGACGACGCGATCCGAGACCGCGTTCCTCGACGGTCTCTGGGCAGACAACGACCGGGCCGTCTCGCAGTACGTCGAGGACACTGATTCGGTGGTCCGCCGGCCGACAGGCGACTACGACTTCGGCCGTAGCGACCCGGCGCTTGGCCGCTCTGTCCTGCTGCAGTTCCAGGTCACCGACGACGACGCCCGGTCGCTACTGCCCCAGCGTGTCGCGGAGTACCGCGAACAGCAACACGACGCCGCGGGCGCGGCGAACGTGTTCCTCCGGAAGCTTCGCGAGTCCTACGGGCTCCCCGGGGATTTCGACCCCGACGGATTCGACGGCGTGACCGGCGTCGAGCGCCTGTATCTCCCCTTCTGGCTCGCCGAGTTCCACTCGCCCGACAGCACGGACGTCAAGCTCGTCACGTTCCGGGACCCAGACGCCTCGACCGAGGAGCTACAGCGCCACGGCTGGCTCGCGGAGTTTTTGAGCGCCGAACCCCGCCGGCTGGCCGAGTACGGCTACGAGGTCAACCCGGACCGCCTCGAACGGAACATCCGGGAGCGGATCGACCAGTCCGACGAATCCGGCACGGCCGGGATGGGCGGCGATTCTGGCTCCGACAGCACCGACGGCCCGCCCTCGATAAACCGCGAACGACCCTCGGACGACGGGACGGTGGTCCAGCCCGACGGCGTCGATATGCAAGCCGACGGGCTGGTCGACCCAAACCCGTCCCGGAGCTTCGCCGATGTCGGTGGGATGTCCGAGCTACTTGAGACGCTCAACCACAAGGTCGTCCGGCCGTTGCAGGACCCCAGCGCCTTCGAAGAGTACGGCATCGGCGTCGTCAACGGCGTCCTGCTGCATGGCCCGCCCGGCTGTGGGAAGACACACGTCGCAGGCGCACTCGCGGGCGAGGTCGACCACGCCTTCATCGAGGTCACGCCCGCCGACGTGACCAGCAAGTACATGGGCGAACCCGCACAGAAAGTCGAGGAACTGTTCCAGATCGCCCGCGCGAACGCCCCCTGTATCCTCTTCATCGACGAAATCGACGGCATCGCCGGCGCACGCGACGGCGACAGCAACATGAACAGCAGCGAGCAGCAACTGGTCAACCAACTGCTCACCGAACTCGAAGGGATCGCCGACGAGGACGTGGTGGTGCTGGGCGCGACGAACCTCGTCGAGGACGTGGACGACGCGATCCGCCGCTCGGGCCGGTTCGACGAGCGCGTGGAGGTCCCGCCGCCGGACCCCGCGGCGCGAACGCAGATTCTGGAGATTCACCTCGCCGGCCGGCCGACAGCGGCCGACATCGACCTCGACCCCGTGGTCGAGGAGACGGCCGGCTTCGCGGCCAGCGACATCGAACTCCTTGCCGAGGACGCCGCCCGAAAGGCGTTGCGGGCCGACGCCCCGATTGGGACGGACCATCTGCTGCAGGCCGCCACAGAGACCGACACCAGCATCCCGGACTGGGTCGACCCCGAGATGGTCGCCGAGAACGGCGTCGTCCAGCCCGACGGCGTCGACCTGCAGGCCAGTTCGCTCGTCGAGACTGACGCCGGACGCGACTTCGCCGACGTGGGCGGGATGGGTGAACTGAAGGACCGACTTGAAGACACGGTCCTCGATCCGCTTGAGAACGCCGAGGAATACGAAACGTACGGCATCGACGTGCTTTCCGGCCTGCTGCTGTACGGTCCGCCCGGCTGCGGGAAGACCCACCTCGCCGGCGCGCTCGCTGGCGAACTCGACCACAGCTTCGTCGAGATCAGCCCCGCAGACGTGACTAGCAAGTGGATGGGCGAGCCGGCCCGCAACGTCGCCGAGGTGTTCGAGGTGGCCCGCGCGAACGCGCCCTGCGTGCTGTTCATCGACGAAATCGACGGCATCGCGGGCTCGCGGCGCGGGTCGATGAACACGAGCGAGCAGCAACTGGTCAACCAACTGCTCACCGAACTCGAAGGCGCGGCGGCCGACGACATCGTCGTGGTCGCCGCGACGAACTTCGTCGAGGACATCGACGCGGCGCTGCGGCGCTCGGGCCGCTTCGACGAGCGCGTGGAAGTCCCGCCACCGGACGCCGAGGCTCGCAAACAGATTCTGGAGATTCACCTGCAGGACCGGCCCGTCGCCGGTGACATCGACTGGGACGCCATCATTGAACCGACGGCTGGCTACGCCGCCAGCGACCTCGAACTCGTCGCCGAGGACGCGGCGCGGCACGCCCTGCGAGACGGCTCGGAGATAACACAGGAGCATCTCGAAATCGCCGTCCGGGAGACCCATTCGAGTATCGCCGACTGGGACGACCGGGAGCGCTATCAGGGGGCTGAAGGGACCGCGGACCTGGGGCTTGGGTCCTGAGGCCGGGTCACTCTAGCCCTTCGTCGAGCGCCGCAGCAACCCGCTCGATGAAGGCCGGCGACTCGACGAGCGCGCCCGCGGCCTCGATGTCCTCGTGGATGGGTCGGTCCGCCGTTAGCTTCGGGACCACTGCACGGACGGCGTCGTAGGCCTCGGCCGACCCGACGCCCAGTTCGAGGGCGTCGTCGACGAAGTCGGCGGCTTGCGCCCCACAGCACAGCTCGACGCCGAGAATCGCGGCGGCGTTTCGGGCTGCTTTTCGGGCCAGATAGGCCGACTGCGCGCTCATGCTGACGTGGTCCTCCTGATTGCCGCTGACGGGCGTGTTGTCCATCGAGGGCCGGCCGAAGGACCGACATTCGTTCAACAGTGCGGCAGCAGTGTACTGTGCGATCATGTAGCCCGACCGGACGCCGCTTCGCTCGGTGAGAAACGGCGGGAGGTGTGGCTCCTGCAGATTCGGATTGAGCATTCTGTCCGTCCGGCGCTCCGAGATGGCCGCGAGTTCGGTGAGCGCGTTCGTCAGATAGTCGAGGCGCATGGCGAGCACCGCGCCGTGGAAGTTCCCGCCGGACAGCACGCCTGCGCTGTCGGACCCGGAGGCCCGGTCCCCCACCGCCTCACGGGGGAACACCAGCGGATTATCGGTCGCGCTGTTGAGTTCCACCTCGACGGCCTCCCGGAGGTGGGCGACGGCGTCGCGGACCGCGCCGTGGACCTGCGGCAGACAGCGCATCGCGTAGGCGTCCTGTACGCGGTCGCAGTTTCGGTGGGACTCGACCACGTCGGAGTCGGCCGTCAGCCGCCGGACGTTTCGCGCACTCGCGGCCTGGCCGGCGTGGGGCCGGACGTCGGTGATGGCTTCGTGGGACGGTACTGTCGAGGAGAGGGTCACCTCCGTCGTGAGCGCACCGGCGATGTCGGCGGCGGCGACCAGCCGTTCCGCGTCGGCGAGGAGGAGTGCGGCCACGCCGACGGTCAGTTGTGTCCCGTTGATGAGCGCCAACCCCTCCTTGGCCCGGAGCGTCACCGGTTCGAGGCCGACTGCGTCGAGCGCCTCGTCGCCGGGGAGTCGGTCCCCTTCGACCTCGGCTTCCCCCTCCCCGATGAGCACCAGCGACATATGTGCGAGCGGGGCGAGGTCACCGCTCGCACCGAGGCTGCCCCGCGACGGGACGACCGGGTGGACACCCGCGTCGAGCATCGCCACCAGCAAATCGACGACGGACTCACGGATGCCTGAATACCCCTTCGCCAGCGTGTTCGCCCGCGTGACCATCATCGCCCGGACTTCCTCGGTCGTCAACTCCCGTCCGACCGCGGCGGCGTGGCTCCGGAGAAGGTTCCGCTGGAGGTCGTCGAGGTCCGCGTGTGGGATGCGCTCGTCGACGAGATCGCCGAAGCCGGTAGTGACGCCGTACACCGCCTCGCCGCTGTCCAGCACGCTCTCGACGCGTTCGCGGGACTCACGGATTCGCTCGCGGGCGGTTTCGGCAACCGTGACGGTCGCGCCGTTCCGGGCGACAGCGACCACCTCGGCGGGCGTGAGCGACTCGCCGTCGAGGACAACTTCGGCGGTCATGGTTGCATATCCCGAGCGTATGACTCATGCGTTGGGGTGCTGACGACCGAGCCGTCTTTCAGGACGGTGTCGACGACGTTGGTCCCGTACTGGTAAGGAATGTGGACGTGACTCGGCGCGGCAAGGACGGCGACGTCACCGGGCGTGCCCTCGCGGAGCGTCCCCAGCCCATCGGTCCTGTCCAGCGCGAGCGCGGCGTGTTTCGTTCCAGCGACCAGCGCTTCAGCCGGTGGCAGCCCCATCTCGACGCAGGCCAGCGACAGCGCAAAGCCCATGCTGTGGCTGTGGCAGTTCGGATTGAAATCCGTCGCCACCGCGACGGGCGCACCCCGGTCGCGGAACGCCGTCGCGTCCGCGTACGTTGCGCCGAGACCGAACGCCGTTCCGGGGAGCAACACCGGCGTCACGGCAGCGTCGACAAGCGCGTCGATGTCCTCGCCGGTCGCGTGCAGGAGGTGGTCGGCACTGGCCGCGCCCACGTCCGCCGCCAACTGCGTCCCGCCGATATGGGCCAGTTCCTCGGCGTGGACCTTCGGTGTCAGCCCCGCGGCCGCGCCTGCTTCGAGGACCCGTCGGGACTGCGAGACCGAGAACACCCCTTCCTCGCAGAACACGTCGCAGAACTCGGCGATGCCCTGCGATTCGACAGCCGGAAGCTGCTCGTCGACGACCGCCGCGGTGTAGTCGTCGGCGTCCCACCCCTCGGGAACAGCGTGTGCGCCCATGAACGTCGGGACCACGTCGACGGGATGGACGTCGTCGGCCCTGTCGATAACTCGGAGCATCCGTAGCTCCGTCTCCGTGTCGAGTCCGTAGCCGGACTTCACCTCGACTGTCGTCGTCCCGTGAGCGAGCATGGTGTCAAGATGGGCCAGCAGGTTCGACAGTAGCGTTTCCTCGTCGGCTTCCCTGACCGCTCGGACCGTTCTGAGGATGCCGCCGCCTTCGGCGAGGATGTCCTGATAGGACTTCCCGCGCAGTTTGGCGGCGAACTCGTCCGAGCGGTCGCCGGCGAACAGCGCGTGGGTGTGGGGGTCGACGAAGCCCGGAACGACGGCCTGACCGTCGGCGTCGACAGCGTGGTTGGCACTCTCCGGCGGGTATTCGGCGGTCACCTCCGCGGTCGGACCGACAGCGGCGACAGTGCCGTCCACGATGGCGACTGCGCCGTCCTCGTAGGTCTCCAGTCCGCGGCCGTCCGCCGCCGGGCCCGCGACGAGTTCGGACGCGCCGTAGACCACCGCATCGAGGGTTGTCATCGGTCACCTCCCAGGCCACTGAGGAAGTGTGCGACGGCGCGGGCACCGGCGCGGGCGGTCCGGTTCCCGGCGTCCAGCGGCGGCGCGCACTCGACTATCTCGAAGCCGGCGATACGGTCGTCGGACGCCATGCGGCCCAGCATCCGGAACAATTCTCGCGTCGAGAGGCCGCCCGGCGTCGGCGCGCTCACGCCCGGCGCGGCTGCGGCGTCGAGCACGTCGAGGTCCAGACTCACGTAGACGGCGTCCACGTCGCCGAGCGCGGCGAGCGCATCGTCCACCGCGCCGGCAGGGTCGCCGGCCACCGACGCCGGCGGCAGGACTGTCCCGCCCTGCTCGGCGAGGTAGTCGTGGTACGCTGTCGAGGTTTCGAAGTGGCGCGCGCCGACAACGGCCAGTGCGTCGAGGCCTGCATCGTGGAGCTGTCGGTACGGCGTCCCGCTCGTCGGCTCGTCCCGAACGGCGCGGCAATCGAGGTGGGCGTCGAAGCTGACTGCGCCGACCGTTTCGTGAGCCAACAGCGGCGCGGCGTTCGGGAACGTCAGTGAGTTGTCGCCACCGAGAAACACCGGCACTGCGCCCGTTGCGTGAATCTCGGCCGTCATCGAGCGGACAGCGCTCTGGACCCGTTCGACGCCGCCGGCCGGAATCTCGATGTCGCCGAGGTCGGCGACCGAGCGGACCGGTCCGCGTTCGATGTGATGCGTCTTCGTTCCGCCGAGTTCGCGTCGGAGAGCCGCCGGGCCGGCACGCGCGCCCGGCCGTCCGATGACGGCCCCGTCGTACGGCTCGCCCACCAGCACCACGTCGTACTCGGCAGCGGTCGCGAGTGTGGCCGTTTCGACGACGTCACCGAACTGCTCGTCGTTCGGGTCGTCGGACGAGCCGGTCCACGGTGACGGGTCTGTCAGGTCGGTCATTGGTCGCGGTTGCGGTCGTGCATCGGGACCGCGACATCGTTTTCGTCGGCGATGTCCTGTGCGACCTCGTAGCCGGCGTCGACGTGGCGAATAACACCCATCCCGGGGTCGGTCGTGAACACACGGCGGGCCTTCTCGGCTGCGAGATCAGACCCGTCGAGGACGACGTGGTTGTTCGTGTGCAGGGAGTTGCCGATGCCGACACCGCCGCCGTCATGGACGCTGACGATGTCCGCGCCGGCGGCGCAGTTCAGCAGGGCGTTCAGAATCGGCCAGTCGGCGACGGCGTCAGTCCCGTCTTTCATCGCCTCCGTTTCGCGGTGTGGCGAGGCGACGCTCCCGGCATCTAGGTGGTCCCGCGTGACGACGATGGGTGCCGTAATCTCGCCGTCGGCGACGAGTTCGTTGATGCGGAGCGCGAGGCGGGCGCGCTCGGTCAGCCCATCCTCGGTCGCGTACCCCAGCCAGCACACTCGCGATGGCAGGCCCTGGAAAGACACCTGCTCCTGGGCGAGGTCGATCCAGCGATGGAGGTCGTCTTTCTCCGGGAACAGCTCCTTGACCGCGTCGTCTGTCCGGTGGATGTCCGCGGGGTCGCCCGAGAGCGCGGCCCAGCGGAACGGTCCTTTGCCCTCACAGAACAGCGGGCGGATGTATGCGGGCACGAACCCCGGGAAGTCGAATGCTGTGTCGAGGTCGCGCTGGTCCTCGACTTGCCCCCGGATGTTGTTGCCGTACTCGAAGGCGATGGCTCCCCTGTCCTGCAGTTCCAGAATGCCTTCGACGTGGCGCTTCATCGTATCGAGACTCTCCGCGACGTACGTCTCGGGGTCGCGTTCGCGGAGCCGGTCGGCTTCCTCGACAGTGTAGCCAGCGGGGTAGTACCCTTCGAGTTCGTCGTGTGCGCTCGTCTGGTCGGTCACTACATCGGGGACGAACCCCATGTCCAACATCTCCGCGAGCATGTCCGCGGCGTTCATGTGGACGCCGACGCTGTAGGGCTCACCGTTCGCCGCGGCCGTCTGTGCGCGTTCGATGGCCGTCGCGAGGTCGTCGGTTTTCTCCTGGCAGTACCCCGTTTCGATGCGCCGGTCGATACGGTCCTCATCGACTTCGGCCGCGATACAGACGCCGTGGTTCATCGTCACCGCGAGCGGTTGCGCACCGCTCATTCCGCCGAGGCCGCCGGTGACGACAATCTTCCCGCGGAGCCCGTCGTTGTCCGGGTAGTGTTCCCGGGCGAGCGCGGCCAGCGTCTCGTAGGTCCCCTGGATGATGCCCTGCGTACCGATGTAGGCCCACGAGCCGGCAGTCATCTGGCCGTACATGATCTGTCCCTTCGCTTCAAGTTCGTGAAAGTGCTCCCAGGTGTCCCACTTGCCGACGAGGTTCGAGTTCGCGATGAGGACGCGCGGGGCTTTCTCGTGGGTCTCGAACCGACCGACCGGCTTGCCGCTCTGGACGAGGAGGGTTTCGGTGTCGCCGAGTTCACGGAGTTCGTCGACGATAGTATCGTAGGCGTCCCACGACCGGGCCGCACGCCCCGTCCCTCCGTACACGACTAGCTCCTCCGGTTTCTCGGCGACGTCGGGATCGAGGTTGTTGTTCAACATTCGGAGCGCGGCCTCCTGTCGCCACCCTTCACACTCGATGCCGGTGCCGGTGGGTGAACCCTGGTACTCGCGCCACTGTTCCGAGGGCGTCCCGACGTCGTGGTCGGTGTCTGGGGAAGACTGCTGTGCCATACCACACCATTAGTGGAGAACCGTGTTAGCAGATCGTCACCGTTCGGAACTGTTTTTATATATCCTTGTGCACCGCTAGCTATGTACGAAGTACTGTTCCGTGTCTACGGCGACGGGGCCTACGAGGCGGCAACCGACGGGACCGGCACCCGCATCGAGCTGTGGTGTAACGACCACAGCGACCTTCTGCACGTTAGCGGCGGGGACGTCGGGGACGTTATCGAGCAGGTCCGCACCACCGTCGGTATCGGTGAGCGGCTGGAAAACGGCGACGAGCAGGTGCTGGTCACTGAGGAGTGTCTGAAAGCACAGCTCGACAACAACGTCGAACGCTTTCTGGCGAGTGAAGGCTGTCTGCTCGTCCCGCCGCTGAAATACGCCAGCGGTGGTAAGCTCGTCCGGGCACTCGGTCTCAGCCCCGACGCACTGGCCAGAGTGTACCAGTCCCTGGCAGGACAGTTCGACGTTACCGTCGAATCGAAACGTGAGATTACCTCCGTAACGCCGGACGCACCGCTTTTGACCGTCGATGCTATGCTCCCCGATCTGTCGCCGCGGCAGCGTGAGGTGTTCCTGACGGCCTACGAGCAGGGGTACTACGAACTGCCCCGCGAGACGACAACGGCGGCTATTGCGGAGCAGGTGGGCGTGGAGCGCCGAACCGCGGAGGACCACTTGCGGCGGGCGGAGAAGAAACTGGCTGAAGCGCTGGTCGAATACCTATAGGAGGCCCAGCGCGGCGAGGGCGTGAGTAATGCCGGCAATGAGTGGCACGAGGAGCACCGTCCGCATGATGAACAACGCCACGAGGTCCCGAAACCGGATGGGGACGTCACTGAACATGTCCATCATCATCGGGCCGACGCTGGAGAAGAAGATGAGTTGAGAGACGGCCAGCACGCCGACGAAGAACTTTGCCTTCGTCGCTGTCTCGCTCACGAGCAGGACGGGGACGTACATCTCGGTGATACCGACGATGGTCGCCGGCGCGACCACCTCTGCGTTCGGGATTCCGAGCGCAGCGATGACCGGCGTCAACGGGCGACCCAGAATGTCGAAGACTGGGGTGTGTGCCGAGAGCAGCGTCGCGGCGAGTCCAACAGCGAGGATGGTTCCCAGGATGAGACTGGTGAGCTTCAGGCCGTCGACGAAGCCTCGTTTGGCTGCCTGTGCGAACGTCTCGCCGTCCTTGGCCTTGCCGACGGCCTCGCTGACCGCCAGCCGGACGTAATCCGACGGCGTCCCGGAGAAGGCGAGTTCCGGGTCGGGTTCAGCGATGTACTCCTCGGGAATCCTGGAGATAGGCGGCACCCGGACCAGAATAACGCCGGTGACGACGACACAGAAGAAGTACGCCCCGAAGATGAGCGGGAACTTCGGGAGCATCCCGAGCGTGGCGGCGACGACGCCGACGAAGCCGATTGACACCGTCGAAAAGCACGTCGCGATGGTAAACACGTCGCGCTTGTGGTAGCCGCCGTCTTCGAAGACATTGCGGGTGACGTACAGGCCGACGCTGTAGGAGCCGACCCACGATGCGAGACTGTCCAGTGCGGCCCGCCCCGGGACCTTGAACAACGGTCGCATTATCGGCCTCGCAAGCGTTCCGACGAACTCCAGCCCGCCGAGTTCGACGAATATCGTGATGAAAATGGCCCCGATGGGGATGATGACGCCGACGCTGTACACCAGCGTCCCCCACATCAGCCCGCCGGTGCTGGGTGTGTGGAGCCACTCTGGACCGAGTTTGAAGAACATCACTGGCGCGACGAGCACGCCGGCGACTCGGAGCGCCCAGAAGACTCCCGAGGTTTCGAAGGATGACAGGTCGTACCCCGCGACCTCGCCGTCACTGGCCATCGCGAGCGTCGTCAGTATCCCGCCGGCGAGGATGATCGCCAGTGAGTAGACGCCGATGACGTTCGGGAACGCCCCGGTTATGTTGCTGACGACGATGTCGAACGGGACTGTTACCTCGCCCTGGTACGGGACCGGCAGAAGAAAGAACACCCCGCCGATGAGAAACGCGATCAGGAACTTCAGCACCGGCCGCGTTTCGTATTCGTGCAGGTCGATATCGTCGATGTCTCTTGCCGCCGGTTCAGTGTCGACCGTGTACGTGTTGCCTGTTTCGGTAGACATTAGCACACAATACTCTCATTTGATAGTTAGTCCTGAAACCACCGTGCGGAACCATTTTTATTACTGCCTTCCACGCCAGCGGCCGTGCGCGAGATTCAGCAAACAGACGAGGCATCAGAACGACTATGTACCACCAAAGAATACCACTAGGTGGTATGAGCGATTCAGATTCATTCGAACAGTTCAGCGACGTTGGCGAAGCAGAGGTCACACGCGCAATCGGGCAGGAGTGGACCGAGGAGTTCATGGACTTCTCGGACTCCGACGTCATCATCGTCGGCGGCGGCCCATCGGGGCTGATGGCCGCAAAGGAACTCGCCGAGCGCGGCGTGCAGGTGATGGTCGTCGAGAAGAACAACTACCTCGGCGGCGGCTTCTGGCTCGGCGGCTTCCTGATGAACAAGGTCACCGTTCGGGACCCGGCCCAGCAGGTGCTCGATGAACTCGATGTCGACCACAAGCAGTCCAAGGACAGCGAGGGCCTCTACGTCGCTAACGGACCGGAAGCGTGTTCGGGCCTCATCAAGGCCGCCTGCGATGCCGGCGCGAAGATGCAGAACATGACGGAGTTCACCGACATCGTCATCCGCGAGGACCACCGCGTCGGTGGCATCGTCATGAACTGGACGCCAGTCCACGCGCTGCCACGGGAAATCACCTGCGTCGACCCCATCGCCGTCGAGGCTGACCTCGTCATCGACGCGACGGGCCACGACGCGATGGCCGTCAAGAAACTCGACGAGCGCGGCGTCCTGAACGCGCCGGGCCTCGAAGACGAAGCCAGCGGCATGGACCAGACCGACGACGACACCTACGGCGCACCCGGCCACGACTCGCCCGGTCACGACTCGATGTGGGTCGGCGAGAGCGAGGACGCCGTCGTCGAACACACCGGCCTCGCCCACGACGGCCTCGTCGTCACCGGGATGGCCACCGCGACGACTTACGGCCTCCCGCGTATGGGGCCGACGTTCGGGGCCATGCTCGTCTCGGGCAAGCGCGCCGCCCAGGTCGCCCTGGACGAACTCGAAGTCGACGCCGAACCGGTCGATGTCACGAGCCGCGACGCGGCCTCCCCTGCTGACGACTGAAACCCTCCCACGCTCCTCTGGTTTTTAACCGACTGCTTTTCCTCTAGTTAGTTGCCCATTCAGGCCGAAATATCGCGCTGAAACCAACAATTAAACAAGAGTGGTGTTAATATGTTAGTGATTGACAATCAATGTCAGAAGAGATGCAGCGGAGCGACGAACACAGGTCTGACGAGTTAGTCGGTGGCAAGGTCGCGGTCCAGCTCTGGAGTCGGCGGCCGGTCTGTGGCCCCAGAACGACAGCTATCGACCAGTTCACGGAACTCGCCACAACGGGGGCTATCGACGATTTCGATGTCCAGACATGGCCCGAGGAAATTCCGGTGTCTCAGGAGGGCGAGCACGGTGAGGTGCTGGCGACTGTCGACCAGTACGAACAGTGGGCAAAAGAGCGCGGGCTGAGTCTTCGACCGCCCTTTGAGACGCGGACCTCGTCGCTTCTGGTCGGCGGCAGTACGGAGGTGCTGCGGCTCCCGATGATAGCCGTCGCCGTCTACGCGGACGACGATCTGGTCGGCGTGTATCCGTGTACAGACGGGGAGACGACGTGGTCCGTCACCGATTGCATCGACGCGCTCACTGCGGACTCGACGACGCTCCCGCACGAACCGGACCAGTGATTTTCACTGGACTGGCTCAGTCCGTTCGTTAGTGGCGTCCTGTACAACACTGTGGTGGGGTGTCCGCCTCCCGCCTGAAGCACCAGACTGACCTGTCTGTTCTAGTTCTCCACTCCGACAGCCCATCTTCCAATACGCGAGAGTCCCCGAGACACAAACGGTATTACTGGCTGGTACCACTAGCCAATACAATGGAGTCCGTCACGCTGTACCGCGCTCCGACGACGGTCGCCGACGCCGATGCCATCGCCGACTGGCTCGACGCGCGGGTCGAGGCCACTGTCTCCGTCCGGGACCGGTTTCTCTCCGAATATACGGATTCGACCCTGGCGGAGTCGTTCGCCGAGGCGCGGGTGCTCTCGCCGTACGACCGCGAGACCGGGAACACGATGCTGGGTATTGTCCGGTACGAGGAACGAGCGCTGGAGTCCCCAGAGCGAGGCGGCGGCGTCATCTACGACGGGCTGGCGGTCCAGCAGGCACTTCACGAGCGACTCCCCGAGTCAGAGCGGTCACTCGACCACCTTCACGTCCCGTTGCTGGACCGCGTCGTCGGGACCTGGGGCGACCACGACGGCCGCTGGCACAAGCGCGTAAACGTCCTCGGGCAGTCCGCAATCGTCTCGGTACCGGGACTCTACGAGGCCCCCGCAAAGCCCGAGCAGTACTACAAGGAACAGCAGAAACACGCCCTGTTCGGGGGCGGCGCACCGCCCCGAGAAGTGCTGGAAAACGAAGTCGAGGGCGAGTTTCTCGTCGAGGACGACCCGCGGACGACCGACGCTATCAAGGGATACGTCCTGCAGGCGTACCACTACCTCGACACCGGCGAGGCCTTCTGCGACGACGAGGGCTGTCGACTCCACAACCCCCACCGACAGCCCGGCGTCGTCGACGCCCAGTTACGGGGCACCGAGTTCTGTCCCCGCCACGCCGAGCGCTATCGGCGCTAGACCGTCGGACCGAAGTCGTCCATGACGGCGCGGACGAGTTTCGCCTCGGCGCGCTGGAGGTGGTCGCTGACCGTCGCGGGGGCACACCCCAGCTCGGCGGCCACGTCCTCGTGGGTCGCACCGCGAGGCCGGTCGTAATATCCCAGAGCGAGGGCCGTCCTCACGGCCTCGCGCTGACGCTCGCTGAGTTTGGACGACGGTCGCGCTAGGCCGTCGCTGACGGCGCTGATGCTGTCCAGCCGGACGTCGATGGGCGCTGGCGCGTCGTCGAGGGCATCCTGCAGCGGCCCCGCTTCGCCGACCACGCGACAGGAGACCGTGCCGTCGCGATAGATGAGCGGCTTGAGAACGACGATACCGAGCCGAGTGCTGGCGTCGTGTATCGCGTCGAACATCGGCATCGACAGCGGCCGGTTCTCGACGAGTGCGTACGTCCGTCGCCGCTTGGCCCCCGAGAGCGTCACCGATTCGACGCCGGGCGTCGAGGGCGCGCGGTCGACGAACCGGGTCGCGTCGCCGTCGATGGCGAACAGCACGGTATCACACCCTTCGGGGGTGCGGTTCCAGTCGACGATGCGCGACTCCTCGATTTCGGGGTCGTTCGCCAGCAGGTCGAAGAACTCCGGCGCGTAGTCGGGCGGTATGCGAGCGGTGACCCGGAGGTGTTTCATGTCCGATGTGTGCCGGAACCGCCACATAAACCCACCTCTCATACGTCACAGAACGCTCTCGGTACCGGCGAGCGACCACTCTGACGGCGATGACGAAACCGAAACAGCGACGTGTCGCGAACGATCCCGACCGGCCGGCCGCCGTGTCGACGGCGGCGATACGCGTCGACGGCCTCCGCGTCACCTACGCGGACGGAACGACGGCCGTCCGGGACGTGTCGCTCACCGTCCCTCGCGGTGAGTTCTTCGGGTTCCTCGGGCCGAACGGTGCTGGCAAGACGACCGCGGTAAAGGTGTTGGCGACGCTGCTGGAACCGACCGAGGGCGAAGTCGTCGTCAACGGTCACGACGCGACCGCGGCGCAGACGGCGGTCAGGGAGACCATCGGATACATGGCACAGGACGTGAGTGTCGACGCGGAACTGACCGCGCGGGAGAACGTCGCGTTCGCCTGCGAGGCCTACGGCGTCCCGCGTGGTCGGCGAGCAGAGCGAATCGAGGAACTGCTCGAACTCGCGGACCTCGGTGACGTCGCCGACACGCCCGCCAAACGGTTCTCCGGCGGGATGAAGAAGCGACTCGACGCCGTGACGGCCCTCGTCCACGACCCGGACCTCGTCTTCCTCGACGAACCGACGACGGGGATGGACCCGAAGGCGCGAAACCGCCTGTGGGACCACTTCCGCCGGCTCAACGAGACGGGGACCACGATATTCCTCACGACCCAGTATCTCGAAGAAGCCGACGCGCTCTGTGACCGCGTCGCGGTCCTCCGGGACGGCCGCATCGCCGCGACGGGGTCGCCCGCCGAACTGAAGCGCCGCGTCGGCGGTCAGATCCTCGAAGTCGACGTGGACGGCGGCCGTGAGACCGCCGAAACGGCGGCCGACGTGGCCCGCGAGGGAACGCGCTTCGGTCCGGACGCGACGGTCGAAACCGTCGACGACACGGTTCGGGTGACGACGACGGACGCCGCCGAGCGCGGCACGGACTACCTGCTTGCGCTCCGCGAGGCGGGCGTCGCCGTGACCGGGTTCGACGTGGACGAACCGACGCTCGACGACGTTTTCTTCGCCATCGCGGACGGGCGAACCGACGGCTTCACCGCTGGGGACGACGGCGAAACCGGGCCGGGGCCGTCCGGAGGGACACGATGAGTTCCGCGGGCGTCGACGCCGGTCCGTCGCGGTCAGCCGGAAACTCCCTCGTCGGAGACATCTGGGTCAATTTCAAGCGGTGGACCCGGAAGGCGATTCGGAATCCGACCGTCGTCTTTCTCGAACTCTTCATGGCGGTGTTCTCCCTGCTGATGTTCACGGCCGTCTTCGGCGACGTCGGCACTCTCGCTCTCGAACGGGCCGGATTCGAGGGCGTCGGCTACCTCCCCTTCGTCCTCCCCGCGGCCGTCGTCCAGGTGTCGATGTCGTCGTCGCTCTCCTCCGGCCTCGGACTGGTCGAGGACCTCCAGACGGGGATGTTCGAGAAGGTGACCGTCTCGCCGATGCGCTGGACCGCCGTCTTCGCCGGCAAGGCCGCCGCCGAACTGTTCCGCCTCGTCTGTTACGTGTTCGTCATCTTCGGCCTCGGGCTGGCGATGGGCGCCACCGTCGAGACCGGACTCGTGGGGCTGTTCGGCATCGTCCTCGTCTGTGTCCTCTTCGCGCTCTGGTACATGGCGCTCTCGAACGCCGTCGCGGTGGCGACCCGGGACGAGGAGACGCTCGACGCGGTCGGGAACCTCCTGCTGTTCCCGCTACTGTTCCTCTCCTCGGCGTTTCTCCCCGCGTCCTCGCTGCCAGAGTCGGTGCAGGTGGTCGCCACGGTCAATCCGGTCACCTATGGCGTCGACGCGATTCGAGCGCTGGTCCTCGGTCGGGACGTGCTGACAGTCGTCGAGGTGACGGCGTTCGGCGGCGTCTACGACACCCTCGTGCCGGCGCTCGCGGTTCTCTGTGCGCTCGATGTCGTCTTCGGTGCCGTCTCCGTCTGGCTCATGGGCCGTGCGACGGGGTCCGAGGTGGCGTGACCGGGCCGCCCTGCCCCCTCTCCGCCCGCCGAATCCGCTGGAAGCGTTTCGGCCCTCCCGGTGCCCGCCGGAACCCGCGTGCGCTACGCGACGGTCCCGCTGAGCAGGCCGACGAACCCGCCGGCCATCGTCTCGTAGCGGCGCGCAACCGTCCGCTCGGTGAGCCGTTCGCGGGCCGCCCGCACCCGTCGCTCGAACGCGCTGACGTGTGACTGTCTGGACAGGCGCGTTCCCGGCGCGGAGAGGCGGACGAACCCCTCGAACGCGAGGTTCAACGGTGCGGCGAGAGCGCTGGGGCTTCGCTGGAAGTTCAGCAGGGCGACACGGCCGCCCGGGCCAACGCTGTCACACCACGCGTCGACGGCCGAAGCGGGGTCTTCGAAGATACCGGCAACGAATGTCGCCAGGACGGCATCCGCCGCTCGAACTGGCGGGCGGGCGGCGTCGGCCTGCACGTAATGAACGGTCTCGCCGGTTCTCGCGGGCCGTTCGCGTGCGCGGTCGAGCATCGCTCGGGTCACATCGATGCCGACGACCCGACCCGACGGCCCGACTCGCTCGCGGAGGGCCGGCACGTTCGCCCCGGTCCCACAGCCCATTTCGACGACGGTATCGCCGAGCGCGAGCGCCAGCGAGTCCGCCGTCCGGTCGCGCCAGGACGCCACGCCGGGGGCATTCGCTACCCAGTCGTACACTCGCGCCCACCGGCCGTAGAATGATTGCGCGTCGGTCACAGGATTTCGCGCGCCGTTTCAGCGACCGACACAGCGTCGTCCCCGAGCAGGTACACCACCGGCTCGATACCCATCGCGCCGGTGTGGTAGAGCACGTCGGCCGCTGGGTCGTCAGCCAGCGCGGCCGCGACGGCGGGCTCGACGCTCTCCTCGGCGTCGAACTCGACCACGGTCCGACCGGCATCTCGTAGCGCGGTCACGACGCCGTCGTCGTACCGGACGTTCAACACCGCGCGGGCGTCGCTTCCGGCGGCCCGCGCCGCCAGCAACAGCGACGCGACGTGCTCGCTGACGCCGAACTCCGGGTCCGCCGGAATCGTTGCCCGTCCTTTCACGTCGAGAATCCGCCCCGGGACGGCGGCCACGTCCTCGATGCTATCGGCCTCGGGGAGACACTGGACGAGGTTCGACCCGACCGCCGGAATGAGCGTCGCGAACCCGCTGGTGTTTTCCAGCACGCTGAGCCCCCGCCGCACCGACGCGAGCGTCCGCTCGGCCGACCGGAGCTGTGAGTCCGGGTCGTGGACGGCGAACTCGTCGTCGTACGCGCCGAGTTCCGGAACCGCATCCTCGTGTAACTGCGCGAGGACGCCGCCCTGTTCGAGTTCGCGGATGAACACTTCTGTTTCGACCAGCGCTTGTACCGGACTCATATCGCCGTCCGCCAGCCCGTCAGCCAGTCGCTCGACCAGTTCCTCCAGCCCGCGGTGGGCCAGCAGGTCCTCCTGACGCGCCACGTCGCCGTGGACGTACTTCGAGACCGCACTCTGGCTGATGCCCAGCAGGTCAGCGACTTCGGACTGTGTCAGCCCGCGCTCTCTGAGGGCGTCGGCCAGCAGCGAGCGAAACGTCGGCAGGAAGTCGTCGACGACGATTTCCTCGATGAACCGCATCTATCGCCGCCCTCCACCGTGAGCCGTCCCGTTCATTGGTCGCCCCCGAATTCTCTATCTCCCTGTATCTTGCTCGCCTGCGGTCCGGACTGGCCCTGGTACTTCGAGCCGCGTTCGGCCCCATACGGGCGGTCGGCGGGTGTCTTGAGTTCGGTAAAGGTGAGCTGCGAGATTCGCATTCCGGGCGTGAGCGCAACGGGCGCAGTGCCGAGGTTCGACAGTTCGAGGGTAATCTGGCCCTCGTAGCCGGGGTCACACAGGCCGGCCGTCGCGTGTACCACAATCGCAAGTCGGCCCAGCGAGGAGCGCCCTTCGACGTGGGCGATGAGGTCGTCGGGGATGGCGACGCGCTCGTGGGTCGTCCCCAGCACGAAGTCGCCGGGGTGGAGGATGAACTCCTCGTCTTCCTCGACGACAGTCTCCTCGACGTAGTCAGAGACTTCGTCCTCGGAGTTCGGATGAATACAGGGGATGTTGGCGTGCTGGAACTCTAGGAACTCATGTCCGAGACGGAGGTCGACGCTGGCCGGCTGAATCTGGATGTCCGGGTCGTCGAGCGGTTCGACGACGAGGTCACCCTGTTCCAGCCGTCGGAGGATGTCCGCATCAGAGAGTATCATGAGAGTGGCGTGTGCGGCCGGAAGCCTAAACTCCCCGATTCTCATACTGTCGGCTGTAACTATTGTAAGATATTCGCGGTGGCGTAATTCTTGACAGACTTACAGCTGACAGTGTCAGGAGGCTATCACGGGGAGCGTCGCGGCGATGACGGCGATGGCGACCGCCGCGTACCTGCTAATCTCGTGGACGACTCGGAGCCCGCCAGCCCAGACGTACGCCTGCCAGGCCGCTGTCCCGACCTGTATTGCGAGAAATACGAGCCCGGAGAGCCCGTTCTGTAGCTGCCGAACCTGTTCGAGGAGCAGTTCCGGCGAGGACGCAGAGAGGTCGGTGCTGGTGGCGAAGAAGACGAGTGCGGTACCACCGGCGACGACGCCGACAACGGACGGGAGCAGTCCCCAGGCGGTGATCTCTACCGTCTCGCCGAACCGCCCGGAGCCGCCGGCTAGCTTTGCGCCGACATACAGCCCGATCATCAGTCCGATCCAGGCGATAATCAAGCCGAAAAACAGTCTTGGAAGGGCCCTAGTCGCGTAGTTCCAGATGAACGACCCGACTTCGACGGTCTGTGTCGCCGGTTCGTCACAGCCGGACACGGTTATTCCGCCGACGCCGCCGTCTTCGCACAGCTGTTCCGGCGGCCGGGCGGGGTTGTCTCGCTCGACGGTGCCGGTGAACTGGTCAGCGAACAGCCGGAGCGCGACTCCGAGAACGATTGTGACGACGACAGCGATGCCGAGAGCGAGGCCGCCGCCACGGAGTCCGTTCAGCCGGTCACGTCGCTGTTCGAAGAACGCACCCGGTCGCAGGAGGAACGTTCGGATGATGGAGGGCATCTCCGGGGTGTGCTCGGCCACGGCGTATGTACTCTGTGGTATGTGCAACCGTGGAGGGAGTCCGACGGGCGTTTAAGTACGGGTGGCCATGTAATCGTATGAAGCAGGCTATCGTCGCGCGGGCCGACATCGGCATGGGCGAGGGCAAGCTCGCCGCCCAGGTTGCCCACGCCTCGCTGTCGGCCTACGAGGACGCCGGCCCGAAACCCCGCAAAGCCTGGAAGGGCGCGGGCCAGAAGAAAGTCGTCCTGAAAGCCACAAGCGAGTCCGAACTGTTCGAACTCGCGGACGTGGCCGAGCGCGAAGGCCTGCCGCATGCGGTCGTCCGAGACGCCGGCCACACACAGCTCGACCCGGGAACCGTCACGGCACTCGCCGTCGGCCCCGCCGAGGACGAGCTGGTGGACCGCGTCACCGGCGACCTGCCGCTGTTCTGAGGGCAGCGGTCCGCGATACGGTTATATAAGAGCAACCCTAACCTCAGGTGAACAACAACACGATACATCATGCAAGGAAACGAACAACAGGCCTACGACCGCGGGATTACCATCTTCTCCCCGGACGGACGCCTCTATCAGGTCGAGTACGCACGAGAAGCCGTCAAGCGCGGAACCGCGAGCGTCGGGGTCCGCACCGAGGACGGCGTGGTCATCGCCGCTGACCGCCACGCCCGGTCCCCGCTCATCGAGCGCGACAGCATCGAGAAGATCCACGAGATCGACTCCCACGTCGGCGTCGCCAGCGCGGGCCACGTTGCCGACGCGCGCCAGCTCATCGACGTGGCGCGCCGCCAAGCCCAGGTCAACCGCCTGCGCTACGACGAGCCGGCTTCTGTCGAGTCGCTGACGAAAGAGATTACGGACTACATTCAGCAGTACACCCAGACCGGCGGCGCACGTCCGTTCGGTGTGGCGCTACTCGTCGCCGGTATCGAGGACGGCGAACCCCGGCTGTTCGAGACAGACCCCTCGGGAACGCCCTACGAGTGGCAGGCAGTCGCCATCGGCGGCTCCCGCGAGGACATCCAGACGTTCCTCGAAGACGAGTACGCCGAGGAGATGGACCTCGAAGCCGGCATCGAACTCGCGCTCCGGGCGCTGGCCTCGGTCAACGAGGACGGCCTCGACGCGACCGGCGTCGACATCGCCACTATCGACGTGGAGACCGAGCAGTTCCAGAAGCTCTCGGAAGAGGACATCGCCGAACGTCTTGAAGAGTTCGAACTCGGAGGTGAGAACTGATGTACGACCCCGAGAACCGACTGACCGACGCCTACGAACCCGAGGTCGGCAACCTGCCGAACGAGGATGGCGGCCGCGACGAGGAGAACGTCGTCAAGACCGGGACGACGACCGTCGGCATCTCGACGGAGAACGGCGTCATCATCGCGACGGACCGCCGCGCCTCCCTCGGTGGCCGCTTCGTCTCGAACAAGCAGGTCCAGAAGGTTGAGCAGATCCACCCGACGGCCGCGATGACGCTGGTCGGCAGCGTCGGCGGGGCCCAGTCGTTCATCCGCTCGCTGCGCGCCGAGGCCGACCTCTACGAGGTCCGCCGCGACGAACCGCTCTCGATTCACGCGCTGGCGACGCTCGCGGGTAACTTCGCCCGCGGTGGCCCGTACTTCGCCATCAACCCGATCGTCGGCGGCGTCGACGAAGAAGGCAGCCACGTCTACAGCGTCGACCCAGCTGGCGGCGTGCTCGAAGACGACTACACCGTCACCGGCTCCGGGACGATGGTCGCGACGGGGACCATCGAAGGGCAGTACGACCCCGAGATGAGTCTCTCCGAGGCTCGCAATCTGGCGATTCGCGCGGTCAACGCCGCGGCCGAGCGTGACACCGGGTCCGGCAACGGTGTCGTGCTGGCTGAAATCACCGACGAGGGCGTCGAGATCGACGCCTTCGACGACTACGAGTCGGCCGAATAGCGCGGCTGTCTCGGTCTTTGCTTTCTCTGCGGTCCGTTACCGGCGGCCAGTCGCTACTCCCGCGGCACGACCCGCATTGGGTAGTTCGACTGCCGCATGATATCTTGGGCGACGCTCCCGAAGATGAGCCGGTCGGTCTGGCTCCGCTTGCGGACGCCGATGACGAGTTCGTCGGCATCGACTTCCGCGGCGATGTCGAAGATATCTTCAGCCGGGCTGTTCCCCCGGATTATCTGGTAGGTCTCGACGGACACCTGGTCGCCCAGACGGTCCGAGACGACTTCGAGTGCGGCCTTCCCGTCGGCAACCGCATCCGGTGGCGTCCTGTCTCCGCCCGGTTGTGAGTTGACCGCGTATACGCTGTCGTCCGGGTCGAGGACGTCTTCGAGGTATGAACACAGTGTCTGGCTGACTGTCTCGGAATTGGTTGCGAGCACGAAAGTCTGCATATGCGACGTTCCTCACCCATCATGATAAGTATGTGTCTTGTTACCACGAAACGCCGTATATCCGGACTCTCACGGTCGCCGGACTACTCGGTCAGGACCAGCCAGCCGACGGCGAGAAAGACAGCGAGCACCAGCAGAATCGACCCCCAGGCCAGCACCGCGAACGCCGTCGACCCGAGTGCGGCGAGGGGGAGGACGGCTGGTAGCGTCATTGCTCGGACCCCCCGTCGGCCACCGGATCGTCAAGCGCACGGACCTCCCGGCCGAGGCTTTCGAGGTCGGCGTCGGCCCCGCCGAGAAGCGTCGCAACCACGGTGAGGGCGGCCGAGACGAGCGTCGCGCCAGCGAAGGCAATGAGGAACGACGGCGCTGGCAGCATACTCCCGACGCCTGGCACGGCGGCGACGAGGCCACGGAGCGACGGGAAGTAGGCGAACCCGACAAGTAGCCCCGCAATGCCGGAGACTAACGCACCCGGCCCGGTGAGCCGCTCAGTGTAGAGACCGGCGAGGAAGGGCACGAAGACGCCAGCCGCCAGCAGGTCGGCAGTCAGGAACAACTGGAGGACGCTGTACCCCTGCGCACCGATGAACATCGCGGCGAGCGCGACGGCGACCGTCAGCCCGCGCCCGCCCAGCCACAGGGTCCGCTGGTCGGGATCGTCGAGCAACCGGGCGAGGTCGGCCGTAACGACGCTGGCGATAGCGTTGAACATCGTATCGGCGGAACTCATCACCAGCAATACGGCGAGGACAACGATGGCGAGGGTCACCCACGTCGGGAACGCCTCCGCCACCACGAGGAAGAAGGCGATACTGGCGGAACCGGATTCCGTGAGGCCCAGCCCCGCGGCGGCGATGCCGAACAGGCCGGCGAGCAGGAGCATCGGCACGACGACGACGGCGGCGATGCCCATTCCGCGACGGAGAGCGCCCTCGCCGTCGGCGGCGTACACCCGCTGCCAGACGCCCTGATTCAGCATATTCGCGCCCAGAAGCGCGAAGGCGACGTACAGCCCGAACTTCAGGCCGGGACCGAACGTCGGGTCGAGCAGCGCCGGGTCGGCCGACACCACTGTCGCGTGGAACTCGCTCGTGCCACCAAGCGAGAGGAGTGCGCCGCCGAAGCCGACGGCTAGCAGTGGGAGGATGACCAGCGTCTGGACGGTGTCGGTGACGATGCTGGCGAGCAGCCCACCGTAGGTCGTGTAGACGAGGACGAAGCCGCCGATGAGCAGCGAGGTCTGCCAGAGCGGCACATCTGCGACGAGCGCGAGCGCGCCGGCGATTCCGGTCATCTCCGCGGCGAGGAAGATGAACATGTAAAACACCGAGACGAGCAAGACGAGCAGGTACATCCCGGAGCCAAAGCGAGCGTAGGCGAACTCCGTCAGCGAGTGGCCTGCGGGCATCACCTCGCGGATGCGAGCCCCGACCGGAATAAAGAGGACGAGCGGAATCGCGCTGCCGATGGCGTAGCCCAGCACGGCGGGAAGCCCACCGAAGGCAGCCCCCGCCTCGGCCGGACTTAGCAGAATCCAGACGCCCATCATCGACGCGATGACCGTCGCAGCGAGGGTCCCACTACCGGCCGAGTCACGGGCCGAGATGTACGTCTCCACCGAGTCGATTCGGCCGCGGGCGGCGAAGAGGCCGATGCCGGTGAACACGAGAACGGTCGCCGCGGTCAGACCGAGAACGATAGCTGAGGATACCATCTACGGGCTCACCTCGTGGTCGGGCGTCTCAGCGGTTTCCTCGTAGGCCGTCTCGAAGAACTGCTGTTCAAGCGTGACCGTGCGGTCGAACAGCGACGCGACGCGGGCCTCCCGGCGGGGCGAAAGCGTCGGCCCGACGGCGTCGAGTTCGCCCCGGAGCCAGTCGACGAACGCGACGAAGGAGTCGACGGCGTGGAGATCGACCCACTCGGCGAAGTAGAACGGCAGTCCCATCCCGGAGCTGGGGAGGCCGTCGCTGTCCGGGTCGCCGTGGGCCGCGGCGGCCGCCGTCGCCCACGACTCGTATATCCACTCTGCCGGGACGAGGACGGCCAGCGTCTCGGCGTAGCCCCCCTCTCGGGCGGCACGAGCGAGCAGGTCGATGAACGCCCTCGTCGCCGGCGTCTGCTCGGGGTCTTGCCAGCGCGAATCTTCGACGCCGAGTGCGGCAAAGGAGCGCTCGAAGTAGTCGTCTTCCTCGTCGGTCACGGTATCGAGGAACTCCACAAACTGGCGTTTGGCGGCCATATCGGGGGCCTGCCCGACCGCGTGGCCGAACGTCCCGACGAGTTCGTCGACGAACGCGTAGTCCTGTACCAGATACTCGGCGAACGCGTCTTCGTCGAGCGTGCCGGCCCCGAGTTCCTCGACAAACCGGTGTTCGACGGCGGCGTCCCAGTCCGGTTGACTCTGCTCCCGGAGCCAGTCGGTGAATCGGGGGTCTGTGACGCGGTCGGCGTACGCCGAGTACGTCTCGCCAGTCATAGCTCCCACCCCTCCTGCGTGTAGGCCATCTCCCAGAACCGGTGTTCGAGTTTCGCGCTCGTGCGAAATGCCGCTTCCATGGCGTCGTGCTGGCCGGGATAGCGCTCGCCACAGCGGTCGACGTACGCCCGACACCAGCCCGTCGCCTCGCGGAAGTCGTCGCTGGTGTACATCTCGATAAAGGGCGTGTACCGGTGCTCGCCGTCGGCCAGGTCGGCCATGTGTTCGGCCACGTCGAGGTACCCCTGCATACAGGGGTACAGCGCGGCGGCGATCTCCGCCTCGTGGCCCTCATAGGCCGTTCGGACGAGGAAGTTCGTGTACGCCAGACAGGTCGGAGCTTTCTCGGTAGACTCCAACTCACGACGCGAGATGCCGTAGTCCGACGCGAACTCCCGGTGGAGGTCCATCTCGGTGTCGAGCACCTGATGGGCGACCCCGAGCAGGTGCGTCATCGTCGATTCGTCGTTTGCCGTCGCGCCGGCGAGCGCGAACAGCCGCGCGTAGTCCTGCAGGTACCGGTAGTCCTGTTTCACCCAGTGCTCGAACGCCGCTTCGTCGAGTGTCCCGTCGGCCAGTTCGCGGACGAACGGGTGGTCCTTCTGTGCGTCCCAGATGTCTTCGCCGATGTCGAGCAGGTGGTCGCTGAACGCCATTGGTGGCCAACACAACAACCTCCGACGTATTATATCCTGCTAATACAACCAAGTTGTAACAAGGTAATCCGTGACGCACACGGCGAACTCCGAGTACGAGCGGGCCCCTCCGGCTGTCTGCTTCCAGAACGCCGCAGTCGACCAGCAGCTTTCGTAGTCCAAACTGCTAAACGAACTACGGCCCTCACTTCTGGCAATGACACTGCAGTTGCCGAGCGAAATCGTGGTCGAGCGATTCCTCCCGACGGCCCGGGCGATGCTCGCCACGAGACTCGACGAGAAGGGGTGGACCCAGCAGGAGATCGCCGACCAGCTCGGAGTGACACAGGCCGCAGTAAGCAAGTACGGCAGCGGCTCGGTCACCGTAGAAGAGCGGTTTCGAGAGGACGCCCGGATGCAACAGACTATCGAGCGGATCGCCGACGGACTGGCCGCGGGCGAGATGGACGAGTTCGCGGTGCTTGGCGAACTGCTCGCCCTGGTACGGGAGTTCGAGGATAGGGGGCCCATCTGTGCAGTCCACGAGGAGGAGATGCCGGCGCTACAGGGGATGGGCTGTGACCTCTGTGTTCGGGGAACAGATACCGCCGTGAAAGCGGAACGGGCCGTGCTGTCGTCGGTCCGGCGAGCCACGCGACTGCTGGCGGACAGCGCCGTCGTCGTCGACGCCATCCCGAACGTGGGGATGAACGTCGGCATGGCGCTGCCGGACGCCGGGGACGCCCTCGACGTGGCGGCGGTCCCCGGCCGGATTCACGATCTGCGGGGGCGGGTCAACGTCCCGTCGAACCCCGAGTTCGGCGCGTCGGAACACGTCGCGGGGACGATACTGGCGGCGATGGCCGTCGACCCCTCGCGCCGGGCGGCGCTCAATCTGAGCACTGACGAGGCGGTCCTCGACGCCGCCCACGAGCAGGGCATCGAGCTGCTGGAGTTCGACGCCGGCTACGAGGACCGGGACGAGCGGCTCGAAGCCGCCTTCCGCGAACGCGGCGGCGTCCCCCGTGTCATCTACCACAGCGGCGCGTTCGGCATCGAACCGATAACCTACGTCTTCGGCGAGTCGGCGGTCGAGGCGGCCGAACTTGCGGTCGAACTCCTCGCCGACGCCGACACATAACCGTCTCGGCCGCCGAGACCGTCAGAACCAGCCGGTCTCGGGGTCGACGGGGTTCTCCGGCTCCTCGCCCCGCAGTACCCGGATGACGTCTTCGGCCACGGTCTGTGTCAGTTCGACCCGGGACGCTTCGGAGTACCACGCGACGTGGGGGCTACAGACGACGCTGTCGAGGTCGTGCAGCGGCGAGTCACCGGGCGGTTCCGCCTCGCGAACGTCCAGTCCGGCCCCGCCGAGGTCGCCGCCGGCGAGCGCGTCGTACAGCGCCGTCTCGTCGACGAGCCCGCCCCTGGCCGTGTTTACGAGCAGCGCGTCGTCGCGCATCTGGTCGAGCGCGTCCGCGTCGATCATCCCCCGAGTCTCGTCGGTCAGCGGCGCGTGCAGCGAGACGATGTCGGAATCGGCCAGCAGCGTCCCGAACGTGACCGACTCGACGCCGAGGTCGCCCATCCGGTACTCGGGAACGTACGGGTCGTAGGCGACGACGTCCACGTCGAACCCCCGGAGCTTCGCGGCGAACCGGCTGGCGAGCTTGCCGAAGGCAACGAGGCCAACGGTGCTGCCGGCGAGGCGACGGACCGGCTGCCCGACCGACCACTCCCACTCGCCGCGCTTGACCGAGCGGTCGAACGTGGGTATCTTCCGCAGGCAGGCGAGTACGAGCGCGAACGTGTGGGTCGACACCTCTTCGACAGAGTACTCTGGGACGTTGACGACCGCCACGCCGGCCTCGACTGCCGCCTGGACGTCGATGTTGTCCACGCCGATGCCGGCCCGGCCCACCACTTTGAGCGAGTCGGCGGCGTCGATGACCTCGGCCGTGACCTGCGTGCCGGCGTCGACGATTAACGCGTCGGCGTCTTTCACTGCGCGTGCGACTGCCGCCGGCTCTTTCGCCGTTATCGTTTCGACAGTCGCGTCGACCGCGTTCAGCACCGCCGCCCGTGTCTCCCCGTCCATCACTTTGGTGTCAGAGACGACGACTTTGTATGACATACTCTGACTTGCTTCGGACCCGAGATAAAATCATCTGTCAGGATCGGTCCGGTCGTCGGAATCGCGTCACAGGACTGTGGCTGCACAGCGGTGACTAGCGGAGAACTGACAGAATAGCAGCAAACTTTTATGATATATTCGCGAGGAGGTGGCAACAGTATGTCGGCTGGTAACACAGATGAAAATTCCCTCGAACGTATCGGCTATCGACTCTCCGCGTGGGTGGAACGGTGGATGCCCAGTCCGTTCCTGTTCGCGCTCATCCTCAGCTACGTCGTGTTTCTGGCCGGCGTCGGCCTCACCGGGTCCGGCCCTGTCGAGATGGTCGGGTTCTGGTACGATGGCTTCTGGGCCTTCCTGACGTTCTCGATGCAGATGGTCCTCATCCTGATGACGGGCTTCGTCGTGGCGTACCATCCGCGTGTCAACGCCGGTATCCGCCGGCTGACGGAGCTTCCCAACACCGGGAAACAGGCAGTCGTTCTCGTCGGCCTGCTGACGATGCTGCTTGGCTGGGTTCACTGGGGACTGAGCCTCATCCTCGGCGCGATCTTCGCCCGGGAGATGGGCAAGACCGCCCACGAGAACGACATCGACGTTCACTATCCGGTCCTCTGCGTGGCCGGCTATCTCGGCCTCGGCCTCACCTGGCACTGGGGGCTGTCCGGGTCCGCACCGCTCCTCCTCGCAACCGAGGGCAACGAGTTCATCCAGCAGGGCGTCATCGACGTTGTCGTCTCCGCCTCGGAGACCATCTTCCACCCCTACGGCCTCATTCTGACCGGGCTCTCGATAGCCTACGCCCTCGTCGTCCTCTACGTCATCACGCCGACCGGCGACCAGGCACGGGGCATCACGCACTACATCCCCGAAGACGACCTGTTCGAGTCCGCAAGCGACGGCGGCGTGGAAGCGACTGCGACATCCAAGCAGGTCCCGGCCGAGCGCATCAACCACAGCCGCGTTCTCGGTGGGATTATCGGCCTGACCGGCATCGCGCTGGTCGCCTCGCAGTTCGTTCAGTCCGGCATCGACGCGCTCGGACTGAACATCGTCAATTTCGGCTTCCTGACGATTGGGATCTTCATCTACATGGACCCACAGACCTATCGGGAGAAGTTCGGCGAGGCGGCGACCGCCGCGTCGGGCATCGTCTTGCTCTTTCCGTTCTTCGCCGGCATCCAGGGGATGATGGCCACCTCCGGGCTGGCGCAGTTGATGGCCAACGCGCTCATCTCGGTCTCGTCGCCACAGACGTTCCCGGTCATCGCCTGGCTCACCGGCGCGACGGTCAACATCTTCGCTCCCTCCGGCGGCGGCGAGTGGATCATCCTCGGGCCGCCGATTCTCGAAGCCGCCCAGAACCTCGGCGTCCCGGTTGGCCAGGCGACGATGGCCTACGCCGTCGGCGACGCCCACACGAACCTCCTGAACCCCTTCTGGGCGCTGCCGCTGCTCGCCATCACCCGCATCAAGGCCCGGGAGATGTTCGGCTACGCTATCGCGATGATGCTCGCGCTCACGCCGTTCCTGGCGGTCGTGCTGTTCGTCTTGCCGTACTGAGCAGGGACCCGGCGGGACAGCCGAGGCTGATTGCCTCTTCTTCGAGCGTTAAGTTGTTAGAGAAACTGCACTCCGATAATGGCAACCGAGACGGGAGCCGAGGAGGACGTGGACCTGCTCGACTCCTTCCGGCAGTTCTTCGCGCTGGAGCGGGACGTGCTCGTGCTGTCGCTGTCCATGCTGGCGTTCAGCCTCGCGTTCCAGATGACCAGCCGTTACATCCCCGAGTACATGCGGCTGTTGGGGGCCAGCGCCGGCGTCATCGGCCTGTACGGGAGCGTCGGGAACCTCATCAGCGCGGTGTATCCCTATCCGGGCGGCGCGGTGTCGGACCGCATCGGCTCGCGGCTGGCACTGACTGCCTTCGCGACGCTGGCGACGGTCGGCTTCGGTATCTGGTATCTCGCTTCGGTCGTCGGCGACATCACGCTCGGCGCGACGACGCTGCCGGCGTGGACGCTCGTGTTCGTCGGGCTCTTTCTCGCACAGGCCTGGAAGTCCTTCGGGCTGGGTGCGACCTTCGCCATCGTCAAACAGAGCGTCCCGTCACAGCGGCTTGCGATGGGGTTTGCCAGTACGGAGATGTTCCGCCGCATCGGCTTCTTGCTCGGGCCCCTCGCTGCCGCGGCGCTGCTCGCGACGACGGCAACCTTCGTCGATGGGTTCCAGCGCGTGCTACTGGTCGCGCTGGCCTGTGGTCTCGTCGCCACCGTTGCACAGCACTTCCTCTACGACGCCAGCGAGGACACGCTCGGAAAGTCCTTCGAGGGCATCGACCAGATACTCGCCGACCTGCGGACGATGCCGGCGACACTCCGCCCCCTTCTGGTCGCCGATACGTTCGTCCGCTTCGCCAACGGTATGGTGTACGTGTTTTTCGTCATCGTGGTCACGGAATTTCTCTCGGTGGGGTTCACCGGCTTTGGCGTGGAGCTACGGCCCGACGCCTTCTTCGGCGTCCTGCTCGGCGTCGAGATGGTCGTCGCCATCATCTCGATGGCTCCCGTCGCAAAGCTCACCGAGTGGGCCGGCCTCAAGCCCGCCGTCGCGCTGGGCTTTCTCGTCTACGCCGTGTTCCCGCTCTTGCTCATCTTCGCGCCGGGCAACCAGTGGGTGCTGGTGCTCCTGTTCGCGTTCTCCGGCCTGCGCTTTGCCGGCCTGCCCGCCCACAAGGCGCTCATCGTCGGCCCGGCAGAACAGGACGCTGGCGGCCGCGTCACCGGGACGTACTACCTGCTTCGGAACACGCTGGTCATCCCGAGCGCCGCGCTCGGCGGCTGGCTCTACGGGAGCGAGTGGGCAGTGCCCGTTGGCGATGTCGTCATACAGGCCGGTCCGGAACTGGCCTTCGGCGTCGCTACGGTCGTCGGCCTCGTCGGCGTCGTCTACTTCGCTATCTTCGGCCGGGAGTTCGAGGCCTACAGATAATCGCCGTGCCGGCCTACCACTCGTCGCGCGGCGGGAACTCCTCGCCACAGCGTGGACAGTACCGCATCGGCGCGCGGGACTCCTGACCGTCCCTGTCGAACGTTATCTCTCGTCCGCAACTCTCGCATGCTAGCTTTGGCATCGTGGTGCTCTCCGGTCGCCCGCATAGCCACGACCTGTAAACAGCTAGATTGTGTGTCGTGATAACACTAGGTGCGAGGAACGGCGTAAAACGAGGGTGCGTCCGCAAACGCCAGCCCTAAGCGCTGACCCGCAAACAGCCACACAATGCAAGCGGCCCACCCAATCGAGCGAGCGGTCGGTATGGAGTACTACGTCAGCGACGCCGACGGGGTGGGCGGCCACCTCCGCGCTTCCCCTGCGGACTTCCGGGTTCGGGAACTGGAGGCGTTCGGCACTGAACCGGTCGACGCCGACACCGGGGCGTACCCGCATCTCGTCTTCCGGGCGGAGCTTCGTAACTGGGAGACTAACGACTTCGCCAGCAAACTCTCCGACCGGCTGGGCATCTCCCGCGAACGGGTGTCGTGGGCGGGAACGAAAGACAAGCGCGCGGTCACGACCCAGTTGTTCTCGGTAAAGGGAGTCGCAGCCGAGGACCTGCCGGAGATCGGCGGCACGGATATCGAGGTCATCGGCCGCGCCGGCCGCCCGATTCTCTTCGGCGACCTGGCGGGCAACGCCTTCGAGATTGTCGTTCGTGACACCGAGAACACCGACAACGCCGCCAGCGTGGTGGCCGACCTGCAGGCGTTCGCCAGCGGAGAGGACCCGACGGGGGACAGGGCCCGGTCCAGCGACGCCACGCTGCCAGACGGCGACACGACGGTCGGCGTCCCCAACTACTTCGGCCAGCAGCGGTTCGGGTCTCGCCGGCCGGTCACCCACGAGGTCGGGCTGGCCATCGCCCGCGGCGAGTGGAAGAACGCAGTCCTCGCCTACGTCGGAAACCCGGATGAGCGCGAACCGGAGTCGACGCAGGAGGCGCGAGCATACGTCGACGAAACCCACGACTGGGCCGGCGCGCTGGACAGGCTGCCCGGCGCGCTGGGCTACGAGCGCTCCATCTGTCACCGGCTGGTCGAGAACGGAGCCAGCGAGCCGGCGGACTTCCGCGAGGCGCTGGAGGCGCTGCCGTCGAACCTCCAGTCGCTGTTCGTCAACGCCGCCCAGTCCTACGTCTTCAACCGCATCCTTTCCGAGCGGCTGGACCGCGGGCTCCCCTTCGACCGGCCCGTGGAAGGCGACATAGTCTGTTTCCGTGACAGCGACGCACCCGAGGCCTTCCCGATTCCGGACGCCGACCGCACACAGCAGGTCACGGAAAAGCGGCTGTCGACCGTCGAGCGCCACTGCGAGCGCGGGAGAGCGTTTGTCACCGCGCCGCTGGTCGGGACCGATACCGAGCTGGGCAGTGGCGAACCGGGCGATATCGCCCGTGAAGTCCTCGACGACGTGGGCCTCGAACAGGGCGACTTCGACCTTCCCGGCGCGTTCGACAGCGACGGGACGCGGCGGGCCATCCTGCTCCGAACGGACCTCGGTGTCGAGCGCGACGACGCCGACCTGACGTTCTCGTTCTCGCTGCCAAAGGGGAGCTACGCGACAGTCCTCCTCCGGGAGTTCCGGAAGGGCGACCCCGACACGTAGCGGTTCAACCGTGCTCGGCAACTGATGCGGAATATGCAACGGTTAAGTCCGGCCACACACGCCATCTCGTATGGGCGAGCTACCGGACGAGTTCTCGTGTACCATCACCGACTGGGAATACATCTACGGCCTCTGTCGAGACGTGGCTGACGACGTGAAGGCCGCCGAGTTCGAACCCGATGTGGTCGTCGCGCTGGCACGGGGCGGCTGGTTCGGCGGGCGCTGTCTCTGTGACTTCCTCGGGCTGGACGACCTGGCGAGCCTGAAAGTCGAACACTATGTCGGGACCGCGGCGAAAGGCGAGGAGGCGCAGGTGAAATACCCGCTGGCCGACGGCGCGGTCGAGGGGAAGGACGTGCTGGTCGTCGACGACATCGCCGACACTGGCCAGTCCATCGAAACGGCCGCCGAGTGCGTGCGCGACCGAAACCCGAGCAGCGTCCGGACAGCGACGCTCCAGTTGCTCCAGACCAGCGACCACGAGCCGGAGTTCGTCGGCGAGCGCCTTGAGGAGTGGACCTGGGTCGTCTACCCCTGGAACTTCGTCGAGGACATGGTCGAACTCGTCGCAGGCGTGATGGAAAAGAGCGACCAGCAGACCCATAACGAAGACGACATCCGTCAGCTACTGCGGGAGTACCACGGCGTCAGCCGCACGAATTTAGAGATCGCACAGCCGAATCGACTGGGCGAGGTCACGACCGAGATGGAGCGGCGCGGCGTCGTCGAATCGGTTGGCGACGGCTGGCAACTCACCGACGACTGAACCGGGCCACAAAGTGGCCCAACAGGTATCGCTCAGATCCGCTAGTCTCGTCGCTCACCATCGCTAGGCCCAGTACGCGCCTCCGCTAGCCAGGATAAAAATACGGTTAGCGACGCGTGCGACCGTCGTCCCGGACGTACTCTAACGCGCTGACGAACTGCTCTTTGTCGACCCGGCCTTCTGCCTCTTCGAGTCGCTCACGAATTTTCGTCGGAGTCATGTGTGTTGGTAACATGGAACTGTGTAGATATAACTCTTTCTCACCAGCTAACAGATTCGACACGGGGTGCGGGTCTGAAGTAGAGAGTAGCCCGTCCAGTAAGCCGTCAAACCGCTGTACTGAGACGAGAAGTCTGTCGAGGGAATATATTTAATACCCTGCTTACCCAACGGAAACTATGGCCGCTTACGGCCGGCCGTCACTTCGAGACCTGTTCGATGAATCACCGACGCCGCACATCGCGCATCCGCCGCGGAGTCACCATCGAGACTTCTACGTTGCCACAGACGGGTCGTTCAGGCCCCACGGCGGCACGACATCGCCCGACAGCGATTCGGACAGCCCGACAGGCGGGCTGGGTGTCGTCGTCGAAACGCTCGACGGTGAGCGCGTCGTCAGGCTGTCTGTCCCAGACACCTGCCCCGACAACAACGTCGCGGAGTACCGGGCGCTCCATCTGGGGCTCGACGTGCTTGCGAGACGGGCCCCGCCCAACGCCCGCGTCGGCCTGCTCATCGACCACGACCAGCTCGCCGAGAACGTGAACGCGGAGGTGCTGGCCTCCCATGGCTCCGCTTACGACCCGCCACACTCCGTGTCGGTCCCGCCGGCAACGGGACTGCACTGGCGCGGAATCCAGGCACGTATCAACGGGTTCGGCGAGGTCCGTGCCGCACGGATCTCCGGCGACCGTAACCCCGCTCATCCGCTGGCGAACGCACCCGACCAGTACGCTCACGTCAACGGCGAGCCGGACCGATGTGTCCTCCCTGACGCGCCGACGGTAAACGAACGCGTCCCGCCGCCATCACGCGCGGAGCGTGGCGGCGCATCTGACTGACGGAGCGCACCGGCACCCCTGCCGGCCACGGTATCCCATTCTCTCACGCCGCTGCCGACAGTAGCACGTAGCCGTACCAGCCCTTCGACCGGCACACAGCTGTCGTACCTGAAATATCACATACGACCGCGATTCTGTGGATAAATCTGACCACAGCCAGAAAACATCGTAACTGGTGGTTCCGAGGCTCTCTGTCAGTCACGTTTCACAGAAGATAATCGCTATAAGTTATGTAGATAGTTGGAACCATTCTAGCGTACGTTTGGGGAACGTCACACAGACCAAATTTTATATATTAGAAATGAGATAGTATGCAGTGGGAGGTGAGCAACGTTGAGTACCAGAACTGACGGACCGGACGGTTTCAGCGGACAGTACGTCGAGCAGCTGTTGCCGCGTCAGTCGCCGACGCGGCACGACCTCGTTCTCGCCGTCATCCCCGCGGTGTTCGTCCTCACACTCGTCGCCGCGGTCGTTCTGGGCCTCTCGATGCAGGTAGCGATCGCTGGCGCATCAGTTGTCGGTGCTGTGGCGGTCATTGACGCACTCTTCGTCCACCCACCGACCCGCGGCCGACGGCGAGGCGATACGTGACATCGCGTTCCGGCGACAGGCCTGAACGCTACGTTTTTTGATGGATGATTCCGACCTAGCTCGAAAAAAGCAGTCGCTAGTCGCTACTCCTGCTGTGCGTCGACGACAGCGACGCCCGCGAGGTTCACGATGTCGCTACCACCTTTTTCAGCTCGGGTGTGCTCGCAGCACTCGCACACCACTCCTCGAAAAACGTGGTTCTCGTGAGCGGAGCGAACGAGGGCTCGAAAGACGAGGGCAGCGAGTCTTTCGGCGGCGAAAAACGCTCGCCACGCTCGCGTCTGTTACTCCTGTTGAGCGTCGACGACGGCGACGCCCGCGAGGTTCACGATATCCTTGACCTCGTCGCCGCGCTGGAGGACGTGGACCGGCTTGTCCATGCCGACGAGCATCGGCCCGATGGCCTCAGCGCCGCCCAGTCGCTGGAGGAGCTTGTAGCCGATGTTCCCGGCTTCGAGGTTGGGGAACACGAGGACGTTCGCGGGGTCGTCGAGTTCGGAGAACTCGTAGGTGTCTTGCAGGATGTCCTCGACGACGGCGGTATCGGCCTGCATCTCTCCGTCGACCGGGAAGTCCACGCGGTCGTCGTCCTGCAGGCGCGAGACCGCCCGGCGGATCTTCTTCGTCCCGGGGTTGTCGACGCTCCCGAAGTTCGAGTACGACAGCATCGCCGCTCGCGGTTCGACGTTGAACCGACGGGCCAGTTCCCCGGTGTGACGGGTGACCTCCTCCAGCACGTCCGTGTCGGGGTCCTGATTGACCGTGGTGTCCGCACAGAAGATGACGCGGTTCTTGAACGTCAGCATGTACACACCGGCCGCGTAGTCGGCGTCGTCGGCCGTCCCGATGACCTGCAGCGGCGGGCGCAGGGCCGAGGGGTAGTGGTGGGTAAGCCCGGTCAGCATCGCGTCGGCGTCACCCATCTCGACCATCACGCTGCCGAGGTAGTTCCCGTCCCGAATGAGTTCGTCGGCTTCGCGGCGGGTGATGCCTTTCCGCCGGCGGAGTTCGTACAGTCGGTCGGCGTAGTCTGCCACGTCGGCTGTCTCGGGGTCGACGACGACGGGGTCGAACTCCAGGCCGAACTTCCGGCGCGTGGACTCGATGCGGTCGGCGTCACCGATGAGGACCGGCTCGGCGATTCCTTGTTCGACCAGCTGGTAGGCCGCGCGGATCATCTTCTCGTCGTGGCCCTCGGCGAGCACGACCCGCTGGGGGTCGCTCTTGGCCTTGTTGAGCACGACGCGCATCATCTCGCGGGACTTGCCCAGCCGCGCTTCGAGCTCTTCGACGTAGGCCTCCGTATCGATATTCGTCCGTGCCGCGCCGCTCTCGATGGCGGCCTCGGCGACGGCGGGGGTCACCTCGAACAGGACCCGCGGGTCCAGCGGTTTCGGGATGATGTAGTCCGGGCCGAACTGCAGGGGTTGGTCGCCGTAGGCCTTGACGACCTCGTCGGGCACGTCCTGCTTGGCGAGGTCGGCCAGTGCGCGGGCCGCTGCGACTTTCATCTCCTCGTTGATTTCGGTCGCCCGCACGTCGAGCGCGCCGCGGAAGATGAACGGGAACCCGAGGACGTTGTTGACTTGATTCGGGTAGTCCGAACGGCCGGTCGCCATAATGACCGTGTCGTCGCGGGCGGCCTTGGCCGACTCGTAGCCGATCTCCGGGTCCGGGTTCGCCATCGCGAAGATGATGGGGTCGCTGGCCATCGACCGCACCATCTCTTGGTCGACGATGCCGCCGACGGAGAGCCCGACGAACACGTCGGCCCCGTCCATCGCGTCGGCGAGGTCGCCCTCGGGGATGTCGCGGGCGAACTCCTGTTTGAATCGGTTGAGTTCCTCGTGGGTCGCTCGTTCCTCGGTGATGATGCCCGAGGAGTCACACATCGTGATGTTGTCCTTCGAGACGCCAAGCGAGACGTAGAACTTCGCCGAGGCGATAGCGGAGGCTCCGGCCCCGGAGAAGACGACCTCCAGCTCCTCCAGGTCCTTGTCGGCGATGTCGGCCGCGTTGACCAGCGCCGCGCCGGAGATGATCGCGGTCCCGTGTTGGTCATCGTGGAACACCGGGATGTCGAGTTTCTCGCTGAGTCGGCGCTCGACCTCGAAACACTCCGGGGCGGCGATATCTTCGAGGTTGATGCCGCCGAAGGTCGGCTCCATCGCCTCCACCGTCTGTATCATCGCCTCGGCGTTGTCCGTGTCCAGCTCCACGTCGAACACGTCGATGTCAGCGAACCGCTTGAACAGCACGCCCTTCCCCTCCATGACCGGCTTCCCGGCTTCCGGACCGATGTCGCCGAGGCCGAGCACGGCGGACCCGTCGGAGACGACGCCCACGAGGTTCCCCTTCGCGGTGTACTCGAAGGCCTTCTCGGGATCTTTGTCGATCTCCTCACACGGTGCGGCCACGCCGGGCGAGTACGCCAGCGAGAGGTCTCGCTGTGTGTTCGTCGGCTTCGTCGTCGCAATCTCTATCTTCCCCGGCGGCTTGCTCCGGTGGTACTCCAGTGCATCCTCGTCAAGTCCCATATCCGGATGTCGAACCCTACTGTAAAAAAGACAAGTTTACCGTCAACGGACGAGCGGTACAACGACGGTTGTCGAATGTCGGCTTGTTGCAGCGGTTTTTGCCCCGGTCGTGTCCCATCAATTGGAAAACAGCCGCCGCCGGGGACCCGCCCGATGGACCGGCCGCGGACCTCAGTTCGTGTTGGTGAGTTCGCCGACCCGGTCGGTCAGTTCGGTGACCGCCTCTTCCTGTCGGTCGGTCGCTTTGACGATCTCTTTCGTCGCCGTTTCGGCCTCCTGAGCGTGGTTCTGTGCGTCTTCGACCATCGAAGTCACGTTCTCGATAGCGCTCGCCTGATCGTCGTTGGCGTCGGCGACCTCCTGGATGCCTCGCGTCGCTTCCTCGACGGCGTCGGAAATCTCGTCCAGCGCATCCAGGGCGTCCGCGATCTCGGATTCCGCGTGCTCGACCTGCTCGTGTGACGTCTCGACCATTTCGGCTGTCTCGGACGCCTGGTCCTGAATCGTGGTGATACTCGTCGATATCTCGGACGCGTACTCGCTCGTCTCGTTAGCGAGCGTCTTCACCTCGTCAGCCACGACAGCGAACCCGCTCCCGCTTTCGCCGGCTCTGGCCGCCTCGATGTTGGCGTTCAGGGCGAGCATATTCGTCTGCTCCGCCACGTCGGCGATTATCTCGACGATCTCACTCACTTCGTCCATCTGGTCGTCGAGGTCTGTGACGGTGTCCACGAGGTCTTCGCTCGTCTCGGCGAGCCCGTCGGTAACGTCCATGACAGCTTCGCCGGCGTCTGACCCGTCTTCCGCGGCCGCCTTCGCACGCTGTGCTGCCGACGCCACTTCGCTAGACGTCGCGGCGACCTCTTCCATCCCAGCCCCGATATCCTGGATGTTGTCGGCCGCCTGGGTAAGGGAGTCGGTCTGTTCGGTAACCCGGCTTTCAACGGCCTCTGCGGACGAATTCGCCTGCTCGATAGTGGTCGCAAGTTGTTGCGCCTGTGCGTCCACCTGGTCCGCCAACTGCTCGACCTGTTCGGCCATATCGTTGAGCGAGCCGACGACTTCGTACAACTGGTCGTCGACGTACTCGCCGCCGTCGGTCCGGTCGAACGACGCCCGGGCGTCGAGGCGGCCGTTCTTGAGCGCGGCCATGGTCGATTTGATCTCATCGACCAGACTCGTCACGGCCTCGTGGCGGTTGGCCTCGTCAGTCCGGTCCTGGACCATTTCGACGACTGCGATGAGTTCGCCGTCGTCGTCGTAAATCGGGGCAGCGCTAAAGGAGATGTGGCGTTCGTTCCCGTGCTGGTCGGCCATCACGCTTGTGTCGCGGTACAGCGTGAACTCCTCGTCCTCGACCTTCGGCACGTCGTACTCCGTATGGGTGGTCTCCGGGGCGTCGAGAACCTTGTCGGCGAGGGTCTTCCCGCGTCGGCCGTCCGGATAGAACGCCATGCTCGCCATCTCCATCTCCTTTGCTTCGGCCTCGGAGACGCCGGTGAGGTTTTCGATCGAACGGTTCCAGCTGAGGATATCACCGTTCGTATCCAGAATAAAGAGCGGTGTCCCGATGTGATGCAACACGCTGTGGTAGTCGAGTCCCGTGCCGGAGCCACTGTCCGCCACAGAGTCGGTGAACGCATCGACACCGGCCTGTGAGACAGACTGTGTCGTTTCCAGCCTTTCTTGGAGCTCCGCCTCGACGGAGTCGATAGCGGCCTGTGCATCCGGGCCGAGTTCGTCCCGAAGCTGCTCGAACGCGCCTTCGACGAGCGAGTCGGTGACGAAGCCCTGGGCCGCAATGAACTCACTCTGGCTGATTCCGGCGGTTTCGTATTCGTCGATCAGCGCTCGGAGTTCGTCAGGTTCGAGTTCGAACTGCCGCTCGACGTGTTGGGTCCCGATAGCGGCCTTATCGGAGTCGTCGAAGCGGTCGTTGAGGCGTGGCGAGTCCGGGTCGATGGCGTCGGCCAGAAAGCGGGTCTGCCCGTCACTCGCGACGAGGCCTCCGTCCGCCCGTCGGGCCGCAGCGTCCGAAGAACGGGACCCCTGGCCGTAGATGTAGGTGCGGATCTGTTCGAACATAAGGTAGCTATGTTACATTCCAGAACACCTGTAGATAAAGATGACTCCGAGAATATCAGTAAAGATAATGGTGCTCGCTGGCAAGGCGCGAAAAGAGAGCATAAGTACGTGCAACCGAAGATATAGGTATGACCACCCGTTTCCGCCGACTGGTGGCGACGACGACGGTGCTGACGTTCGCACTCATCCTGCTTGGCGTGTACACCGGGGCTATCGGCGCCGGGCTGACCTGTGAGGCACGCTGGCCGTTCTGTGACGGCTGGATGGGTCTGTTCCCCGCAAACTGGGCGAGTTTCGTCGAGTGGTTCCACCGTTTAGTCGCGATGATCACCGGCTTCGGTATTCTCGGTTCGACAATCGCCGCGTGGCGCGGTGAGTACAGCCGGCGGATCAAGCTCGCAACAGGCGTCGCCACGGTCGTGCTCCCGGTGCAGGTCCTCCTCGGCGCGAACACCATCTTCAACTTCGGTGCCACGGCGCAGGTCCTCCACCACGGGGCTGCACAACTCATCTTCGGCGCGATGGTCGCGGCGACGGCGTGGGCCTACACCGATACGGCGGAGTCGCCGTCGGTGCAATCAGCCGACAGCCAGCACACGGCACGCGCAGACGATTGAACACGAGTACCACCCCCGTGGTTAACACGTAAGATATATTCCGGTCTGTCGTGTGGTGGGGATTATGTCAGACGACGGCCTTTCACGACGCCAGTATCTCTCCACGGTCGGTGGAACTGCAGTGACCGTATCGCTCGCCGGCTGTTTCGGCGGCGGCGGTGGCGGTGATGACGGCACTACCGAAATCACTGCCGGAACTGCACCGGGCTTCCCCCCGTTCGAGATGAAGCAGGACGGCGAACTCGTCGGGTTCGACATTGACCTGCTTGAAGCGGTCGTCGACGAGACCGACTACACCCTGGCCGGCTGGGAAGAGTTCGAGTTCAAGTCCCTGATTCCTGCGCTGACCAACGAGAACATCGACGTGGTCGCCGCAGGGATGACTATCAATGACGAGCGCGACGAGACCATCGACTTCACCGACCCGTACTACAGTTCCAATCAGGCAATCGTCGTCCGTGAAGACGGCGACTTCTCGCCGGAGTCTCTGTCGGACCTCTCCGGACGCCCCATCGGCGCACAGAAGGGGACAACTGGCGAGAGCACGGTCCAGTCAGAGCTCATCGAACCGGGGAACCTCGACGAGTCGAACTACAACTCCTACGGCAACTACGTGTTGGCTGTCGAGGACCTCCAAAACGGCAACATCGACGCCGTCGTCATCGACGAGCCGGTCGCACAGACATTCGCCGCCCAGCGCCCGGTCACCATCGCCTTCACCTACGAGACGGGCGAGAACTTCGGCTTCGGCGTCCGCGATGGCGACGACGAGTTCACGCAGGCACTCAACGACGGCCTGTCCACCGTCAGGGATGGCAGCACCTACCAGGACCTGACGAACAAGTGGTTCGGCCAGCAGTAACCGATGCCACCCCTCCCGTTGCAGAGTGACTGGGCGTTCGTTGTCGGGAACCTCGACCTGCTACTCGTCGGTACGGGTGTCACGGTCGCCCTGACAGCGGCGAGCATCCTGCTTGGCTTTCTGCTCGGGTTCCCGGCGGGCGCCGTCGAGGTGTACGGCCGCGGCCCACTCAAACGCGCCGTCGAGACGGCCGGTGTCGTCCTCCGCGGGACGCCACTGCTCGTCATCATTATCCTGCTGTTCTTCGGTCTCTCGGTGTCGAGCAGCGCCTTCGTGACGGCGACTATCGCGCTCGGACTCCGGAGCGCCGCGTATCAATCACAGATATTCCGTGGCGCGCTCCAGAGCGTCGACGAGGGGCAACTGGAAGCCGCTCGCGCCGTCGGCATGGGCCGACTGCAGGCGATCCGCAGCGTAGTCGTCCCGCAGGCGCTGCGCCGGAGCGTGCCCGGCTTCCAAAACGAGTTCACGATCGTCCTGAAAGACACGAGTATCGCCATCGTCATCGGCCTCGGCGAACTGCTGACCGTCGGCCAGAACCTCTATCAGGGCGGTCAGAGCACGGCCGCGCTTGAGATTTTCCTGACTGTGAGCCTCATCTACTTCGTTCTCACGTTCGTGACGAACCGTTCGCTCGACTACGTCGACGATCACTTCAGCATCCCCGGCGGTGAGCGTGCATGAGCGATCCGCTGCTGGAACTCGACGACGTGTACAAGTCCTACGGCGAGGAACAGGTGCTCTCCGGGGTCAGCTTCGAGATGGACGCCGGCGACGTCGACGTGGTCATCGGTCCCAGCGGCAGCGGCAAATCCACGATGCTGCGCTGTGTGAACCGTCTCACCGAGATTAACGGCGGTGCCATCTACCTCAATGGTGAGTGCGTCACCGATGCCGACACCGACGTGAACGAACTCCGGAAACAGGTCGGCATGGTGTTCCAGGACTTCAACCTCTTCGCCCATCTCACCGCGCTGGGGAACGTCACGCTCGGCCTGCGGAAAGTCCGCGGCATGGACAAGGCGGCGGCTCAGGAACAAGGCTACGAACACCTCGAACAGGTCGGGTTACTGGATCAGGCTGACTCCTACCCCGCCGAACTCTCAGGCGGCCAGAAACAGCGGGTCGGCATCGCCCGCGCGCTCGCCATGGACCCGAAGCTCCTGCTGTTCGACGAGCCGACCAGCGCGCTCGACCCGGAACTCGTCGGGGAAGTCGTCGAGGTGATGCGCGACCTCGCCGCCGAGGGCATCACGATGCTCGTCGTCAGCCACGAGATGGGGTTCGCGCGGTCGGCGGCGTCGGACATCATCTTCCTCGACGACGGTGAAATCGTCGAACACGGCCCGCCGGAACAGCTGTTCGAGAACCCGCAGGCGGCCCGAACCGGCGAGTTCCTCAGTCGCCTGGAGACGACCCACGAGGGGGAGTGACCGATGGGGACGCCGGAGTCCACGACGACCGGCCGAACGATCCGCGCCCGTGCCGCCGGACTGACCGACCAGCCGCTGACGCTGCTGACTGTCGGGGCTTTCTGGACGTGGCTCGTCGTGCGCTGGACGAACGACTTTCTGCTAGACGGCGCGCTCATTGAGCGCAACACGTCGTTTTTCCCGACGGCACCGTTCGAGGCGGCCGCGTCGACACTTGGCGGTCTCGCGGAGAGTCTCGGGCCGGTCGGGTTTCCCGTCGGCTGGGTCGCCGGCTTCTTCGAGTTCCTGGCGGCGTCGATCCCCTACCTGCCACCGCTGGCGACCGGCGTGTGGGCGACGATACTGCTGACGCTGCTGGGTATCGCCCTCGGGTTCGTCATCGCCGTCCCGCTCAGCGTCGCCCGAGTGTACGGCGGGAGCGCCACCCGCTCGGTCGCGCTGGGGTACACCGAACTGTTCCGCGGGACGCCGTTGCTCGCTCAGCTGTTCGTCCTCTACTTCGCGACGCCGCTGACGACGATCATCCGCGAGCTACCCACCGTCGGGACCGGATTCATCCCCGCCCAGGCGTTCTGGGTGGCCGTCATCGCGTTTACCCTCAACAGCGCGGCCTACCAGTCCGAGTACATCCGCTCGGCGCTGAACTCCGTCCCGGAGGGGCAACTCACCGCCGCGCGCGCTATCGGCCTCTCGAAGGTCGATGGAATCCGGCACGTCGTCCTGCCCCAGGGCCTGCGCTACGCGATTCCGGGCTGGTCGAACGAACTGGTGTACCTCATCAAGTACTCCTCGCTCGCGAGTTTCATTACCGTCCGCGAACTGTTCCAGCGAACCGACTCTATCGCCAGTGAGACCTACCGCTACACGGAGCTGTTCGTCCTCGCCGGCCTGCTGTATCTAGCACTGGTCATCTCGGCGTCACTGGTGATGGAATACGTCGAAGACCGGGTCGCGATTCCGGGCCTCGGCACGACCGGACGGTGACTACATAAAGTCAGAGAGGCCGGACTGCTGGTCGTCGTCTTCGGCCGCCTCGCTCGCGGATTCGGTATCGTCGCTGTCAGCCGCATCGCTTGCTCCGGTGTCATCGGACCCTGCTTCGTCGTCGGCCGCAAGCGTTACTTGCTGGTCGCCGTTCTCCTCGTCAGCGTCGGCGGTTTCGTCGCCATCCGCCACACCCGCTCCGTCACCGCCGTCCGCACTCGCCCCCTCGAAAACTCCGCCGGAGTGTTCGACGGCGGCTTCCTCCTTGAGCGCCTCGGCGTCAGCGACGATGTCTTGCACCTTGTTCGTGTCCTTGCCCGATCCGGTGACGAAGGAAACGTGTTCGGCCTCCATATCGTAGGTCGCCGCCATCGCCACCGTTAGCTCGCGGTTCCGACAGTGGTGGGTCATCGTCGAGAGGAAGGGCATGATCTCCCGGCGGGCGGTCCGCATCGAGACGCCGTCGATGGCGGCTATCTGCTGGGCGACGTAGTCCCGTGTGTTCCGGGTTCCTTTCGACCGACCGAGTTTCGACCAGTAGCTCGGCGGTCCGTAGCGGGTCCAGCCGCCCTTGGTCCCGTCCCGCGCCGCGGCGACGCCCGCGGTCATGTTGTCGCCGGCGTAGCGCCAGAACGAGTAGTTCTGTGTCTCGCGGACGCGGCCGAGCCACTGGTCGGCGTTCGAGAGGAACTCGTAGGCCCGGGTCAGTTCGGCCCCCTCGTAGTCTTTGGGCATGTTGTCCTCGATCCAGTTGATGAGGTCATCGGGCGTCTCGTCCACGTCGTAACTGGCCTCCAGCGCCTCCTGCGCGCCGGCTTCTTTGAGTACCACGTCGAGGTACTCGAAGATGCCCTCGGTCGTGTCGCGCTCGCCGGTCACCACGTCGTCGGCGGTCAGGCGCTCCGTCGTCTCGGCGATAGCTTGGAGGTCCTTGACCGCGCCCCGCAGGTCGCCGCTGTTTTGCTCGGCGAGTTCCTGCAGCGCGTCGGACTCGTACTCGACGCCCTCCTGGCGACAGAGATCGCGGAGGACGGGGACGATAGAGCGGGGCGAGACGTCCCGGAACTCGATGTCCTGACAGTTGTTCCGCAGGCCGTTTGACATCTCGTAGTACTCGTTGGCGATGAGAATCATCGGCTGGCTGGCCTCCTTCACCAGCGCGGTGATGGCCCGCGCGCCGCCGCGGTCGGCGTTGCCGTGGATGTTGTCCGCCTCGTCCATGATGACGAGTCGACGGCCGCCACCGCCGGCGGTCAGCGTGCCGGATTTGGCGGCTTCGCCGGCCACCCGATTGATAACGTCCTTGGTCCGGGAGTCGCTGGCGTTGAGTTCGATGGTCGGCCACCCCATATCGTTTGCCAGCGCGTGGGCGGCCGAGGTCTTCCCGATGCCCGGGGACCCGTGGATGATGACCGCCTCGCGGTGGTCGTCCCACGTGTCCGCCCACTTCTTGAGTGCGTCGCGGGCCTTGTCGTTGCCCCGCACCTCTGACAGCGTCGTCGGGCGGTACTTCTCCGTCCAATCCATTGGATCGTGATTGGCGCGACCGGCGTTTAGGGATTGCGGAGCGCTATTCTTCGTCCGCCGTCTTCAGGTCGAGATGTGGCGCGACCGACTCGTACGTCTCGTCGCTGGAGACGATCGTGTCGCCGTCGGACTCAACGAGATGGAGCGCGTCGAAGGGCGTGAAACCGTGGTCCTCGACGTACGTCGCGGCTGCTACCACTGTGTCCACGTCGCCGCGCACTTCCACCAGCGCGGCGGCGTTCGTGACGACCCGCTCGGTGTTGCGCTCCTCACGATAGGCGACCATGAGGAGTTCGATGAGCGTGAACTGTGACGTCCACAGTTCGTCTCGGTGGTCCCGGTACACCGATTCGGCGGCATCGCCAAGCCAGTCCTCGTCCTTGATGAGGGCGAGCAAAAAGTCAGTCTCGACGTACATTCAGCGTCCAGCCTCATCTACTGCCGCGTCACGCGCCCCTTGACGGAGTTCCTCCGCTGTCTTTTCGACATCTGCGAACTCGTCTCGGAGCGCATCGAGGGGGGTCTCTGCAACCGGAACCAGTTTGATTCCGTCGTGGAGTTCGACGATGTGGTAGCGGTCGCCGTAGCGCTCGCGCAGCTCTTTGGGGAGCGTCAGGCGGCCACGGTCATCGAGCGTCGCCTCGGACATATTCGGGTAAACGATGGGAATACTCAAGAAAGTTCCCCGAAGTAGGGCAGAACCCATCAAAACTGGTTCTCTCTCCATCGCAGCCAGAAGACATATCCCCGTTACTGGCCGCGGGCTAACCGTCATGAGTGACACAGCCCGTCAGCGCTACGCGGTCGGTGCCCTCGCCGGTGCCGCGGCGTTCGTTCTGGCGTACGTCCTCGTCTACGCCCTGAGCATCTCCACCGTTCAGGACGCGCTGCTGACGAACATCGCCGAGTCGTTCGGCGACGACCGGGCGGCCTGGAAAATCGTCGGCTGGGTGTTTTTCAACGCCCAGTTCGTGACAACGACAGTTACGGTCAACATCCCCTTCCTCGGCGGGACGTCGGCGGTCAACTTCATCGCCGAGAACGAGTCGCTGTCGCCGATCCTGTACCTGCTCCCGCCGGCAGTGCTGACGGCCGCAGGGATCGCGACGGCTCGTATCGACGGGACAACTGACCTCAGCCGTGCGGTCCGTGTCGGTCCCGCTGTCGTCCTAGGCTACCTCCCGCTTGCGGCGCTCGGGGTGGTGCTGTTTACTGTCAGCGCCGGCGATTCCGGACAGGGCGCGCCGACGCTGCTGACGGCAGTTGTCCTCGCCGGCATCGTCTACCCGGCCGTCTTCGGGACTGTCGGGGCCGCAATCGCGACCGCGTTCGGGGACTCATAGCGGGCCCCCACTCCTGAGACTTTTGACCGAAAAGGAGGACAGTACGTCCCAGTCGTGTATTCCTCCAGCCTCAGCCGAGACCGTCGCGGCGTCAGCCCCGTCATTGGCGTGGTGCTCATGCTCTCGGTCACCGTCCTCTTAGCCGCGACAGTCGGTGGGTTCGCACTCACTGCGACTACCGACCTGGACCAGCGGACGCCCACCGTCGCCCGCTCGACCGGAAACTTCGTGACTGACCCGTCGGGGGGATGCGGCGGGAACACAGTAGCGATTCGACACGCCGGCGGCGACCCGGTCCCGGCCGACGAACTGGCAATCGCTGTTGCACTGCCAGACACCGACGCCCGCATCGTCGACTTACCGGTTTCCGGAACGGCGCTGTCAGCGAGCAACACCGACGACTCCGACAACATCGTCTACGACTACTGTGTCGGCGGTGTCATCGCCAATGGCGGCAAGCGGTGGTCAGCGGGCCGGGCCATCACTTTCCAGTTGAACGCCGGCGGCGGCACTGTCGACCCGGGCGATAGCATCGAAGTGCGCGTCGTTCACGCTCCCACAAACGGCGTCCTCGCTGCGGTCGAACTGACCGCCCGCCGGTAAGCGCCCGTGGTTCCGATACCCTTTTATTCGCGACCCTCCAGCGTGTGAACTAATGGCAGGGGGCGCACGCGACGACCTCGCGGAGAAAATGGCGGGTGAGGTGGCACTGAGCGACGACCCAGGGGCGACCCTGCGGAAGTGGCGCACTGACTTCGACGTTGCACAGACCGAACTCGCCGATGAACTCGACGTCTCTCCGTCCGTGGTCTCGGACTACGAGAGCGGGCGGCGCGACAACCCCGGTATCGGCGTGGTCAGGCGACTCGTCGTTGCGCTGCTCAACATCGACGAGAATCGCGGCGGCGACCACATCCGCCAGCACGCCCGCGTGCTCTCGGCCGGGTTCGACAGCGACGTTGTCCACGACCTCCGCGAGTACTCCGCCAACGTCGGCGTCGAGCGCGTCTACGACGCTATCGACGCCGAAGAACTGTTCCGGGGCAGTCAGGACACCGTCGCGGGCCACACCGTCATCAACTCCATCGCCGCCATCACGCGCCTCTCCTCGGACGAGTTTTACCAGCTATACGGGCAGTCGACGAACCGCGCCCTCGTGTTCACGAACGTGACCCGCGGCGAATCCCCGCTGGTCGCGCTCCGGGTCGTCTCGCCGACGCCCAACGCGGTTATCCTCCACGGGCTTGACGACGAGGCGGTCTGGGAGCACGCACAGGACCTCGCCCGCATCGACGACTTCTCCCTTGCGATCACCGATATCGATCTGGAGGACCTGCTTGGCGGGCTGCGGAGTCTTCCCTGAGCGCGCCGGTTCCGGCCGTGCTGTTTCGCGCCCGTCGACGTACTCTCTGGAAAACGACTGTTGTCGTGACTGCGATCTCTTTGTTCACCGGACAGCGTGACACAACTGCTCCGCCGGACTGCAGAGTTTCTAGGGAGAACTACTTTGATACCGAGGTGTCATGTCCACGCATGGTGCAATTGGACTATCTTATCCTCTGGGCGTTCGCCGGCTTTGGACTTCTTGTTGCTGCCTCATTCGTCGGGACGATGCTTGCGCTTCAATACTACAACAGTGGGGGAACCCTCTCTGTGTCTCTCGACGACAGTATTAGCCGCCTCAACAACGATAAGCCGTAGTCGGGTAGTGTATACTGTCCAGTGCAGCACAAATAGAATTCCACGTATCCACGACAATAGATGGGATACCCCTCGCTGCTCACGGGTCACTCCGTTCCCCGTTCGCATTTCGAGGTTCTCGCTCGTGCTGCTCGCTCCGAACCTCGCTATTCTCGCGGCTGCGCCGCTCGTCTGTACGAGACCCCTCGCTTCGCTCGGGCTCTCGCTATTCTCCACGGCTCCCTGCGGTCGCCGTTCCGACTCGAGAGCCACTCCCTTCGGTCGTGCCTCTCGCTACTCCACGTACCGATATTTCCGCTCACCCATCCGGCCCCAGCCGTCGAAGGCGAACTCGTCTTCGGGCGCGGTGAACTCCTCGACATCGGTCTCGGTCTCGTGATTATGGACGTCGTGGACCTGTTCGTACTCGGCGAAGGAGAGGTCGTAGCGGTTCCGTATCTGCTCGTCGATGTTGAGCGCGCCGATTTCCTCCTCCCACCCGGGGACGATGGTCTCAGCGTGGACTTCCGCCTGTGCGCCGGACCCGTAGGAGGCAACTAACAAACGGGCCTCGTCCAGATCCAGTCCGCTCTCGCGGGCGTGTTTCAGGCCGGCGGCGCGGGCGATGTGGACGGAGCCGGTGTACCAGTTGCCGACCTCGCGGGAGATCGCAAGCGTCGGTTCGATGGTGTTAGCGTACCAGTCCTGATAGCGCTCGGTTTCCGTGAGTGCGTCGGTGTACTCCTTGATAGCGGCGTGGAATTCGTCGTCGGTCTCGAAGTCCGCGCGCATGGGCTGGTGACCGATTTCCTCGGCCATCAGGTCGCCCACGTCGGTGCCGCGGATGATGTGTCGGTAGCCGAGTGCCGCGGCCTTCCGGACCATCCCCGGGAACGGCGTGTGGAACGGAATCATCTCGTAGTCGCCCGGGTGGATGTCGCCGGCCACCTCCGCGAAGTCCTCCAGCGCCTCGCGCATACGGGCGAGGTAGACGTTCACCGAGCGCTTGCCGTCGACGGACGGGAACTGCTGATTGGGCTTGAGGAAGTCAGTCTCGTCGGCGCTGCCGTACCCCTGTTCGGTCGAGAGTTCGACCAGATTCGGATCTTCATCGACGAGCATCGCCACCGCGCCGGCCCCCTGCGTGGCCTCGCCGGGGTCGTCGCGGGCGTACAGTGCGGTGTCAGTTGCGATGACGAGTGCGGCTCGGCCGCGGTTCCGTCCGGCGCGGATCCAGTTGTAGGCGTCGTCAAGGCTCTGTGTCCCCGAGATACAGGCGAACTTCCGCTCGCCCTTGTTGGCGTGGTGGAAGTTCTCGTCGTACACCTGTTCGAGACAGCCCGCGATGTACGTCGAGACAGGCTTCGAGTTGTCGAAGGCGCTCTCGGTCGCCACGTCGATCCGGCCGATGTCCTCGGGCGTCAGCCCCTTGCGCTCCATCAGGCGATGGGCCGCGTTCGCCCCCATCGTGACGATATCCTCGTACACGTCCGGGAACGACGACGCGCGCAGGCCGAGCCCCTTCGTGTACTTCCCCGGGTCGTCTCCTTGAGCCGGCGCGAACGTCTCCGCGAGGTCAAGTTTGAGCTTCCCGGTCCAGATCTCCATGGCGTCGATACCGACTGCAGTCATGAGTCTAGCGTCAGCGTGGATGTATATGGGCTTGTCGACTGGCTTTTCGACGGTTGACTAGTATTGCGCCGATGGGCCGCGAACTCTCTGTGGGACAGTTACTCGCTGGTCGCCGGTTCCGTACTAAAAGAGAAATCGACCATGCATTCGCCTTCGAGAACGTCGTACGGCTCATCCGGTGACGGAACGGCACGCGACCAGTCGGTGTTGTTGACTACGAGCCGATACGTCCCCGGCGAGATGGTGATCCGCTTGTCGCGGATGTTCGTCTCGTGAAACCGCGACACCTCACCGGCGTATCTGGCCCGGTAGCGGCTCTGGAACGCCCGGTACTCTTCCTCGGTGAACAGCATGACATCGACGGCCGGGCCACGCCGAACGATGAGGTCGTAGGTGAGCGTCGTCTGGCCGGTCGCCTCGACCGTGAAATCCTGGTACTCGTCTTCCTCCAGCCGGAACGTCGTATCGACCGACCGGTGGTTCGGCTCGGGTGTCGGCGTCGGTGTCTCGGTTTCGACCTGCAGCCGTGCCGACGTTTCCGTCGAGCTATTCGTCTGCGACGCCTCGGCGCGCTGTGCTGTCGGGGGGTCCGCTGAAGCCGCAGCACTGTCCGCCGCTGGCGTCGAGGCAGCCCCGGCGTGGTCAGTTGTAGCAGCACGCTGTGACGCTGTCGGTTCCGGAACTGGCGTCGTCTCGGACTCCTGTGTCGGTCGATTCCCGAGACAGCCGGCGGAGAGCGCGGCGAGCACCGAGGCCCCGAAGCCGCGCCGCGACAGGTCACCCATACCTCAGCACACGCAGCCACAGTAAAGATGTTTACGGGCAGGTTTTCGTCGCTGGTAATCGGAACGCCGATTCTGTCCAAACATATTTGTGGAGAGAGAGCCGAATCTACGCCGTTCGACCCAGTCCCGAGAGAACTGTATCTCAGCTATCATCTCTCGGAACAGGACAGGAACGTTTCACATGAACAGATCGGTCATCACATTCGGATTGATTGTTCTGGCGGCACTCAGTGTCTCGGGACTCGCAGGAGTAGCAGTCGAAGGGACGCTTGGTGCAGACGCGACCGAGTCAGCGCCGGCGGAATCCACGGAGCCGTCACTGGCAGCGACGCCCAGTGCAGAAAGTGCGTCACCGGTGACGCCGAGTACCGAGGCGACTGCGGCCGGAGTGACGCAGTCCGCAGAACCGACCGCGACCCCGGACGCGGCACAGACCACGCCAGCTGATTCGGGGACGGCTATCGATACGGTCCGCCTCGAAGACCGACTTGTGGCGGCGATCAACGACCGACGCGGCAACCCGGTTGCCAACGACGCCTTCGACGGCTCCCTCTCGGATGAGACCAAAACCGGACAGACGCTGTCAGCCATGGCCGGCAACCACAGCGAGCGAATGGCCGCGCAGGGGTCGGCCTCACCGATCGCGAACGGGTCAGACACGGCGGACCGGTACGCGGCCGCCGGACTGTCCGAGCAGTGTCGCCTCCGCCACGAAGGAAACGCGTACATCCGCCCGGTAACCGACCTCGAACTGGTCACGAGCGTCGACCCCAACGGCGCGAACGCGACTCGGACGGCCGACGCCGTCGCCGACCATTGGTTCGACCTCTCTGGCCCCCGTGACACGTTGTACGTGGCGAACGCGAACCACATCGGCGTCGGCGCGGCGACCGCTGACGGCGTCGTCTACATTACCGTGAATCTCTGCTGAGGGACGGTGAGAACGGCCGTTACGGAACCTCTTTGCGGACAGTGTCGGCATTCCCTTCCGAGTCAACGACGCGGAGTGCGACCACTGTGCCGGAGTCCACTCTTTTCTTTTCTACTGTCTGGCCGGTCGTTTCGAAGATACCGTCTTCGTCGAAATCCCATTCGTAGGTCACGATGTCGCCTTGCGGATCGCTGGACGGGCTGGCGTCGAAGTCCCACTTGCCATTCGATTCCGACCCGTCAGAGGTTATCGTGAAGTCGGCGTTCGGTTGCTCGTTCGTGTTCGCGCCTCCGGGAGTGACCGTGAACATCTTCGAGTCGGTCCCGCCACTCGACCGCTCGTAGGTCACGGTTATCGTGACGCTCTCGCCGCTCATGTCCACCTCAGAAGAGCCAAAGAAAGTCTCTTCGCGGAACTCGAACAGATGGAACGTCGCAACTGATGTATCAGACAGAACCGGGTTCGGACCGTTCAGGCTGCCATCATCGTCGACGTCAACGGTTCGTGGGACGTCTGTCCCACCACCGAAATCAGTGTACCCGTCAGTGTTTGCCTCGATGTATAGCTCGTTTTCTTGCGGTGCCGGCTCACGGTCGTTGCTAAAGCTATCGCTGAGGCGAATTATGTCGTCGTTGACTGGGTCGATTGCCACTTTCGTTATTGTGATGGTCTCGCCTAATTCATTGGTGACCGTAAACTGGACGCCTCCATCAACGTCCCCGTTGCTGTCGAGGGCAACAGCGTCCTCGTTGTAGATGAGCCCGTTGTTGCCGGACCCGCCCCCGGATCCTGGATTCGCTTCCGTCACCGTCACCGGCACTGAGACGTCTTCAGGAGACTCGCCGTCGAACGAACCGTTGATCTCGTCGAGGCTGAACTGGACGGTGGCTGTTCCAGTTGTCGTCGACTGGCTTGTCTCGTAGACGAACCTGACGCGACCGTCGCTGTCGGATGACTCTGTGTCCGTGGTAAGCGACCCCGCGTTACTCCCATCGACTGAGCCGTTCACTTCGACATCGCTTACGGGGTTGTTGTACGCGTCCCGAACCTCCAGCACAATCTCTTCGTCGTCGCCCTTTGCGACAGTAACGTTCTCACTGCCGACAGTGGTGAGGTACGCGTCACTTTCAGAGGCAACACGAGTGCCGACGCCCGCTTTCGCCATCTTCAGGCGATATGTGGCTCCCCGCTCGAAGACGACTGTGACGTTGTAGAGCGAGCCTGGCCCCTCGGCCTCGATGACGTTTGCGATGTACCGGTCGTTGCTTTTGTTACCCGGACTTGGGTCGATTTCGTCTTCGAGAAGCACTCTCCACTCCTCCGCCGGGAGCCGGGAGAGAAACGAGACCGACACGTTCGACGTCTCTGTCGCGTTCGTGACGCGAACCGTTCGGGACGACTGCGATGTCGGACGCACGTCGACCGTAACCGAATCGCTCGCCGAGCGGCTCATCGACCCGTTGAGTGCGACGAGCGTGATGTCGCGCCCATCGACCATCGCCTGTTCCGAGAGCGTGATGTTCCCCTCGCGGAACTGGTTGTAGACGACCGAGTGCTCGTACACGGTCTCCGGGGCCTCCCCGTAGACGTTGTACTCCGGCTTGTAGGCGATGGCCCCTGTGTTGTAGTGCCGCGGTGCGGTTCCGTCCCAGTAATCTGCCGTCTCGGGGTTAATCGCCTCGGCGTTACGAACCGTGAGGTTCTGCGACTCGTTGGTCGTTCCGTCCGTGTACAGCAGCCCCGACGGCGGCCCGGGATTCGTCGCCACCAGCCGACTCGGGTATCGCGTCCCCAACTGCACTGAGACGGCTTGCTGACTCGGCTGTCCCGGAACGGAGACGATAGCGTTCCGCAGGTCCTGTAAATGCGTCTGTACCTGCTGATTGTGGTTGAACTCCACCTCCCGGTTTTGCTCCGGCACGGCAAACGCCTGGTACGAGGAGAAGGCGATGATAAGCACGCCGAACAGCAGTACAGCCCCGACCTGTACTGACTGCGCGCGCTCATCGCCCGTGAAAGTCATGCCGATGAGTTGCGGAGACGGCGGTAAAAACCTGACTGCCGAATTATCAACTCTCGTCTTCTTCGACGACTTCCGGGTCGCTCATCGCGGTCTGGAGACTGTCGAGTCCGTTGACCCACTCGGAGACGAGTCCGTATTCGAGGTCCTCAGCGACCTCCATCGGGAGCTCCGACCCGCCAATGATCTGCGTGCCGGCCTGCACACAGTAGCCCAGTGCCGCGTCGAGGTCCTCTTCGGCTTCCGCGTCCGCGGCGGCTTCGATGTAGTCCGTGATGGTTGCGTCGTCCGCGGGACCTTCCGCGACGAACTCCTCGGCTGCGTAGAACACGCACAAAAGCGAGGTCTGGACGCCGTCGATCAGCATCACGGTCTCCTCGTCGTCGATGTCGATGTCGTCGAGGACGATCTCCCGGACACCGGTAAGCTCGTCGATGGTCGCCTCTTCGTCGAGCGGTCCGTCCTCGTAGTCCGTGAGGATCTTCGCGACCGCAATCGCGGCGTCGTCCTGGAGGTTCAACAGGAGCCGCGCCGAATCCTCGTCTTCAGGGTCGACTTCTTCTTCCTCGATACGGTCTAGCCAGTTCTGCCAGCGTTCTTCGGTGTAATACTCCCCCGGCGGAGTGCTCATATCACTCCGTTCGTCCCGTTGGGGATAGTAGTTTCGACCGGCGGCCGTTCCGCCGCGGCGTGTCTACCGTCCAGAGCGAACAGCAAACACCATTTTTAGCGCCTAAGACAGCTGTTCTGTGTGATTACCGGATCGGCTGTGCACTCCGAATATGTGTCACGGTCTCCGTCGAGGAACGCACTTTTATGTCATTCGAACATGTTATGAAGTAGCATGGCACAGCGGCAGCCGGTCCCGACTTGTGGCCGATCCCTCGACCCGGCTGTAGTCGCCGCGCTGGCCGAACGTGTCGGTCTGGTGCTGATCGCCGTGGCGTTACCGGTCGCCGTCGGCACATTCGCCGGTATGGTTCTGACCTCTGGGTCGCTCTTGGCCGCGAGCGATGCCGCGACTGCCGCGATGAGTGGGCCGCTGACAACAGAGCATGGGCTGTCTTTGCTGTTCTATGTCAGCACGCTCGGGACCGCACTGGGATGCTGGGTTCTCGGACTGGGACTCCTTCTCGACGGCCTCGACCTGTAGGTCAACCGTCGCCGTCCGGACGCATCTCCACGCCGCCTTCCAGCGACTCCTCGTCCGCCGCGTCCACGCGATTCGAGAGGGTCCGCTGGGGGAACGGGATCGTGATGTCCTCGTCGTCGAAGGTGGCTTTCACACCTCGGACGACCGCCGAGATGGCGCGCCACTTCCGTGGTGGCGTCGGATGATCGATCCAGAACCGGAGTTCCATCACCACAGCGGAGTCCCCGAAATCTTTCGGGACGACGTCCGGCGTCGGCGAATCGACGACGTGTTCGATGTCGGCCATCGCCTCGCGAGCGAGGTCCATCGCCCGGTCAACGTCGGTGTCGTAGTCCACACCGATGTCGACCGTGAGACGCAACAGCCCCTTGCGGCTACGGTTCGTCACCGCGCGGTCACTCACGCGGTCGTTCGGAATGATGACGAACTCGCCGTCGAAGTTCTCCAGCCGCGTGTTGAAGATGGTGATATCGGTCACGATCCCTTCTTGGTCGCCGACGAGCACCCAGTCGCCGATAGTGAACGGGCGGGAGAACATCAGGACGAAGCCGGCGATGAGCGACCCGAGCGTCTGTCTGGCGGCCAGACCGACCACGATACCGAGGAAGCCGGCCCCGACGAGCAGGCCGCTGAGATCGATGCCCCAGACGGCGAAGATCGTCGCGCCGATGGTGACGAACACAGTGACCTGCCCCAGTCGGAGGAGGATCTCTTCCTGGTGTTCGGTGAAGCCAGTGACGGCCTGGCTGAACCGGCCGATCCACCGCTGCATCTGGTCGGACAGGACAAAGGCCAGCATGACGAGGACGACCGTCTGTATCGTCGCCAGCACCGACTGGTCGCTCCCGTCGAGGTACGGACCTACTGTCTGGACTACATCGAGGACTCCCCAGACGATGAGAAACGAGACGACGACGAGGACGACCATCGAGAACTGGGCGATCCGGAGAAACACACCCCGGATGGTCGTCGGCGTGTAGTCGGCCATGACCTGCAGCCAGTCGCCAGTTCGGTCTGACGTGACAGACCGAAGCCGGGAGAGGGCTGCGGGAACGACGACGACACTGAAAAGCAGGACGACCAGGAGGATGAGCGTCGCGACGAGTCGCCCCTGCGTCGCGACCAACTGGTCCAGCGACCGCTGTAACACGGTAAAGAGCTCCAAAAGGCCTTCACCGGTGTCGTTGGCCGCTGGCGTCGGCGTGGCCGTCCCCTGCACAGCCACCTATCGCCGCCGTAGGAACTTGTGTCTTCGTCTTTGAGCGGCCGTCTGTAATGAACCTGACACCGGAGAAAATACGGCTGGTCGCGGCCCCAGTTAGACGCCGCGGCCCTGCAACTGCTCTTCCTCGTCTAGGTCCGCGTTCGCCTGTCCCTTCATGCCCTTGCCGGGGTTCTTCGCGATCTCCTTGAGCTGTTCGGGGTCGTCGTAGTTGTTGACCGCCGCGACGATGGACTCGCCCATGGCCTGTGGGTTCTCCGCGCCGAAGATGCCCGAGCCGACGAAGATGCCGTCACAGCCGTGTTGCATCATCAGTGCGGCGTCGGCGGGCGTCGCGATACCGCCAGCCGCGAAGTTGACGACCGGCAGCCGACCGCGGTCCGCCGTCTCGTGGACGAGTCGCCGCGGTGCGCCGTGTTCGCGTGCCCACTCGTCGCGCTCCTCGTGGGCCATCCCCTCAAGCATCCCGATGGAGCGCTGGATGTTGCGCTGGTGAGTCACGGCCTGGTTCACGTCGCCGGTGCCCGCCTCGCCCTTGGTGCGAATCATCGCCGCGCCCTCGTCGATGCGGCGCAGCGCCTCGGCGAGGTTCCGCGCCCCGCAGACGAACGGCGCGGTGAACTCCCGCTTGTCGATGTGGTAGCGGTCGTCGGCCTGTGTCAGCACTTCCGACTCGTCGACCATGTCCGCGCCAGCCGCTTCCAGAATCTGGGCCTCGGCGGTGTGGCCGATACGGGCCTTGCCCATCACCGGAATCGACACTTCCTCGATGATCTCTTCGAGCTTGCCGGGGTCCGCCATCCGGGCGACACCGCCTCGCTTGCGGATGTCGGCCGGCACCGACTCCAGGTGCATCACGGCGACTGCGCCAGCGTCTTCGGCGATTCGGGCTTGCTCGCGGTTGACGACGTCCATGATGACGCCGCCCTTCTGCATCTTCGCGAAGCCGCGCTTGACGAGGTCAGTCCCGCGACGGAGGTCCTCGAGGTCGGTCTCTTCAGTCATTACCCAGACTTAGGACTGGATTTACTTAACGCGTGTCCTTTCGAGGGACAGAACGGCGTTTGACCCACGCGCAGAGGCCCCGATATCGCGCCAGCGACCACAATATTCTCCAGGGGACGGGGCTGAGACCACTACCGTTTTCATCGCGTCTCCCCACTGCATCGACATGGCTACGGACGAGGGTGTCGGCGGGCGCATCGACGCGGCTGTCGCACGGGTGTTCAGCCGTCGGCTCCCAGACGCCGAAGGGCTCCCGCGGTACGTCGCGCCGCTGCCGGCGTGGCTGGAGAACGTCGGGCTTCGACTCGCCTGGCCAATCGCGCTCGTCAATCTGGTCGGGACGCTGTTCGGCTTCTGGTACTACGCCGGCCGCCCGCTGAACACAGCGCCGCCGCTCGTGGAGGGCCAACTCGGCGCGGCTCCGCTGGCCGCCTACCCCCTGATTCCGGACTCGCCCGTCGCGACGATGTTCATCGGGCTCTCGCTTGTGGCCTGGCGGCTCGACTGGGATACAAAATGGCTCCACATGCTCGGCTTCTTCGGCTGTATCAAGCTCGGTCTGTGGACGCCGTACGTCCAACTCGTTCTCAACGGCCCCGGCGGGATTCCGCTGTGGCTCTACTGGTTCCTGATTCTGAGCCACCTGGCGATGGCCGCCGAGGCCTTCCTCATCCACCGCTACGCGAGCTTTTCCGTCGTATCCGTCGCCGTTGCGGTGTTCTGGTACGGCTTCAACGACATCGTGGACTACTTCGTCCCGGTTCTCGACGGGCCACACCACACCTGGCTGCGGGCCGAGCCGCTGGCCGCAGCTGGCGGGTTCGACCACACGGTGCTGGCCCACGACCTCGCGGCCGGCTGGGCGGTCGTGCTGACGCTCATGGCGACGTTTCTCGCACTGGCGACGCGCGTAGAGAAAGTGAAGCGGCAAGCCTGACCGGCGCTGTCCTCAGCTAGTGGTTTCCTCGGGTCTCAGGTCGTGAACCCGTCCTCGGCCTCGCGCTCGTCGAGGACCCACTCTAGTTCCTCGATAGCGCGCAGGATGGCGACCTCGGCCTCGTCTTCTAGCTCGGTCGACGGCGGGTCGTGCCTGTCGTACTCGTCCTGCAGCGCCTCGATGCGGTCCCGGATCGTCTCCTCTGTTCGCATGGTTCCAATGACCGGACCCACAGGTCTTGATGCTACTGGTCGCGGCGATGGGTGCGACCGGATAGGAGTGCCGGATGTCGGAAAAACGCGGCGAGCTTACCGAACGACGACGACTGCGCTCTCGGTTTCGGTCATCTCGCCCTCGCCGGAGTAGGTCCGGGACTCCTCGACGGCGAACATCTCGTCGTCGAGTTCGACGCCGGCGACCCGCAGCGTGTCGCCGTCGATCTCGTAGTCGCCGCTCTCGATAGCGTCGTCAATCGAGCCGACTTCGCTGCCGAACTCGGGGCCGACGATGGAGTAGTCGAGGTCGATGCCGCTGACTTCGGTCGTGATGTCCGGGGCCTCATCGTAGGTGTCCAGCTGGGTGACGTGCATCGCCTCGGCGACAGCATCCTCGAAGCCGGCGATGTGGCCGAACACCTCGACGTGGTCGAGGTCGGCGTTCAGCGGCAGCCCGTTCTCGGTCTTGTACCGCCGGAGCGCGGAGACGACTTCCATCGCCGTCTCGCCCGCTTCGAGGTCGGCGTCATAGCCGCCTGCGGTCGGCCAGTCCGTCGTGTGGATCGAGCTATCTTCGTCATAGCACCGCTCCCACAGTTCCTCCGTGATGTGCGGGAGGAACGGCGCGAACAACTGCAGGAAGGTCCGGTGGGCCTGCAGCAGCGTGAACTCGGTCGACGCGTCTTCCCCGTCCGAAAGCCGCTGCTTGGCGATTTCGAGGTAGTCGTCACAGAACGTGTTCCAGAAAAAGGACCGGAGTTCGTTCCGAGCCTTCGAGAACTCGTAGTCCTCGAACTTCGTCGTGACCGACTCCACGGTCGCATCGAGTTCGGCAAGCAGCCACTCGTCGACCGCGGCCAACTCCTCGGGCTCGTCGGGCTGGGCGGCCGGCGTGAGCTGGTCGACCAGCCGTGAGGCGTTCCAGAGCTTCTGGAGGAGCCGCTCGCCGGCTTCAAGATCGCCCTCCTTGTACGGGAAGTCGTCGCCAATGGAAGTGCCAGCGGCCCAGTAGCGCGTGGCATCGACCGGGAACTCCTCTAGGACTTCGCTCGGCGGGATGACGTTGCCCTTGGACTTGGACATCGCCTCGCGGTTCTCGTCCAGCACCATCCCGTTTATCATCACGTTCTCGAAGGGCACCTCGCCGGTGTGCTCGTAGCACTTGACGACGGTGTGGAACAGCCAGAACGAGATGATGTCGTGGCCCTGCGGGCGCAGGTCGAATGGGTACAGCTCGGGGTTGTCCCAGGTGAACTCCTCGCTCTCACTGTCCCAGTCCCAGCCAGCGTTCACGAGCGGGGTCAGCGACGACGTCGCCCATGTGTCGAACACGTCCTCCTCGGGCGTCAGCGAGTCGTGGCCGCAGTGGGGACAGGCATCGACCGGCGGGTCGTCAGACAACGGATCGACCGGCAGCTGCTCGCGCTCGGCCATCACGGGCTCGCCGCAGTCGTCACAGTACCACACCGGAATCGGGATGCCGGAGTCGCGCTGGCGGGAGATGCACCAGTCCCATTCGAGCCCCTCGATCCAGTGCTCGTAGCGGGTGGCCATCTTCTCGGGGAACCACTCCATCTGGCGGCCGGCCTCGATGTACTCCTCTTTCTTGTCGAGTAGCTCGATGTACCACTGCTCGGTGACGAGGTACTCGACTTCCTCCTCACAGCGCTCGTGGACCTGCACGGTGTGGTCGTGGTCGCGGCTCTCCAGCAGCGACCCTTCTTCGCCGAGGTCCTCGATGATGGCCTCGCGAGCTTCGGTGGTATGCATCCCCTCGTACTCACCGGCGAGGTCGGTCATCGTCGCGGACTCGTCGATGGCGAGCCGTAGCGGCAGGTCGTGGGCCTGATACCACTCGATGTCGTTCTGGTCGCCAAAGGTACAGCACATCACGATGCCGCTGCCGGTCTCCATGTCGACGCGCTCGTCGGCGATGATGGGCACCTCCTGCTCGAAGATCGGGACCCGCGCGGAGCCACCGACGAGGTGCTGGTTTTCGTCGTCGTCGGGGTGGACGAAGACGGCGACACACGCCGGCAGTAGCTCGGGCCGGGTCGTCGAAATCGTGAACGTCGCGCCCTCGTCGGCTGGTCCCTCGCCGGTTTCGACCAGATCGAAGGCGATGTCGTTGAACTTCGTGTGCTTGTCCTTGTCCTCCTGCTCGACCTGTGAAATAGCCGTCTCACAGTCCGGACACCAGATGGTCGGCGCGCGCTGGCGGTACTCCCGACCCTGCTCGTAGAGGTCGAGGAAGGACAACTGGGAGACTCGCTGCACGTCCGGCGCGATGGTCTTGTAGGTGTTGTCCCAGTCGATAGAAATCGCCAGCGACTGCACGTCCTCGGTGAACTCGTCCTCGAACTCCGTACACACCGTTCGGCACTTCTCCTGGAATTCTCGGCGCGGGTAATCTTGGTGGCGGATGCCGAGTTCGCGCTCGGTGAGCCGCTCCGAGGCGATGCCGTTGTCGTCGTAGCCGAAGGGGAAGTAGACGGTGTCGTCGCGCATCCGGTGGAAGCGGGCGACGAAGTCCTGCAGCGTGAACTGGTAGAGGTGGCCCATGTGGAGGTTCCCCGACACCGTCGGCGGCGGCGTATCGATAGTAAAGCGGGTGTCGGCGTCCTCGTCGTAGGCGTAGGTCTTGTCGGCGACCCACTGGTCCTGCCACTCCGGCTCTACCTCGCGGGGGTCGTACTCCCCGTCGAGGGCGTTTTCTGATTCGTCTGCGGTCGATTCGTCCTGCGGTGGGTCCTGTGTGTCACTCATATTCAAACTGTGGGTGTAACACCCGGGTCGCATCGGACTGCGGCGTGGTTATCAGCGGTGCGTGCGTCGATAGGTGGGGGTGGTGTGGGGCGTGGGGGCCCCTACACCGACGGGCGCGAGAACCAGCGTTCGGGAGAGTCGACGCACCATCTGTACAATACTCGACCTACGGCAGGATTAATGACTTCGGTTTTCGCCAGCGTCCCGACGGGCTCATACCAGCGACCAGCTCACGGCAGGTCGGACTCGCGGTGCTTGCGGTCCTCGGCGGAGTGGGCCCGGACCCACAGTTGCCCGATGCGGGAGAGCGTCGTCCGGTAGGATTTCCCGTGTTCCTCCTGCTCGATGTACCCCTTTCCGCCGGGGCCGAGCCGGTCGACGTTGTAGATGACCTTCGAGCGGAAGGAGTCGGTGTACTCCTCACCCAGATCCCGGGCCAACTGCTGGGCCAGTTCGGAGACGGACTCGAACTCGCCGTGTTCGCCCAGCGTGAAGAGGATGACCTCCTCGAAGGGCTTGACGTTCGAGAAGGAGGCGACCGGCAGTTCGACGATGTGGGAGCCGTCGATCTCCTTCGCGCCGATGGTTGTCCCCCGCTCGTCGAACTCCGATAGCAGGTCCCGCGCGGTTTCGAGTCGGTCGTCAATTCGCTCGTCGACTTCTTCGCCCGTGCGCATGTCCTCTAGCATGTCGATCTGCTTGCGCAGTTCCTCGGCGAGTTCCGTCTCCAGATACTTCTCGGGGACCGTGTAGTAGGTGTGGATGCGGTCCCGGTCGCCCTCGCGCTCGACCATGATCGAGTGGGCTGCGGTCGCAAAGGCAAACGAGACAGTCCGAGGCATCGCGGAGACGTTGACCCACACCTCGCTGCCCGCGTCGAGTTCGGCGTTGATGAGCTCGAAGGCCTGCTCGAAGGCCTCGTCGTAGTCGTACACGTCGGCGACGACGAACCGCTCGGTTTCCGCTCCGAGCAGGTTCTGGTAGTCCTTCTCTAACTTCTCGGCGAGGTTTCGCGAGTACTCGACGTTGGCCTCGCTGCCGACCGCGCCCTCGAGCAGGATGACGCGGTCAACGTCGAGTTGCTCGCGCACGAGCGGCGCGATGAGCCGGTCGTAGTCGAATCCGACCGGGACGATGTGGGTCTGCATACGTGAAAGACTGGGACGGTGATTATAAAAAGAACCAGACTCGGGCTGCCGAGCGCGTATCGGGGCGGCGCGTTACTCGCAGCTTTCGTGCACGATAGCGCCGTCATCGTTCGGCCCACGGCGCTCCCCGGGAACAATAGGGTCCTCGCAGACGGCGCAGGTCAGCTTACCGCTGGCGTGGCCGTTCGAGGCCTCGGTATCGCCGGAGGAGGTGAAGTCCACGCTCACGTCCGTCGACTCGTCAGCTGCCGGCTCGTCGTCCGCATCCGGGGCAAACACGTCGTCGTCATCGGCCGACGTGTCGATGTCGAGCGTATCGTTGAACCCACAGTAGCCTGTCGAGGCGTTGAATCCCAGGCCGAGCGCGCCGATTCCGGCGAGCAGGCCGCGCTTGCGCTTCCCGCTGCGAAGCCAGCGCAGGGAGACGATTGTCAGAACGACTGCCAGCACCGCTCGGATCAGGCGGTCGCGACCGCCGACGTTTTGGTCGGAGTCCATACCGGCACATTGGTCTGGACGCTTTTGTAGGTTTACATGTCTGCCGACGGCCGCCGTCCAGTGGTTGCCGTGCCGGAGGGCGGCACGCAGACCGACCGTGTCTCAGTCGCTTTCGATACCGGTGACGGCGTAGGCAGTGCGATTCTCGGCCGCGGCGGGGGCAGTCACCAGCGAGACGGCGACTGTCAACACGAGACCGACCAGAATGCCGACGATGCCGGGCGTCCAGCCCAGGTACGCTGTCGGCAGGGCGACGTCGAGGCCGACCAGTCCCCCAACCGTCGCAATGACCGGGAAGACGTGCAGGCCGTAGAACACCTGACTACCCACCACGCCGGCGTACATCCCGGTGCGTGTGGTTCCCTGCCAGTACAGCGCCAGCGCGACTGGGACAGTTAGCTGGGCGAAGCCGCTGAAGGCGGTGTCACCAATCTGGACCAGTGTCCCCGGCGTGTAGAGGCTCGCAATGAACGAGAGGGTGGCGAAAGCGACCACACCGAGGCGGGCGACGAGCGCCTCGCGACGGTCGGTCGCCTCGTCGCTGGCATCGTTGCGGCCGGTCAGCGGCCGGTAGAGGTCACGGGTGAGGTACGACGACCCCGAAAGCAACATCGAGTCGCTGGAGGACATCATCGCGGCCATCGCGCCGGCGATGACCAGCGCGGTGAACCACGTCGGCGTGTACTCGCCCAGCAGCGCCGGGATGACGTTGCCGCCCTCTGGGACGGTGATACCAAGCCCGGCCGCCCACGCCCCCAGCATGAACGCCGGGACGAACAGGAGCAGGACCAGTACCGGCCAGAGCGCGAACGTGCGCTTGAGCACCTTCTTCGAGCCGGCGGCGAAGAAGCGCTGATTGATCTGCGGGAACATCGTCACGCCGAAGGCGATACTGACTGCGGTCGAGATGATGTACTGCGGCGTGTAGAGGCCGCCGCCGAGACCGACAAACGCCGGCTTTTCGGACGCCAGCAGGGCCGTCGCCTCGCCCGCGCCGCCGACGGCCGACAGGACCCAGGCGACGGCGACCCAGATCAGCGAGAGCATGAACAGCCCCTGAAGCGTGTCGGTCCAGGCGACGCCACGCATTCCCGAGAGCGCGACGTAGAGAATCATGAACAGCGTGATGCCGCCGGCTCCGACCCAGAACGGAACCGCGCCGTTCGTGAGGCCGACGATGGCCTGGCCGGCCCCCTTCTGCTGGAGCATCACGTACGGGAACAGCCAGACGAGGCTCACAGCGGCGACGACAACGCGGAGCGCCGTCGACCCGAACCGGTCGCCCAGCATCTCGCCGAGCGTCACGTAGCCGTGGCGCTTGCCGACCAGCCACTGCTTGTATCCCAGCACGTACCAGAGGACGGCGAAGATGATACCGTCCATCAGTCCCATCACGAGAATCCACTCGGGGCCGGCGCTGAACGCGAGGTTCGGGCCGCCGAAGAAGGTAAACGCCGATAGTAGCGTCGCGAAGGTGGTAAACAACAGCACGACCGTGCCGAGCGTCCGGCTTGCGAGGTAGTAGTCCTCGGCGGTGCGCTCGGTGAGCCGGTAGGCGACTGCGCCCACCGCGAGCGCGACGACCATGTACGCGCCGACGATACCCAACTGGAGCGCAGTATCGGCCACGTCAGTTCACCTCCTCGACGCCGAGGCCCCAGTCGGTGCGCGCAAAGACAGCAAAGACGACGCTCGCAAGCGCCATCCATCCAACGTGCCACCACAGCCATACGGGCAGCCCGGCCGCGACCGTGCTGGTGTCCCAGAGGAACCACGGCACTGCCAGCGCCATCAACACGAGCGCGACGACTGTCCACCCAGCGGCCCTGACTGTACTCATATTACGACAGTCTAGCCGCTGGCGGTACTAATGGGTAACGAACCTTCACCGACAGCCGTTGAAGAACTATATTCTTCAATACACGCGGGTCCCGGGTTCGACGTCCCGTTCGGGCGTCAGGTGGACGACGCCGTCCTCGCTGTCGACCCCGGTCACCAGACACTCGCTCTCGAAGCCGGCGATTGAGACCGTCCCGAGGTTGACGACGGCAACGACCTGCGACCCGAGCAAGTCCTCAGGATCGTACACGTCTGTCAGCCCTGCGGCGGACTGGCGCGTTTCGTCGCCAAACGCCACGTCGAGCTTGTACACGTCTTTGCGGGCTTCGGGGAACGGTCCGACGTCGACGATTTCGCCGATACGCATCTCTACGTCTTCGAGGAACCGTGCGGGATCGATCTCGGTTTCAGTGAATCCCATGCGTCCCGGTAGTCCGTCCAGTTATTTTATGACAGCGTTCGCAACAACGGTATGGAGACAGCGATCCAGCTCTGGACGCTCCGCGAGCTCCGGGAACCGCTATCGGACGTACTCGACCGCATCAGCGCCGCGGGCTACGACGGCGTGGAGTTCGCCGGCATCGGCGACCCGGGCGCGTCCCGACACGCGCTCGACGAAGCGGGACTCGGCGTTGCCGGCGTCCACGTTCAACTGGAAGACCTGCAGTCCGACACCCGCACCGTTGGCAATCAGGTCCGGACACTTGACGCGCCGTATTTGATTCTCCCGTATCTCGATGACGATCACTTCGCAAGTGAGAGCGCAGTCGAGTCGACGGTGACGCTACTCGAAATGCTTGCGGCGGAGTTTGACCGACCGCTCCTGTACCACAACCACGACCACGAGTTCGTCCCGCTCGGCGACGGGACCGCCTTCGACGCGCTCGTCGACCAGACGACGATCGGGTTCGAGTTCGACGCCGGGTGGGCGCACGCGGCGGGACAGGACCCCGTCGAACTGATTCGGCGACTCGACGGGCGCGTTCCAGTCGTCCACCTCAAAGACATGACTGAGGACGGAGAGCCGACGGCCCTCGGTGACGGCGTGGTGCCGCTCCAGGGGGTGGTCGATGCAGCCCGTGAGGCGGGGACTGAGTGGCTGGTCTTCGAGCACGACAACCCCGAGGACCCGGTTGACGCCATTCAGGCCGGTATCGACGGCATGACTCCGCTACTGAGGTGAGTGGCCGACCTTTCGGGAATAGAATGGTATACAGAGGCAGTGTCGGAGCGCCGCGTACCTGCGGGAAGGTTTGACTTCGACTCGCGTGCGCAAGGTTATTCCGCTGTACTACCCAACATCAGTATAGTGACAGCAGTCCGTCGGAACACCGGGTGACGGGCTGGAAAACAGGACAATCATGCAAGATACGGCGAAATATCTGATACATGCCGACATCACGGCGGCGGGAGTCGTCGAGCGGAGCGATGTCGTCGGCGCGGTGTTCGGCCAGACGGAAGGATTACTCGGCGACGAACTGGATCTGCGGGACCTGCAGGACTCGAAGAAGGTCGGCCGCATCGACGTGGAGATACGCTCCGAGGGCGGACAGTCTTTTGGAGAGATTACCGTCGCGAGCGGCCTCGACAGGGTCGAAACAGCGATCCTCGCTGCGGCACTGGAGACCATCGAACAGGTGGGGCCGTGTCGTGCCGAGATCGAAGTTTCCGAGATCGAGGACGTACGGAGCGCCAAGCGGCGCGAAGTCGTCGAGCGCGCGACGGAACTCCTGAACGACTTCGAGGAGAAGTCGATCCAGACCGCGGACATCGTCGAGACGGTCAGACAGCAGGTCCGGGTCGCCGACGTGACCGACTACGAGGGACTCCCGGCCGGCCCGCGGGTGGCCGACTCCGACGCGATTGTCGTCGTCGAGGGTCGCTCGGACGTGATGCAACTGCTCAAATACGGCATCAAAAACGCCGTCGCAGTCGAGGGAACGGACGTCCCCGACGCCATTGCGGACCTGACGGCCGGCCGGACGGTGACCTCGTTCCTCGACGGTGACCGCGGCGGGGACCTCATTCTGAAGGAACTCGCGCAGGTCGGCGACGTTGACTATGTCGCTGTCACTCCCACCGGCAAGTCCGTCGAGGACCTCTCACGCAGCGAGGTGATGTCGGCGCTCCGGGACAAGGTTCCCTACGAGACGGTCGCAAGCGCCAAGAGCCTCGACAGCATCCGCGAGGAGATGTCCCATCCCGAGGAGTCGACGACCGCTGACGGCGGTGCCGTGGCGGCCGCGACGTCGGAGGACACCGCAGACAGCCAGCCCGCGCCCGCTCCGCAGGCCGGGTCGGCGCAGGCCGAAACGACCGAGGGGGCGACGAGTGTCGCGGACAACTCGAACGCAACCGCTGTGGCGGATGCCGCAGCCGACGAGGAGTCGACCGAAAGCGGCGACGGACCGACCATCCCCTCGCTTTCGGACCACATCGAAGCCGTTATTCAGACCCACAGCGGAACCGCCAGGCTGGTCGACGAGGATGCGACGCTGCTTGCGGAGGGTGACGCAGATGCCGTTGTTTCATTGCTTGAATCCACCGAGGACGTTCCCAAAACTGTCGTCATCGATGCCAATTGCTCGCAGAAGCTCCTCGACGTTGCCGCCCAGCGCGGCGTCGATGTCGTCGTCGCTGCCGGCCACGGCGAGTACGTCAAACAGCCGACGGCCGTACAGGTTCGCATCGAGGACTAGAGTTCGCGAACGAGCAACACACCGTCGCCGTCGTCGTAGTGGTCGGGTAGCTCGTCGGCGACCGAGAACCCGAACCCGTCGTAGAACGAGCGTGCCCGCTCGTCGTCAGCGCGCGCGGTGAGTCTCGCTGTTTCGAACCCACCAGTCCGGAGCCTGTCCAGAAGCCCGTGCATAAGTGTCGTCCCGAGGCCCTGCCCCTGTTTGCCGGGCGTGATGGCGAACTCCGCCAGGTACGCGACCGGGTGGTCCGGCACGACAAGCGCGTAGCCGAGCGGTTCGCCGATATCGAGGACCAGCACGAGCGGCGGGCCGTCGATTCCGACGCCGAGGAGCTCCGGCCACGGCTCGTCGAGCGCGTCCGTCTGGATCGCCCGGAGACGGACCTCGTCTTCGGGGCGAGCCTCGCGGATCATAGGAGGCCGGCGGTCAGCACGACGCCAGCGCCGGTCAGCGCGGCCGCCAGGGTTGCGAGCATATTGACGCCCTGATTGCCGACGACCGAGCCCTCGACAGTCGCACCCAGCAGGCTGTCGACGGTCATGCCGACCAGCCCACAGAGGAGGATGACGCCGCTACCGACTGTACTGATGTCCTGCGTGAGCGCGGCGATGCCAGCGATGATGCCTGCCCCGATGGCCCCGGCGGCCACGCCCTGCCAGGTGACGCCGCCGTCAGTGCCCGGCTCGACGGGTTTGAGCGTCGTAATGAGTCGCGGGTTGTCGTAGAGCCCGCCGAACTCACTGGAGAACGTGTCGGTCATCGCGGCGGCGACGGCCCCGGCGAAGGCATAGAAGAACAGCAGCGGGTCGACGGCGATGTGGCTCGGACTCGCCGCCGCGGCGACGACGGCGAACAGCGCGACGATGGAGTTCGCGAGCACGTTCCCGCTCCCGCGTGCGCCCTCGTTCTCCTCGGCGATGCCGCGGTCCAGTTTCTCCTCGTAGCGGAACTTCGTCGAGAGGCCACCGAGCGCGAAAAAGGAAATCAGCATGGCGAACCAGCCGAAACCGCCGAGAACGATGGTCAAAAACGAGAGGAGAACGCCGGTGAGCATCCCCGGGAGGGACGCCGTGTCGAGCGCGTAGGAGAGATAGCCGAGCAGTACTGTCACGGCGAGCGCGATGACGACGCGCTGTGCAGTCACCGACGGGTCGAGTTCGAAAAACAGCCACAGCAGCAGTCCCACCGTGAGCATCACCAGCGGGTCGTCCCGTTCGAACAGGACCGAGCGAAGCAGGGCAGCGACGAACGCGCCGCTGGCGGCGAGAAACAGCACGAGTGGAATGTCGACGGCGGCCGCTCCCTCGCTGACGGCGGCCTGAATCCGCGTTCCCGCCACCTGTCCCGCGACGCCGGCGACGAAGCCGACGAGCACGAAGCCTGCGGTTGCGACCACCTCGTCGGAGCGGACGGTGTAGGCGAGTCGCTGGCCGAGGTTCCCGTAGGCGACGATGACGACGACGCCGACGAACACCGGCACCGGTAGACTGAATCGGACGGCAAGCAGCGCGAGCCCGGCGGCGGCAAGCGAGAAGGCCGCCAGGCCGTACAGTTTCCCGTCCTCGTAGTCGCCGGGACGGGCGAACAGGTCGAACAGCCGCGAGTCCTGCCCGATGACCGTCACGCCGAGCGCGGCGACGAGGACGAAGGGTGCGATAGCGGCGACAGTCGCGAGTTCGAGCGAGCGAAAGCCCGTTGCGGCCGGGACGGCGACCGCGAGGGTCCCCACGGCGGCGAACGCGCCTGCCCGACGGACTGTGCCAGTCACGTCCCACCGGTATCCCCGAGAGGCACTTACCCTTTCCGAACTGCGGAGGCGACGGTACCGTGAGATTTACTGGGGCTGTCAGCATACCGGCGGGCGTGGGACTATACGACCGATATCTCGCGATGCGCGTTCGGCGCAGCGACGCCGACCTGCCCGAGACGGTCGCGCTGGTGATCACCGAGCGGGACCTCCTGGGAGACGGTGCATACCGGACCTTAGAGCGATTCTTCGACTGGGCCGTTCAGTACGGCACCGATACCGTCGTCGTCTACGTGAGTGTCCTCGACGAGGAAGCGATCCCGACGCTGCAGCGTGAACTCGAAAGTGCCACCGCGCCACGGGAGATAGCGGTCAGAGTACCGGACGACGAGACGACGGCCGACGCCCCGATCCAGATTTCCATCGGCCTCGGCGGACAGTCGGAGTTCGCGACGGCCGTCCAGAAGCTCGCGGAAGACGTCGATGCAGGCTCACTCGACCCGAACGATATCGACGAGGCTGCGGTCGAGGAGCATCTCGTCTTCCCGACCGACCCGGATCTGGTGATCAAGACCGGGGCCGAGCGGCTCTCCGATTTCATGATCTGGCAGTCCGTGTATTCGGAGCTGTATTTCACTGACGTGAACTGGCAGAACTTCCGGCTTCGGGATTACTTGCGGGCGTTGCGGGATTACCAGGAGCGCCAGCGGCGGTTCGGTCGGTAAGAGGTCAGTCTGCGATTTCGTACTCGTCCTCAAGTTGCTCGCGCTCGGCGCTCGGGAGCGCGTCCCGGAACCGTCCGAGCATCCGTTTGGCCGTCGGGAGTTCCGACTGCTCGATGGCACGAACCAGTGCCAGCGAGCGCTCGGCACGGGTCGTCCGCCAGGACTGCTCTCGGTTCTGGTACGTCCGAATCGCTCGCAGGAAGTCGACCTTCCGGAATTCGGGCCAGTAGGGCGTACAGAAGAACGTGGCAGCCTCGTTGCCGTTGGCGTGCCACGGCAGGAAGTTCGAGGTGCGTTCGTCACCGCCGGTTCGAACGATGAGATCAACGTCGCGGGTCGGCCCCTCGTAGAGCCGCGCTTCGATAGTCTCCGCGGAGACGTCCGTCGGGTCGAGGGTTCCGTCTTCGACGGCAGTGGCGACGTTGCGGGCCGCGCCGAGCAGTTCGGCCCGGCCGCCGTAGGCCAGCGCGATGTTGAGGTTGAGCTGGTCGTACTGGGCGGTTCGCCCTTCAGCGTAGTCGACAGCGTCTCGGACCCGGTCGGGTAGCATCTCTGTCTCGCCGATGGCGCGGATACACACGCCGGCCTCGTGGACCCGGTCGGCGTCGGCAAATGTTCGGAGCTTCTGTTCGACGAGGTCGAAGATGTGTTCGCGTTCCTCGGGGTCGCGGTCGAAGTTTTCCGTCGAGAACGTGTACAGCGTCACCTCACGAACGCCGAGTTCGTCACACCAGTTCAGCAGCGCCTCCGTTGTTTGGGCTCCTTCTCTGTGGCCTTCCTGTTTTTTGGCGCCCTGCTTTTCCGCGTATCTTCGGTTCCCGTCCATAATGACTGCGACGTGGTCGGGCGTCCCTGACAGTTCCCACTGGAGCAATCGCTCGTAGGCCGCATATCCCAGTCGCTTCCCCCTCGATAGCATCGTTGTGTACATTTCAACCACTCAATAAGGGCTTTGTGGAAGGGACTGGGTACAGTTATTTCCCACCTAATCTATCGAAATATATGCGCATAGTTTTAATATACCCCGGCTTAACGTTCAAATTGCAATGGCGACCGGTACGGTAGACTTCTTCAACGACACAGGCGGTTACGGGTTCATCGATACCGAAGACTCCGACGAGGACGTCTTCTTCCACATGGAGGACATCGACGGTCCTGACCTCGAGGAGGGGCAAGAAGTGGAATTCGAGATCGAGCAGGCCGACAAAGGCCCGCGCGCGAAAAACCTCACGCGGCTGTAACCATGGCGACAGGCACTGTCGACTTCTTCAACGATACGGGTGGCTACGGTTTCATCGAAACCGACGATGCCGACGAAGACGTGTTCTTCCACATGGAAGACGTCGGCGGCCCGGACTTAGAAGAAGGGCAAGAAGTCGAATTCGACATCGAACAGGCAGACAAAGGCCCGCGAGCGAAGAACCTCACGCGACTGTAAGCGAGACCGGCTCGCTTTTCAACGGGTTCACGACTGACCGAGCGGTGCGACTCGGCAGCGCGTGGGTTCCCACCGCTGTCGCTGTGCCGCCCCTCGAACCGAATATCTTCGGGTAGAGCCGACCAGCGTTTGGAATCCGAAGTGTCTTAGGGACAGCAACACCGACCGCATGGTATGAGCGAGGCCGACGCACTTGACGACGACCTTTACCGCCGGACTAAACAACTGCTTGAGCCCGGCGAGATTCAGCTCAACGGCGCTGTCGTCCACACGGAGTACGACGGCAGCGACGAGATCGAGATGATGCAGGCCACCATCGAGGTCGGCGAACTCATCGCCGAAGGCGCGGGCCTGGACCCGAAGGATACGTACGTTTACTCCGGCAGCGACGACCCCGAGTTCGCGTCGAACCAGCACCAGGGCCTCACGCTGGACGGCGAGGAGTTCGTCTGGGAGTGCCAGCAGCTCCTGCGCAACGGCTCCTTCGATCTGGTGTTCTACTACGAGGCCAGCGCCGACCACGACGGCATTCTCGAAGCTATCGAGGACGCCGGCTACGCGGTAACCGGTGTCGAAGGCGAGTAACCGCGTCGTACTGTCGGACGGAAGCCTTTCAAGAATGTCGCCACTCCCAGGGTGGCGAATAGCTGTACGAAGTTACGTCCAACAGTATCAGTCGCCGGCCGCCAGCCGTTCCTGGCAGTTGTGACAGTAGGTGTAGTCCGGGCCGTTCGCTGCGCCACAGATACGACAGGTCGTGGCCTCGACGGCGGCCTGTTCGAAGTAGGCGTTGAGCTGGCCGGTGTCGCGACCGTTACGTCGACCACTGAACTGCTCGACCAGCGTATCGTGTGCGGCGTAGTCCATGAGCCGGAACATCAGCACGAACCACAGCGGTACCCCTATCAGGACAAACAGGTAGACCAGCAGCCGGACCGCCAGCTCGGCTGTCGAGATTGCCACGCGCGGGTTAGGGGCGCAAGGGGGTAAAACGCTCCGGCGACCCGGACATGGTACCGGCTGTCCCGGACTGTTTTTATTCGCAGGCCCCCCAGCTTTCGGCATGAGCGAAGACCTCGGGACGGTAGACCGGGCGGTGTTGAACGCCTTCCAGGGCGGCTTCCCGGTCGTCGAACGGCCGTTCGAACCGGCCGCGGCGGCCCTCGCCGACCACGGCGTCGACATCGACGCGGACGAGCTGTTAGCGCGTGTACAGGACCTCGACGACGCGGGCGTTCTCACGCGGTTCGGGGCACTCATCAACGCCGAAGCTATCGGCGGTACCGCCACCCTTGTCGCAACTCACGCCCCCGAGGACAGCTACGACGAACACGCCGAGATGATAAACGCGTACCCGGAGGTCGCGCACAACTACGAACGCGAACATCCGCATCTGAACATGTGGTTCGTCCTCTCGGTGGCAGAGGAAGGCCGGGTTGAGGAGGTCCTGGCAGAAATCGAGGCCGAAACCGGCGAGGAGACGTACAACCTCCCGAAACAGCAGGAGTTCCACGTCGGCGCGAAGTTCCCCGTCGAGGGGCCACAGACGCAAGATATCGACTGTTCGGACCTGGGGCCGGACGTGACGCCGACCGACAGCCAGTCCCTGACCGCCGACGAACTGGACCTCGTGCTGGAAATCCAGGACGGCCTGCCGATTACCGCCACGCCCTACGCCGACGTGGCCGACGAAATCGACGCCGACGTCGACTGGGTGCTGGAGACGATACAGCGGTTCAACATGGAAGGGAAGGTCCGCCGCGTCGGCGTCATCCCGAACCACTACGCGCTGGGCTACAGCGAGAACGGGATGACCGTCTGGGACGTGCCCGACGAGGTCATCGACGAGGTGGGGCCGGCCATCGCCGAGTTCGACTTCGTGACCCACTGCTACGAGCGGCCGCGCCACGACGGCGTCTGGCCGTACAACTTCTTCGCGATGACCCACGGGCGAAGCGAAGCGGAGAGCCAGGAGCGCATCCAGCAGGTCCGCGACCGGATGGCCGACCACTGGGACGTGTCCGAGGACGACTGGGACACGCTGTTCTCGACGCGCATCCTGAAGAAGACGGGAATCAGGCTGGACGAACGAGCGCGGCAGAACACAGAGACGGCGTGACCGTGTCCGCTTGGTGTAGCAGCGCCAGATCAGGAGGGGAGCACCGATGATTCCGCTCATGCACGACTTCGAGGGCGAGACAGTGCTCGTCGTCGGCGGCGGTCCGGTCGGTGCGCGCAAGGCCCGAACGTTCGCCACGGAGGCGAGCGTCGTCGTCCTCAGTCCCGAGTTCGCCGACCGGGCGTTCGCGGACGCCGAAAAGGTCCGGGCCGCCCCGGACCCCGAGGATGCCGAAGAATGGGTCGAGCGGACCGACCCGGCACTGGTCGTCGCCGCGACGGACGACTCGGCCCTGAACGACGCCTTCACCGCGGTTGCCGAGGAGCACGGCGCGCTCGTCAACCGTGCCGACGACCACGGTGACCAGTCGTTCGGCAATGTCGTCGTCCCGGCGACAGTGCGGGACGACCCGGTGACGCTGGCGATTGCGACCGGCGGGCGCGCGCCGGCGCTGTCGAAACACCTCCGCGAGCGTTTCGAAGACGAGTTCGGAAACGCCGGTCTGATGGCGGAACTCGTTGGTGACCTCCGTGAGGACCTTCGCGACCGGGGCGTCCCGCCGGCCGAACGGCGTGACGCCGTCAGGTTCGTTGTCAGGTCACGGGAAGTTTGGAAGGCTTTAGATAGTGGCAGGTACAAGGGAGAGCAAGTAGCTAGAGACGTGATCGGAGAGTTACCTGGTGATCAAACGTGAGAGGGGACACTGGTGCAATCGTTGGGGTCTGTATCTCCCATGAACGCGCAAGCGTCGACCAATTAGAGACCGCTGCGGCGGACAGCGAGCGCCACGCCGTCGAATCCCTGCTCGCGAATCCCGCAGTGGAAGAAGCGATTGCGCTGCAGACGTGTAACCGTACCGAGGGGTACGTCGTCGTCTCTGATCACGAGGACGGGCTCGACGCACTCGAACTGTTTACCCGCGCCGTGCCCGACGATGTCGTCGTCGAGATGGGTCACGAGGAGAGTCTCCGCCACTTGCTCCGGGTGGCCGCCGGACTCGAATCGATTGTGCTGGGCGAGGACCAGATTCTCGGCCAGCTCCGGACCGCCTACGAGACCGCCCGCGGCGTCGGCGGCATCGGACCGATGCTGGAAGACGGTGTCACGAAAGCAATTCACGTCGGCGAGCGCGCCCGCACGGAGACGAAAATCAACGAAGGTGTCGTCTCGATTGCTTCCGCCGCGGTTCGCCTGCTCGAACAGGAGTGCTCGCTGGCGGGCGAGACAGCGCTCGTCGTCGGTGCGGGCGAGATGGGCCAACTCGCTGCAAAGGCACTGAGTGAAGAGGCAGACCGGCTGCTCGTGGCTAACCGAACGGTGCCCCACGCCGAGCACGTCGCCGAATCAGTCGACATCGACGCCAGCGCCGTTGCACTTGACGGCATCGAAGCGGCCGTCTCCGAGGCCAGTGCCGTCATTTCGGCAACGGGGAGTGGCGACCAGGTATTCGACATCGGGACCTTCAGCGACGCCGGTGACGTGTCTATTGTCGATATTGCCCAGCCGCGCGATGTCCCGGCCGGCGCGGACCGACTCCCGTCAGTGACGGTGTACGACCTCGACGCGCTTGAGTCGGTGACTGCCGAAACACGGAACAAGCGACAGCGAGCCGCTGAAGCGGTCGAACGTATCGTCGACGAGGAGTTCGACCGCCTGCTCACGCAGTACAAGCGCAAACGCGCCGACAGGGTCATCTCGACGATGTACGAGAGCGCCGAACAGGTCAAGGCGGCCGAGATAAACAGCGCGCTCTCGGCGGCTGACTTCGACGATGACCAGGCGGAAGTCGTCGAAGCGATGGCCGACGCCATCGTCTCGCAGATCCTCGCCGCGCCGACCAAGAGCCTGCGCGACGCCGCGGAGGAGGACGACTGGTCGACGATTCATACGGCGCTCCAGTTGTTCGACCCGGACTTCGGCGGCCCGGACCAGGCCACCCCGCCCGAGTTCACCCAGGGCATGTCGGTCGACGACATCCCCGACGGCATGCGCGACGAGATCCCGAACGCGATGCTCGACCGACTCTCTGACGACTGACCACGCCCACCTTTTTGCCCACGCCGTCCGACGTATCCGATATGGCAGACCTGCTCTCTGATGCAGAGATTAGCGACCGGCTACCCGAGGAGTGGACCCGCGACGGCGACGAAATCGTTCGCGTCTTCGAGTTCGACGGCTATCTGGACGCGTCGGGCTTTCTGAGCGCCGCCGCTGGCCTCGCCGAGGACGCGTGGCATCACCCGGAGATGACCATCCGCTGGGGCGAGGTCGAAGTCCGACTCACGACCCACGACGCCGGTGGCATCACCGAGAACGACATCGATCTCGCCGAGCGGCTGAACGGCATCCACGACTGACGGTGTGACCGTGGACACCGCCGATGGACTCGCGTCGCTCCGGCCGACCGACCCCGAGGGGGCGACCGCACGGTACGTCTTTCGGGTCGAAATCCGGCTGGAGCCGGACGCGGATGGGCTGTGGACTGACCCCGACCGGTTCGAGACGACGCTGTATCGAGCGGCCGACACCCCGGGGACCGGCGGCTGGCTGTTCTTCCGGGACACGCTCTGGCGGGGCGAACTGGCCGACGAACCGCACTTCCGTCGGCTTGTCGAGGACGAACTCGGGTGTCCGGTCGTCTCGGCGTCGTTCCGTGAACTCCGGACCGAGGAGGCGTACCTCGACGCGCTACAAGCCGAAATCGCCGACGACCTGGCCCTGTTCAACGCTGATTCGGTCAGCGAAGTGCTCAACAAGTACCTCGGCAGTTCGATCCGTGTGGCGTGAAAAGAAACGTCGCTGCGTAGTCAGTGTTTACAGCGGTGTTATACGCATCAAAACTGGTAGTAGGGCCCGAAAGACTTTATTAGAAAATCCCCAATAAAATCACCCCTCATGACCACCGACTATGATTTCTGGCTGTTCGACCTCGACGGGACGCTCGTCGATATCGAGCCAGCCTACCCCCGGAAAGTGATGGGTGCCGTCGGCGACCGCCTCGGCGTCGAGTTCACGGACCGGGAGCGGGATGCGCTCTGGTACGGGTTCGGTGGGACACGGTCACAGACACTCGCAGAGCGCGATGTCGACCAGCAGGAGTTCTGGCGGCTGTTCCACGAGGAGGAAGATCCCATTTCCCGGGCCGAGGCGACGTATCTCTACGACGACGCCGAGGCGTTCCTCGCCACCCTCGACACACCGGTCGGACTGGTCACACACTGCCAGCAGTACCTCACCGAACCGGTGCTTGCCCATCTCGACATCGCCGACTGGTTCGAAACGGTCGTCTGCTGTGACGACGATATCGGCTGGAAGCCCGACCCGAAACCGGTCGAACTGGCGATGCGGGAGCTGGGTGTCTGGTACAACGGCCACAGCGGCGTGCTCGCCGGCGACAACCCGTCAGACATCGGTGCAGCGTGGAACGCGGGCCTCGACGGGGTCCACGTCGGTCGGCGGTCCCCGGCGGAGATGGGTCGGTGCGTGCGCGGCGACAGGCGCGTCGCCTCGCTGCTCGATCTGGCGTCGTCTCAGGGGAGGTAGTCCCAGTTTTCCACCCTGACGGTCGTCCCGGCATCGATACCAGTTTCGTCTGCAGGCACGGATACCCAGCCGTCGGCTCGGGTCGCCGTGGCAAGGTCAGCGCCCGGCAGTGGCGCCGCTGTCCCGTCGGTCACGGTGACCGGCACGAACGAACGGACGGATGCAGGGCTGTCTACCCCGTCGCTCAGTGAGGCTGATTGGTGGGGGTGATCCGACAGCGGTGCATCGGCAAACGCCTTCAGTAGCGGACGAAGGAGTTGTACCGCGCCGACGCGGGCTGCACTCGGCGACTCCGGCAACAGCAGGACCGGGCGGTCCTCGACGACGGCGACTCCCGTCCGCTGGCCGGGGTCGATATCGACGTAGTCGGTGAACACTTCGCCGAGGTCCGCAACGACCTCTCGAAGCGTGTCCCCCGGCTCGGTTCCGGTGATGACGAGCGCATCACGGGTGAGGTCGCGCTGGACGGCCATCCGGAGCGCCGGTGCGTCGTCGGCGACGGGGTCCCGGTAGGTCACTTTCCCGCCCCACCGGTCGGCGTACTGCGCCAGCGTGAACCCCGCTGTCTCGACCTCGCGGGCCGCGCTGGCAGCCGCTCGGAGTTCGTCGCCCGTCGGTACGATTCCGACCTGTGGTCGCTGGCGGACGAGCAGTTCGGAGACGCCGCTTGCCCGCAACAGTCCCACATCGCCGGGCCGTACCTGATGCCCCTGCTGGAAGACGGTGTCGTCGACCGAGATATCCGCCGCTTCCACGGGTTCGTTCGCCGTCGCATCTGTCGCCAGCACTCGTCCGACAGCGACGGAGAGCGGAATCCTGTCTGTCCGGTCGACGGGGACAGCGAAGCTACCGAGCTGTCTGCGGGCAGTCTCCAGCGCGAGCGACTCGGCCTCCGACGGCGGGGAGCCAGCCATACCCTTGCTAGTGGGTACTGTGGCAAAAACGCCCCGAGTGGCCACGTCCCATCAGTCACTCGCCTACATGGACTGGGAACGCTTTTGTTCGGTCCGACGCGGAGTGGCCGTATGGTCCTCCCGCAACTGGTCGCCATCGTGTTCCTGGTCATCGGCGGCTTCGTCCTCCTCCGCGGTGGCCGGGAACTCCGAACGGTGTTTCACATCCTCCGGAACGATCCAGTCCCGGTGCGCTCGCTCGACGGGCACTCCGGTCCCGTCGAAATCACCGGCACAGCCGTCGCCGACGAAGACGCCGGCACGGTCACAGCCCCCTTCACCGGCAGCGAGTGTCTGGCCTACACCTACGAGGTCGAGGAGTATCGGTCGTCGGGGAAACACTCCAGCTGGGAGACGCTAGACGAGGGGCAGGCCGGCGTCGACTTCATCGTCGACGATGGGAACGCTCGCGTCCGCGTGAATCCCGACGGCGCGGACGTACGGTTCGAGTCCCAGTCCGTGACGGTATCCCCCGGGACTGAACTCCCCGAGCGCCTGGCCGACTACGTCGAGCGGACGGAGGGCGTCGAGGCACAGGACGGGTCCGTGAACCTGCTCGTGACTGAGATCAGCCTGGGGAACAAGCAGCGCTTTACCGAGCGCCGGCTGGACGTTGGCGAGGACGTGTACGTCTACGGTCAGGCGATGCGCGGCCCCGCATCGGAGTGGGGAAGTAATCTGGTCGACGCCGTCGTCGGGGATGGCGATGGGACGCCGGTGTTCGTCATCTCCGACACCAGCGAGCGTGGCACGGCCCGACGGATTGTTCGCGGCGCTATCGCTGAAACTGTGTTCGGACTAGCGGCTGTCCTCATCGGTGCTGCCGTCCTCCTCTCCGTACCCCTGTAGAGTAGCAGAGACCGTCGGGTTTACCACTGCGTACCACTTAGACAGGCGTATGCCAGCCCTGCGTGAAGCGCTTCGGGATCTTCCCGACGCCGTGTTCGCGGACGTGCTCGAATCCGAGGACGAATACCTGCTCGTGCTCGACCTGCCGGGTGTGACCGCGGACACAATCGACGTGACCGTTGAAGGGGGCCGCCTTCGTATCGACGGGCAACGGACCAAAGACGTGCCCGGGGAGTTCACGTTCGTCCGCGAGGACCGCTCCGTGTTCCTCGACGCCGAGCTCCCGCTCCCGCCGGACACGACCGGGCAGGGCGGGGAGGGGACCGTGGAAAACGGCGTCCTCGAGCTCCGCCTGCCGAAGGCGACAGCCGCACCGAGCACTACAATCCCGATCGACGGGGACTGACCCAGAGGTGGCAAGCCGGTGAACCTTCGCGCGTACTGGCGGTTCCTCGTCGTCGCTCGCCACTTCCTGCCCCTGTTGGTCGCGTACGCACGAGACCGAAAGCGGTTCTTCGTGGTCGGCTCGTCGCGCCGTGTCACGCCTGAACAGCGTCGCAAACGTGCACAGCAACTGCTCGACTCGCTGCTGACGCTCGGCCCGACGTTCATCAAACTCGGACAGATACTCTCGACCCGGCCGGACGTCCTGCCGCCGGAGTACATCGAGGAGTTCTCGAAGTTGCAGGACCGCGTGCCACCGGCGGACTGGGACGAGGCACGGGTCGTCATCGAGGACGAACTGGGCTCCGTCGACGACCGCTTCGACGAGTTCGAGACAGAGGCGATAAGCGGCGCGTCGCTCGGCCAGGTGTATCTGGCGGAGGTCGACGGCGAGAAGGTCGCCGTCAAGATCCGCCGGCCCGGTATCGAGACGCTCGTCGAGGCCGACCTGCGGGTCGTCCGCTGGTCGCTCCCGCTGTTGATGTATTTCATCGACGACTCCCGGTCGTTCTCGCTGGAGACGCTGGCCGACGAGTTCTCGAAGACCATCCGCGAGGAGATGGACTACCAGCGCGAGGGCCGTATGCTCACCGAAATCCGGGAGAACTTCAGGGACAACGACCGCATCTGTATCCCCAAGGTCAAGGAGTCACACTCCACGCGGCGCGTCCTGACGATGGAGTACGTCCCCGGTACGAAGATCAACGACATCGATAGCCTTGACGCGGGCGGAATCAATCGAACGGAACTGGCCGAGACGCTCCAGCGGGCGTACCTCCAGATGATCATCGACGACGGCGTGTTCCACGCGGACCCGCATCCCGGAAACCTCGCCGTACAGGACGACGGGACGCTCGTCTTCTACGACTTCGGGATGTCCGGCCGGGTCGACCCGTTCGTCCAGGACAAGATCATCGACTTCTACGCCGCCGTCGCCGACCAGGACATCGACGCCATCCTCGATGCGCTCATCGAGATGGGGACGCTCTCGCCGGAGGCCGACCGGCAGGTGATGGGCGACGTGATGGAACTGGCCATCGCCGACGCCCGTGGCGAGGACATCGAGCAGTACCGCGTCCAGCAGATCATTCAGCAGGTCGAGGACACCATCTACGAGTTCCCGCTTCGCCTGCCGGCGAATCTGGCGCTCGTGTTGCGTGTCGCCACGGTCGTTGAAGGCGTCTGTGTCACCCTCGACGAGGACTTCGACTTCATCGGCGTCGCCACCGACTATCTCCGCGAAGAGGGGTACCTCGCCGAGGGCGTGCGGAACTTCGTCGAGGACCGGGCGACCGAAGTATCCGACGCCGCTCGGTCAGCCGTCCGAATCCCGCCGAAACTGGAGTCCGCTCTCGACAGGGTCGAGCGGGAGGACTTCCGCGTGCAGGCCGACATTGAGGACTCCGATGGCCTGCTCGCGACGATGACCAAGCGGCTCATCCTCGGGATGTTGCTCGCGAGCACGCTGTTCTCGACAGCGTTCCTCTACACGCAGGCGTCGCTGCCGGCCACTGGTGTCGGCATCGCTGGAACCGTCGGGCTCTCTCTGGCGCTGTGGTGGTCGTTCCGCTCGAAAAAGGCCGTCCGCGCCAAGCCGCAGTTCACGCGACAGAGTATGCGTGAGCAGGACCGGGAGAGCCCGAGTGGGCTCAACACCTCCTTCGGCGAGGACACCGACGACGCCTACAGCGGTGACTGAACGCCGCGTCCGATTGTTGGGTCAGAGCCGTTTCTCGAAGTGGACGAGTTCGTACTCGCCCTGTGTTGACTGGTCTACCTCCTGGTATCCTTCGTCGCGGTAGAACGCGACCGCGGCGGGCTGGCTCTGTGACGTCGTCGCAAGCAGGACCTCGTACCCCCGCTCGGCCACTTGTTGTTCGAGCTTGTGGAGGAGGCTGCGACCGTAGCCGCGCCGCTGCCGGGACGGGGCGACCCGCATTCGGTGGAGTTCGGCCGCGCCGGGCACGGTTCGCTCGTCCGCGTGGCCGACCTCGTTCGGGAGGAACCCGCCCATCGCGGTTAGGCCGCCGTCGAACGTCTGTGGGAGGTCATCGTCGGCATCGGGAACGACGCCGACGAGAAACGCGCCGCCAGTGTCGAAATACCGCGTCTCGATGTTTTGCAGGTCCGACGTTCCGGGGATATCGCTGGGGTCGTTGCCGGTCGCTCGCATCGCCCACTCGTGGAGACACCAGACAGCGTCGGCGTCCCGGTCGTCGTAGGACCGAAGCTGAATGGAGTTTGTCATCGAATATGTTCTGGACAGCACATTATCGGAGAACGGGTTTAATTCTACCTTATCAGAGTATGGTTCTATTATAGCCCCCTGAATTTATCCGGAACGTTCAGTATTCAGTGTCTGGTATAGGGGGTATGAGAAAATACGGTGGCACGTACCGGGTGCAAACCCCGGATCGCGGACGCGATACGTCGATACCATTACGATCACGGAGGAGTGTGGGCCGACAATGACGGCCCCGGCAACGAACAACGTGGTGCTGGTCACGGTTGATTCGCTGCGAGCGGACGCACTGGGTGGCGCTGACAGCGTCTCCCCAGTCCTGGACTCGCTCGCTGAGTCGGGCGTTGTCTTCGAAAACGCCGTCGCACAGGGGAACTGGACGCCGTTCTCGTTCCCATCCATCCACGGCTCGCGGCCGGTGTTCGCTGAGAGCGACGACATCGGTCTGGCGTCGACGCCGACGCTGGCCGAGCAGGTGTCCGATGCCGGTATCGAGACGGCAGGGTTCAACGCCGCAAACGGTTTTCTCACCGATCACTGGGGATACGACCGCGGGTTCGACGAGTTCGAGCCGTTCGTCGACAGCGGCGGCTACAGCAAGTACTTGGCGGCCCACCCGACCATCCAGGCGTGGGTCCAACTCGGCACTTCACCGTTCCGTCGTGCTGCGACCGTCCTCAGCGGCGGGTCTGACGAACGGCCCTTCGCCGACGTGTCCCGGATGGGCGACCTCGAAGACCGCGCCACCGAGTTTCTGGCGACGACCGACGGACCGTTCTTCCTGTGGGTCCACTACATGGACACGCACACACCGTACGTGCCGGCCCCGCGGCACATCCGCGAGGTGTCGGACAACCACTTCGGTGTCCTCCGAATGCTCACCTCCCACCTCCGAACCGGGCTGGGCTGGGAAGTCGACGACCGGACGCTGGAGACGCTCCGGACGCTGTACGAGGCGACGGTTCGGCAGGTCGATGCCAGCGTCGGTCGGCTACTCGACACCCTCGAAACAGAGGGCCATCGCGATGATACGGCCGTCGTCGTCGCCGGCGACCACGGTGAGGAGTTCCTCGAACACGGCCATCTCGCTCACTACCCCAAGCTCTATCGGGAGCTCATCGACGTTCCCTACATCGTCTCGACACCGGACAGCGAGGGCCAGTCGGTCGAGACGCCGGTCGGCCTCGACACGATCGCGCCGACGGTGTGCGATCTGCTGTCGCTCACGCCGGCGACGGAGTGGGACGGAGCGTCCGTCGCCCCGGCGATCCACGGCGCGGACATCGAGGACCGCGGCCCCATCGTCTCTGCAGCGGTCCGGGGCGAGAGCGTGACCAGCCAGCCGATCCCGCGGAGCCGTGCGGACGGGGAGCTCCTCCTCAGCGCACGCGACGAGCGCTACACGTACATCGAATTCACGGAATCGGGGCGTCAGGAACTGTACGACCGGACGAGCGATCCCGAAGAGCAGGTCGATCTGTGTTCGGACTCGGCGGACGCCGATCCGCCTGTGACCGTTCTCGACCGGCTCTCGGATGCAGTTGCCGAACACCTCGCAGAACTCGATAGCGACGGGACGGGGGCGGAAAACACCGAGGCATCCGACGAGATAACAGCACGGTTAAAGGCGCTCGGTTATCAGTAAGGCTGTATGGCGTCCGCTGTCGTCACACCGGCCCGACGACAGCAACTCGTCCGGTTCTTCCTCGTCGGTGTGTTTGCTGCGTCAATTCAGCAAGCGCTGCTATGGTTGTTCAACGATGTCGGTGGCCTGAATTACATTCTCGCGGCCGCTATCGCAATCGAGTGTACGATTCTGCTTCAGTACGTCCTCAACAACGCCTGGACGTTCCACCGGTCACAGCACTCGGATCTGCGAGAGTACGTAGTCGGGTTAGGGAAGACGAACCTCGTTCGTGGGACGGCGATCCCGCTCCAGTTGGGCCTCCTCTACGCGTTTGTCACTTGGGGCGGCGTCGTGCCGCTGGTCGGCAATGGCGGGGCTATCGTCATCACGGGTGTGTACCGGTACGCGCTTGACGCCCGCTGGACGTGGGGTTAGACGGTCGGGACGGGGACCTCGTCGAGCACGCTCTGGATAACGGTCCCCTTGTCGACTTGCTCGACGCGGGCGTCAGGCGTCAACACCAGTCTGTGTGCCAGCACTGGCTGTGCGACCCGTTTGATGTCGTCCGGTGCCACGTACTCCCGGCCCGCGATGGTCGCCATCGCCCGCGCTGCCTCGAACAGCCGCTGGGTCCCGCGCGGTGAGACCCCGACGTCCACGCGGTAATCGTCTCTGGTCGCCCGGGCGAGGGCAGCCATGTACTGCAGCAGGTCGTCGTCGACGGTAACCGTCTCCGGAACGCTCCGGAGTTCCGTGACCGACTCCGCGTCAAGTATCGGCTCCACGGTCGGACTCTGTGTCGTCCGGCCGGCACGCCGCCGGAGGAGTTCGACCTCGCCTTCGTCGTCAGGATAGCCGAGTGATGTCTTTGCCAGGAACCGGTCGACCTGCGCTTCGGGGAGTTCGAAAGTCCCCTCCATGTCGACTGGGTTCTGCGTGGCGATGACGAAGAACGGTTCGGGAAGGTCGTAGGTGTCCCCGTCGACGGTGACCTGTCCCTCTTCCATCGCTTCGAGCAGGGCGGACTGGGTCTTGGGCGGCGCGCGGTTGATCTCGTCGGCCAACAGAACGTTGGCGAACACCGGTCCTTCGGTGAATTCGAAACTCCGGGACTCCTCGTTGAAGATGTGCGTTCCCGTGATGTCGGCCGGCAGGAGGTCCGGCGTGAACTGGATGCGGGAGAACGACAGCCCCAGCGCGGTCGCGACGCTGCGGGCGGTCAGTGTCTTTCCCGTGCCGGGAACGTCCTCGAGCAGGACGTGGCCCTTCGCGACGACCCCCAGCAGCACTGTCTCGAAGAAACCGCGGTCGGCGATGACGGCACTCCCGATCTCGTCGAGGATCTGACTCGACACCTCGCTTGCCTCGGTAGCGTCCATAGCCTGTCATGTTACGGGTCCGGTAAAGGGGTGTCGAGTCTGAAATCGAAACCCCTAAAGAGCAACCGGCGGTACTGATGGGTGAGCCGAGGTAGCCTAGCCTGGCCAAGGCGGTTGCTTCGAGAGCAACTGTCCTCACGGACTCAGGAGTTCAAATCTCCTCCTCGGCGTTCTCTGCAGCCATTCCGACGAGCGCAGCGAGTCGGCAGTGCTGCAGGACCGTGATGCGTGGAGAGTTGGAGTAGACCAGTCGCAGCCCGGAACGGCGCACCGCGCCGCACGCCCGGACCGTCTGGGCGTGGTTCAAATCTCCTCCTCGGCGTTCTCTGTACCAGAGTCGGCGAGCGTAGCGAGTCGGTAGTGCTGCAGGAATCGGATCGTATCCGGCCGACCGCCGTCAGGTCAGCAGGAAAATCAACACGCTGATCGTCATTACGACGAGAATGAACGCCCCGGCCAGTGCGCCACCCATCGAGACCATCGCGTTGGCAGTCGAGGCCAGCGTCTCGGTCCGGTCGTTGCCGAACACCGTCACGGTCGCCTGTTCGCTCGCCATCCCGGCCTCGACGGGTTCGAGGTCGGCGACGGCTCTGTCGACGAGGTCCCCGATGAGCGCAACGATTTCCTTCTCGGGGATGACCTGTCCGACCTGATTCTCGGCCTCGACGGTGTTGACGATGTGGGTGTCGCTGGTCATCACCTCCATCATATCCACGCCGTCGGCGGCGTCGATGATGCGCTGACGGAGGCCCGGCTCCATGTTGTTGCCGTCGATGAGCACGTACGCCGTCCGCTGGCCGTTGACTTCGAAGACACAGACCCGGATTCCGAGCGGGCCGATGCCCTCCTCGGGCTCCCAGGGGGTCCTGTCCCAGGCGACTCCACAGCGGAGTTGGCCGGTTTCGGCATCTGTGAGCAAGTTTCCAAGCTGACCGGCCCCGTGGAGCATGTCGAATGACCGCTGACTGCCGGGAACGACGTGGCCGAGGTCGTCGCCCTCGAGCCCGTCGTTGCAGTTGTGTGCGTCGACCAGGAGTACGTCGTCGAGCCCGTCGGCCCGCGCTTCCGACATCGCTGAGAGACCCACGGCGTACTCCACGTCGTCGGCACAGCCCGGCGCGTACGTGTTCACGACGAGCGCATCGGAGCCGAAGGCCTGCCCCGTCAGCGTGGCCTCGCCCTCTGTGACACGGAGGCCCGCCGTCGCCTGGTCGTCGTATTCGAGGTTCTGGTACGCCGTCTCTGCGGTCGACAGGATCGTGTCGACCTCCCGCTCCGTGACGAGGTTGAAGTCGTGGCCGGCGGTCGCGTGTGGCGGGAAGGCCAGGCCGTCGGCCGATTCGGCGACGCGTCTGGGGAGGTTACCGCCGCCGATTTCACCCATCGGGCCGGGGTGAATCATCGGCAGGACGAACCGGGCTTTCTCCTCGCCGCCCGGCCGACGGACCGACAGCAAGGTGACCGGGACGACGGCTTCTTCGCCGATGTCCTCGAAAAACTCCTCCAGTTCGCGCGTGCCTTCGGCGATGTGCCCGATGAAGCCCCGGAGGAAATCCAGCGCGGAAACGCCGAGCGAGGAGCGCCATGGTTGGTCGATGACGACCAGGAACAGCCAGACTGCTAGCGCGTAGATGACACAGATAACCGCGAGAATAATGAAGTCCTGCGGGATAAACCCCTGTACCTGCGGCGGGACCTCCTCCGGGCGGGAGAGGTACTCCCGAAGCATCGGGTCTTCGAGGATGAACGCGGTCGCCCCGCTGTATATCGCCAGCAACACGGCGGCAGTGACCGTCTGGACGCTCGCCGGAATCGCCGCCTTCAGCAGTGAGTGCCGCGAGACGGCCATCAGTATCAGCAGCCGGAAGGCGAATATCGACGCCAGCGCGACTAACAGCACGTCGAAGACGAAGTTCTGCCCGAGGCGGACGGTAAAGATGGCGATAACGCCGGCGACAGTCAGCATCGCGATAGTGATCAACTCACAGATGACCGCAAGCAGCGTGGCCCGGTTCGGGGTTAATTGTCCGCCCAGCTGCCGGTCGACCCACGGCGTCACGGCACTGGCGATTGAGGTCGGCAGGCCGATGAGAAACACGCCCTGCCAGGCGTCGTCGAGGATGAACCGCGAATCGAACGCAACGATACCAGTCATCGCCGCGATGACCAGTGCAAAGGCCAGGCTCGTATACCAGGTCGGAGCCCTGAAAATAAACCGCGAAAGGCTAGCGAGATTCCCCTGTGTCGCCGTCATTTATGTATCACATCCTACGCGTGAATATAAAACCAGTTACATCACGCTTCAGCGATTACTGGCGAGCGACAGACTGCTGGTCACAGACCGACAGGAAGTTCTCGAACACTTCCTCGCCCTCTTCGGTGTGAGCGACCTCTGGATGCCACTGGACGCCGTATATCGCTTCGTCTGTGTTGCTCATCGCCTCGACGCCACAGACATCGGAGGTCGCGGTCCGCTCGAATCCGGGCGGGACTTCCTTCACTTCGTCAGCGTGGCTGGCCCACACACGCGTTTCGGGATACAGCGAGCCGAGCAGCGGGTCGTCATCATCGAGGATGTCCACCGTCACGTCCGCGTAGCCGCCGTACTCGCCGCCGCCGACCCGACCGCCGAGTTCGTCGGCGATGAGTTGCATCCCCAGACAGATGCCGAGCACGGGCACGTCGAGATCGAGATACTCGGGACAGTTCCCGATATCGTCCATGTCGGGGCCGCCGGAGAGAACAATGCCGTCGGCGTCGATCTCCTCTGGCGGGGTCGTGTTGTCCCTGAGTGAGACGTCGACGCCCATGTCCCGGAGCGCGCGCTGCTCCAGATGTGTGAACTGTCCGTGATTGTCGATAACGTCGATTCGGGTCATTACTGACGCGAAGGCTACGAAGGCGTATATATCTCCTGATGCGGTCGACGGTTCCCCCGCGTCCGGTTTCAGGGCCACTCTCGAAGGGTTTGGCGAACCCCGTCGAGAACTGTCGGGCCACGCAGTTCCAGCGTCACGGTGTTGCCGCCGTCCGAGGTCGTGAGGTGTACTGCCCCGCCGTAACTCTCGACGATCCACGTCGTCAGCCATAGCCCGATCCCTTTTGAATGGCACAGTTGTGTCTCTACGCCGCTATTGAGGACATCCCGTTCGTGCTGTGGAATCGACGGGCAGTTATCCCCGACGTGAACGAACACGGTTCGGCCGTGTTCTTCGACTGAGATATACAGCGTCGGGGTATCTTCGCAGTGAACGACCGCATTTTCGATGACGTTCCGAAGCACAGTGTCGAGCATCCAGTCGGCGTACACCTTCGACTGATCCGGGAGGTCGAGTTCAACAGTTGTCTCCGGGTGCGATTGCGTGATCTTTTTCGCCTGTTCTCTGACACACGGCACGAGGTCGATCGGTTGCTGTGCGCGACGGTCCGCGTCGAACGCGAACTCTATCTGCCTCGCCTTCTCCGTAGTGGCGATGATATCGTCGATAGTACCGTTCAACTGCTCGACGTGCGCACGCGACTTGGAGTCGCCACGCTCTGCTGTCTCCCGCTGCAGTTCGCCGAGATGCCCGAGTGCGACGTTGAGGTCGTTCCGGAGGTCGTGCCTGAGCACTCGAAACAACACCTCGTTGCTCTGGGTGAGTCTGCGCCGGGACCGCCGGAGTTCCAGCAGCCACCCGAACAGAACCCCGCCAAACCCGCCGACTGCGACCCCGCTCGCGAGTATCGACGGGATCATCGAGGACTGCGGTACTGGGGCGAGCAGCACGACGATTTTGATGAGCGTAAACAGCGCGATGCCCAGTCCGCACCACTCCGCGGCAGTCCATATCTGATCTCCGGACAGTCCACTCACCGGGAGCCAGTAGTTCGCGGCTACCAGGGCTAGCGCCGGTGTCAACCCCACGCTGAGGATGACCACGTCTATCGGGGACGGCCGGACGATAGCCATGCCGTGGGCGAGTAACGCGCCGGAAATCACGAAACCCGTTGCGACGACATATCCCGTCCCCAGCGACTGCTTCGTGAGCGCCGGAGAGGTCACTATACTAATCAGTTACTGTGTGCCTACTTATCCGTCTGCCACCAATTATCGGGTTTGATAACTGGGTGGCGCTACGAGTCGTCGTAGCGGTCAGCAGCCGATTCAAAGCCCAGTTCGGATTCCTCCTTAGAGCGGCGCTGTTCCCGCTGTGCAATGGCTTCAGGGTCCGGATTCGCGTCATCGTCGAGCCGCGCCCACGACTGATGAATCTTCGCGTGACACCACCGGCAGAGAAAGACCGTTATTTCGTGTGATAGCTCGTTGCCGCCTTCGCGGTACGAGAGGTGGTGTTCCTCTAGCAGCGGTCGGTCCTCGGAGTGGGCCATCCGCCGCTCTTCGAGTCCGCAACGAACACACTCCCGGTCGTGGTTCCGGGAGCGGAAATGCGGGCAGTCGACCCAGTCCCATTCCGGCTCCGCGTCTGCGTCCGCGTCATCGGGTGCAATCGCTGCCGGACAGCGAAAGTCGTCGGCACTACGGGTGTTGGCGAACTCGGGGTCGTGGTGGCCGTGTTCGCGCGCCCAGCGACACTTCCCCTCGCCGGTGACGAAGTCACACCGCTGAACGTGGTCGTATGGGTCGTCGACGCCGACGGACGTTCCCCCGGGAGCCTTCTCCATGCGACATAGTGAGTGGCCGTGCCCCCTCAAACCCTCCGTTCCGACAGAAGACTTTTTGCCTGCCTACGACTTCCGCGGTGGTATGCGTCTCGTCCACGACCCCGACGGCGCGGCTCGCTCCCTCGCGACGGAGGTGGAGTACGCCGAGTCGATGCTCGAACAGGGCCGGGGGCTGATGTTCCGGTCGTCGATTCCCGACGACTACGCGCTGGTCTTCCCCTTCGACCGCGCGAGCCGACAGTTCATCCATATGCTGTTCGTCCGGTTCCCACTCGACGTGCTCTGGCTCGTCGACGAGGAGGTCCAGGCCGTCGAAACCCTACAGCCCTGGCGCTCGGTCGGCTACGCGAACGCGGATACTGTCATCGAACTGCCCGGTGGCGCGGCGTCGGACGTTTCCGAGGGCGATACGGTCCGTCTTGAATAACGAGTCTCAATAGCATGGGTCGTGGTAATCAGTTCCGTCACCTTTTAGACCGTGAAGAGTAGAGTAGACACCACTATGTCGGAATACCCGACGGAGGATAGAGGAAGTCGCCGCGAGGCGGCTGGCCGCGAAATTCGTGGCGCGTGATGGAGCATCTTCTGTGAGTCAGAACACATTGTTCGAGGGGCACCCAGCGATGCGTGCGCTCTCAGATGTCGGTGAGGTACAGTTTCTCGACACGACACTTCGCGACGGTGAGCAAGCCCCCGGCGTGTCGCTGACGCCGGACGACAAGGCCGATATCGCCCGCTCGCTCGACGCGGCCCGTATCGATGTCATCGAAGCCGGGAGCGCCTGTACCGGCCCCGGCGAGCGCGAGACGATCTCTCGCGTCGCGGGGCTCGACCTCGACGGTACCGTCACTAGCTTCTGTCGCGGTATCCGGAACGATATCGATCTCGCACTCGACTGTGGTGTCGATGGCATCAATCTCGTCGTTCCGGCCAGCGACAAGCACGTCGAGCAGAAGGTCGGCACGTCCAAGTCCGAGAACGTCGACAACACTGTCGAACTGGTGGAGTACGCCGCCGACCACGGGCTCTGGGTCGAGGTCATCGGCGAGGACGGCTCGCGAGCCGACCTGGACTACCTCGAAGAACTGCTCGGAGCCGCCGTCGAGGCCGGCGCGGACCGCATCTGCTGGGCCGACACCGTCGGTCACGCGACGCCGGACCGCGCACTCGAATGCGTCTCCCGGCTCTCCGACCTGGGCCCAGTCAGTACCCACACCCACGACGACCTGGGGCTCGCAGTGACGAACGCTCTGGTCTCCATCGCGGCAGGTGCAGACCTCGTCCACGGGACGATAAACGGCATCGGCGAGCGCGCCGGCAACGTCGCCCTCGAAGAGGTCGCTATCGCGCTTGACCACGGGTACGGCGTCGAGTCGATGGCCCTGACCGAGGTGTACGACCTCGCCCAGCTCATCGCCAACCGGACCGGCATCCCGCTGGCTCCCAACAAGGCGGTCGTCGGCGAGAACGCCTTCACCCACGAGTCCGGTATCCACACCGACGGCACGCTCAAGGACGACTCGATGTACGAGCCGTACCCGCCGGAGAAAGTGGGCCGCGAGCGCCGCCTCGCACTCGGCAAACACGCGGGCCGAGCCGGTGTCGAGGCCGCCCTCGACGAGCACGATGTCGAGGTCACCGATGACCAGCTCTCGGAAATCGTCAGCCGCGTCAAGGAGATCGGCGACCGCGGCAAGCGCGTCACCGACGCCGACCTGCTGACCATCGCCGACGAGGTGACCGGCGACGCGCGCGACCGCCGGGTCGAACTGCTCGGCCTGACCGCCGTTTCCGGTTCCGACACGCCGACGGCGAGCGTCCGACTCGCGGTCGACGGCGAGGAACGCAAGGAGGCAGCGGTCGGCTCCGGGCCGGTCGACGCCGCGATGAACGCCGCCGAGGTGGCACTGTCCCACACCGCCGACGCGACGCTCGAAGACTACCACGTCGACGCCATCACCGGCGGAACGGACGCGCTCGTCACGGTCGAAATCGAGATGTCGCGCGGCGACGACCACGTCGTCGTCTCCGCCAGCGACTCTGACATCACACGGGCGTCCGTGCGCGCGATGGTCGACGCGATGGACCGCCTCGTCACCGACGACGAGGACCCGCTCGTCGCCGACGACTGACGGCACAGCACCTCCCGTTTCGACTGATATTCCGTAGAATTAGACGCCAGTGTGCCCGTGGACCACGGGGCCGATCCCGGTACGTTACTTGTGTCCGCGGCTGGCTTCGTGGTACTGGAACACGGTTTCCATGCCCTCCACCAGCGCGTTGAGGTCGACGCTGTCCGTATCGAACTCGCGGTCGCGCACGGACTGGTAGATGTCGGCCCACCGGTCCCGGAACCGGGCCTCGAACTGTTCGGCTTTGATTTTGTCGATGAGTTCGGCCTTTCCGTCAGGGTTTTCCAGTTCTTCGGGAGTGACGAACCCTTCTTGAAGGGCCAGCACGACGATTCCCGCGGTGTAGTCTCCCTCCCTGACTTCTCGTTCCCAGGTCGTGAGCCAGTTGCCGATGCGGGCCATTTCTTGCAGGTCCCAGATCAGGTCCCGGACCGTGCCGTAATCGGCGAGTTCGAATTCCGGCGAATACATGAGGTCAACGGCCGCGTAGGGGAACATTACCATGTTATGTGCCCCGTATGTTTCGGCCCCGCTGAGGTTCGCAATCCGTGGGTTCTCGTTGACGACGGCGCTGTAATCCATCGCGTTCAGCGTCTGTCGCATATCGTAGGTGAACACGTCGTAGAACTCGTCGACCCGGGGCGCGTCAGCTAGTCCCCCCTCGAACTCTCGCCACACACGCTCGATAAAGGAGAAATATTCCTCGCTTACCGCCGCACGGCTCGGGTCAACGGACGACGGATCCTGCACGAGTCGTCGGGCCTCTTCGAAGGTGTCTCGGTCCCCGTCGTTCTCGACGATGTCGTCCAGAATCGTGACGTACATCGTGAGTACCGTCTTCTGCGTCCGGACGTGGTCTGCGTGGTCCGGGTGGACGGAGGAGAGCGTGAACTCGGGGAACAGCGAGTAGATCCACTGCCAGAGGAATCGGTCACGCTCGCCACAGACCCGCTCGTACTCGTCTGCCAGTTCTGCAACCCGGTCGGGGAGACTGGTCGTCCGAACCTCTTCGAGAAGGTCCTGTGTATCGACCGAGGGTGACTCAACACTCATTGTGACTGTCCCCCAACGCTTGCACCCTGCATCTCGGCAGTGGAATAATGTTTGATTAACCGACTTTTGGGTGATTCTACTTCTTCAGATTGGCCGGTCACTGCCTCGACGCTCTTGCCCGACTGCGAGCCGGTTTCGATCAGTTGGTGTCCGAGGTCCATACATTCGAGAGGCGAAGTTGCGCTTATAGTGGTACTGACCTGTAGGGTGCTGGTAATGTGCTATTAACGGTATACTTACACAATTTTACTCCAAGTTACGTACCAGTTTTTCAATTGCTACTGCAAAGGAAATATCTGCTTACTGAACTTTCTCAATGATATTCAAATGAGTGAGGAAAATAAGGCGATAATAATGCACCTCTTGACGAGGGCCACGGGTAAGGGTACACAGCGCCAGCAGAACACCCGCACACGGAGTCGAGTTACGCTTCGAGTCCAGTTGCCGCCGAGACGTCGCGGGACGGTGTCACCAGCACCGAACGGTTCCCTTCGACTTCGATACGACAGCCAGCCATACTGAACACGACCAGCCCGTCAGGGCTCGGGGTGCCGTCCGTATCCGGACGGAACAGCCGGTCCAGCGCATCAGGGTCGATACAGTCACTGATTCGGTCATCGAGGTCGACGGGGTCGATACCCAGCGTGTCGGCCACAGCGTGGACGATGGTTTCGCTCAACGGTTCGTTGGGTGTCGGTCTGTAGACCAGTTTTGCCTGGGACATAGTTTGTCGCTGTTTGTCCCTTGATGAGTGATTGAAAAGGTGATTGTGGCTATACAGATACAGCCCGCCGGACTGGTCACTAATACTATAGCGACGGTCTCAGCTATCGCCGAACACGAGTTCGAGCAGTTTTCGCTCGCTGACGCGGAGATGCCGGTTGACCGTCGGCTGTGACACGTCCAGGCTGGCCGCGATTTCCTGGCCGGTCGTCTCCCGAGGCCAGTCGAAGAAGCCACTCAGATACGCCGTCTGGAGTACTTCGAGCTGTCTGTCGGTGAGTTGCTCCTCCAGCGCCGACCGGACTGTACTGTCCCGCTGGCCATTGGACTGTGCGCCGTCACGGCGCGCGATCAGTTTGACGTCCGCGTAGCGCTCGCCGAGTTGTTCGACGAACTGGCGGACATCAGTTTCGCCCGAGACGACAACTGTCACCGTGAGTCCGCCCGTCGACGTTCGGATCGATTTCAACCGCCCGCCCTGCTCCAGTAGCGTCTCCGCGACAGTCTGGCCGGTCACGACAACCTCATAGAGCCCGTCCAGTTGGTCGGTCGAAATCGCTCGCGCGGTGTCGACGCGAGCCATCGACAGCATCTGCTCCTCGACGACAGCCGGGTCGCAGTCCGAGATAGCGAGGAAGAGACGGATCGCACCGTCGCTCCGCTGGACGGCCCCTTCACAGACGACCGGGACGCCGACGCGATCCGAGAAGTGCGTCAAGAACGACTGCGGGGCTGACAGTGATAGTTCGAGTTCGACAGTGCCGTCGCCGGCCCGGCGTTGCCGGGACTCGACCTCCCGTATCGCGTTCGCGATGGTCTCACCGAGTTCGGCAAACACCTCCTGAAGCATCTCGTCGAACCCGTCTTCTTGCTCGGCGTACACCGTCAGGACACCGTAGACGAAGTCGTCGTATTCGAGCGGGATGCTGAGCGCCGACTGGAACTCGCGGGAGAGCGCCTCCGTCCGCCAATGGTCGCCTCGGAGGTTGTCAGCCACCGACGGGACGATAGTCATCGCTTCGGACTGTGCAGTCTGGACGGCCGGCGGCCCGCCCTCGCGCTCCAGCGACAGCGAGATGGCGTCCAGATAGCTGGCGGTGTCGCCCGCCCACGCTCTGGGGACGAGTTCCGTCGCGTCCTGTCGGCCGATCCAGGCGAAGGAGAACCACTGGGATTCGGCCAACTGGTCACACACGGCTTGTTCGATCTCCTCGGTGGTCTCCGCTTCGACCAGCACCTGATCGATCCGTCGAATGATCGCGTTGACCTGCTTGAGCCGCCGCAGTTCGCGGTTCTGTTCGCGGCGCTCGGCCTCGCGTTCGCGGAGCGTCGTTTCGCGGTCGACGCGCGCAAGCGCGGCTTCCGCGCTGGCGGCGAGCAGATCCACCATCTCTCGGGTCCTGGCGTCGCTGTGTTGCTCGCCCAGTTCGACGTAGAACACGCCGTGGTCTTCGAGCGGGAGGCAGAGCCGCTTCGCGTTCGCCGTGACCGGTCCCGCTCCGAGGTCGATGCTTTCGCCGGGGGCGACCTCGACGGCGCTGTCCTGCACGAACACATCCCACACTGTGCTCTGACCCGGCCCGACCGACGCGCTTCGGTCCGCTTCGGCGTCGCCGACGCTGCGAAGGGTGTTGTCGCTTCGGTCGAACAGGTAGATCTCCACGTCGGGGAGTTCCAGCACGTCGACGGCCGTGTCGAGTATCTGTTCGGCCACGGCTGTCTTGGTTTCCGTGTGCAGCAGCTTTCTGGTCGACTCGTGCAGCGCCGCGAGCGTCTCCTCGAACCGCTTCCGGTCCGAGATGTCCCGAACGACGCCGACCTGCCGATAGCTTCCGTCTTCGCGGTCGTACGTCGTGAACTTGGTCTCTATCGGGAGCGTGTCCCCGTCAGCAGTTCTGAGGTCCGTCGTCAGCGTCCCGACGTCGCGCTCGCCCTCGATGAACTGCCGGGACATCTCCGCGGCCTCCTCGATAACGGATTCGTCCGCCAGTAGCGTCGCGTTCGACCCGACCAACGTGTCCTTGTCGTAGCCGGTCATCGACTCGACGGCGCTGTTGACCGTCTGCATCGTGAACCCCTCGTCGAGCGTGTAGATGCCGTCCTCGATGGTCTCGACGATGCGCTCGTACTGTTCGAGCATCTCCGTCCGCTCGTGGCGCTCGGTGATGTCGTGGACGATACCCAGGTACAGTTCCTCGCCGTCCCACTGCTGGGGTTCGAAGGCGATTTCGACCCACCGTTCCGTGTCGCCGGCGGAACACGACGACGTCAGCGGTGTTCCTGGCGACTGATTGCAGTGGGTTCCGAGGTCAACGTCACGCAGATCCGGGCAGAACTCGGCTATCGGACGCCCGAACACGTCCGACGGGTCGGAGTCGAGGAGGTCACAGAGGTGATCGTTCCCGGTCCGTATCTCCCCGTCCGCGGCGGTGACGACCACTGGCTCGGGCATTCGCGCGGCGAGAGTCTCCAACAGCACAGGGGGAGACTGCTGTGCCGGTGTGTCGCGTGCCGCTTGTTCGTTCTCGTCCGTTCCACCGACCGGCTTCTCCATACCGTTTCACGGCACTTGCCATGGGAAAGGTTGCTTTCAGTATACGTACCAGAATGTGCTGACTATGTATCTGTTAGGTCCGGATACGGCTCAGTCGCTCCCGCTGCGTCGGCCAGCGAGCCGAACTACGTCTTCGAGGCCGGACACGTCGTGGTCCGGCGTCACGTCGAGTCGGGTGTCGGTCCGATGCGGACGACGGATGATCGCCGAGTCGATTCCGGCCCGGTGTGCCGCCTCGATGTCGGATTCGTTGTCGCCGACGAACAGCGCGTCACTGACATCGAGGTCCGCCATCGCCCGCTCGATGTAGTACGGCCGGGGTTTCTTCCGGCGGAGGCTCTCGACTGTCGGCTCGCGCGCCCAGACGGTGTCGAAGTAGTGACCGATATCGAAATGCTCGAACGCGAACGCCACGGTGTCCCGTTGATTCGATGAGACCACGCCCAGCGGACAGTCCAGTCGGTCGAGCATGGACACGTCGCTGTAGGGCTGTTTCTCGCCGGCCCGGATAAGCGCCCGCTGGACCGTGGTCAGTGCCTCGTCACGGGCCCGGAAGAACCGCTCGGGGTCGATATCGTACTGGGTACAGATGTCGGTGAGTTCGGGCACAGTCACGCCGATACTCATGGCCTCGACGTGGGCTGTCGACGGCGACGGCACGCCGAGTTCCTCGAAGGCCCGGCGCGCGCCGACGTAGTGTGCGTCCATGTCAGTCAGCGTCAGCAACACGCCGTCGTTGTCGAAAATGACCGATTCGTACCCCATCAAGGGTATCAAGGGCGGACAGACGCAGAAATGTTTCGTGTTCTCACAGTCCGAGGTCTTCGCTGCCGCTCCCACTCTGGTCGAACTGTTCCGGCGGTCGCCCGGCCTCGTCGATAACATCGTCTGTCACGACGACCGGACAGTCTACCCGGAGGGCAATCGCGATGGCATCCGAAGGGCGGGCGTCGAACACCATGTCCTTCCGCCGGTCGTCGGTGTACTGCTCCGCGTCGATCTTCCCGTAGAAGGTCCCGTCGGCCAGATCGTCGATACGGACCCGGTCGATGGCGCCCCCGAACTCCGTCACCATCTCGACCAGCAGATCGTGGGTGAGCGGGCGCTCGAAGGGCTCGCCGGCCATCGCCAGTTGCATCGACTGGGCCTGGTCCTTGCTGACGAAGATGGGGACAATCTCTTCGCGCGCACGGAGCAGGACGACCGGCGTGCCACTCCCTTCTTCGCTGACGCCGACGCCGACCCCTTCGACCGTGGCATCGTGTTCCATGGGCCAGTGTTGGGTTTGCGGGTATGAAAAGCTACCCCGGCGGCGGTTTCAGGGGTCTATCCTGTCCGTTATTCGCTTGGCCGACTCCGGCTACGCCTCCGTCGACCGGACCGACCGCGTGACGCGCACGCCAGCCATCCCGCCCAGCAGTCCAGTCTGGACGCGACGGCCTGGTGAGCGCACACTGAATCGCGATTAAACCGAATTAAAACGGGAAATAGAGCATCCAATTCGGATAAATTCGACTTAATTCGCCTTTTCGGCTTGCCCTCTTCATATGCCACTGGGCCAGAGAGACGAGCGGAGGCAACGATCACAATGAAACTCACTACGATTGCCGGCGGCTTGCTTGCCGTGCTCGTCATCACGGGCTCGGCGGCGGCACTCCCCGGCGCAGCAGGCGCACAGGCCGATGACCACGCGGACAACGCACAGGCGGACAACGCCGCCGAGCAGGCAGCGAACGAAACAACGACCGCAGACGAGAACGAATCGGGCGGCGCTGCCGAGGCAGCTGACCGCCGCGGCCCGCCCGCTGACGCCGGCCAGGCAGGCGACCAGCGCGGCCCGCCGTCGGACCTCCCCGGACAGGTCCCTGACTTCGTCAGCGAGATCCACACGCTCATCGGGCAGAAGCAGGCCGGCGAACTCGCGGGCGACCTGGGCGCACAGATCAGCGACCTGACCCCCGGTGACGAGAGCGACGGGGCCGTGAACGAAACCGAATCCGCGTCCGAGGACGCTGACGCGGACGACACCGACGAGGAGTCCACTGACGACGCGGATGCGGACGAGGACACCGACGAGACGGACGCGGACGACGAACAGTCCACTGACGACGAAAGCGACGACAGCGACGCGTAATCCCCCCCTGACCTGACGGCTCTTCCTTCGACGATCGACCAAGCGCGGTTTTTTTGCTTGCTGAACTCCGAGTGACGGGTATGGATGACACCGCCGAGTCCAGCGTCCACGCCGACGACGGACCCCGTGACCGTACGACTGCAGACCTCCTTGCGGGTGACGAGGACTCGTCGGCGTCGGAATCGTCGGACGGGGTGAACCGGAAGCGCGCCCTCCTGTTCGTCTCGCCGTTTCTCGCTATCGGGCTGTTCGACCTGGCCCTGCTACTTGGCTGGGGACTGGACCCGCTATGGGGATTCATGATTCTCCCGCCGATACTGTTCGTCTCAGTGCTGGGCTGGATTGCGTTCCGAACCGGGTTCGCGAGCGACCGGACCGGGGACCCAGCCGTCGAGAGCCACGACTGACGGTTCGCGGCGTCGGTAGAACACCGAGTGACTGCCCGCTCCGTTGCGAGTGCCTATTCTTCGAACAGGTCGTCGACGGCGGCCCGTGCGGCAAGGGCAGCGTCGTCCGCGACCTGTGCCTCGTCCTGACGACTGTCGGGCGCGTTGACGTACACGTCGACGTCTAGTACGCCGTCTTCGAAGGTGACAGTCACGTCGAGGTCCTCGACCGCGCTGACATCGTATCGCGAGAAGACAACGTCTTCGGCTGCGGTCGAGGCTGTCTCGACGACCTCATCGTCTGTCGGCATCGCCTTATGCGCCGCCAGCGCCGGGGCCGCCGGCCGGACCCGCGCCGCCTGCGCCACCGAGCATCTGCTGGAGCTCGCTCTGGAGCTCTTCGAACTGCTCCTGGACGCGCTCTTCCTGCTTTTCGAGCGTCTCGACGCGGACTTCGAGGCTGTTGACCTTCTCTTCGAGGTCGTCCTGTGCCTCGTCGAACTCGGTCTTCACGAGGAGTTCGCCGACCTCGCGGTACATGGTCGAGTCCTCGTCGATGTCGTCGAGCTCGTCCAGAGCCGTCTGGGACTCCTGGAGCTCTGTCTCGGCCTGCTGTTTCTGTGCGGCGACCTGCTGTGCTGTCTGCTGAAGGTCCTGCAGTTCCTCGAGCTTCTCCTGTGCTTCAGGCGGAAGATTACCCTGCATACCTCCAGAGTTGGGTGCCGCACTGTTAAACCCACGCTTTCAAGTCCAGCAGCGGGGTGGCAAGGGGCTGAGAGCACAGTCGTTCTGTCGAAAACCCGGCGCTAAAAGACATGAACCCACTATTCGCGGCAGTGAACTCAGGCGACCTCTCCAACCGCCCGCTCCCGTAGCTCCCCGGTCAGGTGCATCCCGTGTTGATCAATCCGCCTGACGATCCGCTTCGCCTGGGTCGGTTTGAGGTACTTGTCCTCGATAGCGGCCCGGACCACGACGCCGAAACTGCTCGTCACCTCTGCCCCCAGGCCCTGCGCCATCCGGCGGACAGTGCGGTCCTCGGAGACGACGGCCACGGCGGAGCGGTCGTCGCTGTCGCGGTGGGCTAGCACGCCGGCGAGCACCGTCACAGCGGCTCCGAGATCGGAATCGCCGAGCAGGGACTCGGCCTGGTCGACGTAGTCCTCGTCGACGCCGGTGTCGATGCCGTTCTCGCGGTACTCGGTCAGGTTCGTTGCGGTCGGTTCGACCTGGACCTCGTCGATGACGGGCTCGGGAATGACGATGTCGCCGTCGAACGCGTCCAGCAGCGACAGTTCCCCCACCTGTCCCAGCGAGTACAGCGACGTCGGCCCGACGTAGATGCGGGTCATAGCTCCGCGGCCGTGTCGGCGTCGAGCTCCAAGTCGGACAGCTCAAGCTGCGTCGTCAGGTTTCGCTCGCGGGCCACGTCGAGCCACTCGGCGATGGAGAGGTCCGCAAGCTGTGCGGCTTCGGCCGCCGACACGTCGCCGGACTGGTACTGCTCGACGGCGACGCGGAGCCGGAGCGTTTCCAGTCCCTCCCGCAGGGCTTTCCGAATCGTGGTCGACCGGTCCTCGGAGAGCAACTCGGCGACGTCGTCCAGTTCGTCTTTCTCTTCACTCGGGAGCCGCGCGCTGATTGTCGGCATGTTTTCACAGTCATCTCGTGTAAACATACATCAAACTACGGGTCGGAGAATCGCCTGTCGGTCTCCTGAAACTCTGGGCGGAGCGTGTGCGGACGGAGCGGGCGACCACCAATCCTTAACGCCACTGGGTCCCACGAGGAGGCAATGACCGACGAAGCACACGCGTTCGTCCCCGGCCACATCACGGGCTTTTTTACCGTTGACCGTGGCGATGACCCGATCGAGACCGGCTCCCGCGGCGGCGGGCTGGCCCTGTCTGACGGCGTTTCTGTTACCGTCAGCCGCGGGGCTGAAACCAAGATAACGCTGAACGGCGAGGAAATCGAGGTGGAAGCCGTCGAGCGAGTGCTGGACGCGCTGCGAACCACGGCGACTGTCACTGCTGAAACGCCGCTCCCGCTCGGGTCGGGCTTCGGCGTCTCCGGCGCGCTGGCGCTTGGCACCGCACTGGCGGCCAATGCCGTCTTCGGCCACGGGCTCTCGTACAACGAACTGGTGACCATCGCCCACGGCGCGGAGGTCCAGGCCGGTTCCGGGCTCGGCGACGTTGTCGCGCAGGCCCGCGGCGGCGTGCCGCTCCGGCTCGAACCCGGCGGGCCGCAGTTCAACTATCTCGACGCCATTCCGGCCCGCAGCCGCATCGAGTACGTCACACTCGGGGAGCTATCGACGGCGGATGTCGTCGGCGGCGACACGGAAACGCTGACGGCCGCCGGCGAACGTGCACTCTCGACCGTCGTCAAAGAGCCGAAGCTATCGACGTTTATGAAGGCCTCCCGGCAGTTCTCCCGCGAGGCTGACCTCCTGACGCCGGAGGTGAAAGGCGTCATCGACGATGTGGCCGAGGCGGGCGGGGACGCCGCGATGGCGATGCTCGGCGAGACAGTGTTTGCGCTGGGGACCGGCCTCACCGACGCGGGCTACGATGCGACCGTCGCCGCTATCTATCCACCCGGTGCGACCATCGAAGACGAGGGCTGACCACACGTCGCAAAACCACCGAACCGGCTTCCTTATCAGCGCGCAGCCGTAGCCACAGCTATGGACTGTCGGCAGTGTGCCACGCCGCTCGACCGACCGGGCGACTACTGCCTGGTCTGTCACACTGCCAATACGGACGCCGTCGTCCTCGAACTCGACCGCGAGCGGGCGACAGTGACCTCGCTGCTGGACGGGTCGGTCGTCGGCCAGCGGACGGTGACGACGACGCCGGAGGGCGAGGGGAGCGACGAAACGGTCGTCGTCGAGCTCCGCAACTTCGCCGGCCTCGTCGCGGACGAGGTGCGACGGAAACGACCGGAGGAGGTGTACGTCACGGGCGACCGCGACGTCATCGCCGCCGTCCGCCCGCAACTGCACTACGAGTTCTTCCGCGTCGAGGGCGACGACCCGGTTCAGCGGGTCATCGACCGCCAGGGCGAGCCCGCGCTGGAAGTGGTCGACGCCGCGCCCTCGGAGAAACTCGGCGGGAGCCACTCGACGCTCATCGGCGGCCGGTCGGGCCAGCGAGTCATCCAGACCGTCGCCGGCCACCCCCACGTCAAGAAGGTCATCCCCGGTCCCATCGACGCTGGCGGCGCGAGTTCGCCGACGGGCGTCCGGGCGAAGGCGACCCGCGCCGACGCCAACGGCAACGTCCGGGTGCTCATCCGCGACGGCTCAAGCGTCCAGGAGAACCGCGTTGTCACGACGGCCGGCGACCGCGAACTGGGCGAACACGTCCGGGCCGATCTGAACGAGGCACTCAAGGAAGCCGAACTGCAGGAGTAGCACCCGCGCCGGGACCGGTTGTCACGCCACGACAACGCCGACAACGAGCACAGCGGCTACCGCGGCTCCAACGACACCAGTCCGGTGAACAGCCGGTAACGCCGTCCGCACGTCGAGTACCATCGGACCTGCATGGAGCGCGGCGAGCGCCAGATAGCCGGTCGGGGCGACCAGCGGAAACGCGACGGCCCCGATAGTCAGCAGACAGAGGCCGACGACGCCCGCTCCGAGGTAGCCGCGTCCGCGCGCGGGCTGACCCGCCCCTTTCAGAACGCCGCCGGTCCAGCAGTAGCCGATGGCCGTCGCGCCGACCCACGCGTGCCAGTACGCCAGTTGTTCGGGGACGACACTGAGGAGGCCGCCGACCGTCAGCGCCGTCGCAGTGGTGTTGACCGTTCCCCAGGCGAGCATCGCGTCGGAGAAGCGGACCGAGTCCGGTGCGTGCAGGACCGTCAGGCCGACGAAGCCGCCGATCAAGACGACCCACAGCACCGTTGCGAGCAGCTGGCCGTTGGCGTGGTCGAGCCAGGTGAGCGCCTGGGTGCCGCCCCAGCCGAGCAGTCCGGCTGCTGCGCCCGAGAGCAAGAACTCCGAGGCCGTAAGCCGCCCGCTCGTGGCCGGTGCGACCCGCTGGAGGCGACTTCGAAGCCCGTCGAACGCTGCCATCGACCGACGGTTTGCCCGCCTCCCTCTTGAGTTCTCTAGGCTAGCTCCGCGGTCAGCAGGAGAATGCTGGGCGCGACGAGCAGGACCATACCGGCGAGTATCAGCACTGCCGGCACGACGAGCAGTCCCATCTCGGTGAACAGCCACAGCCCGAGCCCGCCCAGCAGCGCGACGAGACCGACGATTCGCACGAGCCATGTGACGATACCCTCGAACCCGGAGTCCGCGACGAGGTCGACGACGTCGAGTAGCTCGTCCATGTCAGTCGGTCGTTGCCGGCCGGGCCTGTTAATCCCTGTGGCCGTCGGTCGACCGGGCCGCATCTCGAAGGCCTTATGTGGCCGCTCGGCGGACAACAGACCACTATGGCTAGCAAGAGCGGAAAGACCGGCAGCTCGGGCCGTTTCGGCGCTCGCTACGGTCGCGTGTCCCGACGCCGCGTCGCGGAGATCGAATCGGAGATGAACGAGGACCACGCCTGTCCGAACTGCGGCGAAGACCGAGTCGACCGCCAGGGGACGGGCATCTGGCAGTGCAGCTACTGTGACTACAAGTTCACCGGCGGCAGCTACAAGCCGGAGACGCCTGGCGGCAAGACCGTCCGACGCTCCATTCGGGCCGCACTGTCCGAAGACGAGGAGTAAAGGACCCCCGTTCCAATCTCTCAACTATGAGCTACAAGTGTTCACGCTGTAAGCGCGACGTGACGCTGGACGAGTACGGCGGCGTTCGCTGCCCGTACTGCGGACACCGCGTCCTGCTGAAGGAGCGGTCACCCGACGTCAAAGAGATCAACGTCAACTGAGACTGTCGGTACGCCGTTGACGGTCGACGGCCGACTGCGCCACGTTGCAAACGGCTTTTCTGGGGCAGTCCCGCGACTGATACGACGACGCTCCCATTTCGAACAGTATGACTGCACCACATCGGACCCACCTGACTGCGGAGTACGACAACGCCGACCGGGCTCGCGCCATCGAGCGGAGCATCCGTCCCGAAATCGACGACATCGAGGGGGACCGAACGACGGCGCGCCTCAGCCGGGACGGACAGCGGGTCGAACTCACGGTCGAGGCGAGTGATCTCGTCGCACTGCGGGCCGGAATCAACACATGGCTGACGCTACGCGGCGTCGCTGAAGACGCTGTCGCGGGACCGCAGTGAGGAAAGCGGCGCGGAAATAACGGCGGCGTCACAGAAATATCGGAAACGGGTCAGTAGCCGAGCGCTACTGCCGGTAACGGTCCGGGACGTGGGCCGAGATCGACTCGGGAACGTTGCCGAACACGACCGGGGCCAGGGTTGCCAGTCGACGCCGGAGGAGGCTGTACGTCGCACCGGTGACGAGGGCCGCGGCGACGACCCACCGGAACGGCCCGTCTAGAACGACGAACAGCGGCGAACCCACGAGTACCATCAGCCCCACATCCGACGGTGCACCGTCGTACTGTATCCATCGCTTGGGCGACCGCCATTGCCCGCGGACGTGGTCGTACACGGCGCGTTCGGACGTGCCTTCCCACGGGCGGAGTTCAAGGCCGCCGCCGTACCGGTCCATCCGGCAGTGGAGGGCAGCGCCCAGCAGTACGAACGTGAGCGCGACGAGCAGCGGTGTCTGGAGGATAGCGGCGAACCCGGCGGTCGGGAGCGCCGCGAGCGTGTACCCGCTTGGGTAATGCAGCGTACGCCGATGGCCCGAGTACAGGTCGAGGTCGGGCAAAACGCCACCGACGAGGCCGCCAGCGAGCGCTACTGCGGCGTGGTCTGGCGCAAGGACGAGCAGCGGTGTCGCGATTGCGAGCCCCGCTATCGCGTGCGTCGGCAGCATCATATACCTGTACAAGGGGCCGTAGCCGGTATAAACACGTCGCTGGGTTTATTCTCCGTCGTACCCCAGTCCACTGCAATGAGCGATGGTGCCGGCCGTCCCGACAGCAGTCTCGGGGCTATCGACCTCGATGACACGTTCGAGAAGCTCTTTCGTGACGGGCGAACCAACGCGATCATCGCGTGGGTGCTCGTCGCGATTCTCACGGCTGTGTTCGTCGAAAGCGTCCTCGATATCGACTACCAGTGGATACTGCTCGTCGGTGTCGTCGGCTTCGTCGTCCTCGTGCCGCCGGTGGCGTTCCGCGAGTGGCGCGTCATGCTGCCCTGGGAACTGCTCTTTCTCGCCTGCCTGCCGATCCTGGTCCGCGGCCTCGTCGGGGGGACGGTCGGAACCTTTGCCACGTATCTCTCGCTGGCAGCGCTGTCGCTACTCGTCATCGTGGAACTGCATATGTTCACCGAGCTGGAAGTCACACACTGGTTCGCCGTCTGTCTCGTCGTCTTGACGACACTCGCCGCCGTGGCGGCCTGGACGGTGTTCCGGTGGAACGCCGACCGGTTTCTCGGGACGTCGTATCTCACGACCAACGAGGCGCTGATGACCGAGTGGCTGTACGTCACCCTCGCCGGACTCGCCGCGGGTGTGTTGTTCGATGGCTACTTCAGACGGCGGGACCGCCGCCTCTGGCGTGGTCTCCGACGGATGGTGCGGCGATGAGGCTGCCCCGACCGTCGATGCGGAACCAGCGGCGGATCACCCGCGCGATGCAACTCGTCTTGCTCGGGCTGGTCGGCTACGGCATCGTCGCCGGCCAACCGAAGCCGATCACGAACGGCGGTATCGGCCTGCTCGTCACGTTTCTCCCCGCAGTGATGCGGCGAAACTACAATCTGGCCCTGGACCCGTGGCTCGCCCTCTGGATCACGACCGCGGTGTTCCTGCACACCCTCGGGTCGGCCGGGCTCTACGGACAGATCGGCTGGTGGGACCACCTCACCCACGCGATGTCAGCCTCGCTCATCGCCGCGTTCGGGTACACGACGGCCCGGACCATCGACCTCCACAACGATTCGATTCACATCCCCAAGCGCGTCTTCTTCGTGTACATCTTCGTCGTCGTGCTGTCCTTCGGCGTGATCTGGGAACTGTTCGAGTTCGCGCTCGACATCGTCGCCACCGAAACGGGTGTCACGATGCCGCTGGCGCAACACGGCCTCGATGACACGGTCCGGGACACGATGTTCAATTCGCTCGGGGCGTTGCTGGTCGCGGCGTTCGGACAGGCTCATCTCACTGACGTCGCCGAGACCCTCCGGGAGCGGCTGTTCGTGCTCGACTGACGCCGAAGCGTCACCGGCCCCGTTACCCGGGTGACAGCTAACGGGGACGTGGTGGCTAAATACGGTGCGTCATCGGTCCGAGCGTTCTCTGTCCGATGGGCTACGACAGGAACCGTGTGTTATCCCCGATGGGGTAGCCACTGTGTCGGCGAACGTGTCGGATCGTTGTCTGGAGCCGCTGTGGCATCGTGTTCAGATAAGCTGATTCCATGCGAAGCTGAACGATC